>NZ_KV810470.1:0-39279 GCF_001812805.1 Corynebacterium sp. HMSC078H07 | reverse complement strand
CCCAACCTATGTTGAGGGCTTTGGGTGGAAAGCCACCCCCATGCCGCACGATAAACAACGCGACCTGACAAAACCTAGTGAGGAAACAGATTCCTATCGCCCGGGTGTGGGAATGCGCAAAGAAGTCGAAGGCAGAGACGGCACCTGCCGCATCGACGGATGCACTGAACCAGCCCACCACACCCAACTAGACCACCGGCACAACTATGCCGACGGTGGTGCCACTCACCCCAGTAACTTGGCGTGTTTGTGCCAGAAGCATCACAACATGAAAACCGATGGCACTCTTCACTACCTTCTGGACCCAAATAGCGGGGATATCATCTGGCTATTCCAAGACGGCACCTGGTGTATGACCGAACCAGAAGGACCCCTAGCACCTAAACAAAAACGCTGGGCCCAAACCGTTGGCCAACACATCACCACCACCCGCACACGCATAAGAGAAGAAGCCCAAAGACTCAAACAAGCCCTCGACGACTACCACCAACAACAAACCCAAGCAGAAGAAACCGAAGCAACAGAAGCCGCAGCCCAAACCGGCGAAAACACCGACACCACCGACGACATCCCCTTCTAAACCCCCAGCCGTCGAATAAAACGACGAAGACAAACCAAAACTCGCTCAAAAGCCCAAACCTCAAAAATGGGCCCGTCGTGTGAAACGACGAAGCGATGGGTCGGGTGAAATGCACTCGGTTCCGAAGTGAAGGAGGCCGTAGGTAAAGCAACAGCCGCCAGAGGTGAGTCTGGCGGCTGTCGGGAGGTGCTCGAAGTAGTTCAGCGTGCGTTACTTGCGGCCGGCTTCGTAAGCAGCGCCCACCTTGTAGAGGCGATCGTCCTGGAAGGCAGGGGCCATGATCTGCAGGCCTGTCGGCAGGTTGGTATCGGAGGCCAAACCAGAAGGTACGGACATGCCACATACACCCGCGAGGTTCAGAGGCAAGGTGCAGAGGTCGAAGTTGTACATCTCCATCGGATCCTCAGCCTTCTCGCCCAGCTTGAAGGCTGTGGTCGGCGTCGTTGGGGATACTAGAACGTCGGCCTGCTCGAAGGCACGAGCGAAGTCTTGGGCGATGAGCGTACGCACGCGCTGAGCCTGCAAGTAGTAGGCGTCGTAATAACCGACGGAAAGGGCGTAGGTACCCAGCATGATACGGCGCTTAACCTCAGGGCCGAAGCCGGCGGCACGGGACAGGGACATGACCTCTTCAGCAGAGTGGGTACCGTCGTCGCCGACGCGCTGGCCGTAGCGCATGCCGTCGAAGCGAGCCAGGTTGGAAGACACCTCACACGGCATGATGAGGTAGTAAGCAGCCAGGGCATCGTCGAAGTGCGGGCAGTCGACCTCAACCATTTCAGCGCCCTGGGACTTCAACTGCTCAACGGCAGCATGGTAGGCCTCCATGACGCCGTCCTGCCAGCCATCACGCTCAAACTGCTTGATGAGTCCGACCTTCACACCAGAGAGGTCACCGTTTGCGCCTTCCTTAGCGGCCTCAACGACCGGAGCGACCGGCTTGTCCACAGAGGTCGCGTCGAAGGAATCGTGGCCGGCGATGATTTCGTGCAGCAAGGCGGTGTCTAGGACCGTACGAGCCGTCGGGCCAGCCTGGTCCAGAGAGCTAGCAGCAGCAATAAGGCCGTAGCGGGACACGGTGCCGTAGGTCGGCTTCACGCCGACAGTGTTGGTCAGTGCAGCAGGCTGGCGAATGGAGCCGCCCGTGTCGGTACCGATACCCAGGGGAGCCTGGCCGGAAGCAAGGGCTGCAGCAGTACCACCACCGGAGCCGCCCGGGGTGCGCTCAGTGTCGTAAGGGTTGTGGGCAGGGCCGTAAGCGGAGTTCTCATTCGAGGAGCCCATAGCGAACTCGTCGAGGTTCGTCTTACCCAAAATAGGAATGCCGGCCTCACGCAGCTTGGTGACCAGGGTGGCGTCGTAAGGCGAGACCCAGCCTTCCAGCATCTTGGAGGCAGCGGTCGTCGGAGCGTCCGTCGTGACGAGAAGATCCTTGAGCGCCAGCGGCACGCCCGCCAAGGCGGAAGCGGGTTCTTCGCCGGCGTCGAGGGACTTATCGACGGCGTCGGCAGCCGCCAGTGCTTCCTCAGCACCTACGTGCAGGAAGGCGTTGAGCTCATCGTTGGTTTCTGCAATGCGATCCAGGAAAGCCTGGGTAACCTCACGGGAGGTCAGCTCGCGAGAGTGGATCTTCTGCGCCAGCTCAGCAGCGGTCAGGGAAGTAAGGCCCTCAGTGGGCGCAATAAATTGTGCCATCTTATTCGTCTCCTCCACCCAGAATCTGCGGAACCATGAAACGGTCATCCTCCGAGGCCGGGGCCTGGTCAAGTGCCTGCTCAGCGGTCAGCGTGCGCACAATGACGTCCTCACGCATTGGGGCAACCACGGAGTGCGGGTGCGACATTGGCTCCACACCTTCCGCATCGACCTTGCTTACCGCGGACACAGAGTCCACGATCTCATCGATCTGAGTGGCGAACCGCTCCAGTTCTTCCTCGCTCAGGGCCAGTCGCGACAGCTTTGCCAGGTGCGCAACCTCGTCACGCGAAATATCAGACACGCGAACTCCATCCTTTTATTCATCGAGACGGTTAATAGCTAAGCACCCATGGTACTGCACGCGTTCGCCGTCGCCACCACCACTCCTGGCACATGTAAACCACCGAGGTTATTGAATAGTATTCGGACGCTTGTGTACCATAGATCACGTTAGGTTATCCTATTAATTCTCCTTCACAAACCTGCCCAGAGAAAGAAACATATGTCGTACCTCGTCCGTGTCCTTCTCCCCGATACCCCTGGCAGCCTTGGCCTTTTAGCCAACGCCCTCGGAGAGATCGAGGGCGATATTCGTTCTGTGGACATCGTGGAGAACTTCCCCGACGGCACCGTTATGGATGACATCGTCCTCGATTTGCCGAAGACCACCATGGCGGATGAGATTATCACCGCTGCGCAAGCGGTGGACGGCGTGGAGATTGATTCCATCCGCCCATTTAGCGGACGTGTCGATCGCCGAGGCCAGATCCGATTGCTTGCTACCGTAGCCTCGCGCCGCAATGTGACAGCCGCTATGGAGGAAGTCTGCGCGGCAATCCCCAAGGCGCTGACATCAACGTGGGCCATCGTTATCACTAATGAAGACCCCATCAAGCGCATTGCGTCTTCCGACGCCGCGCCTGCCGACGATGGCACGATCCCCACCGATCTCAACATCGAATCTGCCCGCATCCTCCATCCGGAGAAGGACACGTGGATTCCGGAGTCCTGGGCACTGCTCGATTCCACGCTGGCCGCCGCTCCCCTCGTCGGCACCAAGTACGTTGTAGTGATGGGCCGCGTGGGCGGTCCGGACTACCTGGCCTCAGAGGTTGAGCACCTCGGTGACTTGGGCGCTATTTTGGGCGCATTCCTGAGCTAGGCTCGCGCCAGTAGGCTATTTAGCCCCGCGGCGACGTCCGGCACGATGTGGTCGACGTGGCCGCTAATTTCTCCGTGCGGAAAGCTAAAGGACTCCGTGGCTATGGCATGCATGGAGAGGTCGTTGAAGCTATCGCCGAAGGTATAGAGCTGGGCCTCCTCATGGCCGAGACAGCTCAGAAGCCGCGTCAAGCCTTCTCCCTTGTTGTGACCTGGCGGCATGATGTCGTAGAAATCGCAGTTGAAAGATGACTCGACGTCAAAATTCGCACGAACCCACTCGTCCACCTCCTGGCGCAGCGCGGCATCGCCGGGAATCCACAGGGACATGAGCACGGTGTCACGCTTGGCGACGTCCCCCAAATCCCCCACCTGCGCACCTGCCACCATCGATGACTCCTGGCCGGAGAGTCCGTCCCATACAATCTGGTCGGCCCCGGTCAAGCCGGTGGTATAGATATTGAGGGCATTGCCGGTGAAGCGTTCAGCGATGGCCGTGACAATTTCGGCAGCCAAGTGTTCTTCCTGAAGGACCGCGTAATCCCCCTCAGTGAGAACCGTGCCGTTGTACAGCACGTGGTAGTCCAGCTCCACACCAAAGGGCTCGAGCGTACCGCGGGCGTTAGCAATGGACTTACCTGTGGCGGATACAGCGAGATTGCCGGACGCGCGCCACGCGGCAATTGCTTCCTTGACCGCCTCCGTGATGTTCTCATCGACGTAAACAGTGCCGTCCATATCCAGAGCCGCAATCTTCATGATGAATACCTTAGTAGCCCCTCCACGGCGGAGTCTACGATTGCATGACATGCCTCGCGGACGGTGGAATGTGCCCAGGGGAAGGTGAGGGGGACGTCGGCAAGCGCATGCATGGGCAGGTCATTGTGACCATCGCCCAAGGTGATGACCTCTGTATTTGCTCGGTCGAGTGCGAGGTAATCCATCAACCATGTCAAGGCGAAGCCCTTGTCATGCCCGGGCGGAGTGATGTCGAAGAAGTTGCGGTTTAGCGCCGTACCGACGTCGAAACGTGCCTTTACCCACGACGCAATGTCATGCTGTAGGTCCGTATTTCCCGGCGTCCACGCCGCCACAAGGGGAAAGACTTCCTGCTCAATCGCAATAGACGGAACCGGGACCGGGTCTGTGATGATGGGGTTGTGTACTCCATTGACGTTTCGCACAAGGTGCCCGTCGGGGCCGTCGAGACGCGTGCAATAGAGGTCTAAGTCAGGAATGTCACGCACGTACTCGTAGACGGCACGCACGGCCTCCGGCAGGACGTGGTTCTCATAGAGAAGCCGCTGTTCACCGTCGAGGATGACCGTTCCGTTGCACAAGAGGTAGTAGTCAAAGTCGATGTCGAAGGGCTCCAGCGCCCGCCGCATCGCGTAGGGAGACTTGCCTGTGGCCACGACGGCAAGGTTGCCCGCAGCGCGCCATTCTGCAATAGCCGCAGGAACTTCCTCCGGCATGTGCCCATCGAAGTAGATGGTGCCGTCAAGGTCACAGGCAGCTAGCTTCATGCCTCGCCGGTCTCCAGAAGACGCTCGAAGCCGGCCTCATCGAGGATGGTCAGTCCAAGGTCGCGAGCCTTTTGTTCCTTGGATCCAGCATTTTCGCCCACAACGACATAGTTGGTTTTCTTTGAAACCGAACCAGAGGCCTTGCCACCACGGCTAATGATGGCTTCCTTGGCAGAATCACGGGTGAAGTTTACTAAAGTTCCGGTGACCACCACGGTGAGGCCCTCTAGGGTTTGTTCGGGTTTGTCACTGACTTCATTCGCCATAGTCACGCCTGCGGCGCTCCATTTCTGGACGATGTTGTCGTGCCAGTCCACCTCGAACCAAGCCTTGAAGGATTCTGCAATGATGCCGCCGACTCCGTCGGTATCGGCAAGCTCCTCGACCGAGGCTTCACGCAGCGCCTCCATCGAGCCGAAACGCGTAGCAAGCGCTCGTGCCGCGATGGGGCCTACATGGCGGATGGACAACGCCACGAGCACGCGCCAAAAGTCAGTCTCACGCGCAGTCTTGAGGTTCTCCAGCAGCTTCTTGCCGGAAGCGTTAAGCTTGCCGCTCTTCATCGTGTACATGGACGACTTCAGCAATGCTTCCTCATCGAGGTCGAAGAGATCCGCCTCGTCCTTGAGCGCGCCGGAAGCAATGAGATCTGCCGCGGCCTTCTCCCCTAATTCACCGATATCGAGCGCCTTGCGAGAAGCCAAGTACTCGAGGCGCGCTGCGAGCTGCGCGGGGCAGCTGCGTGTATTCGGGCAACGCCAGTCTTGGTCACCCTCCTTCTGTGGAGCCAGCTTCGTGCCACAGGCAGGGCAGCTTTCCGGAAAGACCCACTCGATCTCACTGCCATCGCGCTTGTCCAGCACCGGACCGAGGACCTCTGGGATAATCTCTCCGGCCTTGCGGATGATGATGGTGTCCCCAATGAGCACATTCTTGTTCTTGACCTCGAACTGGTTGTGCAACGTGGCCATAGAAACCGTTGATCCGGAGACAAACACCGGCTCCATAATCGCAAAAGGCGTCACGCGGCCCGTGCGGCCGACTCCCACCTCAATGTTGAGGAGCTTAGTGGTCACCTCCTCCGGCGGGTACTTGTATGCGATAGCCCACCGCGGCGCGCGTGAGGTTGCGCCCAATGCGCGTTGGCTGGCCAAGTCATCAACCTTGACCACTAGGCCATCCATCTCAAAGTAGGCATCATGACGGTGCTCAGCCCAGTGTGCAACCTGCTCCTGAACCTCCTTGGCGCTGGCAACCCTCTTGGTATACGGCGAGACAGGAAAGCCCCACGCCTCCAGTGCCAAGTACGCATCATGCTGGGAGGAGGGCTGGAATCCTTCCCGCGCGCCGATACCATGGCACACCATGTGAAGACGGCGCTCTTTGACGTCTTCGGGGTTCTTCATACGCAGACCACCAGCGGCCGCATTACGCGGGTTGGCAAACGTAGGTTTGCCATCTTCACGGCGCGCGGAGTTGATCTCCTCGAATTCATCCGGGCGCATATACACCTCGCCACGGACTTCAACCAGCGACGGAATCGGGTACTCTTCGGTCCCTGTTAGCTCCTGCGGGATATCCGGGATAACGCGGGCATTTGCCGTAATGTCTTCACCTACGCGGCCATCGCCACGCGTAGCGGCAGTGGCTAGTTTGCCATCACGGTAGACCAAATCAATCGACAAACCATCAATCTTCAACTCAGTGAGATAGGCCTCCGCAGGAGTCCGGTCCAGCCAATCCTGCAACTCATCAGCGCTAAAGACGTTGTCCAAGCTGTACAGGCGCTCAAGATGCTCGATGTCGACAGCACCTTCCGGAGCGGCACCCACCTGCTGGGTTGGGGAATCCGGAGTCTGCAGCTCCGGGTGCTCAGCCTCCAGTTTCAGCAATCGCTGGAAAAGTGCGTCAAAGTCTGCATCCGGAATCGACGGCTCACCGTTGTAGTACAGCTCGCGGTGCTTGCGCACTTCCTGGGCAAGCTCGGACCATTCGCGTTGGATATCTACTGCATCACTCACGATTAACCAGTGTAGCGGGGCCGCTGGACATGATATGTGGCCTGCACAAACAGCCTATGTACGCCACAGATATGACATCGGAAGCGCACATAGTTTGTCGCCTAGGGGCTGCACGTGAGGAATAGGAGCCAAAACAAAGCCTCCACGGAAACGCGGACCCAATTTTTCGCTCAAAGTGCGTACATGCCGAACCTGACCTGCTTTCACGGTTGATCCGGATTTAACCTCGAGCGCAGCGATAGAATTGTCAGCAAATTCGATGACAATATCCACTTCCATCCCCGTACTATCACGCCAATGAAAAAGCTGATGCTCGCTTTCTGCCCATCCTTGCTGTGCAGAAAGCTCTTGAATCACAAACCCTTCCACCAAATGCCCCAGGTGTGACTGGGCCAGAGGGTCCATAAGCATGTCTCGGGTTTGCCCCGCTAGCCATGAAGCCAAACCAGAGTCAGTGACCCAGCTTTTTGGCTTGCAAATTTCCCTCGACGTCAGATTCGATTTCCACGCTTTCACCTGTGAGGAAAGAAATAACCTTGACAAAGTATCAAGGTACGAGCGGACAGTGGATGCTGGGATTTCCGCTTCACGTGCAAGCTTCGCCGGGACCAGCTCCCCCGCCTGATGCGCTGCAAGTAAACGCAACAATGATTGCAGCCTTCCCGGCTGTGCGCTTTCCCGGGAAAGCGTTTCCTCAACCACGGTCACATGGGAAACATACGCCTCAAACCATGCACGGCGCATCCGATCGTGTAGCTCAAGCGCTAGCGGGTAGCCACCCTTGAGAACCTTATCCACAAGGGTAGCCCGATCTACGTCTTCCGAGGGAGTAGCACGCGCAGGTAAACCGACAAGTTCATCTATCCTATCTACAAAGGCTCCGTCGCTGACTGTTTCGCAGATTTCCTGTTGGCTCAGCGGATGCAGATGGAGATCAATAATTCTTCCCGCTAGCGAGTCCTTCCTTCCTATGCCCCGAGCAAAGTCAGATGAGCCAGTAATGACGAAGCGACCAGGCCGGCGGTCTCTATCGACCTCAGCCTTCAACGGCAGAGTGAGCTCCGGAAGTCGCTGAATCTCATCAATAATCAACGTACCGTCGCCACCTTGCTGGACAAAGGTCATCGGATCTTCTTCTGCCAATGACAGAGCAGCGGGGTCATCCAGAGTTACATATACAGCACGATCAAGACCGAGATGCTGTGTCAGCGTCGATTTACCCACCTGCCGTGCACCTGTGACGTGCACAACCGGGGAAAAGCTCAACGCTTCTCGGGCAAACCCCTCCATACCGCGCCTAATATATCGTTCCATAAAACTGCATTCTACCTGCAGTTGGTCATTCTGCAAGACTTCATCCGTCATTCTGCAGTGGTTCGTCCGTCATTCTGCAGGAGTCTGTTCGTCATTCTGCAACACTTCCGCAGTGCATGTCCGAGCCGGGCGCTAGAGTGTTGTCCATGAACTTCGACGCCACCCGCATGCTCTCCTTCGACCTCGAGACCACCTCCGTGAACCCTAAAGAAGCCCGCATTGTCACCTCTGCCCTGGTGCGCATCGATGGGCGCGACGTCAATAGTCAGGAGATGCTCGCTGACCCAGGCGTGGAGATCCCCGAAGAGGCCGCCAAGGTCCACGGTATTACCACGGAGAAGGCCCGTGCGGAGGGCCGTCCGCACGAGGAAGTGCTCAAAGAAACTGTCGATGCCATCTATCAGGCCTGGGAGGATGGCCTCACACTCATTGTCTACAACGCCGCCTATGACCTTTCAGTCCTGCGCGCGCTGACCGGGGACTTCACGGTGAACGGCCCCGTCTTTGACCCGTTCGTCATTGACCGCGTCAAGGACAAGTGGCGCAAGGGCAAGCGCACCTTGGGGGAGGTTTCCGCACACTACGGCGTAGAGCTATCGAACGCACACGAGGCTACTGCCGACGCCCTCGCGGCCGCCCGCGTGGCTTGGAAGCAGGTGCGTCAGCACTTCCCCGAGCTAGCCCAGATGGATACCAACGAGCTCATGGAGTACCAGGCCGTGGAGTGGTACAAGGACCGCGAATCCTTCAAGAAATACCTGGAGGGCCGAGGACGCGATGCTTCAGATGTCTCCACCGCGTGGCCAATGATTTCCTAAATCCCGTGACCTTTCCCTAATTTCCCCTTGCCAGATCTCTAGAATTCTGGAATTCTAGAAATCATGGAAACGACAGTCGAAGCACGCCTCGCCGAACTTGAAGCGCGCGTGGCCGCCCTCGAAAGCCACACCAGCACCACCGACACCACTTCCACATCACCACCCAGAGAGAAAGAATCAACCTACTGGTTAGTTGAGGCCCTCGCCCCCAACCAGCAACTCCCCGACGGCTCCGTCATTTTCGGTGGCAACATTGCCTTGGGCAAACGATCGTATGCCTATCAATGGCAACGTCCCACCACGTTTGTCACCGACGAAAGCTGGTCAGACAACCTCGAACGCCTCTCTGCACTCGCCCATCCGGTTCGCGGAGAAATCCTGCGCCGTCTTATCGCCGCACCTGCCACCGCCGCCGAGCTTGTCGACGAAAACATCGTCTCCTCCACCGGCACCGCTTACCACCACCTAAGCGCGCTGACCCATGCCGGCTGGACCATCAAAGACAACGGCGAATTTGTTATCCGTCCCGCCCGCGTTATCCCCCTTCTCACCATCATCACTGCAAGCGAGGACCACTAATGCGCAACACTATCCCATCCAAGATTGTCCTAGCTATCATCACCGTCATCGCCGTTGCCGCCGTCCTGCTTGTCGCAGGCCCACAACGAATTGCGCGAGCAAAAGACAAGACAGGCGACGAAGCCCTAGCCACCCAGCTTGAACAACACTCCGAATCCGGTTTCCACAACCTCACCGCCTTCACCCTTCAGGACGGCGAGGCCACCTTCGCGGGACTGGGCAGCGACGAGCACACTGAAGTCGAAATCGGCTCCGTCACCAAGATGTTCACCGGCGAGCTCGTTCACCAGCTCGTCCAGGAAAAGAATCTGAGCCCTGATACCACCGTGGGCGAGGTCCTCGAGGTCGGAGATGCTCCGGTAAAGGACGTCACTGTCCGGGAACTGCTTGACCACACCTCTGGCCTGCCACGCCTGGCGAGCACGGACCTCCTCAGCAGTCTCGCCTCGGGTGTCACCGGTTCGAACCCCTATGAAGGCGAGACCGTAGAGGACATCGTGGCTGCCGCCACGAAGTCTGAGTTGAAGGGCCGCGGAAAAGAGTCCTATTCCAACCTTGGCTATGGACTCCTGGGCCACATGCTCGAGACTACCGCCGGGCAGCCTTATGAACAGATGCTCAAAGAACGCATCTTCGAGCCAGCTGGCATGACAGAGACCTACCTCATGACGCCGGGTTCTGTGCCTGACGACGCCCCACGCGGTCTCACCAACACCGGCCGCCACGCTGAACCCTGGGAAATGGAAGGCTCCGCTCCCGCAGGCGCTATCCGCTCCACAGCGAGTGACATGGCCAAGTTCGCCGAGTGGTTCATGGACAACGGCGATACAGAGTACGGCTGGGTCCCCAACGAAGACGGCCCAGGCTACTGGCACAACGGCGGCACCTATGGCCATTCCACGATGCTCATCATCGAGCCAGATACCAAGCGCGCCGCCTTCGCTAACAACGATTCCCCCGTCGGTACCGAAGACCTAACCCAAGCACTGTTCGACGAGCTCGAGCCTTAAGGAGACACCATGTTCCTCACCATCAGCATGATCGTTATCATTGCCGCTCTTCTATGGTCCGCATGGAAGGCCTTCAGCACGCCCGGAAACACTGTCTATCGCGCTATTTCCGTGGCAATTACTGCCTTCGTCATCGTATTCATCGGCTATACCTTGCCTTGGAATTCGGGACTCCACTTCGCTTGGTGGTATGGCCTCGTCGCCGCATGCGCTGTGTACGCCGGCGCGGTGGCTTGGAGGGCCAGCGCGCCGAATAATTCCGAAGCTTAGCCATTGTGCATGCAGAATGCATGCACTATTATGGCAGGCATGACAAACCCGAAAACTACCAATGTCCAGATCCGTGATGTCGATGCTGATGTCGTCAATATTCTCAAAATACGCGCCGACCGTAAGGGTATTTCCCTCTCTAGCTACCTGCGAGAGACCCTTGAAAAGGTCGCTTCTCGCCCATCCTTGGAAGAAAAGTTGGAAGAGCTCTCGCAGCGCGAACCCGTTCAGCTCAAGAAAGAGTTTGACGTAGTAGCCGCAATTCGTGAAGCCCGGGACGCTTCATGACACTGTTAGTCATCGATGCCTCCGCAGCGATCGAGTTCCTCTTGAAACGCGATGCGCTTCAACGGCTTAGCACCGCTTACCCCGAGGCTGATTTTATTGCCCCGAGCCACATGCCATTGGAGTGCCTCAACGTGCTAAAAAGGTTGGAGCGAGCGGAAGCAATCGACAGCGCTACGGCAAGCTTTCTCGCTAACGATGTCATGGAATTCAACGTTGAACTGATAAGCGTAGGCGACATCGCCAACCACGTTTGGAGCCGTCGACACGCCTTCTCTATCTATGATTCAGCTTATGTAGCAGTGTCCAACATCTTCGAGGCCCCTCTCCTCAGTCGTGACACTCACCTCATGGCCGCGTGGCCCAACTCGATTGACTTGGACAGCTTGCCTTAACCGCCAAAACTCTCCCAAATCTCCACACTTTGAAAAGTCTCCTAAATCTCCCATTGCGCTACGATGGTGACCATGTCCCCGCACGAGAATCCCTTCCGCCCGACATTCGGCGTTCCACCACTCTTTTGGGTCGGCCGCACGGCAGTGCTCGACACCTTCCGGGCTGCGCTCGATTCGCAACCAGGCAGCCCAGGCCGCTCGCTCATCATTAGCGGCGCCCGCGGCATCGGTAAGACGGTTCTACTCAACGAGCTGGAGGATATCGCCTCTAGCCGCGGGTGGATCACGCTTCGGGCCTCGGGGCGCAGCTCCATGGTGGAAGAACTCGTGGACACCACCATCCCGCGCATCATGGACAAGCTAGCCCCAGCAGACAAACACAAGGTCAACCGCGTCGGTGTTGGCGGTTTGGCAACCATTGGCATCCAGCACAACACCGAAGAAGCCTTCAAACCCACGCTCAACACGCGTCTGCGCGAGCTTTTAGCGCTACTCAAAGGCACAGGTGTACTGCTCACCATCGACGAGGTACAGGATGCGGATGCAGACGATCTCACCTCCCTGGCTGTGACCTATCAGGACTTGGTACGCGATGAGCTCGACGTCGCTATAGTCGCCGCGGGCCTACCGCAGGGAGTAAACCGCCTGCTGGATTTGCCTGGTGTAACTTTCCTGCGCCGCGCGCAGAAGTTCGTACTGGGACCGCTCTCCCCTGCGAATGCTGAGGTCGCGTTTACCGAAACCGCAGCACAGTCCGGACTGGAGTTCACCGATGAAGCCGTGGCGGCCGCAGTGCGATTGTCCCGCGGTTACCCCTACCTCGTGCAGCTGGTGGGCTCACTAGCCTGGGGTCGAGCGCAACGCGAGGGCGGCAGTCGCATTGAGGAACGCGACGTCGCGGAAGTGTCGGCTGAGGCCATCTCGGTCCTGGGCGCCCAGGTCCACCAGCCCGCTACGCTGGCGCTCCCGCCGGCACAGCGCCTCTTCCTTGAAGCGATGAGCGCGGTCATGAAGGACGGCACGGCGGAAATCAAGAGCATTGCGGCGCACCAGGACCGGACGGTGCGCTCACTCTCGGCTACGCGCCAAAGGCTTATCGACGCCGACCTCATCGAACCCACCGCCCACGGCCAACTCCAGTTCGTCATCCCATATATGGAGGCTTACTTCACCGCGACGGACAGCCTGGGCCGGGTTGATTAAATGGGAAATTAGGAAGCAAAACTAGCCACAATCCCAGTAAAAGACAGCGCCATCGGACCTGCCAGTATTCTCGGAGCGGTACACGACAGCCTCGCCGGCGTGCATTTTCTTCAATGCGTCTGGGTGTAGGAATACGTGGGCCACACCTAGGTCACCCCACATGGCCTCGAAAGGAAGCTCTTCTTCTTCCAGATATGTGGAATCGATTTCTAGGAAGTGAACGTACCCATCAGGCTCCGAAGGGTCTTGCGCGAAAGCGGGGAAGCCGCCAAGCATGATGTTACTTTGGTTGCTGGCTGCGCTCCGCAATTCAACCAGCTCGTCAAAGTAATCAAAGTTTTCAAGAAAGTCATCGCCTTTTTTAGACTTCAAAGCCTCGTACACCGCATAGTCAGTGGGAGGGATCATTGCAGCTGCGCTAGACAAAGGAATCGGAGAGTTCATAACCGTCCCAAGATCCTTGTCAAACGGAGAGCAAAATTCCTCGTCCTTTTCATCGAAGGCAGCAGGCGCCGCGGTATGAGGTCCAGGAAAGCTGTGGTTGCCAAAGCCTTCCGCAGGCTCAGGGATATAGCGAATTTCCATGCCATCGCCAGGCGAATCCGAATCGAAACCGCCGAAGAACGGATCAGCACCGACAAAGAGTTGAAAAATACCTGACTCCGGAATCAATCCGTCGAGAGTTGCTTCGCTTTCCGATACTCCCTCTGCACGCACATGACGGAGAATGTCTGCAAAATTTAGCTGAATGATATGGAGTAATGGCTGACCGCTCTTTGAAATGGGCCATGCCGAACCTTCCGGAAGATACGGCCTGCCGCCAAAGTACGAGCCATGTTCGGTGGGAGTGCCGTTGGAGTAGGGAAGGACGACGCCTGGTTTGGCAAGTTGGATTAGGTCATCGGCATCTTCGGAGATGAGCTCTCCGGACTCGATCATCGAACGTAGCGCTTTAGCCTGTGCTGTGAACTCTGGCATGGCAGGTGGTTCTTTCTCTAGGACAACGAGGGTTTAATCAGGGATTATCCTACAAAAGAAAGCATGCTGCAATAGATATCTAGCCTGTTCTGGTTCATATTCGAGGCCTAGGTCAGGTGAAAGCTCAATTAGAGATCGCCAGCATCGCGGGTAAGGATGTCGGCGGTCTCAGTAGCCGAGCGTAAGCTCCGAGCAGAGGCCTTTACCGGATAGACGTCGACATGATCGACGAGGAGCTCACGGGGCATGCCGACGCGGTCGAGGTGCCGGGCCAGCGCGATGGCCTCGGCGCGGGCATCGGAACCGGGGAGCCCTAGGCCGATGCGGTGACCAGCGCTTAAGTGCTCTCCCAAACCGTCAAGGTGACGTGGAGTCTCTAGGCCACGGAAATCAGTGAGGAAGGTCGTGGCTGCAGGCGCCACTGACCACAGCGGCGGGGCGTGCAGGTAGTCCACCTCGAAAGAGTGCAGGAGGTCGAGCGCGACCTCATCCGGGACCGCCGGGATGGTATCGAAGTCGGTGGTGCCGGGTATGCGTCCGGCGATGACGTCGGCAAGCAGGGGCTCGTCGAGTTGGACGACGACCTCCCCGTGGAAGCGGCTGGCGACGTCCTGGGCGTGGGCGCGGAGGCCGTGGCGGAGGGCGTCGGCAAGCTCGGCGAAGGCGCCGCGATCGGTGAGGACGCGGTGGCCGTCGGAAAGCTCAATGCTCGCTGCGAGCGACCACGGACCAAGCGCTTGGACCTTGACGCGCGGCACAGTCTCACCCCAGACCTCCTGGACCTCGTCGAGGTCGCGCTCCAGCCGGTCCCAGGCGCGGCGCGTGAGAAGCTACGGGCGCGCGGTCATACGCCATGAGCGCGGGCCGCGGTCGATGGAGATAGCCTCCACCATACTGGCCGTGCGGCCGACCGCATCCGAGCCCAGCCCACGCTCGGGCAGCTGCGGGATAGCGGGAAGCTCCGTCTCCCCCAAGATGATTTCCGCGGCCTCCGCCATGGACGTGCCGGGCATGGGGCCAAGGGCAAATCCAGTCAACTCATGTCCTCCTCAACATCCTCTATAATCCCACCATCAAGAAAGCTACAGTCACACAGAAAGGACAATGTCATGCCTCTAGAACAATTTACTGGGTGGACTTTCTACTCTCCCTGCGAGATACCCCATGACATACCAGCGATGCTGACTGCCAACGAGAAGCCAGTTTGCGCTTTTAAAACGATTCGAGATGCAGCGGTCTTCACCACTCATCGCCTCATCGTCCGGGATTCCCAAGGCCTTACAGGAAAGAAGGTCGAAGTCTATTCGCTTCCATATTCCGCCATCAATATGTGGTCGACCGAAAACGCGGGAAAGCTTCTCGATGTCAACGCGGAGCTTGAGCTGTGGACTCGTGCTGGCCACATCAAAATCAACGTTGGACCAAAGGTTGATATTCGAGCACTCGACCGACTTATCGCTGACTGCGTGCTTCGCTAGAACTACTCAGTCCCACAAATCGTGCCAGAACCCAGCACAATATCGCCCAGCTCATCCGGGCTCGGCAAGTAGAGCACCGCGGCCTGGCCGCGGGCGACGCCAGAGAGTGGCTCGTTAAGCTCCAGCGTCATGCGGTCAGCCTCGCGGTCAACGTGAGCGCGGCAGGGCACGACGGAGCCGTGGGCGCGCACCTGTACCTCGCAGTCGAAGTCACCCTCCATCGCGGGGTGCAGGTACTTCAGGCGGTCGGCCTCGATGCGGGTCACGGCCAAGTCGGCGCGCGATCCCACGGTCACGGTGCCGGTGGCGGCGTCGATGTCGGTGACGTAGCGCGGGGAACCGTCAGCCGTCGGGGTTTTGATATCCAAGCCCTTGCGCTGGCCGATGGTGTAGTTCCACGCGCCGTCGTGTTCCTTGAGTTCGTTGCCCTCAGTATCCACGATCATGCCCGGGCGCAGGCCGATGGAACGACCCAGGAAGGCCTGCGTATTGCCATCCGGGATGAAGCAAATGTCATAGGAATCTGGCTTAGCCGCCGTTGAGAAGCCATGGTGTTTGGCTTCCTCGCGGATTTGCGGCTTCGGGGTATCGCCAATCGGGAAGAAGCAATGGTCGAGCTCCTCCTTGGTGATGACACCCAACACATAGGACTGGTCCTTGTTCTCATCCAGGGAGCGGCGCATGTAGCCATCGGAGTCGATGGTGGCATAGTGGCCCGTGGCCACCGCATCAAAGCCCAGCGCCATGCCCTTGCGAAGCAGCGCTGCGAACTTAATCTTCTCATTGCAGCGCAGGCACGGGTTCGGGGTCTCACCGCGGGCGTAGGAATCCACGAAATCCCCGATGACGGCTTCCTTGAACTCCTCGGAGAAGTCCCACACATAGAAGGGAATGCCGAGCTTGTCGCACACACGACGGGCATCGGCGGAATCCTCCAAGGAGCAGCAGCCACGAGCCTTCTCACGGGTCTGCTGCGCATCCTTGTGCAGCGCTAGGTGCACGCCAATGACGTCATGGCCCGCCTCCACTGCGCGTGCGGCCGCCACGGAGGAATCGACGCCGCCGGACATGGCTACCAGTACTCGCATGCTCTCCCCTTCTCGTTGCTTTGTCGTCCACCAAGGCTAGTCGCGGTGTACCTCATACCCCAACACGCGGACCACACAGCCTATTCCCTAAGCTAAGAGGCACTATGGGCAGAAAGCGCAACACCACCAACTCCATTGCAGGAACCTATGAGATATCCACCGGCGAGCTCGTTGTCGAGCCGGATCCCTTCCGCGATGGCGCCTTCATCCTCAACGTCAATGGCGTGCCCTCCTCCCACCTCATCCCCGATGAGCCACGCACACTCGAGTTTGAGTACATGCGCTGGATTGCTGCCGCGGTGGAGAACCTCGCTCCTGGCAAGCGCCTACTCCATTTGGGCGGCGGTGGCTGTTCTCTCCCCCGCTACTTCGCTGACCTGTGGCCGGATTCCCACAACACGGTGGTCGAACTCGACGCCAAGCTGGCCGAGCTCATCCGCGAGCTGGCCGATATCCCCTCTGCGCCCCGCGTCAAAATCCGCGCCGGCGAGGCACGCGCAGTCACCGAAGGGTTCCCGCCGAACCGCTTCGACGTCATCATCCGCGACGTCTTCGCCGGCGCCGTCACGCCTGAACCTCTCACTACCAAAGAGTTCTTCCAGCACGCCCATGCCACGCTAAGCCCCGGTGGCCTCTACGTGGCCAACTGCGGTGACCATTCCGATCTCCAAGGCGCGAAGGCGGAGCTGGCCGGAATGGCGGAGGTCTTTGCCCACCTCGCGGTTATCGCCGACCCTCCCATGCTTAAAGGCCGGCGCTACGGCAACATCATTCTCATCGGCTCAGATACCGAGCTACCTGCGGACGGCTCCCCCGACGCCGCCGCCCTAGCCAAGCCGCTACTTTCTGGTGCGGTGCCCGCACACTTCCGCGACGAGTCCTGGACCCGCCGCTTCTTTACCGGTGCGAGCCCACGCCACGACGCCCCGGAGGGCGTGGAGAGTTAAGGACACTCAAGCCCTAAAGAGACTTAGCGCAGGCTCTTGAGCAGGTCCGCCACCTGCTTGGAATCAAATGCCGGGATGTCCACACCCGCGGCGTGACCAACACTGCGGGCGGCACGGCTGGCATACTTTACGTCCTGCTCGCTGACGTTGTTGGCATCAAAGTCCTGCAGGTGCTGCGCGTTATCCAAGAAGATTGCCAGGTCGCCGACGGTAGCGTCGTTGTGTGCCAGGTCCTTGAGGTCGTCGGTGCTAATAGCGCCAGTGTTGAGCAGTTTTTCTGCCTGCTTCACAAGCCCGGTCGGATCCACGTCTAGACCCGCATCCTTCGCAGCATCAGCCACGGCAGGAACGGCCGCCGCACCTGCTGCCAGCGCCAGGATTCCAGCAATCAGTACGCCGGCGTCATCACCAAGGTCCACCCCCGGAATGACCAGGTCATCCAAGATGCCACCAAAGTCAATGTAATTGCCACCGGAGAAGGAATGCAGCTGAGCCTCAGTACCGTTAAAGAGGTTCAAGTCAACGTCCGTCTCAATGCCGGCCACTCGCCCAGAACCCGAACGCTGCCAGAAAGCCAGCTTGTCCCAGCCACCGACCGGGTCCGGCGCGGTGTCCTGGTAGGCCGCCAACCACAGCGGGTACTCGGAGAAGCGCGTGGTGTTACCCATTTGGCCCATCCAGAAGTACTTATACGTGTACAGCATCGGCGTGCGACCGGTCAGGGACTTCACCTCAGTCATGAAGGTGTCGATCCACTCCTCCAGCTGCTTAGCGCTCAAGCCCTCATCAACCTCAATGTCGAGCACCGGCGGAAGGGTCTGCGTCGGCACCAGCGCAATCTGGGAGGCGAAGCTGGCCGCCTGCTGCTTGGCATCCCCTGCCGGGCGTGCGTAGTGGTAGGCGCCAACCTTGAGCCCAGCAGCAGCTGCGGCATTGGCATCACGCACGAAGTGGGAATTTACAAACCCGATACCTTCTGTAGCCTTGACGAAGGCATAGGACTGGCCATCGGACTTCACGGCATCCCAATCGATTCCGCGCAGGGACATGTGGTTATTGCCGGAGACATCCACACCGGAAGGTGCGTAGGACGGGATGGCAACGGCGGTGGATACGGACAGTGCCACGGCCGCTACTGCGGTAACGGCGGCGGTAACAAGGCGACGTGCATGGCTCATGCGCGCCACACTACCTCCTCTTTAACACTAACCACTGAAGCAACACGCGAAACACTAAACGCTTTTGTCACATCACCGGCGCCACTCCCCAGAGCCCCGCCGTGCAGCACCGCCCGCTGCTACACTGCGGCTCAACCTCGCCACCACACATTCTGGCAATGGCAACATCAGACACTGACGCCGACAAAGGACAGCGCCATGGAACAGCACACCGCCGAGCCCAATCGCCCCGAAGAGCAATCACCGGAAAGACGACGTGGCTTGGCACGATTCTTCAATGAGACGCTTGCCCTCAAAGGCACTATTGTCGTTCTTTGCGGCTGGGCAATTGGATACGGTTCACTCTTCATCGCGGATCTCGTTGGTGACGACGCGTCATTCCTCTTCGGCTTCCTAGGCCTTTTCATCCTTATCGGTCTGCTCTTGGCGATGTTCGTCCTAACACCGCTGTTTGCCTTCCTAGCCTTGGCTGCACTGCTATCCGATGATCCAGCGCGCAAGAAAACCGGCACCATCACACTCGTGCTCCTAGCTGTGGCGCTGGTCCCCATCATCGTGTACTACAGCAAGTGATTCGGCAGTGCTTGGCGACGCCACTTCGTCACGATTTTTTCGCTAATGCTACGAGGCAGGTGAGTGGGCGCTTGAAGGACCACCGGCTTTACGAGGAGGAACCTTCAATAGCGGCCAAAAGCGTACTGATATTTCCGCGAATGATCGCATCGTGCCAGACCTGTGGCCCCATTAACTCCGCCATCTCTGCGTACAGAGACAGACAGGAAATCGCTTGTTCTGCGGTGATGTCGTGACCATCGTTTCGGGTCATGAATTCTTGAAGGGTTAATCCTCCGAGGGTTTGTTTAGGGTTCTCAACTCTGTAGATCTCGACAGCGCCGACGAGTCCTCGGCGTTCATCTGCAGTCTCGCTTTCACCTAAATCACTGTCAGTAAGCTCATCAATGAGGGGCCTAAGTGCAACGAGTTCCGCGTAGGGCGCATCCTCTGCTCTTTCCTGCGCTGCTTCCTTAACATTGACAGCATCCTGGTCAGGCCGCAGGTAGATAAGAATATCGTCTGGGTCATACCCGATCGATTCGCAGACTTTTCGAAGCAAAGTCAACTTTGCGGAGGTCGAATTATCCTTAGCAACGGCAAGTGCGGGATCAACTTGGCTCCAGCGTTTGTCTTGCTCTACAAGTTGCTTGACGTTGGTTGTTCTGAGCTGACGGGTCTCTTCGGCCATAGCCAAGACTGCCTCACGGTCATATTCCAGAAGCATACGTAGAGTCTTGACTAGCATGCTTCCCCACGTCGTCACCGAGCTCTTAGTTCCCTCTAACTCGACCGCAACGATATAACGACCAGTAAAGCTGCGGTCAACGCCCATGGGCTCAAAAGGAATAACTTCCTTCTCTGGCTCAAAGGTACTGGTCGGATATGACCAGAGCTCGAGTGCTCGATTCGCTAGTAACTCGCTGCGTTCTTCAAGCTGCTGCAGGCCCCATGCTTCCTGTTCCTTGACATACCTGTTCAGGAGGTAAGGCGACTCCGAAAAACCACCCTCCATAGTTTTCTTAGTAGCAAACGGGCGGTTCGAGTATTCAGAGTTATATCCAGTGATCGTCAGATTCGCAATGCGATTAACCCATACCGAGTGAATCTCTTCGAAGTTCGGCCCAAGGTCCTCTTTCCACTGTTTGCTCAGGGTCTGCGGCATGATGTGTTCAATGGTCAGCTCATTTTCGCCGATGTACCCTGCAATATCGACAACGTCCTTGGAGAACCCACGCTCGAGGAAATCGAAGAAATAGCCACGGTAGTTTTTCATGGCATAGAAGTCCCGAGTCTGGAAAGCTTCCCTAAACTCATTGTTATCGGGGAATCGGCCACCACCGCGGCGGCTCATGAGCACATAAGCAAGGATTTCACTGTAGGCCTCGTTGTTCTTACGCAATTTCCGAATATCACTGTAGGCACCACTAAAAATCTTGTTTAGTGCATTTGTACCGATATTCGCTACTAATCGCCTAAACATATAACTTTCAATAACCCCAAGCATGTTCTCAAAGTCAGCGCCATCGATGACGCCGTTCTTGAAATCACGGTAGGTTAGCCACAGCAATGGCTTGACCACTCCACCGAGAACCATGTTTGCTCGACGAAGACGTTTATCAATTTTCTTGTCCCCAGTGTTCGCCTCCGTAATTTCCCTGGCATAAAGAGAAAATTGATGAAGATCCTGTGCGATGTGGTGAGTACTCCTACCACTGTTCTTTGTGAAGAGTTTGAATGATTCAAACAGTTCAGCCTTGTTAGGAGTCTTGGCTGTTTGAGCCACTAGGAACCATCGGATGAAGTCGTCAGTGTTAAAGGAGACGTTTTTCTCCATCTCGTTCCAGTACTTCTCATACACCTCCCCCTGCTCCTTTTGAGGCATATCCATCAAGATGAAGTTTCGGATCTTGTCCGATTCCTTAAGGGCCAAGCCTGTAGAATTTAGGGATTCAAAAATTCTTTGGGGATTATCCTGCTTTTCCAAATCCAGCAGCATCACTTCAAGGTTGGATATCCCCTCGTCCCAAAAAGTCTTGGCATCGAAATGGACATTGCGCAACCGTTCACGGAAATAGCGATAATTCGCTGTAATTTTGGACTTCTCGTTGAACTGGTCCTCAGGGCCGAAGAGCTTAGCGTAAGAATTCCTATCGTCCTTCACGGGCTTTAACTTGAATTTTTGGTCCCCACCATCGCTGAATTCAAGGTAGTTGCGCATGAGCTGCCCAGCCAAGGCTTCGTCACCCGCCTCAATCTCACCGGCTTCAATAGCATGGACAAGCGCCAGCATCAGCAGACTAACCGTAGTCATACGCTGCTGGCCGTCAATGACCACCCAGGTGAAGGAATCCTCGGGGTTCCCTACCACGGCGCCAAAAAAGTGCTTCGGACGACCAGTGTCGATCATGTCCTCGATATCGTCGAAGAGGCGTTCACACTGTTTTGAGGTCCAGTCATAATTCCGCTGATAAACGGGAATAACAAGCTTCTTATCCGTACCGTCAAAAGCCTTGTAAATATCTACAACGTTGCCCTTCATCGGTACGTCACCACTCCCTCAACGATAAGTACATGCGAACGGCAGAACTAGATTCCGCTACTTCCTTTAACCCTAGCGGATAGTCACGAGGTCAACTGGCCAACTCATCCACTATCCGCACTGTCTCCATGGCCACGCGCACCACTTTCCCAATAAGGTCCACGATGTAGCGCGGATTGCCTACCTCGTCGGCCCAATCATTGGGGTCGTTGACGATGCCCGAGGCCTTGTCCTTCTTGACCTGGTAGCGGTCAATCAGCCACGCGACAGCTGAGCGCGAGCCCAACATGTACTCATCCGCCTCGGCCGGAATACCAGAAATGGTCACGCGCTTGTTGTAGATCAGCCTGGTCACGTCATTGACGTTCTTACCGGTCTCCGGGTCTCTGCGCTTGGCCCACTTCATCTTGAGCACGCGCCACGTCTCACAGTCGGATTCATCGCCTTTGACCTGAATATCTATCGGCCACGGCTCCACGGACTCGTAGTTAACGTGAAGATCCATCAACTCCTGACCCGCAGCAGCAAACTTGTCGAACTCCGCACGCGACGACGGCGTCTCAATGTGCGGCAGCATCTTCTTCAAGTCAGCCGCATACTTAGTGCGGTAGCCAGGGTCATGCAGCTTGCCGTAGACAAAGTGGAAGATGTCATCACCCGTGATGTCAGCACCCAGCGCATCGCGGTAGAAAGCCTTAAACTCATCAGTGATGTTGTCCACTCGCACGTAGCCGTCGACAACCTCACTAATCGAACCGTAGATGCTGGCCTCGCCTTGCTTGGCGACGCTCCCCTCACCAAACAGCCCACCATCGTCGGCTGAGACGGCGGCCCAGGTGAAGCGGGGGAAGTACTGGCCACCCGATCCTGCGCCAGTGACGTGTAGGTCAGGCAGCAAATTTGTGGCCACGACAGAAAAAGGAACAGCAGAACCATTCCCGACCTGATAAAACCCGATATTGCGGTGTTCCGGGGTTGGGAACATTGAGGGGAGTTGATAGCGTCGATGATTCAATTGGCTGTCAAAATAGACAATCTGGCGGTGAAAAGGTCGATAGAGACTTGAAACGGTAAAACCGGTCTGCCCCAGCTCTAACCGTCTATCTAACTGATTCTCTAAACTGGAGGACCATTTACTACGCGTAGAATCTATAAACCACGGCTCTTGTTTGAGGAAGTCCTTCGCCTTTTGATCTGGCTTGATTGCTTCGAGCGCCTGAGAGTATGTATCCCGCAACGTAGCAACTTGGTTCTCAAGAGCTGCAGTTGAAGAAGAATAGACCCAGGAATCACGGTTAGTTTGAAGCCCCGCAGAAAACACATTGAAAATTTTCCTATTTGTTCCCTTCTTTTCGCCGATAACAGGCCAAGTTTTAAATTCTTCCGAACGCTGATTCAGCCAGTCGCCTTCCCTATTCGGCGTGAGCTGCTGCCATTCCATGTCCTTAACTGTTGATTTTTCAACTATCTCAAGCTTCTCATCACGAGTTGCACCATCAGGGGTCTGTATATAGTGCAAGCTGAAATTCGTCTTGTTCGGGTCTTTTACTCCGATAAACACGGCAATAGTGGTCTGCGATCCTGCACCGAAAATCTGACCTCCTTCCTCTCGCCAGTTGGAGTTACGCATATTGCCGCGAAGGTTAAACACATAGAGATCGGTGAAATCCTCGGCCATCGACAGACGCACGCCGTCGCCGGTGTTTCCGTCGATCCAGCCGCCGTTTGAGACGAACGCGACCACACCTTGATCGCCGATGCGGTCAGTGGCCCAGCGGAAAGCTCTTAGGTACGAGTCGTAAAGCGAGTTCTTGTTGGTGGCTGTGGACTTTGCGGCGTAGGTCTCCGCAATGCGCTTGTCCAGGCTCGGGTATTTCAGGTTCGCGTTGAGGTCGTTGGCGGACTTTTGGCCGGCTGAGTACGGCGGGTTGCCAATCACCACGTTGATGGGTGCATTCTTCTGGCGTTCGATGGTCTCGTTGTTCTCGCGGAAGATGTTGAGGTCTGGGATGTCGCCTTCCTCGTGGATTTGGAAAGTATCGGCTAGGGCGATGTTGGTGAAGGGCACGTACTCGGGTGCTGGTTCGCCGTTTCGGAGGGCTGCTTCTTCTCGCAGGGCGTTGTATGTGGTCTCGATATTGACGGCAGAGACGTAGTAGGCCAGCAGCATGATCTCGGTGGCGAAGAGTTCGGTGGCGTACTTACGGGCGAGGTCTTCCGGCTTGATAAGTCCGGACTGTAGGAGACGAACCGTGAAGGTGGAGGTGCCGGCGAAGGGATCGAGGATGCACACGCCCTCGTCGGTAAGTCCCCTACCGAAGTGCTTCTTGGATACGTCGTCGGCAGCGCGCAGGATGAAGTCAACGATTTCGACTGGGGTGTAGACGATGCCAAGGGCTTCCGATTGCTTCTTGAAGGCCTTGCGGAAGAAGCGCTCGTAGAGCTCCTTAATAACTTGCTGCTTGCCGGAAGCGGAGTTCACCTCAGAGGCACGGACGCGAACGGACTCGTAGAACTTCTCCAGGGACTCGGTTTCGGTATCGAGGTTTGCCTTGGACAAAGCCTTGACCATCTTCTCCATGACCTGGGCCACGGGGTTGTGGGTGATGAAGTCATGGTTCTCAAAGAGCGCGTTGAAGACCGGTGCCGTAATGAGGTGCTGCGAGAGCATCGAGATAGCGTCTTCTTCGCTGATGCCATCGTTGAGGTTGTTGCGTAGGCCTTCAACGAAACTGTCGAATTCTGTGCGTAGGTCTACATCGGCGTCATCGAGAAGCGCCTTAATGCGGGTGATTTGGTTCTCCGCAATCGTGGCAACGTCATCTGCCCAGTCTTCCCAGTAGGTACGGCTGCCGACCTTATCCACCAGCTTGGTGTAGATGGCTTCTTGCCACTCCTCCAGAGAGAACAGCGCGATCTGTCGAATAACGGCAGATGGGTCCTCCCACGCGGAAGAGCTATCCGAAGAGCGCTCAACATCGCTCGCATTGAGCTTCTCCCGCGGATCTTCTTCTGCATCTTTGCTGGCGTTCGGATCATCGGGAATCGGATTGACCGGGATTGGGATGATCGGGAGATCATCGGGCTCGCCGTTAAGGGCGATGGAGTTAATCTTCGCGTTGAAGCGGTCATCGTGGGCACGCAGCGCGTTGAGGATCTGCCAGACAACCTTGAAGCGCTGGTTGTCGTTGAGTGCTTCTGCTGGGGAGACGTTGCTGGCTACGGCGACGGGCAAGATGATGTAGCCGTAATCCTTGCCCTCAGACTTGCGCATGACGCGGCCGACGGACTGGACCACGTCTACCATGGAGTTGCGGGGGTTGAAGAAGATGACGGCATCCAGGGCTGGGACGTCTACGCCCTCAGAAAGGCAGCGCGCGTTGGTGAGCATGCGCGACTGCTGCCCCCCCCTGAAGGAGCTTCGAGCCAGGACAGCCTTGTGCCGCGCTCCATGGCGTTCATGCCGCCGTCGACATGCTGGGCGGCGACGTTAAGGTCGACGTTGGTCAGGGAGACGTCGTTAAGCACCGCTTTTTCTTTGAGCAGTTCCTGGTGGGTGCCGATGAGCGAGGGGTAAGTCTCCGCAATGAGTTGGGAGGTCTTGATGTCCTTGGCAAAGGCCACCGCGCGCTGCATGGGCTGGGCGTCCTCGTCGAAGCCGCCCTTCTTACCCTGCAATTCGCCGGAGCGCTTGGCCAGGCCGTTCCAGGCGCCAATCATGGCAGAAGCTAGGGAGAGGTTGACCTGGTTGTTCTCACTCTGTGCCATGGCTTGGGCGGCGACGGATTCGTCCACGGTCATAACGAGCACTTTGTAGTCCGTGAGTAGGCCCTTGTCCACGGCCTCACCGAAGCCGAGGCGGTAGAACTCCGGGCCGTAGATGGCTTCATCATCCATGGAGGCCAGCTCCGCGGAGTGTTCCTCGGCTTTGCCCTTGACGGCTTCGTCATAAAGGCGCGGGGTGGCCGTCATGTAAAGGCGCTTGGCGGCCTTGATGTAGTCGGCATCGTGGACGCGGACAAAGTTGCTGGCGTCCTCACCGGCCAAGGTGATGCCGGTGGTGCGGTGGGCTTCATCGCAAATGACGAGATCGAAATCATCGAGGCCCACCTGTTGGGCGTCATGCACCGCCTGGATGGACTGGTAGGTGGAGAAGACGATGTTGAGGCCCTTGGCACGCTTGCCGGATTCAAAGCGTGTGGTGATGTCCTTGCCCTCGGTAGAAACGGGAACTTCAAGGTCATAGACGGCAATGTCCTCGGCCTTCTTGGAGACCTTGCTGTCGGAGCACACCGCGAAGGCGCGCATATCGAGGCGGCCCTGGGCGGTCCACTCCTTCAGGGTTTGCGAGAGCAAGGAAATAGACGGCACGAGGAAGAGGATGCGGGCCTTGCCGCCGTTGTCCTCAGCGACGCGCTCCGCGAGGCGCAGGGCGGTAAAGGTTTTGCCGGTACCACACGCCATGATGAGCTTGCCGCGGTCATGGGTTGTGAACCCTTCGATGGCTTTGTCGATTGCGGCCTGCTGGTGCGGGCGGGGCTCAAAAGTTTCACGTTGGGAGAGGTTGATCTGGATGGTCTTATCGCGCACCTCCGAGCCAGGGAAGGCCACATCCCAGTTGATGGGTGACTCCGCAATCGCGGAGATGCCAATACGGCTGGTCGGAATAATCTGGTTGGCTAGGGCATCCTCCGCGTGGGAGGACCAGTGATCCGTGGTGGAGATAATCAGGCGGCTGCCAAAGTACTGGCGGCCTTCTTCAGTGTCAAAAGAATGCCCGGAAGCCTCGAAGAAGGAATCTAGGTGCGACTTTTGGATGCGCGCCTTGGAGTCATAGAACTTGCACTGGATGGCAGTCCACGTGCCGTCATCCACGCGGCGAGCTACCAGGTCAATGCCGGTATCCGCCTTGCCGCCGTTGTAGCGCCAATCCGTCCAGCGGCAGACCTCATCGAATTGGTTCTTCAAGGTCGGGTCGGTCTTGAAATAGTTGACCATCAGCTTCTCAAAGGCAATGCCATATTTAGCCTTTGGTTGGTTTTCACGCAGCTGTTCTAGGACCTCAGAGAACTTCGACATGACAACATTGTGCCTGATGGGTTAGTGGCTCTGTGGCACAACGCCGTAGATTACGGCACGTGTCTGAACAGCGGCACGTTTTTGGTCGTTTTCTCCTATACCGACCGCGCGCGACGGATAATCTCCGGTAATTCGTTGATAACCACGTCGATGTCCTCTTCAGTGGTCATTCGTCCCAGGCTAAAGCGCAGGCTGCCGCGGCCATGTTCCTCGTCGATGCCCATGGCCTCCAACACGTGGGACATGCGGTTGACACCGGCGTGGCAGGCGGAGCCAGCGGAGGCTTCGATGCCGGCAGCATCAAGCAGCATGATGAGGCTATCGCCGTCCGTTCCGGGGAAGGACACGTGCAGGTGGGAGGCCAGGGTGGGCTCGGCAGAGTTGATGATGACGTTGTCGATGCTGGATTCGATGCCAGCCTGAAGCTTGTCGCGGAGTGCAGTCAGGCGGGTGTCCTCCTGCTCCATTTCCGCGACGGACTCACGCAGAGCTGCGGCGAGCGCACTCGCACTAGCTACGTCGACGGTGCCGGGGCGGATGCCACGCTCTTGGCCGCCACCAAACGCGATGGGTTGAGGGGCGGGGGTACGGCGTGCGAGCAGCAGGCCGATGCCGCGGGGCCCGCCGAACTTGTGGGCGCTGGCTGCGAGTGTGGTAGCACCCAGCTCGTGGAAGTTGATGGGCAGTTTGCCGGCGACCTGCACGGCGTCGATGTGCACTGGGGTATTCTGCGCAGCGGCGCGCTGGGTAATGTCCGCGACCGGCTGGATGGCGCCGGTCTCGTTGTTGGCCCACATGCAGGTGGCCACCGCGGCCGGTGTATCCAGGGCGCTTAAATCGCTGACGTGACCGGTGGAATCGACTGGGAGCAGGTCAACGGTGGCGCCGTGCTCAGCGTGGAGCCTCTCCACGGTCTCGAGCACGGCAGGGTGCTCGATGGGGGTCGAAACGATGCGCTGCGCGGCTTCGGGCGAAGCCGACTGCGCAGCGCGGAAAAGGCCTTGGATGGCGATGTTGTCCGCCTCCGTGCCGGAGGAGGTGAAAATGACCTCGATGGGTTCGCAGCCGAGCAGCTCGGCGACGGTTTCGCGGGCGTCGTCAAGCACGGAGCGCGCTTTGCGGCCTGAGGCATAGGACGCGCCCGGGTTGAGGGAGCTAGCTGCTGTAGTCCACGCGTCGATGGCGCTTTGGCGCATGGGTTGGGTGGCTGCGTAATCGAGGTAGAGCGGCATTAGTTGCCGGCCCCCTTGCGGGCCTCGAGCTCCTTGGCCAGAGCCGGGGCGATCTCGTGGAGGTCACCCACCACGCCCAAGTCAGCGATCTGGAAGAAGGGCTCGTCCTGGTCCTGGTTGACCACCACGATGGTCTCCGAGGTCTGCATGCCGGAGGTGTGCTGAATAGCACCGGAAATGCCCAGGCCGATGTAGAGCTTCGGGGAGACGGTCGCGCCGGTCTGACCAATCTGGAAAGCAGGGTCGTAGAAACCTTCGTCCACAGCGTCGCGGGTGGCGCCGACGGCGGCACCGAGGGCGTCGGCAAGCGGCTCCACCACGTCGGCGAACTTATCGCCCACGCCGCGGCCACCGGCCACGACGACCTTGGCCGAGGTTAGCTCCGGACGGGCGGTCTTCTCCGCCGGGGTGAAGGAGGTGACGGTGACATCCTTCGCGGTGGCGGCAGGCAGCTCGAAGGGCGCGGGTGCTGCGGTGACCGGCTGCGGCTCGGCAACCACGGAGCCTGGGCGCAGGGTGTAGACCACGGAGCCGGTGGCCGTGGAGGAGGTCTCGTAGGAGCCACCGAAAATGGTGTGGTGTGCGCTGCCGTCGGCATTGATGCCGTCAACGTTGACCAGAGCACCCGAGCCCAGGCGCGCAGCGAGGCGGCCGGCGATCTCGTTGTTGGTCGGGGTGGCGGCCAGCACGATGGGCGCCGGGTTATTGGCGGCCAAGGCGTGGAGGGCATCGACCTCCGGAGTGACGATGCGCTGCTCATAATCCGCGGCGGTGGCCTGGACCACCTGGGCGGCGCCCAAGTTGCCCAATTCGGCGTCGAAGGAAGCGGCAGTAGCGGCATCCTTGGCCACGACGACAGCGGAGACGGTACCGAGTGCGCGCGCGGCAGTGATGAGCTCGCCGGTAACGGGGCTCAGCTGGTCTGCTTCGTGCTCAACTAGGACATAAACGTGAGACATGTGTTTTCTCCTTTAACCCTCGATGAGATTCTTGGCGGCCAGGAAGTCCGCGACCTTGGCAGCAACCACCGCCGGATCCGGGTCTGTAATGACTTCACCGGCGGTGCGGGCCGGGCGCTGTGCGGAGGCGGTAACCGTGGTGGTGGACGGCACGCCGTCGATGCCCAGGTCCGCTACGGCGAGCGTGGTGACCTCAGCCTTCTTAGCGGCCATCAGGCCTTTGAAGTTGGGGAAACGCGGCTTATCGGCTTTATCGGTAAAGGACAGGATGGCCGGCAGGTTGGCCTCAAGCTCCCAGTGGCCGTGGGCATCCTCGCGGGTGCCGGTGGCGGTGGCGCCGGCCAGGGAGGCGGCCTTGAGCTCCGTGAGCGCGGGCAGCTGGCGGTACTCGGCCAGGAGGCCAGCAACAAGGCCAGTGGAGGCGTCGGAGGAGTTGTTGCCCAAGGTGATGACCTGGACCTCACCGAACTTCTCTCCCACCTTGTTGATGGCGGCGTTGAGAACCCAGGCGGTAGCCAGGGCGTCGGCGCCGGCGAGGGCGTCGTCCGTCACGTGCACGGCGTGGTCCGCGCCCATGGCCAGGGCCTTGCGCAGAGCCTCATCGGCAGCAGCCGGGCCCATGGTGAGTGCGACGACCTCATAGCCGGCATCGGCATTGTCGTCGCGCAGACGCAGGGCCTGTTCGACGGAATACTCGTTGACCTCGTCGATGACGTTATCCACCGAGGTGCGGTCCAAGGTGTGGTCCGCCTCGAGGGTCTTCGTTGACCACGTATCCGGTACGTGCTTAACCAGAGCCACAATGACTGGCATGTGGGCACTTCCCCTTCCGTAAATTTTGAAACTATTAGGGTGCGTAATTACCTTCGGTCGATACTACTCGCGGTCCGCACAGCACCGCGACTCCCTTGGCCCCAATGCGGGTGACCACGAGCGTCTTGGCCGTCGAGCCCTTGAGCTTGAGCTTCTTGCGCAGCTGGTCCGGGTCCACATCTTGCCCGCGTACCAAGATCTCCAGGGAGCCCACATCGTGTGCGGCCATGGCCGCCTTGAGCTTCCTCATGGGCACCATCTCGATGAATTCAAATCCCGAGGTACCCTCCGGCAGGCGCTCGCCGGTGAGGTAGGCAATGCGCGGATCGATCTGGTGCAGGTCTTCGCGCGCGGCGTAGTGGCGCACCAGCCCGGCGCGCACGATGGCACCGTCGGGGTCGATGAGGAAGCGGCCGATGGGGCCGGCGTCGGGAAGCTCGTCTTCGTCGAGGTCATCGTCGATGATGTCGGTGTGCAGTCCTTCGGGCGTTGCGTTGAGGATGACCGCTCTCTTCCCCGTTCCAAGTCCCTGCGTATATAGGCAGGTCTCTTTGACCCCGCCGTCGAGGCTGACCACGCAGGCTAGACCTTCCCATTCGGAGTGGTCGATGCCGGGTGCGCATTTGATAGCCATCTCGCCGTGGGTCGACAGCAGGTCAGCCGGCGGCGGTAGCAGTTGATCTAAGCGGGTGATGCGATTGCCACCTTGGCGCCGGGCGGGGTCGGCGATGCAGACTCGGGCGGTGGTTGTGGTGGTGAGCGCGTCGGCACGGAAGACCGGGTGCTCAATGTTGTGTTGCGCCATGGCCACGCGGGAGGCGTCGAGGTCGCTGCCCACATATGTGCCGGGCGCATAGGCCTGCCCCTCTGTGCCGATGGAGCAGGTGAGGTCGTGGACGAGGTCGACGCCGCGTGCTTTAAGGAACTGCGCGCGGTACTCAGCGACTGCCGGCGCCGTGGCCTGTTGTGCTGAATCATGGTCCATGAGCCAATCCTGTGGCAGCTTGCCGGAGCGCCGAGCTTGGAGCAGCTCGGCCACGGCGCGCCCATAGTCCCCAAACTGGGCCTGGAGCTTGGCGACGTCCCTCAACTGCCCCTTCTTCGTCCCCTCCAGGTCTGCTTCAGCGGCGTCGATGACGGATGCGTTCTCACTAAGGAAGGAAACTTCGTCCAGGGTGTAGCTCATGGTGCGTTCTTAAGGATTGTTCTCAAAGCCGGTCTAGATGCGGTTTACGGGAAAGGTGGTGAAGAATTCGCGGTAGCGTTCATCGTCTTCGGGGTCACCGATGATGGGGCGCAGGTCGGAGAAAGAGGCGTCATCCATGACCTCCTGCACGCTTCGGTAAGAAGCTAGGCGCTTGAGCTGCGCCCAGGTGGGAATAGCGAGGCGAACGAGCCCGGCGCGCCAGCCGTCGAGGACGAGCTGTGGGTCGAACCATCCGGCATCGTCGGCCTCACCGGTATCGCCATCGGGTTCTTGGCCTTCTGGCAACACGCCAATGAAGAAGAACGTGTCGAACCACTGGTTCTTAACTTCCCCTGCCCAGCGCGACCACGGCAGGAGCATGTCGGCATCGACGCGCATTCCGTTGTGGGAGAGGAACTCTGTAAACGAGATGGCGTGAGTTTCCAGCAGTTCGCGTTCGCGGTGATAGCGGGAAGCATCGGAGACGATGCCGTCGTCACGGATGGCAAGCAGCGTGCCGGATTCTTCGAAGAGCTCGCGTGCGGCGGCGAAGACGAGGGCATGGGCTTTGTACTTCGTTACGCCCATGCGCCGCGCTATGGAGACTACCGAGCGCCCAGCCCATAGCTCGCCGGAATCCCAGGAGCGGGGTGGGAAATCGCGGGGGTCTACTCCCCCGCCGGGAAAGACGACGTGCCCGGGGTAATTGCGCATGGTGTGGACGCGTTCTTGAATCCACACCTGGATGCCGTCGGGGCTATCGCGAAGAAGGAGGACGGTTGCGGCCAAGCGCGCGCCGTTGAAGCCGGTGGTGTCGCCACTATCGATGGCATCCAGGGCGTCGTGATCGGGCTGGCTCATGCAACTTTCCGTGTTATTGATATCGCGCACGCGCTATCAAGGGCTGCTGTCAAGGGCTTGGGTGGCTTATCGAATACGGCGGGCGAAGTACCTCTCCCCGATTCGGTCCACCTGGATGGGCTGGTGGAAGGCCGTGGAGAGGTTCTCCGATGTGAGCACCGTATTGATGAGCCCTTTGGCCACGACTCTACCCTCATCCAGGATCATCGCATGCGTAAACCCGTAAGGGATTTCCTCGACGTGGTGAGTAATCATGACGATGGCAGGGGCATCCGGGTCTAGGGCCAAGTCACCCAGATAACCCACGAGGTCCTCGCGGCCACCCAAGTCCATCCCGGCGGAAGGTTCATCCAGAATGAGAAGCTCTGGGTTAGACATGAGCGCGCGGGCTAAGATGACGCGCTTCTTCTCGCCTTCGGACAGCGTTCCCCACGTCCGCTTGGACAGGTGGGAAGCTCCGACCTGGGCCAAGATGTCATCGGCCCGGGAGAAGTCCATGTCCTGGTAGTTCTCGCGCCAGCGGCCCAGGACAGCATAGCCGGCGGACACCACGAGGTCATCGACGCGTTCGCCATCGGGAATGCGGTGCTGCACGGCGGCTGAGGAAATGCCGATAGCCGCGCGGAGATCGCGCATATCGGTCTTGCCGATGCGCTCGCCCATGAGGTAGGCCACGCCCGCAGACGGGAATTCCTCAGCAGCGGCCATGCGCACGAGCGAGGTCTTGCCCGCGCCATTGGGCCCGATGATGACCCACCGCTCATCGAGCTCAACCTGCCAGTCAACGGGGCCGACGAGGGTATTGCCGCCTCGGCGCAGCTCGACGCCGCGGAAATCGATGAGCCAGTCCTCATCGGTGGGCTGGTTCTCTAGGTTCATATCGCCAGTTTGCTCAGGAGTGTTCACAATCCCCCATTGTGGCCGATATTTTCCGTCGCCGGTGTAACTGACACAGTCTTCCCCGGTGAAACTGGCACAGCTGCATTATTCTATGGGCATGACTCAACGCCTTGGTATCGACGATGTCCGCCCTTCTCTTTCTGGAAACGTAGCCTCGAAAGCCGTAGTCGGCGAGGTTATCCCCGTCACCGCATTGGTATGGCGCGAGGGCCACGACGCCGTTGCCGCAACCCTGTCGGTATGGAACACCGAATCCCCCTCCACCTCCTCCGTCACAATGACAGTGGATCCGGATAACCAGGATCGCGTCCATGGTGTCTTTACCCCTGCTACCCCGGGCCGCTGGTTCTTCCGCGTCGATGCCTGGTCTGATCCCATGGCCACGTGGCGCAATGCCGTCACCAAGAAGATGGAAGCCGGCCAATCGGCTCGCGAGCTCAACAACGATCTTCTCCATGGCGCGGAGCTCTTCGAAGAAGCCGCACTTCAAAGCCCGAGCGAGAAGGCTGAGCTGCTGTTTAAGGCATCGAAGGCGCTGCGGGACGAGCAGGGGGACGTCGATAAGCGCGTGCGTACCGCGCTTTCTGATGAGGTCGCTGAGATTCTGCACCACCACCCACTGCGCCACCTCCTCGTGGAAGGTGACATCCACGAAGTCCTCGTGGAGCGCCGCGATGCGCTGTTTAACTCTTGGTATGAGCTCTTCCCGCGCTCCACGGGTGGGTGGGACGCCGAGGGCAACCCGGTGCACGGCACCTTTGAGACCACCGCTCGGGCACTCGAGCGCGTGGCAGCCATGGGTTTTGACACCGTGTACTTCCCGCCGATTCACCCCATTGGCAAGGTGCACCGCAAGGGCAAGAACAACTCCGTTGTGGCTGAGCCCGGCGATGTCGGCTCACCGTGGGCCATCCAGGATCATTCCACCACTCACCCGGAACTGGGCACGATGGAGGACTTCAAGGCCTTGGTGAAGAAGGCCGAGGAATTGGGCCTCGAAGTCGCCCTCGACCTGGCGCTCCAGGCCTCCCCGGATCACCCGTGGGCGAAGAGCAATCCGGAGTTTTTCACCGTGCTTGCCGACGGCACCATTGCCTACGCCGAAAACCCACCCAAGAAATACCAGGACATCTACCCGCTGAACTTCGATAACGACCCGGACGCCATCTACGCGGAGATTTATCGCATCGTCATGATTTGGGTCGAAGCCGGTGTCACCACCTTCCGCGTGGACAACCCACATACCAAGCCCACCAACTTCTGGAACTGGCTTATTTCCAAGGTGCATGTGACCCACCCGGAGGTCATCTTCCTTTCCGAGGCCTTTACCCGCGCCCCACGCCTCTTCGGTTTGGCTAAGGCCGGCTTTACGCAGTCCTACACCTACTTCACGTGGCAGACCTCCAAGTATGACCTGACGAAGTTCGCGGAGATGCACGTGGAACAGGCCGATATTTGCCGCCCCAACCTCTTTGTCAATACCCCGGACATTCTCCACGAGTCTCTCCAGACCGGCGGGCGCGCCATGTTTGCCATCCGCGCTACGTTGGCAGCCACGCTTTCCCCGCTGTGGGGTGTCTATTCCGGTTTCGAGCTCTACGAGCACCAAGCCGTGAAGCCGGGCAGCGAGGAATATCTCGACTCGGAGAAGTACGAGCTGCGACCCCGTGACTTCCAGGCAGCCATCAAGTCCGGTGACTCCCTGGAATCCTATATCCGCCTGCTCAACCTCATCCGCCGTGAGAATCCGGCACTGCAGCAGCTGCGTACGCTGCGCTTCCACAACACAGATAACGAGGCCATCATCGCCTACTCCAAGGCGGATGCCGCGACCGGTAACGTGGTTTTGGTCGTGGTGAATCTCGATCCGCGCAATGCTCAGGAGGCCACGGTCTACCTGGATCTCAAGGCCGTGGGCCGCCACCCGGGTGACCACTTCACTGTCCAGGATGCCATTAGTGGCTCGGCCTACGAGTGGTCCGACCGCAACTTTGTGCGCCTCGAGCCGCTTCGCGACGTCGCCCATGTCTTCATCCTGCCTCCTGCCGACCATGACCTGCAGGAGCAGCTGGCCTGGCGCCGTGTGGAGGACTACCGCCCCTAGTTGTCTTTTGGCCCGCGCGGGTGACGAGAGTTAGGTAATTTGGTCATTATGAACATCCCGGCCACCGATCGTGAACGTCTCAATTCCTGCCGCCACCATGCTCCCCATGATTTTTATGGGTGGCATCAAGGAACCGTCCGCACCCGCCGCCCCGGTGCCGAAGCCGTCGAGCTCGTCACCGCGACGGAGACCATCGCCATGACCCAGGTCGGCGATGACATCTGGGAGGCCCCGCTGGCGGTTGAATCCGACTACCGCCTGCGCATTACCTACCCTGGTCAGCCCGCTGTTGAGGTGGCCGATGGCTACCACTTCCTGCCCACCCTGGGAACCTTGGACCAGCACCTCATTGGTGAGGGCCGCCATGAGCGTCTGTGGGACGTCCTCGGCGCCAACCTCAAGACCTACACCACCGACATGGGTACGGTCACCGGTACTGCTTTTGCCGTGTGGGCCCCGAATGCGGAAGGTGTTGCCGTTGTCGGTGACTTCTGCGGCTGGAACCCTACCCAATTCCCCATGCGTAGCCTGGGCTCCACCGGTATCTGGGAGGTCTTTATCCCGGGCGTCGGTGAAGGCGAGCGCTATAAGTTCGCCGTACATGGCAAGAATTCGCCGCGCATCGATAAGGCCGATCCCCTGGCCAAGCGCACCATTGCCCCGCCGGAGACGGCTTCCGTCGTAACGAAGTCCGAGTTTGCATGGTCCGATGACGAGTGGATGGCCCAGCGCAACGATGACCTCGATGTGCCCATGAGCGTCTACGAGCTGCACGTCGGCTCTTGGAAGATCGGCGCCAACTACACCACCCTGCGCGAGGAACTCATCCCCTATCTTCTCGAGCACGGCTTTACCCACGTGGAAATGCTGCCCGTGGCCGAGCACCCCTTCGGCGGTTCCTGGGGATACCAGGTGTCGGGCTACTACGCTCCGTCTGCCCGCTGGGGCTCCCCGGACGAGCTGCGCGCGCTCATCAATGACCTGCACACGGCCGGCATCGGCGTCATCATCGACTGGGTCCCCGCCCACTTCCCCAAGGATGAATGGGCACTCGGCCGCTTCGACGGCCAGGCGCTCTACGAGCACCCCGACCCACGCCGCGGCGAGCAGGCAGACTGGGGCACCTACGTCTTCGACTTCGGCCGCAACGAGGTCCGCAACTTCCTCGTGGCCAATGCGCTTTACTGGGCGGAGGAATTCCACATCGACGGCCTGCGTGTCGACGCGGTAGCTTCCATGCTCTATTTGGACTACTCCCGCGATGAATGGCTGCCCAACATCTACGGCGGCCGCGAGAACCTTGAAGCGGTCCAATTCCTCCAGGAAACCAACGCTACCCTCAACCGAACCCACCCGGGCGTGCTCACCATTGCGGAGGAATCCACCTCCTGGCCAGGTGTTACCGCACCGACTCATGAGGGTGGCCTTGGCTTTAACCTGAAGTGGAACATGGGCTGGATGAACGACACCTTGGAGTACTTCAAGCACGAGCCCATCCACCGCCGCTACCACCACGGTGAGCTGACCTTCTCCATGGTCTACGCCTACTCCGAGCGCTACGTGCTGCCGTTTAGCCACGATGAGGTTGTCCACGGCAAGGGCTCCCTGTGGGAGCGTATGCCGGGCGATGACTGGAATAAGGCCGCTGGCCTGCGTGCCCTCTACGGCTACATGTTCTCCCACCCCGGCAAGCAGCTGATGTTCATGGGACAGGAGTTCGGCCAAACCACCGAGTGGTCTGAGGGCAACTCCGTGGACTGGTCCAACCTGGAAGGCTGGGGCAATGAGTGGCACCACGGCATCAAGCGCCTCGTGCGTGATCTCAACGTGGTGTACAAGCAACACCCAGCGCTGTGGTCGCAGGATTACACTCAGGACGGATTCCAATGGGTCAAGGCGGATGACTCCAACAACAACATGTTGGGCTATGTGCGCTACGGCAAGGACGGCTCCGCCCTTCTCGCGGTGTGCAACCTCTCCGGCAGCTCGGTACCCAACTATGACCTCTGGGTGCCGCGCGATGGCGAGTGGGAGCTAGTCATCAACACCGACGACGCCGTCTACCAGGGCGCTGGCAACGACCTTGCCCACCGCGTGCGCTCCGAAGGCAACCACGTACAGCTGCACCTGCCGGCCAACTCGGTGCAGTGGTATGCCTTCCGCGGCTAAGCTGAGTGGCCTAGGCGCCGAGCCTGGCTCGGCGCGTGCTCACGCTCATCGCAAGCAAGGCCTGAGAGACACAACTGCCCGATCCGCCAAAGATCACCGCTGGGATCGAATTCCAGCCCCTACTTTTGGCAGATCAGGCAGTTTCAGTTTTCAGTCCTACGCGTGAGCATCAAGGAAAGCTCTTACGCGAGCATCAATGTCATCGCGCAGCGCATCCATACGCTCATCTCCCTCTAGGCCACGCACGGACGGGTCCTCAATCTCCCAACGCTCAGCCACTCCGTCATAGTCGGCATCACCGACGATGATGACGTGATCCACCGAAGACGCGAGTTCGGCATCAAGCAGCGTCGGCGTTCCTGACATGTCCGCGCCGACCTTTGTCAGAGAGGCCCGCGCCTCGGCATTCACGCCCTGCTCACGGTGCTGCTCGGTGGTTTGCACGCCAGCAGAATAAATCTCCCAATCCGGCGCGTGCTTCTTGGCTAGAGCGGCAGCCATCTGAGACTTGCCACGGTTGGTGTTGCAGAGAAAAAGTACGGAGGTCATACCTCCGTACTGTAGACGATGATTACTGAGCTGTTTTCTCGATCTCGTAGTAAACCGGCAGGGACTTCCAGTTGAAGGTCACGTTGCTGACGTTCTCCGACCATCCGCCGACGACGTTCGGGTAGAAGAGCGGAATGGCAGGAAGGTCACGCAGGAGCAACTCCTGGGCCTGGTTATAGAGCTTGGCGGCTTCCTCCGGGGAATTAGCGCCATTGGCTTTGACGATGAGCTCATCGAACTCCGGGTTGGAGTACTTCGAGTCATTGGAGGCCACGCCCGTGGTGAAGTTCGGGCCGAGGAAGTTGCCCATCGACGGATAGTCCGCGAACCACGCGGTGCGGTAGGCACCGTCCATGCGTTCAGCACGGTAGGCCTCACGGAAGGACTTAAAGTCCGGATAAGGGTTACCCACGGCTCGGATACCCAAGGTATTGCTGATGCTATTGGCCACGGCATCGGCCCAATCCTTGTTATCACCATCGGTGTTGTAGTTGATGGGGAAGGTGTCTTCGAAGGCGCCGTACTTCTTGTCGGCCTCGGCCCACAGCTTCTTGGCTTCCTCGGGGTTAAAGTCCAGATTCTCCGAGCCTGGCAGGCTGTCGCTATAGCCGGTGAGCACTGGCGACGTGAACTCGCGGGCTGGTGTGCGGGTGCCGTGGAAGATGGTCTTCGCGATTTCCTCGCGGTTGATAGCCATCGACACCGCACGGCGACGCAAAGCGCCTTCCTCGCCACTGAAGTGCGGGGTGTCCACGTGGATGGACATCTCTAGGTAAGTAGCAGCCGGCTTCGTTTCCTGGCGCTCGCCCAAGTCCTGCTCGTAATTGCCGAATGCCGAAGACGGGATTGCCTCCAACACATCGAGGTTATTGGAGAGCAGGTCCATGTAGGAGGCACCGCTGTCGGCGTAGAAGACGAACTCGAGGCCATCGTTCTTCGGCGTGCGCTCCCCGCCGTATTCCGGATTCGGCTCCAGAACAATGTTCTGGTTGTGGTTCCATTCCTTGAGCCGGTACGGGCCATTAGACACTGGGTTCTCACCAAAGCCCTGCGGATCCTCGAGCGCTTCCGGCGGCAGCGGGAAGTAGGCGTTATAGCCCAGACGCGACGGGAAGTCACTCTCCGGCTGTGTCAGCTCGATGGTGAAGGTGCGGTCATCGAGGACCTTGAGACCCTCCATCTCCTCCACACCTTCGCCGTAGCCCTTGATGGAGGAAAAGAAGCTCTCGTTGAGCTGCTCGTTCGCCACCGCATAGTTCCACGTATCGACGAATGTCGCGGCCGTCACCGGCGTGCCGTCAGAGAAGGTAATGTCCGGCTTGAGGGTGACCTTGTAGGTCTTCTCGCCTTCCTTATCAATGGACTCCGCCATCTCATTGTGGACTTCACCGTCAGCGTCGTAATAGATGAGGCCCGAGTAAAGCATATCGACGACGCGCCCGCCGCCGTTCTCATTCGTCATAGCAGGGATAAGCCCCTGCTGGGGCTCGGTACCGGGGACGCGGACGATGGCATCGCCACCGGCAGCCTCGGTAGAGCTTCCGCCACACGCGGCCAGTGGCACAGTGAGTGCCACTGCTCCCAACAGTGCGGTAGCGGTTCGGAGAGTGCGAGATGTGCGCATGAGATTCCTTCTGTCAGAGCAACACTGAGATGTGTGTTACAACACTTTTTAGAATGTAGCATTACTCAATTCACACCCGAGGAGCTTTGGGAAGCTTTTCGCTACTCCGGTTGCGGGGCCTTTGGGCCTGTTTTAAGCTTCGTGGCCATGGGGGTATTAGAAACCTACTTCCACTACCGC
>NZ_KV810469.1 GCF_001812805.1 Corynebacterium sp. HMSC078H07 | reverse complement strand
CTTCGCGCAGCTTAGAGACTTCTTTTTCTAGCTGACGGATCCGCTCAGAATCAGTGGTCGCCTGAGCCTTGTCACGCAGGGTCTTCGTGCGAGCGCGTTTACCGGTGCCGTACTGCTTAAGCCAGGAATAAAGTGAGGATCGATTGACTCCAAGCTCTGCTGAAGCCGCGTGAAGTGAGAGGTCCTCATTGTTTTCGTAGAGGGCCACAGCATCACGTTTGAACTGTTCGGAGTACCTAGGCATGGTGGTAGATTACCTTTCTTCCCAACCCAACCGGGCTGGATATCAGGTGTCTACCAAACAGGGGTCAGGTCCAGGACATCGAGGCATTGCGGTGTCCCTTCCTGGTCAAGGTGATGATGATGCTGCAGCGACGTTGGAGGACCAACTGGAGGCGGTGACGTCGGCGGTCACGAGTGTGGATCGCCCATTGGTGGTGGGGCATTCGGCGGCCGCAACGCTGGCGTGGATGGCGGCTGATCGGGTGGCTGATCAGGTGGCTGGGGTGGTGTTCGTGGGGGGATTCCCCGAGGCTGATGGAGCGACGTACGCCGATTTCTTTGAGCCCGAAGACGGGTGGATGCGGTTCCCGGGCTGGGAGAAGTTTGAGGGGCCTGATTCAGCGGACCTGTCGGCACAGCAGAAGCGCGTGACCGAGCAGCGCATGGTGGGTGTGCCTCAAGGCGTGAGCCGAGCCACGGTCTCGTTGGACCATGAGGAGCGCTTTGGACTCCCGGTGACGGTGATCTGTCCGGAGTTCTCTCCCCAGGATGCCCGCGATGCGATCGAGGGCGGGGAAGCTCCCGAGCTTGCGGCTGCTCAGCGGGTCGAGCTGACCGACCTCGACAGCGGGCATTGGCCCATGGTGTCATGCCCCGACAGGTTCGCCGAGGTGTTGAGTAAGGTCGCCAGCACCCTGCAGGACGTCTAACCTGGTCCGAAGCATCACCGGGCAAGATGTCCTGACAAGGCAGGAAACCTCATTGGGCAGGGAGCTCGGCCGGGATCAGGCCCTTCCTCGGTATTCCTCAGTACGGTTGGCATGACACCTGCGGATGCAAGAAGGGTTAAGGGCTAAAGCTCTTTCGCCAGCTTTCGGCTCAATATAAAAAGCCTGCCAGCCCAAAGCTCTTGGGTTGGCGGGTATCTATTTGCCGAGCTCTAGAGATTCTCCCGGGAATGCGCCCGGACTGCCAACGTCCCGCCTTTGGTTAATAGGGCAATCAGCATGTGTCCAGACGTTGATAAAGCGAAAGGGAAGGGGTCCTGGACGTTGTGTTGTCTAGGATCCCTTCCCTTCTTAGGTTGTATTGAGTTGTTTGTTGTTGTTTGGTGTCGGCGGTTTCTTACTCTCCCACAACCTCCCGGTTGCAGTACCATCAGCGTTAGCAGGCTTAGCTTCCGGGTTCGGAATGGGTCCGGGCGTTTCCCTGCTGCTATAGGCCACCGACAAACACACGAGGCATTGTGTGTGCCTGGTCGTGTGTGTTGTGTCAGATACTGTGTAGTGGACGCGAGCGACAGTGACAACTTTTGTTGCTTAATTTTTGTTTGTGTTGTTTCTCCAAACCCTTCTGTGTGGGTTTGGTGTGTTTGTTTTGGTCTATTAGTAC
>NZ_KV810468.1 GCF_001812805.1 Corynebacterium sp. HMSC078H07 | reverse complement strand
GTGCGCCCTCTGGGCTAGCATTGGACTGCTATCTACACTTTCCTAGGATAGGCACGAGAAGGCGGTTATGTTAATGAGACGCATGATGGCACGGATAGGGTTCACTAGTATTGTCTCCCTATTACTCTCCTCTTGTAGTTTTGATGACCCATTGGCTTCTCATCTCGCGTCCCTAGGACGATCGGGACATGCGATCCCCGTTACTGAGTCCATCACACTGGAGGAACTCTACGGACCAGAGTGGACTGAGTTTTCGCTCGTGTGCCCATACACTCCGTATCAAACAGTCAAAGAAACACTCATGGCTGATGATCCCCCTGTTCCAGAACACGGCTTCTCCGATCGAGAAAACTTCCTCTTTCTTAGAGGAAAGGGCGACAGCGAGAAATGGGTGAAGTTCTCTCGACAGGCTCTTGATCTGTGTTCTCCATCAAGTCCGTCTTCTTTAATCATGGAGTCAACGACAGTTGCTCTCAGTTTTTCTCTGGATAATCCGGGTAGTGCTTGGATTCTAACCGGCTTGAACAAGTAGTCATATGGGCTCGCTGCTCCTGGGCAGTATCGGGAACACTCAGATTGGGGTCAGCGTGCACG
>NZ_KV810467.1:11287-101007 GCF_001812805.1 Corynebacterium sp. HMSC078H07 | reverse complement strand
CCACCGGCCTTCCACGGCACCAGGTGATGCACCTGGGCATAATCAGCAGGTTTATTACACCCCTTCCTGGCACAGGTGGGATGCTCGGCACTGGCCATCATGCGCTGCTCAAACCCAGCCAAGCGTTTCATACGGTGCAGCCACACCGGCCCAATCGTGGGGTGGATGAGGGTGACGTAGCCGATCTCAGCAAACTTGTAGTTCAAGAACTGCGTGCCGGTCATCCGGCCGCCATTAGTTAGCTCAAGCACGATGTCGTCACCGTCGCCGCTAACAATCTTGTCGAGCTTATCCAAGGTCACCACCACGCTGGTGAATACGGCGGGTTTGGTACCGCCGTGGGATTTATTGAAGAAAACGTGCCGGGAGGCGTCGAGCAGGTTGTCCTTATTGATGGATTCCAGCACGCCACGCATCTCGGTAACGGTCATGGGATCATCAGTAATGGTCAGCGAGTGAGGCCCATCAGCACGATACGTCATGCGCACCCCCGGGGTGGGGATACGTTTGGGCTTGAGCTCTTTGAGCCGTTTGGCCGCCACGGCTGGGATGCTGTGAGCGGGTGTGCCGGCAAGCTTTACACGCAGGTTCCAGGCATGCAGCTGGTTTTTCAGCTTCTTCGTGTAGGACTCAATAAGGCTCAGCGTGGCCAGATCATGGCCTTGTTCGGCGGCTCGGCTACGGGCAGTGCGTTGCTTACCCGTGAACTTGGTGGTGCCGAAGTAGATGTGGTTTAAGCGTGCCAGTTCGGCGGCATCGGCAGGTGCAGCGCCGAGTGCGCGTAAACGTTTCTCGCCTCCTACCGCTTGCTTTACCAGTGTGATCCCCGAGTTGCGGTAGGAGAAATAGGTTTCTAAATCCCCCATGACCCAGAACCCTAAAACACCCCAACCAACCCCGCAACCGGAGACGAGAAACTCTAGGCGGCCTTTGCCTCGCGGCCCAGCTCAAGCGGTACGCGCAGCAGCGGGTCAAGGGCGACGGCGCGGGTGCAGGCGCGGACAATCTCGGAATGCGACGGAATCATGCGCAGCTCCACCGCTTGGTCGGTGTTCTGGCGCACCGCAGACGCAAAAAGCTTCGGAGCGGCCGGGTCGTCGGAGAAAGCGCCACCGGCTACGACGAGGGTATCCGGTGCGTGCTTAGCCACGAGGTCGGCGGCGATGGCGCCGAGGGAGCGGGCGCGGTCGTCGAGAAGCGCACGCGCAGATGGGTCCTGCACGGCATCCGGAAGGGATTCCGCACCTGCGGCCGCCAACACGGCCTGGGTGGCCAGGGAATCCGGGGCGGTAAGCTCCAGCGGAGCAATCTCATCGTGCACGGTCAGCGCCGCGCCGACCGAGTCATCCGCGTAGAGCACCATGACGGGTTTCTCCGCACCGAGTTCCGTGGACTGCGTCTCCGAGCCGAGGATGGCAGGAATGACGGAGGAGACAACTACCGGCACACCGAACTGGTACTGCAGGCGGCTAGCAATATCCATGCGCTCCCAGCCCAGGTTGTGGGCCGTCACTCGGCCGGATTCATCGACGCTGCCGGACGTGGTCACACCCACGGAGACCAAACGGCGGTCGAGGCCCGTCATCAGACGGTTCATACCAGCGATGATGTGCTCGATAATGTCGCCCTCACTCAAACGGAACACGGGCGTTGCCACATCTTCCTCGCAGAGCGTGCGGCCCTTGGTATCGAAGAACGCGATGCGCGTGAACGCAGTACCCACCGCGATGCCGGCCAGCATCCAGTCATTATCCGCGACCTCCAACGGAACGGTAGGCCGGCCACGGCCGCGGGACTGGGTCAGGTCGGTGCGCTCGCGAATCAGTCCGGCACCCAACAGCGCAGCGGTGGCGCGGGTAATGGTGGGCTGGGATAGCCCGGTGGCTTCTACCAGCTCACTGCGGGTAACGACGGGGTTGAGTCGAATGATGTGGAGGCACTTCGCCGCAGGGGTACGAGGGCGGGTGAACACGGGGCCAGACTTGATCATGGCGTCAAGTATAAATTCAACAGACCGCATTGTCTAATAGAAATTAGCTTCCAGTAGACATCATGGTCTAGGAGTGGTGCTGCGATAGAGTGAAACCTATGGATTCTGTTGCTGTGTATTGCGGCTCAGCCGCCGGAAATTCTGAGGCCTATGCGCAGGCTGCGCGCCACCTGGGGGAGGAGCTCGCGCGCCGCGGGCTCACCTTGGTCTACGGCGGCGGAGACGTTGGTCTCATGGGCATCGTCGCGGACGCCTGTCTGGCAGCTGGCGGTCATGTCATCGGGGTTATCCCGCAGCAGCTCGTTGATGTCGAGCTCTCACATCCGAACATCACGCAGCTCGAGGTCGTTGACACCATGGCGCAGCGCAAGACACGGATGGAGGAGCTCGCGGATGCTTTTGTGTGCCTGCCGGGCGGTGTGGGCACGCTGGAGGAGCTCACAGAGGTTCTCACCATGCAGCAGCTCGGCAACATCGAGGGGCCTGTGGGCCTAGTGGATGTGCAGGGCTTTTGGCAGCCTTTCGTGCACATGTACTCCGCAATGGTGCAGGAGGGCTTTGTCCAACAGCGTTTCCTTGATGCCCTGGTGGTGGAGTCCACACCGGTCGCTGTATTGGAGGCTTTCGGGGCCTGGAGCAATCCCGGCAGCAAGTGGGGCAACAATTAGCTAACAACCTGGCACAAAGCCGCCGCTGGGTTGGCCGAACCGAGAGGTTTTTCGTTAGACTTCGCCCTTATGAGTTTTGACCAGAACGCAGAGCGCCAGCCGTCGTTGCTGGACGCGTCGTGCGATAACTTCGTTCACGACCTCGCGCAGCTCACACCTACCAATGCCACCGCATGGGGCATCCCGGGCTTCGATGGGGAGCTCGAGGATTTCTCGCCCGAGTATTACTCCGCCGTAGCGGACCGTACGCGTGAGATGCTGGCGGACCTCGATGCACTCGATGACACCACCGATGAGTCTGATGATGACGATGACTTCGACGAGGTGGATTACGTTACTGCTGAGGTCTTGCGCGATCGTCTCTGCCTGGATCTTGACCTCCACCATGCTGGCGAGGACATTCGTTGCCTTAACAACATTGCCTCCCCAGTGCAGACCATCCGCGACACGCTCATGCTCATGCCGCGCGAAACGCCTGAGCAGCTGGACATGTTGCGCTCGCGCTTGTCGAAGGTGCCGGCGTCGTTAAGCGGCTACAAGGAGTCCCTCATCGAGGCGGCGTCGCGAGGCATGGTGGCTCCGCAGCGCCAGATTTCCGAAGTATTCGTGCAGAGCGAGCGGCTTGCCGACGCCGGCTCCATGCTCGAGGACCTCGGCCTCGACGGTGATTCTGCCGAGGTCACGAAAGCCAAGGAAGCTTTCGGCGAGTTCGCCGACTGGCTCTCCAACGAGCTGCAGCCGCAGGCCCCGTCGCAGGATGCGGTGGGCCGCGAGCGCTACGAGCGCTTCTCCAAGCTCTTCGTCGGCGATGCGGTGGACCTCGATGAGGCCTATGGGTGGGGCCTGGAACAGGTGCGCTCCATCAAGGCAGAGCAGGAGAAGATTGCTCACCAGCTGTACGGTTCGGACGTGACAGTCCGCGCGGCGATGCGCAAGCTCAACGAAGAGGAGCGCTACCAGCTGCACGGCACCGACGCGCTGGTGGAATGGATGCAGTCCACCGCGGACCGCGTAATCAAGGACCTCAACGGCACTGCCTTCGACATCCCGGAGGCAGTGCGTGAGATCGAATGCTGCATCGATCCGGCCGGTACCGGCGGCATCTTCTACACCTCGCCCTCCGATGACTTCTCCCGACCGGGCCGCATGTGGTGGTCCGTGCCCGCGGGTCAGGAGCTGTTCCACACTTGGCAGGAGCTGACGACCGTCCACCATGAAGGTGCGCCGGGCCACCACCTGCAGATTGGTGCCGCGCTGACCCAGCCGGACCTGAACCTGTGGCGCCGTGCAGTGACGTGGAACTCCGGCCACGGCGAAGGCTGGGCTTTGTATGCGGAGGCGCTCATGGCGGAGCTGGGCTACATGGATGATCCGGGCTTCCGCATGGGGCTTCTCGACGCCCAACGTTTCCGCGCCGCCCGCGTCGTCGTGGACATTGGACTCCACCTGGGCAAGGCGCTGCCGGATTGCACCGCGTCCGGCGTCTGGGACAAGTCCCATGTCAAGACCTTTATGCGTGAGAACACCGCAATGGATGATGCCAACCTCTCCTTTGAGGTCACACGCTACCTGGGCTGGCCGGGCCAGGCCCCGTCTTACGCGCTGGGTCAGCGCCTGTGGCAGCAGACTCGCGACGCTGCGGTGGAGCAGGGCATGGAGGTCCGTGACTTCCACTCCCAGGCCCTAGCGATGGGCTCGGTGCCAATGTCGATCCTGCGCGAGACCATTCTGGATTAAATCCCCAGGTCGCGCGCCAGAATCTTGGATTTATCCACACCTGACTCTTGGATTTATCCACTAGTGACTCTGTGATTTATCCATTTTTCGGGCTAAGGTACTTGGTATGTACCTGCCCCGAATCGTTGATGCAGAAGTCGAACGAGGGCTCCGTGTTTCGGGTGCCCTCTTTCTTAAAGGCCCCCGCGCGAGTGGAAAAACTTCCACGGCACGCCAATTTGCCAAGTCTGTTATCCAACTTGACCGAGACTCCCCAGAGGCAAACCTTGCGCGCATGCAACCGGCATTAGGGCTTGAAGGCGCACGGCCGCGGCTCATTGATGAGTGGCAGGTTGTCCCAGCTATCTGGAATGAGGTGCGCCATGCAGTCGATGACTCGCAGGACAAAGGGCAGTTTCTCCTCACAGGTTCCTCCACGCCCGATGATGATGCTACCCGGCATTCTGGTGCGGGCCGGATTCGTTCCATTCAACTGCGAACATTGAGCTTGGCAGAGCGAGGACTTGGTGCCGAGCACGTCTCACTGGGCTCAATCATTGCGGGCAATCAAGAACCCACCGCTGGGACAGATGCCACCGTGGCTGATTATTCCCGTTGGATCGTTGCTGGTGGTTTCCCGGAGTTCTTTGACCTTGATCCGCTCGACGCGCAGGAAGGGATGGAGTCCTATCTGACAGAAATGAGTGAGCACGACTATCCCGAACTCGGCGGACCACGACGCGATCCGCGCCGTTTTCAGTCGTTCCTTCATGCTTATGCCGGACTGGTTGCCCAACCGGCTACTGCTGCTGCGATTCGCAAACGCATTGGAGAACTCAGTAGCGCTACTTCGACGCCAGCCGCAGAAACTGTGAACGTCATTCACGATTTTGCTACGCGCCTCTTCCTCATTGAGGACCAGCCGGCGTGGTCACCACGTACTCGTTCGAAGACGTCCATGGTTCAAATGCCGAAACGTCACTTAGCCGATCCCGGTTTGGCTGCTGCTTTGTTGGGAACGGGGCCAGACAAACTGCTTGGGGATCTAGAGACTCTAGGCATTCTCTTCGAGGCGCAACTTGTCCACGATCTGCGCGTTTATGCGCAGGCGCTGCGTGCGCGCGGAGTATTCCACTTGAGGGATATGAAGGGGCGCGAAGAAATTGATGCAGTGGTGGAGCTCCGAGACGGTTCGTGGGTAGGGTTTGAAGCGAAGCTTTCTCACAACGAGGTTGATGCTGCGGCGGCACATCTAAAGCACGTAGCAGCTAAACTCTCTTCGCCACCAGCAGCACTGATAGTTGTGATTCCGAGTGGGCCGGCTTTCCAACGCCCAGACGGGGTGTGGGTGGTTCCCCTAGCGGCGCTTGCGGAATAGCTCCAGGATCTGGGGCAGGTAGCCGGCGATGACGAGCACGATGATGAGCCGGATAATCTGCACGGCCACGACCGCGGGGCCGGCGCCGCCCTCCGCGGAAAGTGCGAGGACGGTCTCCAGCGCGCCGGGCGAGGTGGCGAGGTATGCCTCGAAGTAGGTGATGCCCAGCCACGCGGTGAGTGGCAGGGCGGTGAGCGCGCACACGCCGATGACCACGACGATGAAGAGGATGGTGGCGGGCAGCTGCTTGGCAAAGGACGTGAGTGCCGGCACGGACAGTCCGCCACCGCAGACCCAGCCGATGGACATAAACGCCATGATTTTGAAGACGTAGAGTGGCTCCAAGGTGTGGCCGGCTGGTAGGAACTGCGTAACCAGCACGGTTAAGAGGAGCGGGCCCAACACCGCAGCAGCGGGTAAGCGAGCGAGTTTGCCCAAGCGCTCGCCCAGGATGGCAATGGCGATGGTGAGCAGTACAATCCACCACGTCGTCTCGCCGTCGATACTCATATCGACGCCTTGGCCCGCGGGGGCGCTCAGAAACGAGACCACCAAGGGGAGGGATACCGACACCGCGAGAAGGCGCAGGTATTGGGTCAGCGCCACATAACGGTAGTCCGCCCCGAGTTCGCTGGCCAGTGCCGGCATGAGCGAGGCACCGCCCGGCAGCATGGATAAGATACCCGTCTCCCAGGAGATATCCTTCGGCTGCGAGCGGTGTAGAAGCACGCCGCCGGCAACGCCGATAAGCACGGTGATAAGGGACATCGTCACCGCAGCTGGCACAAAGCCGATGAGCGTGGAAGCAGGGACCAACGTTAGTGGAATACCGGCCATCATTCCGATGAATCCGCGGGCCATGGCGTAGAAGCGGTCATTGACGGCGAGTTCCTTGCCCGTCGTCAAAGCCATGGCTCCCGAGACCACGATGGCACCAAGAATCCAGGCTGCGGGTACGTGAAGGTAGCTCAACAGTGCCCCGAGAGCTGCAGACCCCGGGGCCACGATGAGCCACCTCGCACGAACAGACATGCAATCGAGTTTAATGGTGGGCATGGATTTTGGATTGAGCGGTTGGGCGGTTCTCACCATTGGCGCTGCCGTAGCCGGGTGGGTAGACGCCGTCATTGGAGGCGGCGGGCTCGTGCTCATTCCGCTCATTTTGGCCGTGGCACCGCAGCTCGCACCTGCGACGGCGCTGGCGACGAACAAGGTGGCGGCGGTGTCGGGAACAGCGTCGGCGGCCGTCACCTTGGTAAAGAAGGTGCGCCCGCCGAAAGGTGAGCTCATCCGCATGGGGCTCACCGCGCTGGTGTGCTCCGGGCTGGGTGCGACGGCGGTGGCGCTTATGGACAAAGACGTCATGCGGCCGGTCATCATTGTGCTCATGGTGGCGGTTGGCGTGTTTGTGGCCTTTCGCCCGGACTTCGGCAGCGGCGACGGTGACGGTATCCGCGGCGGCTGGCGCACGTGGGCAGCACTGGGCGCTGTGGCGGCCATCGCCTTCTACGACGGCATCTTCGGCCCCGGCACCGGCATGTTCCTCATCATGGCCTTTACCGCTATCTTCTCCCAGAATTTCCTCACCTCCGCGGCGATGGCGAAGGTGGTCAACACGTGTACCAATGTCGGTGCGCTCGTGGTATTCATCGTGGGTGGCCACGTGGAGTGGGCGCTGGCGCTTGTCCTCGCGGTGGCCAATATCATCGGCGCGCAGCTGGGCGCGCGGACTGTGCTTGGCGGCGGTGCGAAGCTCATCCGCTATGCGCTTCTCGCACTCGTCGTGGTGATGAGCGTGTACCTGTCCTGGCAGCAGTGGGGCTGATTCCTACATCCGGTTCTTCGTCTTTGCGGTTGCCACCGCATTCCACGGGTCTTCCGGCCACGGGTGTTTGGGGTAGCGCCCGCGCATGTCGGCGCGCACGCCGGCATAAGGCCCAGCCCAGAAGCTAGCCAGGTCATCGGTGACGGCGAGCGGGCGGCCGGCGGGGGAGAGCAGGTGGAACTGCACGCGGTGGCCACAGTATTCGGGCGATTCGGCCAGGCCGAAGCATTCCTGCAGTTTGATGGAGACTACGGGACGCTCGCCGGACCAATCGATGCGCGCGTCGCGGCCCGAGGGTACCGGCAGGCGTTCGGGGACGAGCTCGTCTAAACGGCCAGCTTCGGGCCACGGCAGAAGGCGTTGCAGGGCCGGGTACATATCGGGCTGTCGTCCCTCAGCTAGCTCACGTAGTTCTGGCTCGAGCCACTCCAGGCTGGCGCTGGCACTATCGACGTCCGGCCACGGATCGCCGTAGGCTGCCCGCAGGTGGCGCATACGTTCCCGCAGGTTCTGGGCCTTCTCACTGAACTTAAACAGTTCGAGGCCGTGGCCAGAGTGGCGCAGGGCCTCCACTGCCTCATCGCCGGAGACCTTGACTGGGGTTTCGGAGAGCACGATGGCGCCGGCCGCGCGCACCCGAACGCCGCGGACCTTGGAGCCCTCAAGGAAGGCGCGGGTCTCCTCGGTAACGCCGACGATATCGAGGGCGTCATTCTCCGCGATGGGCTCTGCCGCGCGGATGATGGCGTTGCCGGCATTCGACAGGGATACCTCGGCGACGGCGAGCCACTCGTGGCCTGCGTTCGCGGAATCCAGGACCCGGGCACGCGTGCCACTCGCGAGCAGGTACTCTTTCTCGTCCACGCGCTTGGCCACGAACTCGGGGAACGCGGTGGCTACGACCACGCCCGGGTCCACCGCGCCCTTGTCGGGCACGAGGCGGGCCAGCCGCTTGGGATCAGAATCATCGAGGCGCGCAATCGTGTCAGCGGCACCGGAGCCATGTTTGAGCAGGGCAGCTCCCCACCGCGGGTGCGTCGGTAGCAACGCGAGCTCCTCGGTGGCGTTGAGGGAGCGGAGGGTGCGGTGGGCGTCGGCAAGCGCGGCGTGGGGCGGCTGATCGAGGAGCGGGAAGTCGTCCCCCGCGCCCCAGCAGTCCAGGAAGAGCGCGGCCTGGGTGAGGTCCGCAGAGAGGATCTCCGGGGTGACGTGCGGGGAAAAGTGCTGGTAGTCATCCTGTGAATAACAGCGGATGACGGTGCCGGGAGCCTCACGCCCGGCGCGGCCGGCGCGTTGATCGGCGCTGCTTTTCGACGTCGACACCGTCACCAACCCACTCATCCCGCGCTGCGCATCGCGCTTGGGCACGCGCGCAAGACCCGCGTCGATGACGGTGCGCACGCCCGGCACGGTGAGCGAGGACTCGGCGATGGAGGTGGCCACGACGATGCGTTGTTCGCTGGTGTAGAGCGCGGCGTCCTGCTCCTGCGTGGTCTGGCGGCCGTGCAGCGCGAAAACGTTATGGCCGTTCAGTGCCTCGCACACCAGGTTGACCTCACGTACGCCGGGCACGAAGACCAGGGTGGACTCGTGCTGCTGGGCGGCAAGCCCTGCCACGCCGCGCCAGAATTCGCGGTCCCCGGCTGCGCGTCCCGGCAGGGGCTCATAGGAAATATCGAGCGGGTAGGTCACCGCCTCGGTGGAATGAATCGGCGCGCCTCCCATGAGCTGGGAGAAGCGTTGGGCGTCGACAGTCGCGGACATGGCGATGACGCGGAAATCCTCACGAAGCTGGGCCAATTCGAGGCACATGCCGAGGACCAAGTCGGTGTCGAGCTGGCGCTCGTGGACCTCATCTATGGCAACAGCAGCCACTCCTTCGAGCTCCGGATCGCGCAACAGGCGGCGCAGCAGCACGCCGGGCGTGACGAATTCGACGTCCTGGCCCTTGCGGGAATCACCGCGTACCGCATAGCCGATGCGCTGGCCGGACAGCTCCTGCAGGCGGTTGGCCGCCGCACGTACCGCCACGCGACGCGGCGCGGTGACGAGAACCTTGCCGCAGCCCGCCGCCTGGTTGGCCAGGGCCGGCGGAACGAGCGTGGTCTTACCCGTGCCCGGCGGGGCCTGGACCACAACGTGGCCCTCATCCGGAAGTGAATCGATGGTCTCGAGGACGGGCAGGCCGCGGCCGATGGTGGCGAGATCAAACATCGAGATCCTGGCGCTCCCACCTATCTTCGTTGTCTTCCAGCTTGCGCACCACGCGCCCCGGTGACCCCAGGACCAGCGAGTTATCCGGCACGTCGCGGGTCACCAGTGAGCCTGCGCCTACGACGCAGTTCTTGCCCACGGTGACGCCAGGCAGGACCGTGACGTTGCGGCCGTATTCCAGGTTAAGCAGCGTGTGGAGGCCGGGTACTTCGGACTCGGGGGAGAGCAGCGCGCGCAGGATGTCGTGCGCGCGGTCGCGATCGGTGTTCTGCAGCTCGTTGAGTTCTTTGACCAACCGGAATCCGCGATGGTGCTCGGCGCTGACCTCCTCGTTGACGCCGGGCATGAACCATGTCCCGCTGGCCATGCGTTCAAAGGAACCTGCATTGGGGTGAGTCATGGCAACAATCCTATTGTCTCGTCTTACTCGCGGGTGAGAACATCAAGGGCGGCGCGGTGAATGAACACCTTCCCGCGACCCTGTTGGATTTCTTCAAGAATGCCTAGCTCAACTAGGTGGGCCAACCATGTGCTCGCGGTTTGGCGTTTAACGACGCCCATCTCTACCACGTCTGAGATACGGACGTAGGGTTTGATGAGAATCAGTTCGGCCATTTCGAGAGGCTGGCCAATCACACCTGCGGCACGTATTTCGCGCGCGGTGTTCTCCTGGATGGCACGGAGTTGGGTAATCATCGAGGAGGCGTCGTCAGCCGCTGCGTGTACGCCACGAATCATGAAGAGAAGCCAGTCTTCCCATGCTCCATCGGCCGTTACGGCGTTGAGGTAGCGGTAGTACGCGGCTTTGTTGCCGACGATATAACCGGACAGATACAAGACTGGAAGCTCAAGGAGTTCCTCTTGGATGAGGTGGAGGACATTGAGGATCCGTCCTGTACGTCCATTGCCATCGTAAAAGGGATGAATCGCCTCAAACTGGTAGTGAAGGAGCGCCATTTTTACTAGCGAATCCACGTCATGATTGGAATAGATATAGTCCTCCCATGCCGCAAGGTGACCTTCGATAATCTCCCTGCCTTCGGGAGGCGTGTAGAGCCGCTGCTGAGTCACGGGGTTGCCAATGAATGTTCCCGGTAGGGAACGCACCTCGGCCGGGGTATCCAAGAGCGTGCTACAGACAATTTTCGCTGTCTTTTCTGATAACGGACGCTGTGATAGCGAAGATAGGCCTGCATGCAACGCGGAGTTGTAGCGAAGAGCCTCCTTAGTCGCAGGAGAAGGTTCGGCATCGACGTGCCATGCCGCACGGAACAGTTCGTCATTAGTGGTGACAATGTTTTCGATTTCAGAAGAGGCACGGGCCTCACGGAGCGGAATCGTTGAGGTAATGATTTCCGGATTGGGGATGAGTTGGCATGCTGTGCGCAGCTCAGCGAGTTTTTCCTTGGCGTCGATGATGGCCTTAAGCACAGGGACAGTTTCCACAACGTCCGCAGGCGGGAGGGGAGGAAGATCGTTGTAGGGAATATCTGGATTATAAGTTGCCATGAGAAAAGAATAGACAAGTTTTTCGGACATGTCGATTTTTTCCGAAATTTTAAACATGTCACGGTGACGTGTCGATTGCATCGACATATCGGCGTACGCTTGGTTTAGAAAGTTGATACGTCTACAGAGAAGGTTCGTTCCATGGCAAAAATCGGCATCATTCTTGGCTCTACCCGTGACGATCGCGCCGGGCTGGCCATCGCTCAGTGGGTCACTGACCTGGCCCAAGGTCGCGACGTTGACTACGAGCTCATTGACCTCAAGGCTTTCGATGTACCGATTCTCACCTCATCTGTCATCCCAATGGCCGCCAACAAGAACTATGACGATGACAAGGTACAAGCCTGGTCCGATGCGGTTGATGCCTGTGACGCGTATATCTTTGTCACCCCGGAGTACAACCATTCTGTGCCGGGAGCATTCAAGAACGCCGTTGATTCCCTGGGCGCCGAGTGGGTGGCCAAGCCGATTGCGTACGTAGGCTACAGCTTCAGCGGAGGAATCCGCGCGGTGGAGGCGTGGCGCCTCATCATGGCCAACTTCTCAATGAGGCAGTTGCGCACCCAGCTCGACATTTCCCTTAATACCGACATGACAGATGGCACCTTCACCCCGGCCGATTTTAAGGCTGAGATTGTGACAAATATCTGCGCGGAGCTGGAAGAAGCCCTATCCTAAAGCGCATGACAGATACAGCACGCGTCGCGGTCGTTACGGGAGCATCGTCGGGAATTGGGGAGGCCTCGGCACGAGCGTTGGCTGCCGACGGCTGGCATGTCGTCGTCGGCGCACGCCGCATCGAGCGCCTAGAGGCCCTGGCCAAGGACATCGGTGGCGAGGCTTATGTGCTGGACGTGACCTCGGACGAGTCCGTCGCGGAATTCGCCTCCCACCTGGACCGCGTGGACCTGCTGGTCAACAACGCCGGCGGCGCGAAAGGCTTGGAGCCGCTCGTGGAGACCACTGTCGAGGACTGGCAGTGGATGTACGAGGTCAATGTGCTGGGTACCGTGCGCATGATCCAGGCACTCCTGCCCAAGCTTCAATCCGCGCCTGAGAACTCCGGACTCATCATCAACATGGGTTCTGTGGCCGGCTGGAATGTCTACGAAGGCGGGTCCGGATATAACGCCGCGAAGCATGGAGTGCGCGTGATTTCTCGTGCGCTGCGCATTGAGGAACATGGCGTGCGCGTCACCGAGCTCGACCCAGGCCGCGTAGCGACGGAGGAGTTCTCCCTCAACCGCTTCCGCGGCGACCAGGCTCGTGCCGATGCCGTGTACGACGGCGAACTCAACCTCACCGCGGAGGACATCGCTGAGACGGTGCGTTGGGTGGCCTCCCTGCCCAGCCACGTCAACATTGACACCATGACGATTAAGCCGCGCACACAAAGTTAAAGTACCTGTTTCGCTGCAGGTGAGACGCCTCTTATAGTGGCATGCGTTAGTAACAATGCATGTGAGTATGGGGGTGTTAGATGGCACTTGGTGCCCTTGCGGCCTTGATGGGAGTGTGGTTCGCGGCGATGGCCTCGCCGGGACCGGATGTGGTGCAGATTATTCGGCTGGGCGCACGGTCAACGCGCGCGGCACTGTGGGCCGCGATTGGCAGCACCACCGGTTTGGTGGTGTGGACGGTGGCCTCGCTCGCTGGGTTGTCGGCGTTGATTTCAGCCACCCCGGAAATCCTCGTCGTCCTGCAAGTTCTCGGCGGCGCCTACCTGCTGTGGATGGCGTATACAGCGATCAGCGGAGGCATTGCGGAGCGTCGCGCGCCAGCCACGGTCGTGGGTACCGAGCACCGAGCGCCGCAACCGCGCGGCTTTAGCCCGGACGGCATCATTAAGGCGGGCACCGCCTACCGCATGGGGCTGGTGTGCGACCTGTCCAACCCCAAGGTGGTCATTTTCTTCGGCGCCATCTTTGCCAACTTCATCGACCCTGGCATGGGGCCAGGGGCCAACGCCCTCGTGGGTTCTGTTCTGATTCTGGAGAGCCTCATGATCTTCACGGGCGTGGCTCTGAGCACCCGTGCGGTGTCGAAGTGGATGGCCCGGCACTCGTCCATGGTGGACATCGTCAGCGGCGGGGTTTTCCTGCTGCTCGGCGTGGTCATTCTGGTGGAGGGCATCCGTGGGGTCCTTGCTCTTTAGCCACGATGGTGGCTAGGTATGCTGGTCAGCATGCTAGACGTCTCAATTAGGGGAGAATCCATCAAGCTCGGCCAGTTCCTCAAGCTGGCTTCCTTGGTCGCTACCGGCGGCGAGGCTAAAGAGCTCATCGAGCAAGGCCAGGTCACCGTCAACGGTGAGGTTGTCACGCAGCGTGGAGCCACGCTCGCGCTTGGCGACGTCATCTGTGTCACCGACACCTGCGTCCGCGTCGCCGCCGAGGACGAGGATGATGATTACTTTGATGAAGCCACCGCCGATGATGATTTCGATCCGGAGAAGTGGAGGAACCTCTAATGCCGGCTTTTGAAGCGGAAGTAGGCATGCCCTACGGGATTACCTTGGCCAGCTCCGATGTGCAGGCATCGGAGAGGTTTTACTCCGCGGTGTTGGGCTGGGAGTTTGAGGACGGCATTGCCCGCCTCCAGGGCCTGCCCGTTGCAGAGATCGTTCCGGGCCAGGACACCTGGGCCACCTACTTCCTCTCCCGCGATCTGGAGGCTGATTGTGCTCGAGTGGAGCAGCTCGGTGGAAAGATTTTGGCCTTGGGAGAGCCCTTGGCTCTTGTGCTGGATAACACCGGCGCCGTGTTCGGGCTGGTGCAGCCGGAGCTGGACCGCTTCGTGGCCGGCGGCGAGCCGGGCACCCCGGTGTGGCATGAGCTGGCTGTCTCCGAGAACTTCCGCTCCGCCTTGGACTTCTATGGCGAGCTTTTTGACTGGGAAATCCGCGGCGATGAGGAGTACGCGCTTGCGGAGGAAGAAGGCGCTGCCTTTGCCGGCTTCTGGCATGCAGAAGGCCTGCCCAGTTTTTGGCAGACCTACCTGGGTGTGCGGGACGTCGACCGGGCGGCCAGGGCCGCCCTTGATAATGGTGGTGAGGTGATCCGTGAGCCGCACGAGTCCCCATTTGGCCGCCTATGCCTTATTGCGGATTCAACGGGCGCCACGCTGACCTTATGTGAGGTCGAGGACGCCCCGGATGAGCCCATCGAGCTCTAACCGGATCTCTCGGAGAGTACACGGCACCATGACGACACCTGGGCGTATAGAGGATGTGTGCGCCGTCGTGCGCCGAATTCCGCCCGGTAATGTGTCCACCTACGGTGAGATTGCCAAGGTGGTTGGCGTGGGCGCGCGGTATGTGGGCTGGGTGATGTCGAAGGGCGCAGACCTGCCCTGGTGGCGCGTGGTCAACAGTACGGGCCGCGCCCACACCTCTGCCGCCCACGACCACTGGGATGCGGAAGGGATTGCGCACAACGGTGACCGCGTGCTCCTTGCGGAGTGTGGGTTGGATGCGGAGGATCTGAGGGGCGTCGGCAAGCACGCCCCATAAAGGAAAGGAAACGTGATGCGCGCCTGGTTCTTCCTCACCATCGCCATCCTCAGCGAAGTAACCGCCACGCTCTGCCTCAAGGTCGCGCTAGCGCACCCGGCGGTATACGTCGTGGTAGTGCTGGGATACGTTGCAGCCTTTTCCTCGCTGCACCAGGTGCTGCGCTGCGGCATGCACGTGGGCGCGGCCTACGGAATCTGGGGTGCTACGGGCGTGGTCCTTACCGCGGGATTGTCCGCGCTTTTCTTCGGCGAGCAGCTCACACCCCTCATGCTGGTGGGCATGGGCTGCATCATCGCTGGCGTGGCCTGCGTGGAGATGGGCGGCCGTGAGCCGAAGCCTGAGCTCGTGGAGGTTCAGCCGTGACCTGGCTAGCTCTTGCCATCCTCATTGAAGTAGCCGGCACGCTGGGGCTGCGCATGCTAGCCGTGCACGGTCAGAAGGCGTGGATTGTGTGGGTCGTGGTGGCCTACGTGTCCTCGTATGTATTTCTCTCCTTGGCCTTGCGCGAGGGTATGCCCCTAGGCGTGGCGTATGGAATCTGGACTGCCTGCGGTGTTGCGCTTACCGCACTGGCTTCCTTTGCGCTCTTCCGTGAACCGTTTACGTGGCTCAAAGGACTCGGAGTGGCGCTCATCATTGGGGGAGTACTCCTCGTTGACATGGGATAAACCTCACAATGAGGTCTAGACTCAGCTTTTGTGCTGACAAAAACTGGAGCCCTCGCGCTCACCCTCACCGCCACTCTTGCCGCGGCGCCGGCTGCCCAGGCACTTACCTTTGACCCAGGAAAAGTCCCGCCACGCACGCAAGTGACCGTCCGCTATGCCGACGGCAACGTGGCGTCCACGCCTAATAGCCAAGAGTCCCGCCCCGCTGTGTCCCTAGTCAAGCTGTACCTGGGCATGTGGGTGCTGAAATACGGTGCACCGGAGGACAAAGCCCGCGTGGAGAACATGATCCGTTTCTCTGAGGACGGCACCGCAAGCGACCTAGAGCGCAAGTACCCCCAGGCCATCCCTGGCATTATTAGCGAATATCAGCTGGGGGAGACCCATCACAACGGGTACTGGGGCCAGTCTACGACGTCAACGGAGGACCTCGCCCGCTTCCTCGGCGCCATCTCTACGGACCCGGTTGCTGCTCCCATCATGAAGGGCATGTCCACGGCAGCACCCGCTGCATCAGATGGCTACCGCCAAGACTTTGGCACCGCGCAGATTCCCGGCATTCTAGGGACGAAGTTTGGGTGGTCAGATGACCGCCAGGTACACGCCACCGCGTCCTTTGGTCCGGGCTACACCGTGGCGGCTAATACCTATGGATCGCCGGGCGATCTCACCGCGGATGTGCTTGGGGCAGTCGACGTCCCCGCACCGCCGGCCGTACCTGCGCCGCCCGCCCCGCCGACACCGCAGGATGTGCGGGATCGCGCATGCGAGGAGCTCAAACGCCGTGTACCGGGATCCTCCCACGTGTGCTAATCACAAGAGACTCACCTATGCCCCGCGCAGGCTGGCTGCGCCAGGTGAGTGTGAATAGGTGTCATCGTTCTTGGCCAGGCGGTGGGCGCGGATGCCCAGGTAGATGACCGTCGGGTACATGATGAGCGCCACGAGGACATACTGCGTAATCAGCTGCCAGGTCTCATCCCACATGTAGTTCCACGCAAAGTGGAGGCAGAAGGAGAAAAACAGTGCGCCCACGCCGATGCCGAGGCGCCACCACCAGGGCTTATGTGCCGCGTAAATGGCCCAGCCGATGCCAAAACCAGCGATGGCTGTAAAGCACATGTGCAGGCACGGACCGGCCACAAGGCGCAGGCCCCACATTTGGAACATGCCTATCCAGTCCGAGGTGGGGTGCATCAGCGCGCCCATGGCGGAGTACAGGCTGTTTTCCAGGACTTCGAAGCTCCAGCCCACGAGTGCGCCGACGATGAAGCCGTGCCACGGCCGGTTGAGCTGGCGAAAGCTGAGGAGGACGAAGACCACGCCAAGGGCCTTGGCAAATTCCTCCGGATAGGCGCCACCCCAGGACATCATGGATTCCTCCCAGCCCAGACCCACGGAGAGGTCGGTCAGTGGGGTCGCTGACAGCAGCGCCAAGGTCACGGCAGCACCGGCGCCCCAGAGTACGCTTGCCGATGCCCACCCTTTCCCCGGCCGTGCCCACATCGGACTGCGACTCCACAGGAACAGGCCCAGCGCCAAGAAGGCGACGCCGATGATGAGACTTACGAGGCCTGGCAGCGGAGCCACGAAGAAAATGCCGAGCAGGTTAAACAGGGAAATAGGTAGGCACAGACCAATGATGATCCACAGGGTGATTCGGAAAATCTTGCTCATCGGAAAGCCTCCATAAACTGCTGGGCAAGGTCGGTCGGGTCACCATCGGAGAACACGATTTGATAATTGAGATCGCCTTTGGCCACGCTGAAGGCGAAGACCGGAATGAAGCCATCTTTTTCAAGGGTAAGAATGCCCCCGACATCTTTCACGTCCTCTTCCCGCGGCATGCCTTCGAAATTGGTTGCGCGCACTGCGCGGCGCAGGGCGAGTTCATCGTCCTCGACGCCTTCGGTGACATAGGCCTCGACCAAGGTATCGCCGCAGTCCCAGGCTTGGTTGGCCATGGAATCATGGTTCACGCTGCATTTCAGACCGTCGATGGGCTGGCGCCAGTCAGGGTCATCGAGCACCACCTCTTCCATCTCAGGTTCGCGCTCGGGCAAGGCCAAGCTCAGTACAGCGGGCGAACCAAGGACAAGGAGGGTTGCCCCGAGCACGGCGAAGAAAGGTCCCGTCATCTTCGCCGGCGGAAAACGATAAGAAGTCATGCGCACCACACTAACGTGTGCTTCTGACATAGAGTGGCGTGCATGAAGGATCTGTACCAATTTGTTAACGGCCCGTGGGTTGAAGCCCACGTCATCCCAGATGACCGCGGAGTAGACGGAACATTCCACGCACTACGCGATGAAGCCGAAGAGCTTGTCCATGACATCGTCAAGGAGGATTCTGGCCGCCCAGGAACCCTCTACGCCTCCCATATGGACACGGAGGGAGTCAATGCTGCGGGTACCGATACTCTGGCAGCTGACCTAGACAAGCTAGTCGCCGCTGACCCGGAGGAGCTTGCCCACAACCTCGGTGTGCTCGAGCGCGAAGGTGTGGGCGCGCCGGTGACGTTCTGGGTCGAAAAGGACTCCAATTCTGAAGATGCGGTGGCCTACATCATCCAGTCCGGCCTCGGCCTGCCCGATGAGGCCTATTACCGCGAAGAGGCCCACGCTGAGGTCCTTGCCGCCTATGAAAAGCACATGGCCGCCATGCTGGGTTTCCTCGACCCGGCTCGCCTGTTTGGCCTCGGTGCAGAAACCGCAGCGACCCGTATCGTGGCCCTAGAAAAGGAGCTTGCGGCCGGCCACTGGGACGTGGTGGCCTCGCGCGATGCGGTGAAGACGTATAACCCGGTGGACGTCGCCAAGCTGCCCAGCATCACCCGCGCCATCCTGAAGGGTGGGGGACTGCCGGAGCACCGCGCGGTGGCCATGATGCCTTCTTATTTTGAGCACCTTGAGGGCCTGTTCACCGCTGGCCGCATGGCGGATTGGCAGCTGTGGGCGACCTGGCACATCCTGCTATCGCGTGCGCCCTACCTCACCGAGGAGATTGGCCGTAAGAACTTCGAGTTCTACGGCACCGCGCTCTCGGGCGCCACGGAGCAGCGCGATCGCTGGAAGCGCGCCGTGGGCCTGGCGGAAAACATGGTGGGCCAGGAGATTGGCAAGGTCTTCGTGGACAAGCACTTCCCGCCGTCCTCCAAATCCGAGATGGATGAGCTGGTGGATTACCTCACCGCTGCCTACCGCGAGCGCATCTCTCAGTTGGAGTGGATGACCCCGGCCACTCGCGAGCGCGCGCTGGAGAAGCTCTCCCAGTTCAAGGCCAAGATCGGCTACCCGGACACGTGGCGTGATTATTCCGACTTGGAGTTTTCCCCCAAGGGCGCGGACCTGGTGGCCAATGTCCGCGCGGGTAGCGCCTGGAACCACGATTATGAGCTAGCCAAGATTGGCAAGCCGGCGGACCGTGATGAGTGGTTCTCCACCCCGCAAACCGTCAACGCCTTCTACAACCCGGTGGTCAATGACATCACCTTCCCGGCTGCTATCCTGCGCCCGCCCTTTTACAACCCAGAGGCAGACGCCGCGGAGAATTTTGGCGCCATCGGTGCGGTCATTGGCCACGAGATTGGCCACGGCTTCGACGACCAAGGCTCGCAGTACGACGGCCAAGGCAACCTCAACTCTTGGTGGACCGAGGAGGACCGCGCCGCCTTTGAGAAGCTCACCGCCAAGCTCGTGGACCAGTATCAGGGCAAGGTGCCGAAGGTACTGGAAGGGACTGACTCTGCCGGCGTGAACGGCAGCTTCACCTTGGGCGAGAACATCGGTGACCTGGGTGGACTGGGTATCGCCGTGGTGGCGTACAAGAACTACTGCGCCGATAAGGGCCTCGATATCAATGGCCAGCTCGCGCCGTTCGAAGCGGAGGGCGCCGAGCCGGAGCTGGCGCAGCAGGAGTACACCGGCCTGCAGCGTTTCTTCCTGGCCTGGGCGCGCGTATGGCGCACCGCTATTCGCCCGGAGATGGCCGCCCAGTACCTCGCCATCGATCCGCATTCCCCGGCGGAGTTCCGCTGCAACATCATCGCGGAGAACATCGATGAGTTCTACCAGGCCTTCGACGTCGAAGGCGGCATCGCACCGGAGGAGCGCGTCACCATCTGGTAGTACCCTGGGGTTCCATGAGTGAGTGGACCATCGGCGGTACTGACCGCCAGCTAACGCCGGAACAACAACTGGAACAGCTCTCCTCCTACATGGAGGTGCACTACCCGCTGCCGGATTTCCGCCCGCCGTGGGCCGGTGGCGGGTCGCCGGAGGCCGATCGCTACTGTGCGCTGCTGCCCGATCGCATAGTGCAGGCCTCCATGATGGTCTTAGGCTCTGCGGTCGATCACTCCCTGCCCGGTACCGCCTTTACGGAAGGCGTCAGAGTCCAGGAGGCTGAGGTCGGAGCGATCTTTGAACCGTCAGAAGCTGACGGTGGCCGCTGGGCCGTATCGCTGCACTCAGGCGGCTGGTGGCGCGGAGACGGCAAGGCACTGGAGATGCAGTGGCGTCCCGAGGTCGCCGCGGCAGCGCAGCTATCCGGAACCACCATCATTGACGTCGATTACCCGCTCGCGCCTGAGCACACCGTGGCGGACATGGTTGAGTCCGTTCAGGCGGCCGTCGATTATGCCCGCGCGCACGGTGCAGAACACGTCACGGTGTGGGGCTATTCCTCCGGTGGTGCACTAGCGGCGCTCGTGCCTGCCGACGCCCTCCTGCTCACCTTCCCCGACTTCGGCGCGCTGGAAAAGCTACCGGAGGAGATCCGTGGCGACTACAGCCTCGACGAGGAGGCACTGGCCGCCCACTATCCGCGCATCCTTGTCCAGACCGCGCTGCAGGACGAGATTGCCGCGCGCGTCAATATCCCCGGAGCGCAGACCGCCGAGTACGTGTCGATGCACCGAATTTCCACCCCCACGGTGGCCCGTCAGCGCATTAAAGAAACGGCGGACTTTCTCAAGTCCGCCGCCTCAACTTCTTAGCTAGGGCTGTCTAGCTTTTACTGTTCCCACTCAGGGCGAATCTTCATCTCCGAGTTCTTCCACAGCCCGGAGCGCTGGATGACCTCGTGGTTGATATCCGCCTCGATGGGGGCGTCACCCTGGGAGTTCGTGCGCAGCTCGTACTTCTCAATGGAGCCCCAATCGCGCGCCCAATCGTTGTTGAGGTAGCTCGGGATCTCGTAGGAGTAGTTCACTGCCTCCGCCGTGGCCATGGCGCCACCGCCGGAGAAGGACTGGAAGTCCGTGAGGGAGTTCTGTGCGGCGGCGTCGGGAAGAATGCGGAACTGCGGAATCTCCGTCACGCCGGCATAGTGGTCAAAGGTGCGCTGGCACGGGAACTGCAAGGCTACCGACCAGTCCAGCAGGGCCGGGGTGCCGGAATCGAACTGCGAGCTAATCGTGGCCAGCTCCGGAACGCGCGGCGGGGTAAAGGCCATCCAATCGTCCTCATCTGTGGAGTCATCGACTGCTACGAGGCGCACCACGTTGGCCTCCTCCGGCAAATCCTGGAGGGCGATGCGGAGGTTACGCCACTTCGGCGTCGCGCCGACGTCGGAAAGCTCGGCTTCACCCGTGTTCGTGACCTTGCCGTTCTTGAGGGTGCCGTACTCCAAGGTGAGTTCGGTACCTTCTTGCTCCACGCCGTTGACGTCGTGGTGGTAAATCTTGCCAGCGGCAGACACCGCCAGGACCGGGGTGTTCTCGGACTCTTCCGGCAGGTTGTACCACTGCGTCGTGATGGTGGCGGAGGAGCGCTGAGACTCAGAATAGGAACCCATGACCGGGACCTTGGTGTAATCCAGGTTGAAGGGCAGGTGCATCTCCGAACCGTTGACGCCCAAGGTGCCGCGCACACCACCCGCGGAGGAGTCAGTAACTTCGGCGGCCTTCTCCTCGTTCTCCGTGGTCTCAGTGAGCTCTTTCTGCTCGTTGGACGAGGCCGAAGAATCACCGGTGGTGTTTGCAATGGCGCCTACCGACGCCGAGTTGAGGTTCTCCGGCTCGATATCCTCCTTGATCATGTTGGGGCCGAAACCGTAGTTGTCTTCCTTCTTGTTCACGAGCGAGTTCTTGAACTCGCCCTCGACTGGGCTGAGGAAGGCATCGTTGGTGTTGGTCTCCACCAGGGTGGAATCTGCCAAGGAGCACACATTACCGCGCAGAGACGCGAGGTTGCCCTTGCCCACTGAGTAGGAATCCGCCTGGGCCACGTAGCCCTTGGCAAAAGAGGCACAAGAGAAGGCCACGATGAGGATGCAAGCAGCGGCAATGGGAGCGGACATGGCGCCGGCCCAGCGCGAGACCTTGGCAGCGGAAGCCTTCTCAAACTCCTCGAGGGTGCCGTTGGCCTCGGCCTTGTTCTTGCGGTAATCGTGAACCAGCGACTGGTAGAGGCCAATAGCCAGCACCACCATGCCGATGGCCAGTACCACCGTGTTGGCCTCGATAGCCTTGAATTGCACGGTACGGTCCCACCACGGGATGCCGAAGGAGGAGACGTACCACCAGGCGTTCCAGCCGCCCAGGGAGATCGCCATGAGGAAAATTACCGCGGCGATAGAGAAGGTGCGAGCGCGCGGCGAGCGCATGGCGATCTGGGAAAGAACCACGGAGCCAAGTGCGGCAATAACACCGGCGATGCCTGCATAAATGCCGAAGTGGTGTGTCCACTTCGTCGGGGTAAACATGAGGAAGAATGCCGACAGCGCCATGATGGCGAGCAGGCGCTGGGTAGGACCGACCTCCGCACCAACCACGCGGTGGTTCTTGATGAAGGCGTAAATAATGAGCGCCAAGCAGAAGAGCATGGTGAACATGGCAAAGCGGCGCGTGAGCGAGCCGTCCACGGAAGGTTCAAAGAGCGTGGAATAGCGTACGAACTCCGAGTACCACGGCAGCGAGGGGCCGACCTGGGAGCGCACGCGCGTGGACTCGAGAACCGAGGCCAAAGTTTGATCACCAAAGGCCGCCACCATGACAGCGGTGCCGCTGGCGAGGAACGGGGCGATGAGGGCCAGCCATCCTACCTGCTGTGTGCGCTCGCCCATGATGCGGAAGAGCGCGGGCAGGCACACTAGGAAGATGCCGACTGCCGTGAGGCCCGTTGGGCCCGCGGCCAGGGTAATGGACGCAACGATGGTACCCACAGCTGCCGGCAGGAGGCGGCGGGTGGAAATGGCACGCTCAAAGGAAGCCCACGTCACCATAACGCCCAGCGCCACGATGGGCTCAGGACGGATGCCGTTGTTGTACGGCAGCCAGAAGGCCAGGAACATGAACGCGGCGGTCCAGTGCGCCAAGCGCCTGTCGTTAACGCGGCCGCCAAAGCGTGGCAGCATCTCACGCGAAAGGATGAACCAAATGATCAGCGCCGAAACGAGGGAGGGCAGGCGCACGATAATGGAGGCGCTGGAGAGCTGGGAAAGCCACGCCACGAGGTCATAGTAGGGCGCGCCAAACGGCGCCTCAGGAACGCCGTACCAGCGGTAATAGTTCGCCATATACGTCGCGTGATCCGAGACACGGCCCATGGTGAGGATGAAGCCATCGTCAGAGGTATTGGAACCGAAGATGTACCACCAACCGAGGATGGCGGCCACGACGCCATCCAGCGGGCGGATCTGCTTCCACGTCTCCGGCATGAAACCAAAGCGCTTGCCATCGAGGCGGTCAATGCGCCACAGACACACCAGGCTGACCACGACCATTGCCAAGCCCAGCCACATGGCGATGAGCTTGATTACGGTGGGTGAGGACGTGAATCGGGAGTTAACCTCCACGTGGATGTGCAGGTCGTTTCCAAGTTCCTGGAGGTTGCCCGGAGTGTCATCAATTTCGGTGTAGACGCCGGTGACCTGCGGACGCATGTCCTCGTCAGAGGTGGTTGTGTGCTTGCCCACGGTGACGGTGGTGCCGTCCTCTGTGGCATTGATGCTGAGGGTGGCGTCGTCAGGCAGCTTCGCCACCTGCTCAGGGGTAAGTGAGAACAGCACCTCGTCGAGGCTGGTGACGGAAAGCCCATCCTCGCCGGCGCGGACGAACATGCCGCGGTTGGAGGCCTTCTTCGACTCTGGCGGAATGGTGCCGTAGAGCAGGTCTTGGCCTTCGCGGAGCTTATCGACGGCCGCCAGGGGGATCTCTGCCTCAATCTCCTCTGGCGCCACAGAGATGAGTGGTGCGTTGATGGACTGCAGGGAGTTCTGCTGAGGCCAATCGAAGGAGGACTGGGTCTGGTTCACCGGCAGCAGCGGCGTGGCCACAAAGCACAGAAAGCCGATGAGACCGGCGATGATGGCGGTGAGCCGCAACGACTGCGGGGCTGAGGTTTTCCTATCTGACACGGCGATCAGTGTACGTCACTGCCTCGCCGTATTGAGAAATGCTGTTATGTACGCGCCGCCACAACGAAGGGGCCAATTTGGGTTAATTCCCAACCCTTTTCAAAAACCTCGGGGTTGAAGAACACCGCACGGTAGCGCACGTTGGGTTGGTTCGGGTAGATATCCTCCGCCAAGTGCGTCTTGTATCCGTCCCCGGGTTCTTCCACATCACCGCGGAAGATGAGGACATCGGGTGCGCGCCAGGGCGAGGAATCGAGAGACGCCGCAAACTCATCGGGCGTCTGCTCCCAGGATCCCTTCGCCCAATCCTCAATCTGCAGGTTACGGGTGGTGAACTCACCGAGCGGGTTGGCGTAGTGGCTGGTGAAGGCGTTGAACCCGTAGTAAGGGTTGTAGGCCATGAAGAGTTTTTCGTCGGTGAGTACGACGGTGTCGTTAGCCTCGTAGCCCTGAGCGTCGATGAACTCTCGAATCTTGCCATAGTTAGCAGCGGAATCGCTGGTGTAGCGATCCGCGCGCTCGCCGTAACCATCCGTGTCGGTATAGGCATGATCGAGGGCTGATTCGTTGGTGGCAGGGATCTGCTGGGCATAGTAGACACCGCCCATGCCCAAGATAATGGCGAAGGCTACCGTGACTCGCTTGCTCGTGGTACCGATCATGTGTGCTGGGTAGAGGCTAGGCAGCCCCATCAACCGGACATCCGCGAGCGCGAGGATGCCGGCAGTGGTGAAGAGAAGTACCACGACGATTTCGAGGCGGAAGCCCAACAACGTGTGACCAGCCAGGGTCATGACCATGGAGGCCACAGTCCACAGGTAAGTACCTACGAGTGCGGTGCTCAGTGAACGCAGGTCCGGCTCATCGATGCGCAAAACCAAATACACCAGTCCAATAAGGCTGAGCATGCCGATGACCGATAGTGAGAGGAAAGGCGCAGGAATCTGGGTCCCTTCCTCCGGAAGGTAGTGCTGCGCGGCGGATTCCAAAGGACTGGTGGCCTGCAGGACACCAAGGATATAGGGAGTCCAGGCGATGGCCGCTACGGCCAAGGAACCGACGGCGATGGCGGCGAGATGCACGAGGGGAGTCCAGGTTCGCTCTGATACACAGATGACGAGGGCGATGAGGGTGACGATAGTCAGCGACACCGCGCCGGTGTACAGCGTGTAGAAGCACGCGGAGATACCCAGGTAGAGGGCAATAGCGAGCGTTGCGAACCAGGATCCGTCGAAAGCACGGGAACACAGGAGGGCGACCGCAGGCACGCCCATGGCGATGACCGCGGAATAAGGCTCCTCGGCACCCAGAGTGAGTGTCACCGCGGTAGTGGTCAGCGCGATAGCGGTGGCCACGGGTAGGGAACTGACCAAACGCTGCCACAGGGGAACAAGGATGCATCCGGCTACTGCCAGCGAGATGAGTCCCCACGGCTGGTAGACCTCCCAGCCAGGCATATTGAGAAGATTTGCCAGACGGCCGCCCATCCAGAACCAGCCCAAGGGATAGAACGTGGGCAGCCCCTCGTAGTTCATGTCCGCATAGGAGCTGGCCTCGGCGGCACGGGTCAGGAACTGGGTGCGGAAGACTTGGTCCACCTGGACGCCATCGAGCCACAGACGCGATGCCGAGAGCGGCAGGCCGATGGTGGCGAGGGTCAGCAGGGCAGGCGAGATGTAGCACAGCGCAATCGTGAGCCACGAGCGCCAGCGCGGGCGCTGGGTGCCATTGTGCTCGTCAAAGAGCCACCACACGCACAGCGCGCTGACGAGTCCGACGGTCAGCACCGTTCCCGTCGTGCTGAGAGCACGAGTGACCATGGAGGTGCTAAACGCGGGCAAAGAGACCGTCTTGAACGCAAAAAAGCCAAGGAGCGTGATGAGGCCGCCGCCAAGAGCGGCGGCGGCGATACCCACAAGGCTGGCGCGACGCGAAAGACGGTCAGCGTCATATTCCATGGCGGGGGACATGGCAGGGGACTCAGTCATGCTTTAAGTCTCCCACACGCCACGGGCTTAGCGGAACTTTAGAACGGCAGCTTTCGGAAGATTGCCTGCGGGATGAACTTGAAGCCCAAAGACACGTACTCGAAGAGCGGGTGTACGTAGATGGACTGCTTGCCATCCAACACAGCCTTGACGGTGGCCTTGGCCACGTCAGAGACGTTAACGGTCAGCGGTGCTTCGCCAGCTTCGGCGGACATCTTCGTACGCACCTGGCCCGGGCGGACCACGAGCACCTTGGCGCCGGAGCCGCGCAGGGCCTCGCCCAGGTTGATGAAGAAGCCATCGACGCCGGCCTTGGAGGCACCGTAGACAAAGTTGGAGCGGCGCACGCGCATACCTGCGACGGAAGACAGTGCCACGATGGTGCCGTGACCCTGCTCCTTGAACTTCTGCCCCAACAGCACACCGAGGGAGACCGGTGCGGTGTAGTTGGTCTGCGCAGACGCCACGGCCTTGGCCTGGTCCTGCCACAGTTCTTCCTGGTCACCGAGGGTACCGAAGGCGATGATGGCGACGTCCACATCGCCACGCTCAAACGCGCGCTTGACGACGTCCCCGTGGCCCTCGAAATCAGTCGCGTCAAAGTCGATGACCTCGACGTCGCCACCGCGGGACTCGATGGTTGCGCGGGCATCCGCGATACGCGGTGAGTCGGCACGAGCCGCCAGAGTGACCTTGGCCGGGCCGCGCTCGAGGAATTCCTCGACGATGCCCAAGCCGATTTCGGAGGTTCCGCCGAGAAGGAGGATGTGTTGTGCTTGGCCTACTGCATTCAGCATGAGGTGGTTCCTTTCTAGTGCAGCTCGAGGCGGCGGGACATATCGGAGGCAAAGACGCCGGTCGGGTCAATCTCGTTGCGGGTCTTGAGCCAGCCTTCCATGCCTGGGTACATCTTATGGAACTTCTCCGCCGAGGTGCGGGACTCCTTGGCCAAGTAGAGGCGGCCGCCAAACTCCATGACGCGGTCATCCAGATCGTCGAGGAAAGCACCCAGGCCCGGCTTGATGGGGAAGTCCACGCAGACGTTCCAGCCCGGCATCGGGTAAGACAGCGGAGCCTTGTTACCCGGGCCGAAAAGCTTAAACACGTTCAGGGCAGAGTAGTGACCGGACTTCTGCATGTCGCGGATGATGTCCTTGAAGGGCTCGACGGCGTCGGTCGGCACCACAAACTGGTACTGCAGGAAGCCGTTGGATCCGTAGCCACGGTTCCACTCGCCGATGAGATCCAGCGGCTGGTAGAACTGCGTGAGGTTCTTGACCTGGTTACGCGCCGGGGACCCCATGAGGTAGTACGCCTCACCGATGGCCATGAGGGATAGCTTGTTCATGGTGAAGTTCGGGAAGATATCCGGAACGGTCATCAGCTGCGGGGCGTTGAACTTCAGCGGATCCTTCGCCAGCTTCGGGGCGAGCTCTTCCAGCTGTGCCAGCGTGGCCAGGGAACCACGGGAAATGGTGGAGCGGCCCAGCTTCGGCTCTGGGGAGATGACGTCGAACCACGCGGAGGAATACGTGTAGTTGTGCTCCGAACCATCGGAGTGGAAGGCCACGGTCTCATCAAGATTGCTCGTGCGGTCGGTATCCGCGATGAAGTAGGCGGTCTCCGTCTTGGTCATCTTGATCTTGGCGCGCAGGATGATGCCGGTCAGGCCCATGCCACCGACGGTGGCCCAGAAGAGCTCGCCTGCCGGATCCTCATCCGAGCCTTCCGGGGTCAGATGCAGGACGCGGCCATCGGCAACGAGCAGCTCCATGGAGACGACGTGGTTGCCGAAGGAACCTGCAGAGTGGTGGTTCTTGCCGTGGATGTCCGGGCCAATTGCACCGCCGATGGTGACCTGGCGGGTACCGGGAAGAACAGGAACCCACAGGCCGTAGGGAAGGGCAGCCTTCATGAGCTGGTCCAGGGTGACGCCGCCGTCAACGTCAACGATGCCCGACTCCGGATCGATGGAGTGGATGTTGTTGAGGGCCTGCATGTTGATGACGAGGCCACCGCCGTTCTGGGCGGGGTCACCGTAGGAGCGGCCCATGCCGCGGGCGATGACACCGCGGCGCAGGTGGGATGGTTTATCGGCGTTGTCCTCAGCAACCTGGGCAACGGCGGTCTTGATGACGTCCACATCCGGCGTGGACAAGACATGAGCGGTCGACGGCGCAGTGCGGCCCCAACCGTACAGGGACTTCTCAGTAGTATGCAGTTCCATCTCTTCTTCTTTTGACTCGATGTGATGGGTCGATTCTCCACACTACATAGCAACAGAGGCATATGGCGTGAGGGAAAACGTGAGATTAGGTACACATACAAAACTAACCGGACAGGCGTACTGTCCGGTTGTGTCTGCTTTAGTGCGGGTTAAGGGTCAAAAGTACGGCCTTAGTACAGATCCATGATGTCTTGGATCTCCTTTGGCAGTTCCTTTTGGCTCGTAATCTCCGGTCCCTCATACTCGCGGAGGATCTCGTATACTCGCGTCCGCGAGGCAGAATCGAGGATTGGCAGCTCTTCGGCGATGAGCCTGGTCATGAAACCGTCGAGAGGCAATGCGGTGTGCTCGGTGGCCAGAAAGTGGCCGTGGCGCTTATCGTCCTCAGCGCGGTCGTCGTGAGCCGCGCGCTGCGCCGGGGTGAGGTGCTCTTTCTTGGAGGAGTACATGCACGGTAGCCTACCGTCCGCCTAAAGTGGGGCGGTATGACTTCACCCAAGACCGATAATTATGCGCTGGATGACACCTTGCCCGGCCGTATCACCCAGGCCGTAGCCGTCGGCATCATGACGGCGTTCCCCGACTGGATCAAGAATAAGGCCGCCCTGGTCTGCGCCTACGTGTTGTCTTTCCTCGGATTCGGTGCGCTCGTAGCCTACGTCAACGCGGAGAGCCACGAGGACCAGCCGGAGCCGGAGACTCCCGACGTCCCCGTGTGGGCCATCCCAGTTGCCTTCGGCATTCTGGTGCTTGGCGGCTGGCTTTCCATCAAGACTCAGCAGAGCCTCGTGGGCTTCATTCGCCGCCGCGGAGTGTCCAAGCCATGGACTGTGTGGGGCGCCATCGGTGCTGCGCTCGTCTTCGTTCTGAGCGAGCTGGAGGCGCGCGAGAACGCCGCCCGCAACTAAAAATGCGTATGGTGGGGCCCATGAGCTCAAAGGTCACAGATCTGGCGCAGGTCCGCGCCGATCGTGGCGACGCCGCTCGCACCCTGCTCTGCCAGGTCTCCAACGTCCGCGCCGATGCCGAAGTGCACCGGCAGATTGGTTTCTCTGACGCGTTAACGCTCACCGAGCTTCACCACATCCTCGAAGTGTGCTTCGGCCTTCCGGAAGAAGATTCACCGTGGCACTTCTTCGAGCACCACGACGCCCGCGGCGAGCGCATTGATCCACATCACGCCGTGCGCGAATTTCTCCGCCGCGAAGGCGAGCAGATGGATTATGCCTGGGGGCTGTGGGACTTCGAGATTGTTGTGGTCGAGACCTACCCGCGCGATGGCGGCACCCCTGAGGCGCTCTGCGTGGGCGGCTCTGGTTCTTTCCACACGCCGTTTGATCTCACCGCTGTTAACGCAGAGCTCACAGGCCAAGAAACCATCGACGAGGTCCTCGAACTTGTCGTCGCCCCTGTTCGCGCGCTCATTGAACGCACCCGGCTCTACGACTTCGTCCCGCTCCTCCAAGCGCTAGACCTGCATCGCGACATAGCCGTCGATGCCCCCACACTTAGCCAATTGCGCACGTTGCCACGTGAGGTCACCAACGAGGGCAAGGACGCCTTCTGGTCTATGGCTCTGGCGCTGTCCTGTATGGGCGGCCGTGAGCTGACGGATTCCGTTGTGGAAACGTCGATGGCGGCGCTGGGCTGGGTCGATGATAATGGCGAGGAGCTTCGCGGCCCTGAGATCCGTGACTTGTGCTCTGCATCCCTTGACGTCTTGGCGTCCTTAGGAGCCTATGGCGTTAATGCCGCCGCGCCGGTGGATCGCTTGGACATTTACCGTGCCCTGGTACGCGGGTAGAGTATTCCGCCGTGACTAAACCAACCTCGACTGGTGACTCCACTCTGAAGACGCAGCTTTTCCGCTTCGTCTCCGTCGGTGTCTTCACCGCAGCCATTGATTATGGCCTCACCTTATTCCTTACTTATCTCGGCCTGCACCGTTCGCTTGCCAAGGCCATCGGCTGGGTCTTTGGTACCATCGCAGCCTACGTGGCTAATGCTCGGTGGACCTTTGGCGCACAGGTTTCCGGCCGTACCGCCGGTGCAGTGGGCATGCTCTATCTATCCACCTTCGCGGTGCAGAACTTCCTCTACTGGGTGCTCAACGCTCCTCTTATTAGCGTGGGCTTTGAGGGTGCCCTCAAAGACACCATTGCTTTCGTCATCGCGCAGGGCGTGGCAACGGTGACCAACTTCGCTATTCAGCGCGTATTCATTTTCAAGGGCAAGTAAACTCCCTGCTATGCCCACTCGCGCCGAACGCCTCTCCCAGTCGAATTCCCTGCATGCGCAGGGCGCGAAGTTCGCTATCACGGGAGCAATCGCCGCGGTTATCGACGTCTCCATTACCTGGCTCTTCCAAATCGGCTTGGACTTGTTTGGCGATGTGGTGTCTCGCACCATCGGTTTTTCCGTCGGCACCCTCGTGGCGTACTTGCTTAATCGGCGGTGGACCTTCAATGCGAACGCGTCGAAGCGTCGCTTTGCGGCTGTCATCGCTACCTACGCCATGACCTATGCGATCAATATTCTTCTGTATCGCTGGGCATTCCCCTTCTTTGACCACACGCTGGACTGGCCTTCCTCGTGGGCGCTTGCCGTGGCTTTCGTCATTGCGCAGGGAACGGCGACAATTATCAACTTCCTTGTGCAGCGCTGGGTCATTTTCCGCAGCACGCGGAAATCCTTTGAAGTGGACTAAAGCGGGGTTTTAGGGGCGGCGGAAGTCTTCCTTGCGGCCACGGTTGTGCAGGCGCAGCCACTCCATAAAGCCCTTGACATCATGCTGCTGGACAAGGAAGAACCAGCCAAAGCGCGCGAACTCCTGTGGCAGGAGCTTGCGCATTCCGCGCTGCCACAGCAGGTAGCCGCGGTTGCGGTAGGTGAAGAAACGCTTGAACTCGCCTTCCGGGTACTGCGTGTGCATTTTTCCGCCGAGGATAGGCTTGAACTCATCGGAACCGTCTGGGTGTAAGTAGCTCGTGGTCAGGGCGGTGCCGAAGTTTAATCCCGAGTTGACTAGGCGGCGGTGATATTCCACTTCATCGCCGCGGATGAACAGGCGGTAGTCCGGAACGCCGATGATTTCCATAGCCTCAGCAGAGATCAGCGCGCCGTTAAAGAGTGAAGCAATGCCTGGAAGGAAGTCACCTTCCAGTTCGCTCATATAGCGCCGCCACACCAGTCCCTGGCGCAACGGGAAAGCCAGCTTGGCGGGTTCGTCGATGTTGCATACAGCAGGGGAGACCTCGTGCAGGCTGTTTTCTTCCGCGACGCGGTAGAGCTCCTCCAGCACGTGATGATTGGCGGGGCGGCCGTCGTCATCCGCGCACCACACCGCGTCCGCGCCGAGGGCCAGTGCAGTCAGAAAGCCCAGCGCAAAGCCGCCCGCACCGCCCAGATTGGTCTCCGAAGGTACGTAGACGGCGCGCTCGCCCGCCAGTTCGTGGAGCAGATCCTCTACTGCCTGCTCCGCGCCATTATCTACCACGATGACCCACTGCACCGGGTGCGTTTGGTTCACCACCTGCTCAAGCGAGGCGCGCAGCAGTTCTACGCGCTGGTGGGTGACGATCACAGCGGCCGTCGTTCCGGCCCGAGACAGGGTGGCAGTCATGCGTTCCATTGTGCCACCCACAGTGCTCAGTAGGATGTTGCCATGACCGTGAGAAGCGTTGAAGTTATGTGGGCTCCGTTCAAACTGACGGTGCAGGTAGGCAAGCTGACGCTGCGGATTCTGCGCGATAGCGATATCGCCGCCATTCACGGCGTTACCGCCGCCGAGATTTTTGGTGAGCCGCTTCCGGAGTACACGTTCCCGTGGTTGAAGGAGAAGCCGGATCCGAGCTTTCGGTGGGCACACCGCGCGCAGATGTCCCCGGAAGAATGGTCACTGGACTTCGGTGTCCACCTCGATGGTGAGGTCATTGGTTCGGTGGATCTTCGGGCTCAGAATTTCCCCGACAACCATGAGGTTGAAACCGGGTCGTGGATCTACCACCGCCTTCAGGGACGCGGCATTGGTACGCAGATCCGCCACGCCGTTGCGGTCTTTTGCTTTGAGTATTTGGGCGCGAGCCAGTTGTGCTCCGAGTGGGAGCCAGGAAACGAAGCTTCCCAGGCTGTATCGCGCAAGCTGGGCTACACGATCAACGGCAACAAAGCAGTGTTGCGCAAAGAGGATTATCAGCCGGGGCCGGACGTGACTGTCAGTGGCATGACCGAGGAGCTGGGTGAGTTGCTTGGGGCCTAGGAAGAGAAAGTATCCGTGAAAATGTCTAGGATTTCATGACTTTTCACGAAAACCTGTAGAATAGCTACATGCTGAACGCGCGGACCACCTCGAAAATTGATGCTCTTCTTCAACAGTATGCCGAGTTGCGGGACGAAAACCCCGAGGTCATCGCAGAGATTGCGCGCGCAGAAGTGGCGGAGTCAGTGTATAACTCAAACGCCATTGAGAATTCGACGCTCACCTTGGAAGACACAGAGGATATTCTGGCGGGTTTCACCCATAAAGGGCATGAACTGCGGGAAATCTATGAGGCTAAGAACCTGGCTGAGGTGACTGAGGAACTTATTCGGGGCGTCGGCAAGCTCGATGCGGACCTTATTGTGAGACTGCATGGCATGCTATTGCGTGGCATCAATGACGACTGGGCGGGGCGCTTTCGTCGAAGGGGGGAGTGGGTTCGCGTGGGCGCTCATATGGGAGCCAACCCTGAATACGTGGACCGGCTGGTGGGCACAGCCATTGCCGAATACTACGAGGACACTAGCTTCTTTGTTGACCGCATCGCGCGGTTTCATGCGGAATTTGAGACCATCCATCCTTTTTCAGACGGTAATGGGCGCATCGGGCGTGTCATCATTAACCAGCAGCTCATGGAGCTCGGTGCGCCGCCCATCATTATCCCGAACAAAGGAAAAGAACGCCACTACTACCCAGTGTTCCGTGGCTACCCGGTGAGTGGGGACTTTTCTGCATTGAGCACACTCATCGCTCGTCAACTCATCGAGTCACTGCACAAACGTATGACGCTCATGACCGCGCACACAGTGATTCGCTTGTCAGAGTGGGCAAAGGCGAATGGAGTTTCCGGCTCTGCAGCCGCAAATAAGGCGGCGAGGGGAACGATTCCTGCTTTTCGCCAGCGCGGGACGTGGATGATTGACGCGCACTATGGCAGTGACACCAGAGGCCGTGGCTAGGTGTTCTCCTCGTTATCGAAACGCTTGCGCAGATCCCGCACGTACTGGCCAACCTCAGGGCCTTCGTACTCGCCCACGACGTCGGAGACCTCGCCCACGGAGCGAATCTGACCGTGGTCGATCCATAGGGCGGTATCGCACAGCTGGGCCAAGAAGTCATTGGAGTGGGAAGCGAAGACCAGGATGCCGGAGCGCTTCACCAGATCCTGGAGGCGCACGCGGGCCTTGGCCATGAAGGCGGCATCGACGGCGCCGATGCCTTCGTCGAGAAGCAGGATCTCCGGCTCAATGGAGGTCACCACGCCTAGGGCCAGGCGCACGCGCATACCGGTGGAGTAGGTGCGCAGCGGCATGGAGAGGTAATCGCCCAGCTCAGAGAACTCGGCAATCTCATCCATCTTGGCCTTCATCTGCTTGATGGTCTGGCCCAAGAAGAGGCCGCGGATGATGATGTTGTCGTAGCCGGAGACCTCCGGGTCCATGCCCACGCCCAAGTCGAAGACGGGAGCCACGCGCCCGCGCACATCGGCCGCGCCGCGAGTCGGCTCATAGATGCCGGAGAGAAGGCGCAGCAAGGTCGTCTTACCAGCGCCGTTGTGGCCAACGAGCCCCACGCGGTCACCTTCACGCAGGTGAAGGTTTATGTCCTTGAGTGCTTCCACCATGACCACGTTCTGGTCATTTTTACCAATGGAGCCACCAGCGGTGGAGAGCATCGCCTTCTTCAGCGAACGGGACTTGGCATCAAAGATGGGAAAGTCCACGCAAGCGTTATACGTGTCAATGGAAACCATGGACAATCCTTTCTAGACCCAGTAGGAGACGCGGAAGCGCCATTGACGCATGGCCAAACCGGCGATGAGCAGGCCGACGACGGTGCAGCCAATGACGATAAACCAGTGATAGGCCGGCACATGCACACCGATGAGCGGGCCGCGGACAATCTCCATGTAGTGATACAGCGGGTTGAGCTCCGCAATACGCGCACGGCTCGCCACGGCTTCGCCCTGTTCTTTGAGCGTGCTCGTCATCCACACGATCGGCGTGACGTAAAAGAGCAGCTGTGTCAGTGCCTCCAGCAGCGGGGCGACGTCACGGAAACGAGTGGCGATGATGCCGAAGAACATGGCGACCCACACGCCGTTGACCAGCAGGAGTGCAAAGGCTGGGATACACAGGAAGAACTCCCAGCCCAGGCTGCGCGGGAAGATAATGATGAGCAGCAACCAAATGATGAGGTTGTGGCCCAAGAAGAGGGTCTGCCGCCAGACCAGGCGGTAGACGTGCACCGACAGTGGTGCGGGCAGCTGCTTAATCAGACCCTCGTTTTCAATGAAGACGGTGGCGCCTTCCTTGATGGCACCCGAGATGAAGTTCCACATGATCAGGCCCACGGTCACGTGGGGCAGGAATTCTGCAACCGGGATCTGGAAGAGCATGGAGTACAGCAGGCCCAGGGCCGCGGCCATGACACCGGTGGCGATGGTAATCCAGAACGGGCCTAGCACCGAGCGGCGGTAGCGCTGCTTGATGTCTTGGATGCCCAGCTTGAACCACAGCTCGCGCTGGCGGGCTCCTTGCAACAGGTCGGCGAAGGCCGCCGACATGGTCATAGACCGCGAAGCCGGCTCTTCGCCGGGTGCAGGCGGAGTGGTCATGCGGGCGACGTCGTCACGCAGGTTTTTCTTGTCTTGCACGCCCTTCACACTAGCGCGCGCTTATGCCAAACAGCTACACACACGCCCGCCACCTGCGAAAACATCGGCGAGCTGGGAAAATCTCGGGTTAGGAAAGATTTACGTGGGGAGTATAGAGTAGGGAGTCGATCGGACGATATGAGAAAGGGCCGCAGCATGACGCAGCAGTATGACGTCGCCAGTGTGCGAGGTCTTTACACTGGGCTGTCCGATGGCTGGACCTACCTCAACGCGCATGCCGCGCCGCAGATTGCGGAGCGCGTGGCATCGGGTGTGGCCCGTTCCTTCCGCACGTCCGCTACGGTGAAGCCGCAGGAGGATACCGTCGGCGCGCACTCGGCTCGCCGCGCGCCGGGCGAATTGCTGGCGGATGATATGTATTCCTCCGCGCGCCGAGCCGTGGCTGATCTCACGGGTGCGACGGCAGACCGCGTTATCCTCGGCCCGTCCCTGCCGGTGCTCTACCAGTCCTTGGCGGCAGCGTTACGTCCGCTTGTACGCCGTCAGTCCTCAGTGGTGCTCTCGCGCCTCGATCCTCCGGAGCTGTCCAGGGCATTCGCGCACCTCGACGCAGACATCCGCTGGGCCCAGCCAGACCTGGGCACGGGTGAGCTGCCGGCGTTCCAGTACGCCGAGTTGGTCGATGGTTCCACGCGGTTCGTTGCCTTCCCCGCCGCGCACGAGCTGCTGGGCACGGTCACGCCGACGGCGGACATTATTGATGCGGTCCATGAGCGTTCCCGAGCCTGGGCGCTTGTCGACGTCTCCTCGATCACCCCTTACCGCCGCATCGAATTCGACTCTGTGGGCGCGGATATCCTCGGCGTAGATCTAGGCAAACTGGGCGGGCCGCAGTTGGCGGCGCTGGTCTTCCGCGATACCGCAATGTTCCGCCGCCTTGATGACCTCGTGGTGGGCCCGGTCTCGCCGGGCCTAGCCGGTGGCGTGGGGCCGCTGGCGGATCACCTCGCTGCCCTAGCCGGCGGCGAACGCGGTTCGCGCCGCGTGCGCCTGGGGCGCTCGCTCGATGCACTGTCGTCCTACATGGAGGAGCTCTGCGGTGATCTTTATAGCCTGCTGGGCACCCTGCCGGCAGTCCACATCTTGGGCGTAACAGGCGAGGCGGCTGCCGATGCCTCCGATGACCGCCTCCCGCGGCTTACCTTCGCCGTGCGCGACGTACCCGCGGACGTGATTCACCGCCGCCTCTTCGACAATGGTTTGGTGACTACCATCGCTCCGCACACCCCCTTGCTCACGGAGATGGGTGTGGACGAGGTCGGCGGCGCCGTGACAGTCTCTCTAAGCCCTTTCAGCACGTACCAGGACATCGAGCACCTGACTCGCGTCGTGGCCTCCTTGGCCTAGAACCTCAACGAGGGAGTCTAGACCTCGAGGACGAGTTTGCCCGTGACCTCGCCGGAGTCGAGGGCTTTGTGGGCTTCGGAGGCGTCGGCAAGCGCAAAAGTGCGATGCAGGTGGTGCTTGACACTGCCATCTTCCAGCCACGGCCAGACATTCTTGACGGTGTCGGCGACGATGGCAGCCTTGCCCTCCAACGAGCGGGAGCGCAGCGTGGTGCCCTGTAGGGTCAGACGTTTGCTCAGCAGGATAGCCATGTTGAGCTCGGCTTTTGTTCCGCCCTGCATGCCGATAGTGACCATGTGGCCGCCCTGCGCCAGCGCCATGAGGTTTTTCTTGAGGTACTTCGCGCCCATGATGTCGAGGATGACATCGCACTGGTTCTTCAGTTCTTCGGCGAAGTCCTGCTCGTTGTAGTTGATGAGGATGTCCGCGCCGAGTGCCTTGCAGGTCTCGAGCTTCTCATCGGAACCAGCCGTCACGGCGACGGTGGCGCCGAGCTGCTTGGCCACCTGGATGGCGAAGGTGCCGATGCCACCCGCGCCGCCGTGGATAAGGATGGTCTGGCCTTGAGTAAGACCAGCTTCCATAGCGATGTTGGACCAGACCGTGCAGGCCACCTCGATGACGGATGCGGCCTCGGCAAAGGAATAGCCGGTGGGGATGGGCAGCAGCTGGCCTTGGGGCACGGCCACGTACTCGGCGTAGCCGCCGCCGGCGAGCAGCGCGCCGACCTTGGAGCCCACCTCGACGTCGGTGGTGCCTGCGTCGACGACTTCGCCTGCGACTTCGAGGCCGATAGTTTCCGAAGCACTCGGTGGTGGCGGGTAGTGCCCGCGGGCCTGCAGCAGGTCGGCGCGGTTTACGCCGGCGGCTTTGACCTTAACGAGGACTTCGCCGTCGTGGAGTTGAGGTTTGTCGGTGTCTCCCAGCTCCAGCGAGCTCGGGTCTTCCGGATTGGTCTGAATGATGGCTTTCATGTCACACCACCGTACTTAAATCCAATCATCCTCGACGAGGAAGGCGTTGACCGTAATAGCAGCAGCATTGGCCTGGCCCATGGCCATCGCCACCTGTGCGCCTGGATTGACCACGTTGCCCACCGCCCAGACGCGCGGGTGGCTGGTGGCACCGGTGAGATCAGCCTCGATCAGGCTGCCGCCCATCGCCGGCGGCGGGCTGTGGCGCTTGAGGTTGAGGTCAGCGAGGAACTCATCGTGGGGGCGGGGAATGGGCATGTAAAACAGTGCATCGACGGCATGCTCGTCGTTTTCCAGCAGGACTTTTCCGTCCCGGAAGGCGGTGACGGGGCCGTCGATAAGCGCAATGCCCCGCCGGGTCAGATCCGCGCGCTGCTCGTCGGTGAATTCCATTCCATTGGTGAAGAAGGTGATGTCCTTCGACCACTGGCGCAGAACCGCGGCATGGTGGAAGGAGAACTCGCCGATGTAGAGCACGCCGAGCTTCTTGTCCGCCACCTCGTATCCGTGGCAGTAGGGGCAGTGGAGAACCGTATTTCCCCAGTTTTCTTGCAGGCCCGGGATAGCTGGGTGCTCGTCGTCCACGCCGCTGGCGACGATGATGGAGCGGGCAGCGACGGTCTCACCGTTGCTCAACGTGGCGGTGAGCGTGCGGTCATTATCGGTGACAGCATCCACGGTGGCGTTCACGATTTGTGCGCCATAGCTGCGCAGCTGTTCCTTGCCGCGCTCCTGGAACTCAAGGGGTGGCGTGCCCTCGAGGGCAATGACTCCATGAATTTCATGGGCGAAACGGTTGCGGGGAGTGGCGGAATCAACAATGAGCACGCTGCGGCGGGCGCGGACCATGACTAGGGCTGCCTGCAGGCCGGCCGCGCCACCGCCGATGATGAGGGTATCTACTGTCTGCATGGCCCCGAGCAAACCAGAGGAGGGTTTATATGGCAATGGTTTTCAGTAGTTTGTGGCAGGCGTCACGCCCAACCCTGACTTGGCCAAGTTAGTGCCGAAGGGTTGGGGTGTGGTGGGAATTCGTCAACATGAGGCATCGGCCAGAATCGGGAATCCGGCCGTCGAAGGAAGGCGCCTTGTGTATCCTTTGGATGTCGTTGAGCCTCTAAGGAGCAAGAAAGTAGCATGACCCACCCCTCCACCGTCTCTAAGGTGGGCATCCGATCCCGTGCCCTGCGATTCGCACCGCGCCGCTCGGACTGGTCCCGCGCGACTATCGGGCGCGACCTTTCGGCCGGCCTCATGGTGGCCCTAGTCGCACTCCCCCTGGCGCTCGGCTTCGGCGTTGCTTCTGGTGTCGGCGCGGCAGCTGGAATTACGACGGCCATCGTCGCGGGCATCCTGTCCGCAGTCTTCGGCGGTAGCAACGTCCAGGTAAGCGGCCCGACCGGCGCAATGACCGTGGTGCTCATCCCCATCGTGGCCGACCATGGTGCCGATGGGGTGCTCGTCGTTGGCGTGCTGGCGGGGCTCATGCTGCTCTTGCTGGCATTCACCGGCGCTGGCCGCGCGATGAAATACATGCCGTTGCCTGTCGTCGAAGGTTTCACAGCCGGTATTGCGGTGATCATCGCCCTCCAACAGCTACCTGCAGCACTCGGTGTTGACGTAGATGGCGAGAAAGTCCTCGGGTTGGCGTGGGACGCAATCAAAGCTTGGCTAGATGCTCCGGTATGGCAGGCGCCCGTTATGACCCTCGCGGTGGCGGCCGGAATCGTGGTTGCTGCCCGCATTCGTAGTGGCTTTCCCGCGGCGCTGGTGTTGGTAGCTGCTGCGACGGCCATCAACATGCTGGCAGACAGCGGTCTGAAGACTATCGGCTACATCCCGTCGACGTTGCCTGCCCCGCGCTGGCCGCAAATCCCGTGGGAGCACCTGGATTCCTTGCTGTTGGCAGCGGTCGCCGTCGCAGCGCTCGGAGCATTGGAATCGTTGCTGTCAGCGACGGTTGCCGACGCAATGACTGTCGGCGACCGGCACGATCCTGACCGCGAGCTCTTTGGACAGGGCGTGGCCAACGTCGTCGCGCCCCTGTTCGGCGGGATCCCCGCAACAGCCGCGATCGCCCGAACTGCTGTCAACGTGCGGGCAGGCGCAGGCACACGCCTGGCAGCGGTGTTCCATTCGCTGCTCCTGCTCGTCGCCGTACTCGTTGCGGCCCGGTGGGTGGGCGAGATCCCTCTCGCCGTGCTCGCCGGTGTGCTGATCGCCACTGCGATCCAGATGATCCACCCGCGGAACATCCGCTCGGTGATACGCGCCACCAAGGGTGACGGGGCTACCTTGCTCATCACGGCTGCCGCCACCGTCGTGTTCGACCTTGTCGTCGCCGTGCTCATCGGTCTTGTTATAGCGGGCTTCTTCGCGCTGCGCGATACCGCCCGCACGGCGGTGTTAGAGGCCGCTCCACTGGAGACAGGAGACCACCGCGACAAGGAACGCGAACTCCTCGACGAGCACATCGCCGCCTTCCGCTTGGAAGGCCCACTCTTCTTTGGCGCAGCGCACGATTTCCTCCTCGATCTCGCTGATGCTTCGTCGGTCAAGGTTGTCGTGCTCCGCATGCGCTACGTCACGACGATTGACGCCACTGGCGCCCAGATGCTCGCTGACACGATCGGGCGCCTTGAACGTCACGGCACCCGAGTCCTACTCTCAGCCACGAAGCCCGAACATGTTCCGGTGTTGCGCGAACTCGGCGTATTCGACCGGCTTGCGCACGAGAATCACGTTTTTGACGACACTCTCGACGCCATCGCCCACGCCCGACTGCATGTCTCGCGCATTCAGTATGAGGAGTCGGATGGCGCACCCGCGGCGTCGCAAAGTAATCAGCAGGACGAGTAGCACTGACGAACCTGCGGTTGTGAGGCCATTATCGGTGACGTATTGAGCCGAATTCTTTTCCCGCGGCGGAGTCTAGTACTCTGAACGTGTTGCGCGCGGTGCATGCTGACGCGTGACGAGGAGGCGTGGCAGAGCGGCCGAATGCACTGGTCTTGAAAACCAGCGTGGGGAAACTCACCGCGGGTTCAAATCCCGCCGCCTCCGCCAAATTTTTTGGGGGGGTCATTTGTAGCGGCTTTGCTCCTGTCCCATGCGGCTGTAACGAAGCTCAGAACGCATCCTGCCAGTAGGAACCCGCTGATTTGCAGGTGGGTGGCCGAGTTTCCTCCGCCGCCAGCCATGACGAGGAAAATAGAAAATGCAATCGCGACAAGGCAGTGGATGACCAACCGGCTATGCGCTCCAAGGTGGCATTGCGGCCAAGCTTTCTCGATAGCCCAGCTCACTGCTGCGAGAATGACATAAAAGACGATTCCCGCTAATGCTCCTGGAACTAGGTAGAGCATGGGGTCTTCTCCTCTCGGGGGAATAATGGTTGTGGTTAGGTGAGACCGAGTTCTTTTTTAAGGTCTTCATGTGAAATCTCTACGGACTCTCCTCGGGCACTCTCTGCGGCTTGAATATCTTCGCGATCTTCTAGTGCTTCAACTGCGCGGGCGAAAAACGAAGGAGAGACGACAAAAGCGCGAACACGGCTTCCACGACTAGTGATGGCGACGGGTGTGTGCTGTGCCTCGTCAAGAAATTGGCTTTGGGATTGGCGGAATTGGCTGGACGCCACTGACATCGTTTTCATACTGAAAATGTACATCTTGTACATTTCGGTGGGCAAGGGACGCGGGATTTCTGGTTGCTACTCGTCTTTGCCACTGATCCGCCCCGCCAGGATGCGAGGCAGCGCCTCCGCCGCGGTGGCGGTGACCACCACGCTGGCAAGCGGTGAGAGGTCCGTGGGCTGCGGGGTGACTTCCACGATGGGGATGCCGCGCGCGTGGGCAATCTGTGGCAGGCCGGCGGCGGGGTAGACCACGCCGGAGGTTCCCACGATGAGCAGCGCGTCCGCGGTGGACATGCGGCGTTCGGCCTCGGCCCATTCGTCGTTGGGCAGGGCCTCGCCGAACCACACCACGCCCGGGCGTACGAGCCCGCCGCACACGGGGCACTCGGGTGGAGTAATCGCTTCGACAGGTTCATTCGGCAGCGCGATGTCCTCGTCATAGGGTGTATCGCAGTCGGTGCAGCGGAAGGAAAAAAAGGAGCCGTGCAGGTGGACCACGTCCTGGCTACCGGCGCGCTCGTGCAGGTTATCGATGTTTTGCGTGGTCACCGTCATGCCGCGTGCGGCAGCAATCGCGCGGTGCCCGGCGTTGGGCTCGGCCCGCTGCGCCAGCCGGGCGCGCCACAGATACCAGGCGAACATCGGCTCAGGATCGTTGCGCCATGCGCTTATCGACGCCATCGCTACCGGATCCACGTTCTCCCAGATGCCCGTCTGCGCATCGCGGTACGTGGCGATGCCGCTGTCCGCGCTCATACCCGCGCCGGTGAAAACTTCGACGTGGGTGGCATCAGAAAGAATCGAGTGCGCGCGCTCAAACAGGTGCTCCATACATCTAGAGTACGGCGATGAGCACGCAGAACGCCATCGATGCGGCGAGAGCGATGCCCATGCGCCACAAGTAGCGGCGGCCCGGTTCGTGCGCGGTGTTGATCTGCAGCTTCGAAGGATTCATGGAAAAGACTGCCATGCACATGGGGTCTGTGGGTTCGTTATAGATGCCCATGCCGCCGGCAAAGCGAAGTGCTGTGTTCCGGACTTGTTCATCCTGGTCGGTGGGTATGGCTTTCACGTCCTTCGCGGATCGCAGTGTTAATCGGACGCCCTGAATCATGATGAACAGGGTGAAGCCTACCCACGCGGCCACGAGGAGAAAGCCCGAGAAGGGGATGTCCGGTACCACCGTGCAGACCGCGGTGAGGCACACGCAGGTCGTCATGGTGAGGACTGTCTGGGCGATGAACGTGGCGGTCTTTTCGGTGAGAAGCTCCGCGCGCTGTGCCGTGGCCTGCGAGAACGGAAGTGACTCACTGGCCGGAACCCGTGTTGTCTTTCGCGCCAGCGAGACCGGTGGCACGCACAACGGCAGCGCGATGGCGAACACAACGCCGATCCACACCAGGGCCGTTGCGTTGAAGAAAGACTTGGGTTCGAAGCGGTCCGGGTTGCCCGAGCCATCGAAGTGGACGGGGATGGGAGCGGGGACCGAATCCCAGCGCAGCAGCATGTACACCAGCGTGAGAGCGCACACGATAGCGGTGGCGACGTAATAGTGGCGGATCCTCATGGCAGTGAGCTTACAAGGCATGCGGATGGGGCCTTTTGCAAGATGCCATGTGGGGTGGAGGATGAGCAAAGATTTGGGCTAAGGGGTGTTGTGGTCTTGCCAGGCGTCGATGCCGCCGCGCAGTGAATAGACGTTGCTGAAGCCGCGGGCGCACAGGGCGTCGACTGCTTGCGCGGAGTAGAAGACGGTGACACCTGCAGCGGTAGCGCTATGGTGCACATCAGGGTCGTTGCGTTGAGGAAAGACTTCGGATCGAAGCGGTCGGGGATGGGACCTGGGACCGAGTCCCGGCGCTGCAATTTTACCCCTGGCGTGAGAGCATACACAGCAGTGGTGGCGACGTAATACTGGCGGGTCCGCATGGCGGTGAGCTTTCAAGGCGACGGGCTGAGTTTTCCGCGTTACATGGTCTGGGGTGAGCAGGTAGAGTCGAGTCTAAGCTGACGAAGAACCGGAAAGGACAGTAGCCGGCAATGGAACCTTATGTTGGAATTGTCGTGATGGAGCTTGCTAAAAAGTCCAATTCACCTGCCCAAAGCTTCTTCCGCGAGGACTTTTACATTGTGTATGCGGAGTCGGACGAGAAGGCCCGAGAGCGCGTCGAGTCCATGGCGAATGAGCAGGCTGATGGTGTGGACGTGAAGGTACGGCACATCGTGGATGTCGCGCCAGCTCTCTATGGTTATGTAGACCGCGATTGCGATCTTTACTCGCGGCACTTTGCGAACCTAGAGGACTATGAGCGTTTCGAGATGAAGCTCGGCGGAACTGACCCGCTGGCTGATTAATCGTAGACTTCGCGTCGGTGACCTAGGTCAACAACGGTGATCGCGACCGTGTTTTCGTATATTGGCGCGATAACGCGGTAGTCCCCGACTCGCCAGCGCCACAGACCGGATTAATCTCTCATGAGACCCTTGCCGCTCGAGCGCGGCTCTTCGAGTTCTGCCACTTTGCGAAGAAACCTGCTGACTCTCTTCTGCGTTGGCTTGTCTAACTTTCGGAAGGCCTTCGCACCGCGCGGCGTGAAGCTAATCTTCCACGCCACATTCAGCCTCTAGTTCTTCAAGAGAAATGGTCTCCAGATCGCCTCGGTGGGCGGCCGCGGCCTCGGTCTCGAGCTCGGAAATGTGTTCTTGCCAGGCGTCGATGCCGCCGCGCAGCGAGTAGACGTTGCTGAAGCCACGGGCGCGCAAGGCCTCGACGGCCTGGGCGGAGCGCAGGCCGCTGGCGCAGTAGAGGACGGCGAGGTCGGCGGGGTCGATGGGCGGGTTGTGGCCGGCGAGGATGTCATCGAGCGGGAGGTGCTGCGAGCCGGGGATGAGGGAAGCGGCGCGCTCGGGGGATGTGCGGACGTCGATAAGCGTGGCGTTCTCAGGGATCTCGCGGATATCCGTGGGGTTGTCGGGGCGTGCCGGGGTGGCGCCGTTCGCGCGCACGGGGATGTATTCCCAGGTCCCGGCGAGGGAATCGTAGTAGCCCAGCGTGCCGATGAGCGGGGTGCCGATGCCCGTGAGGAGCTTAAGCGCCTCCACCGCCAAGGCGGAGCCGGCCACGCCGACGACTGGGCCCATCACGCCGGCCTGCGAGCAGGAGGGTACCTGCGGGTCGGTGGGGAAGAGATCCTCGTAGACCGGGCCGTGGCCGGAGTGGAAGACCGTGAGCTGTGCGTCGTACCCCAGAAGCGAGGCCCACACGTGCGGAATGCCCAGCTCATGGGCGGCCCAGGAGGCCAGGTGGCGGGAGTAGAAGTTATCGGTGCCGTCGATGATGAGGTCAGCGCCGTGCAGTTGCTCCAAGGCGGTATCAGGCGTGAGGCGCGAGAATTGCTCGACGGTGCACTCGGGGTTGAGGGCGTTCAAGGCCGCGGCGGCGGAATCGGTTTTGGGCTGGCCTACGGTTGCTGTGCTGTGGATGACCTGGCGGTGGAGGTTGGAGAGGGAAACGGTGTCGTCGTCGAAAAGCAGGATGCGCCCCACGCCCGCGCCTGCCAGGTAGAGCAGGGCAGGCGAGCCCAGGCCGCCGGCGCCGATGACGGCGACTGTGGAAGCGCGAAGCCGTTGCTGTGTGGAGGTGCCCCACAGAGTTTCTTGGCGTGCGTAGCGTGAACTCATTCTGAAGTGCTCCGACCTTTTCCTGGGTTTGCCTTGATTCCTACTATTGTCCTGTGACGGGTCTGATTCCAAAATTCGGTCTCAACCTCGGTTGGTGTTCGATGCCCTAAACTCTGGTGGAGTGTCTCCACGGTGATACAAAACGACAACCGGCAACACGAACAACTCCACGCCTCAGGAACCATTGACCGCATCTTTGAGGACAAGATTTCCGGACGCACCCGCGCCCTGCGCCCAGGGCTTACCGAGTACATGACCTACCTGCGCGACGGGGACGAACTCGTTGTCTCATCCATTGACCGTCTCACCCGCTCGCTGACAGATCTGCGCGCCCTGGTGGACGGACTCACCGACAAAGGCGTAACCGCGACCTTTCTGCACGAGCATCTCTCGTTCTCGAAGGACAACAGCGACCCACGCGCAGATTTGATGCTGGGAATTTTGGGGTCGTTTGCCGAGTTTGAACGCGCAATCATCCGTGAGCGCCAGGCCGAAGGTATCGCCTTGGCGAAAAAGGCCGGCAAGTACACAAGCCGCAAGCGCGCCCTGACACCCGAGCAAGTCGTAGACGCGCGGAAGCGTATCGCGGCGGGGGAGCTGAAAGCATTGGTGGCTCGCGCCTTCGGGATTACCCGCCCCGCCCTCTACCGAGTACTAGAAGATAGTGCTGAGCGTTAGCGGCGGGGCAGGGGCGGGCGCTGCGGAAGCTGCCAGCACTGGGCGTGGGTGGCGTTGAAGAATTGGGCCTGGTCAAGAATCTGGCGCCCGAGCTGTGCAGCGTTGCCGTCAAGGAGTATGTTAAACAGCATTCCTGTGGCGGTGGCGCCGGCTAAGGCCGCGTGAGCGTTCGGATTGACCAGGCCGACAAGTTCAAGCAATGAGGACAGTTTGTAGGACGGCACATCGACAAGCTGCTTAGCTAGTGCGACAGTGTCGACGATAAATAAATGCCTCACATAGGAAGCAATTTACAGCCTCCCCTGCCGCTAGGTGGGGAGATAGAATCTCACGTGACAAATCCTGACGGTATACAGGACGTTGACAAGCTTTATCTGTTTGGAAAGGATTACAATGCGTATGTTTTTTGCTTTAGACACTTTTTTCGTGGCCGATCAGTGTGTTGTGGAATCGGCATATAAAACGTATTCGCAAGTAGTGCGTAAAGCAGCGCGCCTGCCTGGAGTCGACGTACTTTTTATTTGCTCCGAACCAGTTGAAGTGGATTCCGAAGAGATGAAAAGAGATCTCATTACTCAGTTCAGGGTTGAAAGGCCCAACGAGGATTTTGAGAGTTTACGGTTATACCTTTGCGAATCAATCGTTTCTGCTGAACAAGAGCTTTTTACAAAGGCTGAGGGGTCTTTAGCGTCATTTTTTCTAATGGATGAGGAATATGCAAAGGCTGATGTTTTTCCTAGTAGTGTTGGAGTAAGGGAGTTTATTTCTTCGCCGGTTTCTACAGGTAAATAGAGTGAGGCGCTCCACTTACGCGGAGCGCCGGGTAATAAATAAGGAAAGGATTGGCTAGGGAAATTACGAAAAATCGTTGATATAGAATCTTCCTCGATAAGTTTCCTTGTCGTCGCCGATGATGTGATTAAAAGCTGCCCCCTCTAAATCCTCCTCCCCCTCCCGGAAAGTATCCAGAAGGATGTTGGCCGACCCCTCTGCAATGGCGCTTGTAATGCCCGTTGGGAACGTATTTATTAGCATATTTCTTGGCGTCATTCAATGTTGACGCATTGCCATATACGTGACCGACTATATCTCCCCCTAGTCCAATTTTGATGACCTGGCATTGAGCTGTGACAGTGGCTGCCGAAGCAGACGGTACTGCAACTGAAACGGCCCCTAGGGCAACAAGCGCAGCTGCTGCAGCTCGGCCCCCTTTTTTGTAAATTAAGCTTCAAATCAAGCCCCTTAAATAAACTGCGAAACCTACATGCCGCCCCAGGCTGTTAGCTCTATAGCGCAAAACGTGAAGAGCCGGTTTATCAAGTCATATGCTACGATCCCGCAGGAGCAGTTTGCCGACTTACGGGTGAATCTTTTGCATACCGTGCGATTGTTGAGCCGAAACCTCGTAAAAACGCTTCAGAGCCACGCGGAATTACAACTATGTATCCCGTTCACAATACAGGCACTCATGGACCGAGCGACAAGGCGCCCAGCTGGTTTAGTACAGATGTTCCCACTTTGGACTTATGGAAATGGCAGTAGACCCAGAGCATCATTTTGATCTAAAGGCCGCAGCGCTCTCTTTGGCGGAAATCCTTAATAAGGATGCTTTGAGTGAAAAAGGTTTAGGGATGAAGCTGCCATTTCATCACCGAAGTTTCATGGCACCGCCGCTTGGATCGATAACTTTTTATATATTATTTTGAAAGTAGAGACACTTAACGGGTCAGCCTTTGTTGGGTTTGAAACCATTTTCTACCCTGAGGGAACTTTTCAAGAATACTCGGTTGAGTATGAAAATGTCCATGACTTGTGGGCGTATGAAATTGCTGGAGATTCATTTCTTAAAGAACTCGACTTTGAGGATTCAGATCGTATCACTTGGCTGAAAAAAGATAGGAATAGTTTCGTTCCCTCTACATGGAACGATTTGCTCGATTCTAACAATGCTTCGAATGGAATATGGATCCAGGATTAAAAGGTTTCCCTTTCGACTCTTGTTGCAATGAAACTTGACCATTAACTGTCCCACTTGACCGTGAATCAGGCATCTAAGCCCAAACCGAATACTGACAGTGCATACAACTGTTCATTCCAGGCCGACCCACGTGGTGGTGTCATCGGTGTGAAGCTGCTCTTTCCAGATGGGGACTTCCGCCTTGACGCGGTCGGCGCAGGTAGAGGCTGCCTCGAAGGCGTCCTTGCGGTGTGCGGAGGCAGCGGCGACGATGAAGGCGGATTCGCCGATTTCTAGTGGACCAGTACGGTGCGCGCACCAGAGGCGCACGGCGGGGAAGGAAGCAGCGACTTCAGCGGCGACGCGCTCGATTTCTTGTTGGGCGCTAGGATGCGCGGTGTAGGTCAGGAGTTTGACCCCGCGGCCGGAGTCGTGGTTGCGCACGATGCCGTCGAATAAAACGACGGCGCCGGTTTCAGCGGTGGCGATGTCCGGGGCGGAGATGGGCTCAGCGCTGATGCGGGCGCCGAGTAAGCCGAAGTTAGTGCTCATGAAGGCCTTCCAACTGGTTGATGATGTGGTTAAGCACCGGTTCGAGGACCGCGCAGCCGTCTTTGGCAGCACCCGTGGAGCCGGGCAGGGCCATGGCGAAGGTTTTGTGCGATACGCCAGCAACGGTACGCGAGAGCGCCGCGGTGGGAATGGCGGCCGAGTGCGCGTAGAAGGCATGGGCCAGGCCGGGCAGTTCGCGCTCGAGGTGTGGGGTGAGCGCTTCGACGGTGCGGTCATCCGGTGTGATGCCGGTGCCGCCGGAAGTGAGGATGACCGAGGGGGCATCGGCGAAGGCAGTGGCCAAGGCGGAGTCGATGTCGGCGTCTGCGACGACGACAGGCTCCGGGGTATCGAAGCCCTGCTCACGCAGGAAGTTCACCAAGATGGGGCCGGAACGGTCCTCGTACTCGCCGGCGGCGGCGCGGGTGGAGGCAACGATAACGAGTGCGTGTCGGGTCATGAGAGCGGGAACACCTCCACGAGGTCGCCGGCTGAAAGCCGTGTGTTCGCCGGGATGCGGATGAGGGCAGTAGCACCGATGGCCTGGGACATCAGGTGGGAGCTGGTGCCGCCCAGGAAGGAGGCTGTTGCTGAGCCATCGGAAATACTGATAGTTCCACGGCGGAACTGCTCGCGGTTGTTGAGTCCGTCTGCGGGTTCAGTGAGGTGTGCACGGACCGGTTCCGGGGCATGGCCAAGGACGGGTGCCAAATAGAGGCAGAAGCTCACCAGCGTGGAGATGGGGTTGCCGGGAAAGCAGACCACGGGGACGTCGCCAAGGCGGGACAGGCCCTGTGGGCCGCCGGGCTGCTGGGTCACATGACCGAACCAGCCATCCTCTTCAAAGATTTGGCGGATGACCTCGAATTTTCCGTGGGAGATGCCGCCGGAGGTGACGATGACATCGGGGCGGTGGGTAATGACTGCTTCGGCGAGGTCGGAGCGAAGAGTATCGGGATCGTCGTTCGTGTGCACGAAGCCAGCCACGTCGATGCCAAACTGCGCTGCCAGGGCCGCGAGCATCGGCGCATTGGAATCGGGGATGGTGGCCTCGCCGTCGCCACCTATTTCAGCGCCACCGGTACAGATGAGGATGCGGGCGGGCGCGAAGGTGAGGACCTCGGTCAGGCCCTGGGAGGCGAGGGTGGCGATGGAGGGGGCGTCGAGAAGCGCGTGCTCTGTGACGAGAGTGGTGCCGGCTGTGACATCGGAGCCCGCGCGGCGAATGAACTGCTCAGGAGCTGCCGGCACCGTGACGGTAGCGCCTTCCTCCGGGAAGCGCGGGGGCTCGCAGTGCTCGACGGGGACGATGGTCGCGGTGCCCTCAGGGACTTTCGCTCCGGTCATGATGGGAAGGGCGGTGCCTTGCTCGAGCGAGCCCGGGGGATCACCCGCCGCGATAGTGCGGCCGACGGTGAAGGTGCCGCCGTCACATGTGGGAAGCGCATAGCCATCCATCTGCGAATTATCGAAAGGCGGAAGGTCCTGCTCCGCATGGTACGTCGCGGCGGCGCGGCGGCCGAAGGCGCTGGTTAGGGGAGTGGAGACCGCGCGAGGCTGCGGAAGAGCCGCGCGAACGGCGGCGAGGTGCTCCTCATAGGTGCGCATCAGATTCCTTCCTGTCACGGAGGCTGGCATAGTGGCAACCATGGTTGACATACACTACTTTGCCGCAGCCCGCGCCGCCGCAGGGCGCGCGCAGGACACAGCGCAGGCAGCGACGCTGGGGGAGTTGCTGGACGTGTTGCGTGCTCGACACACCGGCAGCACCGAGGCCGGCATGAGCTTCGCGGAGGTGCTCGAGCGCTGCACCTTCCTGGTGGATGGCGCGAGCGCTACAGAGGACGCCGTGCTTTCCGACGCCTCCCGCGTCGACGTCCTCCCACCCTTTGCTGGGGGTTAGTTTCGGCTGCGCAGGGGACTAGTAAAGAAGTTCACCACGCCGGAAACGATCGCGAGAACAATCGCGCCGATGATGGCAGCACCCCAGCCGTCGATGACGAGTGAGTCCATCAGCGCGCTGACGAGGAGCAGAACCGCGCCGTTGATGACGAGCGCGAACAGTCCCAGTGTCAGGCAGGTCAGCGGGGCGCCGAGGAAGCGGAGCACCGGGGTGACGACCTCATTGACGATGATGAAGACCGCCGCGATGAGCAGGAAATTCTTGGTGCTAGCGGGGACGATGTCGATTCCGGGGACAATCGCCACCACGGCCCAGAAGGCCACCGCGACGGCAATGACGTTGAGTGCAAAATTGATAAATGTCTTCACAACTGCACTCTAGCGCGGAAACTACTCCTCTGCAGCGAAGGCAGCGTCCCACGCCTTAAGCAGGATGTCGGTTTCCTCCGCCGTGGTGACGGTTACGCGCACTCCCTCGGGAAAGGCGCGGACGAGGACGTCCTTCTCCGCGAGCTGTGCAGCGACTTCCTGCGGGGATCCCAACTTCGCAATGGAGTCTGCGGCGAACCAGATGTGGTTGGCCTGGGATTCCGGAACGCCAAAGTCCGCGAAGTGCTCCACTAGGCGGTCACGCTGCTCCACGGTTTCGTCGGTGCGCTCACGCAGCTCCTTCTGGGCGGCCAACGAAGCCACAGCGCCAGCTTGTGCCACCGAGTTCACGGAGAACGGGATGGACACCTTGCTCAGCGCCTCGATGATCTCGGCGTTGCCGAAGGCATAGCCCAAGCGGACACCGGCCAGGCCATAGGCCTTGGAGAAGGTGCGCAGGCCAATGACATTGTCGTGAGTGTGGACATAGTCGGTGGCCAGCGGGACGGCGTCGTTGCGGTTGTACTCGATGTAGGCCTCATCGAGCGCCACGATGACGTCCTTCGGGACCTTGGCCAGGAAGGCGTCGAATTCTTCCTTGGTGATGATGGAGCCGGTGGGGTTATTCGGGTTGCACACGAAGATCAGGCGGGTCTTGTCCGTGATGGCCGCCGCCATGGCCTCCAAGTCGACGCGGTGATCTGCGGTGAGCGGGATCTTGACCGGGGTAGCGCCCACGACTTGCGCGAAGATGGGATAAGCCTCGAAGGAGCGCCAGGGGAAGACAATCTCATCACCGGGCACCGAGGTGATCTGCACCAACTGCTGGCAGATGGCAGAAGAACCCGCACCCGTGGTGACCTGCTCCGGAGTGACGCCAAGGTTTTCTGCCAGCGCCTTGCGGATTTCCACCGCGCCCATATCCGGGTAGCGGTTAACGTGCGCGGCAGCTACCTCCATGGCCTTGAGCGCGCCGGGCAGCGGCTCCTGAGTTGCCTCGTTGGAAGAAAGCTTCAGGGCGTGCTCGGCATTCTTACCGGGGACGTAGACGGGCAGGGAGGAAAGGTCTGGTCGAATCATGTTCTCCACCTTAGGCGTTGCGCGGGCCGCGGGGCCCGAAGTCGAAATCAGCGGTCTGCGGGCCGAAGGCCTGAAGTCCCTTCGGTGCATCGAAAGGATCGAGGCGCACCTCAAGGAAGGCGCCGCGCTCTGGATGAGCGGCGATGTCCTCCAGGGCCTTCGACAATTCGCCTTCGGTCGAGGCCACGTAGGACTCCATCGTGGTGTCCTTCATGAAGGCCTTCGGCAGTGCCGTGTAATCCCACATCTGGATCTCGTTGTATTCGCGCTCCATGCCCAGGATGAAGCGCTCGATGGTGTAGCCATCGTTGTTGACCAGCACGATGATGGGCTTCAAGTCCTGGCGCAGGATGGTGGAGAGCTCTTGGGCGGTGAGCTGGAAGGAACCATCACCAATGAAGAGGACGTGGCGGCGCTCCGGGGTAGCCAGCTGCGAGCCGAGCACGCACGGCAGGGTAAAGCCGATGGAACCCCAAATGGTGGAGTTAATGTACTGCACGCCCTCGGGCATGCGCTGTTGGCCCAGACCGATATTGGAGGTGCCAGCCTCGGCGATGACCACGTCATCTTCCTGGATGAAGCCGAGCATCTGCGGCCAGATGCGCTCCTGGGTCAGCGGGGCATCCGGGTTCGGCTCGAAGGGCTCGGGCTCGAAAGCCGTGCTTGCCGACGTCTCCGCTGCCGGAATGCGCTCCAAGAGGACGTCGAGAAGCTCCAGCGTATTGATGCCCACGAAGAACTTGCCATCGGCGTTGACGTGCTGGTCACCGAAGTTGTAGACGCGGGCCTCAGCCAGGTTGTGGGTGAAGGAACCGGAGTTGACTTCGATGAAGCGCGGGTTCGTGGTGACCAGGAAGTCGGACTTTTCAATGCGCTCCTGCACGCCCGGCGCCGATGCCGCGCCGTTGTAGGTTCCGATGAACAGCGGGTGGCGCTCAGACAAGATGGCCTTGCCGGAGGAGAGCTGGGAGTAGGGCAGCTGGGCCTTGTCGATGATGGCGCGGAACTTCTCCGTGAAACCGTGGCGGTTGGTGTCCTGGTCGATGAGGATGATCGGGTCCTTGGCCTTCGCGAGGTGCTCCAGCACGTAGTCCGCAGCGGCGTTGAGGCGCTCGGGATCGGAGGGTGCGAGCTCGGTGGAGAAAGGCTCGTCGGGGACCTCGATGGTCAGGTGCGTGATATCGGACGGGATCTGAATGTGGACCGGGCGCTTTTCGCGCAGGCAGGTGTGCAGGGCGCGGTCGAATTCCTCGACCACGTTCATCGGCGACACACGCGTGGCAACTTCCGTGAACGGTGCGATGGAGTCGAGCATGTTGGCAAAGTCGCCGTCGGCAAGCGAGTGGTGCAGGTTCCAGCGGAACTCCGTGGCGTACTGCGGCGGCGCGCCCGCTAGTGACACCAGCGGGACGTGCTCGGCGCGGGCACCGGCGATGCCGTTGAGGGCGGAGAGCTCGCCCACGCCATACGTGGTGAGCAGGCAACCCACACCTTTCTGGCGGGCGTAGCCGTCGGCAGCATAGGCGGCGTTGAGCTCGTTGCAAGCGCCGACGAAGCGGATGCCCTCAGCGGCCTCAATCTGCTCGAGGAAGCTCAAGTTGAAGTCACCGGGCACGCCGATGATTTCAGAAATACCGATGGCTTTCAGCCGGTCAATGATGAAATCACCAATGGTGGTCTGCATAGGGGAGGAGTCCTTTTCTTCTTTAGTTACTTAGTGCGGGCGTCGTGGCGCTTCTTGCCCAGCCAGATGAGGGCCAAGGTCACAATCCAACAGGGTAGGACAATCGCGCCGGTACGGTAGTCCGGCAGCATGAACATCAAAGCGATGACGAGAGCGAAGAAGGCCAAGCACAGGTAGTTGGCAATGGGGTAAAGGGGCGCGCGGAAAGCGGCGTTCGGGCAGCGCTTGCGGAAGTTCAGGTGGGCCACGGCGATAGCGGACCAAGAGATGAGCTCCGCGCCGACGATGATGGCGAGGAGAACAATCAGGATCTTGCCCTCGAAGAGGAAGTTGAGCAGCACGGCCGAGCCCATGAGCAGGGCGTTGAAGAGGAGGGCGCGGACAGGCACGCCCTTGGCATTGACGGAATCAAAGAAGGGCGGGGCCTGGCCGCCGCGGGAAAGATCGCGCAACATGCGCGCGCCGGAGAAGGTCATGGTGTTGAACACGGAGACAGCCGCGACCAGCACGATGAGGTTGAGGCCCGTGGCGGCGGCAGTAATACCCAGGGTGCTCAGGGCGCGGACAAAGGGCGAGGTGGAGGTGTCGAGTTCGTTCCATGGGGCGAGCAGCACGATGATGCCGATGCCGCCGATGTAGAAGATGAGAATGCGCCAGATGACGTTGTTGATGGCCTTGGGCAGGCTCTTGGCGGGATCCTGGGCCTCGCCCGCGGCAGTACCAATGGAGATGATGCCGCCGAAGGAGAAAATCACCGCGACGAGGGAGAAGAGCACACCGGCGATACCATTCGGGAAGAAACCGCCGTGCTCGGTGATATTGCTTAGCCCAAGGGCAGGCTCCGGGGTGAGGCCAAAGACGATTGCCGCGCCAACGACGATCATGAGGATGAGCGCGGCGACCTTGATGAGGGAGAGCCAGAACTCCGCCTCGGCGAAGGCGCCGACGTGCACCAAGTTGATGGCGGTGACGATGACGAGCGCGACGAGAGCCGTGAGCCAATGCGGGATGCCGGGGAACCAGAAATCCATGATGGTGCCTGCGGCGGTGAGTTCCACCATGCCGACGACGATGGTGGTAAACCACCAGTTCCAGCCGGTGACAAAGCCAGCGATGGGCCCGATGTATTCGCGGGCGTAGGCGCTAAAAGAGCCAGCGACGGGGTGCTCCACGGCCATCTCACCGAGCATGCGCATGATGAGGAAGATGATGAAGCCGCCGATGGCGTAGGCGGCGATAACACCGGGACCGGCCTCCTGGATGGAGGCGCCGGAGCCCAAGAAGAGGCCCGTGCCGATGCACGAGCCAAAAGCGATCATCTGCAGGTGGCGCGATTTCATGCCGCGCTGCAGGCCGTCGTCTGCACTGGTGTTGTCGCTGGCGACAACGTCCTGTGCCCTGACGGATTTGTTGGTTGTGGTCATGTAGACGCCCTTCGTGAACGTATATCTGTGACGTGAGTCATTGAACTGTAGGAGATTATGGCGCACCACAGTTTTGTTTGTCACTAGACAATATTCGGAAGTATCTTTGACATATGTCAAAAGTGACACCCCCGCAGCTGACGAGCATCCAGGATATCGTCGACGAATGCGCCCAGATCCTGCAGCGCTCCGTTGAGGTGACTACCCCCGCCATCGCGGTGATTGCGGCTAGTGCGCAAATCGGTGCCATCGATAAGAACAGGGCTGCCTCCATTCTCAACCGCACCCCGCCCCCGGAACCCATCCCGTGGATGCTCAGCTTCGGCATTCAGGAGGCGACCCTACCGGTGCGCCTGCCTGCTAATCCGCGCTATGACATGCTGCCCCGCGTGGTCATTCCCCTGCGTCACGAGGACGGGCTGGTGGGTTACCTGTGGATCATCGATGAGCCCGCGCTGGGCGACGCCCCCTTGGCCCGCCTGGACTCGTTGCTTGCGCCCCTGGCCAGGCTTATCGACGAACGCGATGCTCCCCTCGCCGCCCGCGCCCAACAGCTCGGCGAGTTGGCCCGCGAGGTGCTCACCGGCGATCCGGCCGCGCTGGCGGGTGCCCGGGAGCGCGATCTCCTGCCTAACGATGGTGAGCTGACGGTGCACCGCGTGCTGGTGGAGGGAGATCAGCGCGCGGTGGCCGTGGAACTTGCCCGCCCGCTGGCCCGCCGACCTTTCTTGGTGGCGGATTCTCACGATTCCCTCGTGCTCATTGAGTGCCGCCGCGATGACAAGGACACCGAGGCCCTCATGGAGGAGCTTCAGAGTGCCGCGCTCGTCGCCGGCGCTGAGGTAGTCGCCCGCGGATCGGCGCCGACGGCCCCGCAGGCGCGGCTCATGGCGGACGTGGCCAAACTCTGCGGCCAGGATTCGCTGCGCTGGGAGGAGGCCGGCGCGTGGCGGCTGCTGCGCGGGTGGGAGCTGACCCCGGCAACGGTGGTGGAGATGAGCCCCGATGCCGCCGTGCTTCTCGACGACCCCCGCAACTCCTACTGGCAGACCCTGTTGACCTATTTTGAGCATTCCCGCAACGTCTCTGCGACCGCCGCTGCACTCTACATTCACCGCGCCACGCTGCACTATCGCCTAGACCGCGTCCGCGAGACTCTCGGGCCCGGCGTGCTGGATGATGGCTGGCGCTGCGCGGCGCTCTACGTTGCCCTTAAGCTGCATGCGGCGCTTCAGGGAAAGAATAGGGAAGCCCCATTTTGTCCCTAGGGGAAGCGCTCAGGTAGAGTGATGGACGATTCATTGCGAATCGCTGGAGACGTGCCAGAGCGGCCGAATGGGGCTCCCTGCTAAGGAGTTGACTTACTTGCGTAGGTCCGGAGGTTCAAATCCTCTCGTCTCCGCAAACTACAGAACCCGAGTCATCGTTTCATCGGTGGCTCGGGATTCTACGTTTTCGGAGCCGAGGCCGACATTCAGGCTAAAGGCGACATTCACGGTAGATAAGGGCCAGAAACTTGGGATTTTTTAGCCACTATCTACCGTGAATGACAGTGACAGGTGTGCGCGACCCAGGGCTGTGGGCTGGAGCCCGAATATCGGGTTGCCGCAACGTCACGGATATTACGCGGGACAGGGAACTGTGCGGGCCGAGAATGTGCCCCGTATGCGGACTTTGAACACGATAGCTGAGACCTAGTTCCGACCTCAGCTGTTGTTCATAGGTTGAGATAAACTCCTAGAACTGCTCCTGAATGCGTTAGAAGCGGCAGAGCTGCGCCTCGCACGGGCTTATTTTCAGCAGCCGTCACTTCGGTGCGGACGAGTCGCAGACACTCTCGTCTCCGCAAACTACAGAACCCGAGTCATCGTTTCACCGGTGGCTCGGGATTTTGCGTTTCCAGTCGCTTCGAATGCCGGCAGCCCGTGAGCAGAGAACTTAGAATGAAGGCACTGAGCTTAATCTGTGCTGGCTGGGAGCGTCATGGAGTTACTAAAAGAGCCAATTTGGGATGTGGAAAGTAACGCGAACATCGATCCCGATGAGAGCTTTGTTCGAATTAGGCTGCATGAAGATTGCGTTGTAGCTGAATTTACTATTGCCGAGCTGTGTAGTTTCTTTGGAATTGACGGTTTCGATTGCCTGCAGCGACAATTCAAGGCTTGGTATGACTTGAACGCTTTCGCGTGGGATTCAAAAGGTAAGGTCCATTGTGAGCAAATCCCTTTCTCCGAATATTTTGCTCTTTCCAAAATTCATGAGTGCTATTCCCCGCAGCCACTTCCCGAAGCAACGAACGGCATAGTGAGATGGGGGATGAAAAAGAAGTAAATATCGGACGAATGTGCTTGATGGCGAAAAGGGGCAGGGCAGAACCGAAGAATTATTGGTCACCTAGTTCAGCACTAGCGTTAGGACCAATACGCCGGTGGAGAACGCGAGCATTCCCAAACAGTTGGCCCAAAATGCGCTGCCGAGGAAGTGGGCGCGGACATGGGCTGCTGCGGCTGCGCAGAAATATGCGATGACGCCAACCATGGCTGCGATTCCTACGCCGGGGAACCAGAGGCCGGCGATGAGTCCTGTGGCTGCAAGGCACTTGATGACAATGAGTGCCCACCACCAGTCTTTGGGGAGTTTGACGCCGCTGAGGCAAGCTTCGATAAAGGGGACTGGTTTGAGGGAGAGGGCGGCGTCGCCAAGTAGAATGGCTGCTAGCAGTAGGGAGGGCCAGGCCGGGGAGGATTCTAGGATCATTGGGTTACTCCAAATGCGGTGTTGAGGCGTTCGATCGATGCGGCGGCTTGGGATGTGAGGTGCTCGGTGTCGTAGATTCCGGCGGCCCAGCCGATGAGCAAGCCGAGGTAGACGTTGTACAGCAGGTTGGAGTACTCGGCCGAATCGTCGCTGCTGAGTCTGGTGCCGAGACGCAGGGTGATTTCATCCGTCAGGAGCGTTTTGAGCGCGGTGAGCGCTTCGCCTTGGTTGCCTTGTTGGATGAGTGCCGCGCCGAACGCACGAGAGAGTTCTTCGTGGCCGGTGAACATCTGGAGGAATGGCTTGAGGACATCGAGGAGGCTATCGGATTGCCCCCGAATGTCGTCGTGGAGCTCTGAAATGTGTTGGCCAATGGTGCGGATGAGCAGCGTTTGTTTGTCGCCGACTCCCATGACGGTTCCCACGCTGACGCCAGCCTCGGATGCGATGGTCCGGATGCTGGTGGTGGCGTAGCCCTGGGTGAGGAAGAGGTCATAGGCGGTGGCCAGGACCTTGCTGTCGGTGCCAGCTTTGGCGGCCGAACGCGATGAATGAACGTGTTCAGTGAACATGTTCAAAAGAGTAGCTCTTGATGGTTTCGGGGTCAATGGCGCCGGGCAGGCGGCGGCTAGATTAGCGCGGGGAAGACGCGGTCGCGCAACAGGTGCGCAAGTTCGCGGTCGGGGGCTACTGGGTCTACCCAGGCGGTGTCCCCAATTTCGGCGGCGGCGTGGGGTTCGTCGGTGGTGACGGTGCGGGTGCAGGTGAAAATCGTGCCGACGACGACCTCGCCCGGTTCGTTAGCGGCAGGAGCGTCGAAGGTGCCGAGTTCGTTGAGGTTCTCGGCGTCGAGAGTGAGGCCTACTTCTTCGGCGACTTCGCGCAGGGCGGCGTCGACAAGCGCCTCGCCCGCCTCAGGCTTGCCGCCGGGCAGCTGGTACTTGGTGGAGGATTTCTTGCGCACGGTGAGCACGTGGCCTTGCGGGTTGCGGATGACGACGGCTGCGACTTCAATCATGGCCGCCGATTGTAGTGGGGTAGCGAAAGCGTTAGAAAATTTTTGTTTGTCGATACAAGTTGGCGGGGTGTGTGGGGGGGCAAGGGTTTTGTTTCAGCAAACCATATCAACCTTTAAGTATTAATCATGGAAGTTACTTTATTGGTTTCGGCAGGTTAGAGACTCGCAGCTTCAACGGGTATACTGCCTTCAGTGCGCCAAAGTTGGAAGATTTTTATCAGAGATGTAGCCAGGCTTGGCCGCGTCCCCAGGGCGTGGATCATCCTCATCGGACTCATCATCACTCCCGCGTTGTATTCATGGGTGAACATCGCGGCTTTTCGTGACCCTTACGGCCATACCAATAACATCAAGGTGGCCGTGGTCAACGAGGATAAGGGTGCTAACAACGAGCTGACGGGGAAGATAGATGTCGGCAGTGAGGTCATTGAGAAACTCAAAAAGAATGACCAGCTAGGCTGGCAATTCCTTGAGCGCGACGAAGCCGAGAAAGCCCTTTTAGAGGGGGACGTGTATGCCTCGGTGACGATTCCGGAGGACTTTAGCGAGAACCTCGTGAGCATGCTCGACGGGAAGTTCACGCAGCCCCAGTTGGTCTACCGCGTCAATGAGAAGAACAATGCCATCGCCGTGAAGATCACGGATGCCGGTGCCAAAGGTCTGGACAAGCAGATCACGGCGGCCTTCAAGGAGCAGGTGGCCACCGTCGCGGCGGAGAACATCAAGGACACCGGTACCGACTTCGAGCGAAAAGTCACGCGCGCGATGAACAACACTAGTTCGGCCTTCGGGGAGACCGCGCAGGAGATTGACGGCAACCGTGAGAACCTCGCGCGCATCCAGGGAAAGCTTGACGCCGCCGCTGATTCCACGTTGGGCGCCAAGTCCACGGTGGCTGATGTGAGTGCTGCGCTGGGCGACGCCCAAACCGCCCTCGCCGAGGTCTCCTCCCTAGTCGAGCAGGCCCAAGGGGGCATCGGTGACTTCACCGACCAGACCACCGGTGCCTTCGTCAGTGGTGCAAGTGCGGTGGCGGACGGTACCGCCAAGGCGCAGGAATCCATCGCGGATGTCACAGCTGGCCTGAACCAGGCCGGTGACCGTTTCGATTACGCCACGCAGCGGGCGAACACTGCTATTGACGCGAGTGCGGAATCGATTGCGCAGCTTAAAGCCCTGCGCGATTCCGCAACGCTCTCACCGCAGGTGGCCAAGGAAATTGATGACGCCATCCAGCGCCTCGATGAGGGCAATGAATCCAACCGTCAGCTGGTGGGGAACCTGACTGCGCTGAGCAAGGATACCCAGGCCGCAGCGGACAACGTGCAGGCTAGCGCGGAGGCCATCAACCAGGCAGCGGCCGATACCAAGGCCACGTCGCAGACGCTGCGCGATACCGTGACCACCGCCGTGCCGGAAATCAACCGTGCCATGAGCAATCTGAGCTCCATGGCGAGTGCTTTGAGCTCCACCCTGGAAGCTCAGAAGGGAACCATGCAGGAGGCCAATGGTCTCCTGGACGGCGTGGCCCAGCAGCTGCGCGCCACGAAGGACACCTTGTCCGATTTCGATACCAACCTCCTGGCCCTGCAGGACAGCCTGCGCGCTATGCAGGGCGATGTGGGTTCGCTGCGGGCTGCGATGAACTCCAAAGTTGTTCAAAATGTCACCGGGCTGGACGCGGAAGAAATCGGTAAATTCTTTGCGGAGCCCATCGAGCTGAAGACCGAAACCGTGTACCCGGTGGACAGCTACGGCTCCGCCATGGCGGCGCTGTTTACTAACCTCTCTCTGTGGATTGGTGCCTTCGTCCTCATGGTGATCTTCCGGGTTGAGGTCGATAAGGAGGGCTTCGACCGCATCACGGTGGGCCAGGCCTACTTGGGCCGCTTCCTCCTCATGGCCCTGATGGTCATCATCCAGGCCGTCACGGTGACCGTGGGTGATCTGCTCATCGGCGTGCAGACCGTGAACGCGCCTGTCTTCATCCTGACGGGCGTGCTCGTGGGACTGGCCTACTTGAGCATTATCTATGGGTTGTCGACGTCCCTGGGTCACCTCGGCCGCGGCCTCTGCGTGGTCTTTGCCATCATTCAGATTCCAGGTGCGTCGGGCCTGTACCCGATTGAGCTGCTGCCCAGCTTCTTCCACAGCATCTACCCGCTGCTTCCGTTCACGTACGGCATTGACGCCATGCGCGAAACCATCGGCGGGTTCTACGGCGACCATTACTTCAAGAAGATGGGCGTGCTCGCCTTCATGTTCATTCTCTTCTTCGTCTTCGGCCTTCTACTGCGCAAGGCGTTGGCGCACTTCAACGTCATCTTCAACCGCGAGCTGAAGGACACCGAGCTCTTCGACTATGAAAACGTGCAGGTTGTGGGCTCCGGCTACCGCATCGCGGACGTCATCCAGGCGCTGGATAGCCGCAGTGGCCTCAAGAGGGATTTGGACCGTCGCGCTCATAACTGGGGGTATTGGCTCAAGATGGTGGCCATCGCGGGCGTTGTCGGCGTGGTCATCCTCATTGTTGTCTCGGGCCTCTTGCCCGACCAGAAGCCGTTGCTCTTGGGCATTTGGACGGCGTGGTGCTTCCTCATCATTGTCGCCGCGGTCACCCTGGAGTACCTGCGCATCAGCTTGAAACAGTCCGCGGAGCTCGTGACGTTGGATGAAGATGACCTTATTCATCCGTCCAGCATCGGCGCGGAGTCCACGGAGGGGGATAACTAATGCGTGGAACACTTGATCTTTTCCTCAACGACATGCGCACCGCATGCCGCAACGTGATGGGCGCTGTGATGCTCGTTGGCCTTATTGTGATCCCGATGCTGTTCACGTGGTTCAACGTGTTGGCTAGCTGGGATCCCTTCGATAACACCAGCCAGCTCAAAGTGGCGGTGGCCAGCAAGGACACCGGCTATGAGAGCGATCTGCTGCCGGTGCCCATCAACGTAGGCAACCAGGTGCTCAATGAGCTGCGAGCGAACGAGCAGCTGGATTGGGTTGTGACCACCTCCGATGAGGCGATTGAAGGTACCAAGTCCGGTGAGTATTACGCAGCCATCGTGCTCCCGGAAGACTTCAGTACCGACATGATGAACTTCTACACGGATGGTTCCCAGCCCGCGGATTTATCCTTCTATATGAATGAGAAGAAGAACGCGCTGGCGCCGAAGATCACCGGTCAAGGCGCAGAGGGCGTGTCGGCTCAAGTGGCTGAAGCTTTCACCACGACGGTCGGTGACGTCTCCTTCGATCTGGTCACCTCACTCTCCGATTTCTTGAGCCAGGGTGATACCAAGGCTGTGTTGGACCGGATGCAGGCGCGCGCGGATGGCGTGCAGACCCAGCTCGATATGGCCGCCCGTACCGCGCGCTCCCTGGCTGGACTCGTGGATACCGCGGTTCCGCTCATGGAAAGCGCCCAGCGCATTGCGGACTCGGCGGACCTGCAGCTTCCGGAGATTCAGTCTTCCTCACTGAACGTGTCCACGGATGCGCTGCAGCAATCGCTCGATGCCACCAGCGCTAGTTATGACGTGGTGCGCCAACGCATTGATGCGCTTTACGCCGACGCCTCCGCCTCCCGCGCCGACCGCGTCGCCGCGCTCAACACCTTGGCCGGCCAGGTAGAAGGCACCATTGCCCAGTATCAGAACCTGCACGGCCACATTGAGGCCCTGCCAATTCCTGCCGGGGATAAAGAGAAGGCGCTCAGCCGTATCGAGGAGGCCATCGACGCGCAGCGCACTCTCCACGCGCGCCTCACTGCGGCCGCGAATGCTCCCGAACCCACGAAGCCGGATCTCTCCAGCATCGACAATGCCAAGAAGGCAGTGGAGGGAATCTCCACCTCTGGTCTGCGTGAATCCCTGCGTGCGCTGCAGGACTCCCTGGGCCAGGTGAGCGCGGATCTGGATACCGCGAAGACTCCCGTCACCATTGATTCCTCTTCCCTGACGGATGCTCGGGATGCGGTACAGAAGCTCGCCTCTGGCCTGCAGGATAAGGCCAACAAGTTCGGCGACCTGCGGAAGGATATCGACTCCGCTGCGGCATCTGGTGACCTGAAGAAGTTGGCGGACCTCATTGGTTCCGATCCGGATGCCTTGGCGCGTGCGATTGCGGCGCCGGTGGACGTCGACAGGCAAGCGGTCTACCCGGTTAAGAGCTTCGGCGCCGGCATGACGCCGATGTACACGGCGCTGGCGCTGTGGGTGGGTGCGCTGCTGACTGCGGTGAGCGTGCGCACGGATGTGGTGGATAAGGATACATATTCGCCGATGCAGCGCTTCTTCGGCCGCTTCGGAATGTTTGCCGCGGTTGGCCTCGTGCAGTCGACGATGCTGATTCTGGGCCTTATCTTCTTCGTGGGCATCGAGCCCGCGCACCCGATTCTCATGCTGTTGGCGGGCTGGGTTAGCTCGCTCATCTTTATGCTGATTTGCTACACCTTCGTGGTCTCCTTCGCCAACGCAGGCAAAGCCTTGGCGGTGCTCATGCTGGTGGTCCAAGTATCGTCGTCGGGCGGTGCCTACCCCTTGCAGGTGCTCCCGGACTGGTTCCAGAACATTAGCCCGTGGTTGCCGGCGACCTATACCATCCGTGCTTTCCGCGCGGCCATCGCCGGAACCTACCACGGTGATTACTGGCTGGCGTTGCTGTGCTTGCTGCTCTTTGCTGTACCGATGCTGGTTCTGGGCGTGGTCTTCCACAAGCCGTTGGAGAAGTTCACCAACGGCTGGGTGGAGACCTTGGACAAGACCAAGCTGATGTAGCGCTCCGCCGATGCTATTTACATAAAACTGTGGAGATATTCACAGGTTTGTGGGGTCCCGTGAGACGGCATCCAGCGGTAGGCTGAACCGCTGTGAATCGCGGTCATTTCCTGGGCCCGGCTCGGCTCACCGCCGTGGGCTTTATCCTGCTCATCCTCGTGGGAACGCTGCTGCTGATGCTGCCGATTTCCGCCAACGTTCCGCAGTGGACACCGTTCCTGCCGGCGCTGTTTACGGCGACCTCGGCGGTCTCTTTGACGGGCCTCGTAGTGGAGGACACGGGTACCTATTGGACCTCCTTCGGCCAAGCGGTCATCATCGCGCTCATCCAGTTGGGCGGCCTTGGAATCATGAGTTTGGCGTCGCTGTCGGGCATGCTGTTGACCGGCCGTATCAGCTTCAAAGCCCGCCGGACCATGGCTGCGGAGGGCCGCGCCGTGGCCTCCGGCGGCATTCGCCGCGCGCTCTTGCTTACCGTGGTCATGACCCTGATTTGCGAGGCCATCGTCGCTGTGTTCATCGGCGTGCGCCTAGCCACCGAACACGGCGTGGCACCAGGGCGAGCAGCGTGGGAAGGAGTGTTCCACGCCATTTCGGCCTTCAATAACGCAGGTTTCAGTACCTATTCAGACAGCGTTATCTCCTTCGCTGCTGATGGCTGGATCCTCCTTCCCCTTGCCTTCGCCCTGATCATCGGTGGCTTGGGTTATCCCATGCTGGCGGAGTTCGTGCGACGGGCCCGCGCACGGCTAACGCGCTGGCGCGGCGGCACGCCCCGCATTCACCGCATGTCCATGACCGCCCGGATGACGCTGGGCGCCACCGCGTTCTTGTTGCTGGGTGGCACCGTGGTCTTCTTCCTCTCCGAGGGTTCCGGTGTGCTGCATGGAATGCCGCTGGGCCAGAAACTGATCAACGCCTTCTTCATGAGCGCTTCGCCCCGAACGGCAGGTTTTAACGCCATCGATTACGGTGAGGCGCACCCGTTGACGCTGATGGTGACGGACATCTTGATGTTCATCGGCGGCGGCTCCGCCGGTACTGCGGGCGGCATCAAGGTCACCACCACATGCGTTCTGGGCGCCGCGATGATCTCGGAATTCTTGGGCCGGGAGGACACCTCCATTGGGCACCGGCGCCTGCCGCTGTCCACCTTCCGCCAAGCCCTCGCGCTCACGGCCGCCGGAATGGTGGTCGTGGCCCTCGGCGTGGCAACGCTACGCATCTGGGACCCCGAGTTCACCGCGGACCAGGTCACTTTCGAAGTCATGTCTGCCTTCGCCACCGTGGGTTTGTCCACGGGTATTACCGCAAGTTTGTCAGCACCATCGCAGCTCATGCTGTGTCTCATCATGTACGTTGGCCGCGTAGGACCCACCACCTTCGTGGCTGCACTGGCCGCCCGGACCATTACCCTGCGCTACCGCTACCCAGAAGAAAGGCCGTTCATTGGCTAACATGTTCAGCGCCCTGCGGCGTGAAAAGTCTTCCATCAATATCCCACCGGTCGTCGTCATTGGTATGGGCCGGTTCGGTTCTTCCCTGGCCCGCGAGCTGATGGAGCATGGCGTGGAGGTCCTCGGCATCGATGCTGAGGAGAAGCACGTGCGCGAGCACGCCGCGTTCCTCACTGAAGCGGTGACCGCGGATACCACGGACGCTGAGGCGCTTCGCCAGCTCGGCGTCGATGAGGTAGAGCGAGTGGTCGTGGCCATCGGTTCAGATTTGGAGGATTCCATCCTTACGGCCTCCAACCTTGTGGAGCTCGGGGTGAGCGATATCTGGGCCAAGGCAGATTCAGATGCTCATGCCCGCATCCTGCGCCAACTGGGAGTGCACCACGTGATCCGCCCGGAGCGCGATACGGGTCGCCGCGTGGCGCACCTGCTGGGCGGGCGTTTTGAGGATTTCGCGGAGATCGCCACCGATTATGGTGTGACGGCGATGACCCCGCCGGCGTCGATAAGCAAAGGCCCTCTCAACCTTCACCAGGTGTGGGAGGAACACAACGTCCAGCTCATCTCCCGTTGCGAGGGACCCGGCCAGTGGCGCCCGCTTGACGACGGCACCGAGCTCACCCACCGCGACCTCATCGTCGTCGCCGGTAGTCCCGGAGATCTCGAGGCCTTCTCGCAGTCTTAGAGGGCGCGCTCGGGGTGCCTCGCGCTGTGGAGTTAGGAGCGGGGCACTACAGTAGCACCTATGACGAAGGCACGTTTCCCGGGCTCGGTGTATGGAACAGGGGAGGAACCCGACCCGCGCTTCAGCATGGCTAATGAGCGCACCTTTTTGGCGTGGATCCGCACGTCATTGGCCTTTATCGCGGGTGGTGTGGCTCTGGAGACCTTCGAGCTGCCGCTGAACACCACGCTGACTCGCGTCGTCTCTGTCATCATGCTGCTCGTGGCCATCATCCTGCCGGCGGTGGCGTGGTTTCACTGGGGTGCCTCCGAGCGCGCGATGCGCCATGGGCGTCCGCTCCCGGCCAGTCCGGCGTTGGCGTTGATTGTTGGCGTGGTGATCATCATCGGCCTGATGATTCTGGTGGGCGAGCTGCTAGCGTGAGCGAGCTTTTTGATCCCGGCCTCCAACCCGAGCGCACCCGCCTAGCCTGGCAGCGCACGGGTCTCGCCGGCCTCATCGCGGGTTTGCTCGTCGTGCGCTCCGTTGCGCCATGGGCCGCCGTGATTGTTGGGGTAGTGGTGGCCGTTGTGTTGTGGTTGGCCACCGCCAAGCTCCGCGATGCTGACGAGATCCTGGCCCGGGCCGAATCACCCGCCCTGCCCGGGGCCCCGGCGCTTGCCGCCGTTGCGCTGGGAACGATGCTTCTCGGCGCGGTGGCCTTCGCCGCTATCTGGTAGCGGTGCTCAACGCGAATCTTAAAGGGGTTGCCCACACATTGGTGAGAATTCTTTGCAGCTAATCTGCAAAAAGTTTTGCAAACAGGGGTGAATTTGGTTCTTTAGTGGGGGTAATGAGACGAAAGTGTTTGTTGGTTGTCTGTGGTCTCGATAGCCTGAACGTGTAGGCCCATTCGGTGATCCCGATAACTCTCTCGGCTGAATGGGGGCTGGTTAACCAGGAAAAGGAGGGGGCAGATGACTACCCCGCAAACTCACGTCTCAACCGCGCACACGGAGGGCGAGGACGATCGCGGTGTCGACCGCAAAGACTGGCGCCGCATGGCCATTGGCCTCATTGTCGGTCTCGCATTGGCCATTCTCGTGTGGTTCATCTTCCCCAGCAACGCTGTCGACACGGTATTGGAATCCCCCGGCGCCAAGGATGACGCCGAATACACCCAGGGTGCATTGCGTGCTGTAGCCGCCGTGACCATTCTGATGGGCGTGTGGTGGATGACGGAGGCCATTCCGTTGGCCGCTACGGCACTGTTGCCGTTGGTTATCTTCCCGCTAGCTGGTGTGGGTGCCATCAAGGAAGTCGGTGCACCGTATGCCTCCGCCACTATCTTCCTGTTCATGGGGGGCTTCCTTATTGCCCTTGCGCTTCAGCGCTGGAACCTTCACCGCCGCCTTGCACTTTACGTGGTGAAGCTGATTGGTACCTCGCCCAAGCGTCTCATTTTGGGCTTTATGGTGGCTACTGGATTCTTGTCCATGTGGGTCTCTAACACTGCAACCGCCGTGGTTATGCTGCCGATTGGTACGTCAGTCCTGGCGCTGACTGCGGAGACCGTTGGTGGTTGGGATAAGCAGAAGAAGTTCGCCACTGCTCTCATGCTTGGTATCGCGTACTCGGCGTCCATTGGCTCGCTGGGCACGCTCATCGGCACCCCGCCGAATGCCTTCCTCAATGCGTATATGGCGGATACCTGGGGTGTGACCCTGGGCTTTGGTCGCTGGATGGCTGTAGGTGTGCCGCTGGCCGCCATTTTCCTGCTCATCGCGTGGTTCCTGCTCATCACCATCTTTCAGCCGGAGATGAAGGAGATTCCGGGTGGGCGCGAGCTTATTGATGAGGAAATTGAGGCCCTCGGCCCGTGGACCCGCCCCCAAATCATGACGGGTATTATCTTCCTGCTCGCCGCCGCTTCCTGGGTGACCCTGCCGCTCGTGCTTAAGGAATTCGACAACTACGATGACGCCATAGTAGGTATTGCAGCCGGTATTCTGCTTTTCATCTTGCCGGCGGACAACGAGCGCCGTATCCGCCTCCTGGACTGGGAGACGGCGAACGAGATGCCGTGGGACGTGCTCCTCTTGTTTGGTGGTGGCCTATCGCTTTCGGCAATGTTCAATCAGTCTGGCCTGTCCCTATGGATTGGTGAGATGGCTAAGGGGCTTAGCGTTCTGCCGGTCGTGCTCATCGTGGCTGCCGTGGCTGCGCTGGTGCTCTTCCTTACGGAAATCACTTCTAACACCGCAACTGCCGCGACCTTCATTCCGATCATGGGCGGTGTCGCGGTGGGCGTTGGTCTGACCGCTGACGGTGACGTCAACGTCCTCCTCCTTACCATCCCGGTGGCGCTCGCGGCAACGTGTGCATTCATGTTGCCGGTGGCTACCCCGCCGAACGCCATTGCGTACGGCTCTGGCTACGTCAAGATTGGTGAAATGATTAAGGGCGGTCTGGGTCTCAATATCATCGGCATCTTCCTCATTACCCTGACCGTTTACCTGCTGGCGGTGCCTATTTTCGGCCTCGCGGTCTAGCTGACGTAGCCGTCCCTTGATGAAAAACGTTATCATTACGGGATGGCTACACCCGTTACCGTGCTGTCCGGATTTTTAGGCAGCGGAAAGACCACCCTTCTCAACCACCTGTTGGCCAACCGCGAGGGGCGCAAGCTGGCAGTCCTTGTCAACGACTTCTCCGAGGTCAATATCGATGCCGCCCTCGTCGCTGGCGAGGGCCATCTTGAACGCGGCGAGGACCGCTTCGTTGAACTCTCCAACGGCTGCATTTGCTGTACGTTGCGCGAGGATCTCATTGAGTCCGTCGGCAAGCTGGCTCGTTCCGGCCGCTTCGATCAGATTGTCATCGAGTCCACCGGCATTTCTGAACCCATGCCTGTTGCTGCCACTTTCGAGTGGGAGTTTGAAGATGGGACTACGCTTGCCGACGCCGCCCCCATCGACACCATGGTCTCCCTCGTGGACGCCTCTACGTTCCTGACTAATCTTCGCCGCGGTCGCAGCCTGGTCTCTGAGAACATCGAGGCCACGCCTGACGACGATCGCACCATCGCCGACCTCCTCGTGGACCAGGTCGAATTCGCCGATCTCATCCTCATCACCAAGACGGACCTAGTGGAGGCCGCCGAAACCGAGCGCGTCATCGCCACCGTGCGTGCCATGAACCCTCGCGCCCGCGTCGTGCCCGTTACCAACGGTGTCATTGACCCTACGCTGGTTCTTGACGCCCACCTCTATGACACCGCCACGGCCGCGACCTATCACGGCTACGCGGAGGAGCTGGCCAACCCACACACGCCGGAAACCGAGGAATATGGCATCTCCTCCGTGGTCTTCCGCGCTGACCGTCCCTTCAACCGCGAATGCCTGCTCAAGGCCTTGCGTGCTAGCACCGGCCTGGTGCGCTCGAAGGGTTATTGCTGGATTGATACTGATCTGCGCGTGGCCCACGCTTGGCAGCAAGCTGGACCTAACCTACAGATTATGCCGGCCTCCCTGTGGGCGGCCAATGGCGTCACTCCCGGCACCGAGCTCGTGCTCATCGGCGTCGACTTCGACCACGAGTCCACTCTGCAGGCTTTCCGTGACGCCGTGCTTTCCGACGCCGAAGTGGCCGCCCTTGTCTAGCTCTTCGTTAAGGTGAACACAGGGTGAATTGCTATACCCATTCGCGAGGATAAAAACATGCATTGACATCGTGATTTGTCAGTTTTCTGGCGTGTGGGTATAGTTATTCCTCGTTGCACAGCAGCGCGCGCATTACAGCGTCACGCACTGCAAGCCAACGGACTGCGCCCGTAGCTCAACGGATAGAGCATCTGACTACGGATCAGAAGGTTGGGGGTTCGAATCCCTCCGGGCGCACAAATAGGCAGGTCAGGACGTATTTTTACGTTCTGGCTTTTGTCGTTTTGCAACGTCTTCGCTGGTAGGGCTATTAAAGACTATCACGACGAACGAACAACCAACACACAGCCCGGCGTTGGTTTTCGGGAAGTATTGGGCACGAATTGGGCACGAAATTTGGCAGCACACGCAAGCTTGCCAGTGGAAGAATCCAAGCACGCTACACCGGGCCGGACGGCAACCGGTACAAAGCTCCTTCCACCTTCGCAGACGAACTAAGCGCGCTGGCGTGGCTTGCCAGCGTTCGCAAGGCCATTGACCTAGGCACCTGGGAACCTCCCACGGTGGAACCTGCTCAGGTAATCCCCACGGTAGGTGAAATGGTGCAGCACTGGTTAGACAGCGTGAAGCTCAGCGTTAGGACTTCTACACACCGCAAGTACGTTGAAATCGTCTCAGGGCGAATCCTGGGCAACGAAGGGCTATGCGCTGTCCAGGTGGATAAGCTCACCCCGGCAATGGTTGGTGTGTGGTGGCAAGAAACCACGAAGGCCTATCCAGAATCGCCGTATCGGAATCATGCGGCGTACACGAAACTGCGCACCTGCATCGGTATCGCCGTCGAATACGGCTACATTCAATCGAACCCTGTCATTGTCCGGGCCGCGTCAAAGCGTCCACAGACGAAGCGCAAGGAACTACCGGCTACCGCTGAGCTGAAGGCAATCCTGGCGCACGTCCCGGCGCGGTACAAACTGGTTACCGTGCTGTGTTTGTTCCATGGCTTGCGCGTTGGTGAAGCTCTGGCAATCAAGACCGGAAACATCACCGTCGAAGGCCCTCAGGCCTTCGTGAAGGTGGAAGGGACGTTAGCCCGCGTGCCTAACGGCGCGGGTGGCATGATGATGGAACTTCACCCGCCAAAGACGATGGCCGGTTATCGAACCGTGCCAATCTTGCCTGAGTTCGTCGGCTACGTTGCTGAGCACCTGCGCAGGTTCGGCACCGCCCCACGGGACTTCGCAACCCTCACGGACAAAGGCTGTGCGGTCTTCGATACGTCGTACCGCTCCATCTTCCACCGCGCTCGCAAAGCGGCGGGCGTGGATAAAACTATCACACCCCATTACGGCAGAAACTACCTGATTACCCGGCTCGCTGAAGCCGGGGCAACTCCTAAGGAGATAGGCAGAATCCTAGGTCAGGAAGATACTTCTACCATCGTGGATACATACATGAAAGTGCGTGAGCACCGTCCCGTAGAACTCATGCTGAGGGTCAATCTGAGGGATTGACACTCTGCGTATGAAGGTTGTCAACCCGGTGGACTGGCAAGTGTCCAGGACACCGGCCTTCGTCTCATGCTCAGGCCGTGGTAGATAATCCACGCTTCGGCTCCTTCGGGCCGTCGCTGTGAGGTGGACTGAGGGCAGCTCAGGACACCGGAACTACAACAATCAGCCTTCACCTCATGGTTCCGGCTTTGGTGGACACCGCTCAGGCTCCTTCAGGCCTTCGCAGCGGACACCGTGAAGGTGGACGCGGTTATTCCACCCTTCAGGCTCCTTGCGGGCCTTCAGGGGGCGGGCACCAAGTCCCGGCCCCGCTACGCTCTGCGTGCTCCTATCGGAACCGCCTATGCCGGTTCCTCAATCGCTAGTGTGTTCACCCGCCCTAACGGCGGCTGTCCACCTAACGGCCTTCGCTTAAGGCGTTCAACCAGAACGCCGTTAATCTTCGGCAGCCTAAGGGAGCGTAGCGACAAGAACGAAGTGAAGTGGGGGATATATAAGGGGGGTGCAGATGCAAAATGCAACGCTGTGACCAGCGGAAACACTGAGCATTTGCACCCGTCTGCATCGGATACGATGCAAATCTAGCCCTTTAGTTTTGGCCCTGGTGAGTACATTCCACCGGCGGCGCTGGACTTCTTCACCAATAATCCGGCCTTAGTAAGATTGGTGAGTTTGTTCCTCATGCCGCCCTCTGTCATGTCGAACTCTGCGCAAATCTCACCGGCAACGCCTATGTTGGTGGTCTCCGAAGACTCGCAAGCCCGGCGCGCAATCGCCGCGTTGGTGTCCAGGGTTTCGCGGTTCCTGTCCCTGGTTTTCGTGGTTTCATCGTATTCGTCAACGACGATAACGCCAGGGTCAACAATCCAGAACTTGCGTTCAATCCCATCGCCGTAACGTGAGCTGCTTCGTAGAACCTTATGGCTCTGGTCGAACTTGTTGTTTGACGGATTGAACACCTCTACTTCGCAGCGGGTGAACTGGGTTGCTGCTGAGTTGCCCAGCGGGCGGTGCGACTGCTTGCCTTCGTACGTGGCATCAGAACTGTGAGCCACAACCAGCACGGGCAGGTTGAACGGCGCTACCGCTTCCTGCCAGAACCTACGCCACGGTTCACGTTCTTTTTCGTCACCGGCCAACACGCCGGTGGCGTGGTCAATCACGACGTAATCGAAGTTTCCTAGCTGAACAGCCAGGTGTAGCAACCCCCACGGCGTTTCTACATCGGCGTTGGTCAGGAACTCTACGGCGCTATCAGTAACACCTAGATTGACTAACCTGCCTTTGTATTCCGCTTCAGCGGCGGTATCAGCGCAGACAACCAACCCGCGCAACCCCTGCGCCAGCGGGGCAATCCTAAAGAACTCGCGACCGTCCCACAGGCTCGCAATCAGGCTTGCGACCACCATCGACTTGCCCACGCTGGCCTGTCCGTACAGCATGGTGTTGGTTTTGGTGAGTACACCGGGAATCAACCACCTATCTTCGTCGGTGGGTTCTTTTACATCCTCAAGGGGGACGATGCCCAGAATCTCCTTCAGGAACTCATAACTTTGCGCTCTATCACCTGCGAGCGCGGGGGTATCAATCTGTGCTGTCAAACAATTCTCCTTCCTCTGTGGGGCTGTATGCCCCTCTAACGGTTTGTGGGGTGGTTAAGGCCCACCCCTTCGCCTTTATCGCCTTCTACAGCACCATTAATCTTCGTCAACCGGGACAAACACGGTGATTGGCTCGCTATCGCCTTCGCTCCACTCAGCCCGCGCAGGGATTAGCGGATTACCGTTTTCGTCAACACTTGACATGCCGTCGGCAATGCCTGCGTAGCACATGGCCTGAAGCTCAGTCGGTGTGCGTTTCCACGCTTCCAGCAATGAACCCTCGCGCTTGTAGTCCTGATTGACCACAGCGGACATAGGGACCAAATTGTTCTTTGAGTGGCGCGAACGCGGCGAATTTACACCGCGCACGTGGTCAAGGTTGAGGAAGGTCACGCGGTCGTGCGGGTTATCCCATTGCAGTTGCTGGCCTGTGATTAGGCACCTGTCCGGCTCAGCTTTGAACTTCCTTCGAACGGTCTTAATCACGTCCTGGGCGCTGAAGGACTCCACGCGCTTACCGGCCCTTCGCCAATCCTGGCGGGCGTTGTGGATACGGCTTGTGTACGCCCCTACAACGTCCTTCGGCTCCTGTCGTTTGGCCTTGTCCTTCGCACGGCAGCACTCAGCACAGACGCTTTTGTGCCCACCGTAAGCCGCGTAATCAGCGTAGAAACAATCCAGCGGCATCACATCGCCGCAATCCTTGCACTCGCGCTTACCCTGAAGCGCGTAGACCTCGCGCCGGGTGTTGTAGTCGTTTACAGAAATAGCAATCCTCCTTAGATTGACTGGGAAAAATGAACGGGTTTGCCTTCTTCGTGAAGGCGGTGTAGCGTAGCGGCTACAGCAAATTGGTAACTCCTTCCTTTGGTGAATCCAGATACAGCGCATTGCAGTGCGCAGCACAAAAAAATAGAACAGAACAGCCCAGCGGTTGAGTGTTCAGTTCTCACACAGCGCTCGCGAATCGTGCGCAGCCACCCGGTTGAAGATAGACTTCTTCCAGGGTTCTTTCGCCGTTTTCCGCGCAAAGCATCATCTTTCCACTTTCGAACAGCTGTGTCAAATCCTGGCCTGTTTTTATTCATTTAGTTTTCCAGTGGGCAAATAACCCCGGGAAATGAATCCCATCGACTTCGCAACCCCGGCGCGGGTTTGCGGGCGCTATACGTTCCGGTCACAGTGCACGGGGTGGGCTACACCCCCTGCCCCTATCGGGTGTGTGCGTTTGAAGTGCTAGATACGTCCGCAGCTTTGTAAACCGCACAAGGGCGCTGTGCTGCTAGCAGGGGGACGCTAGGGGTGTGGCGGCTCCGTGTCGTTGTTGTCCGTGCCAAAGCGCAAGCCTAGGCGTAGCAATCCCAACTCAGCCACAAACCAGCGGCAAAGCCCGCCTAATCCAAACCCAGTGTGTGTGCGCGGTAGTCCCTGCGAGGATGTCCGATAGGCTATACCCCTGCGGACACCGGGGACGGTGCACGTATCCCCTGTACGATAGGGTGCCAATCCCTATTTATTGACACGGTGTACGCCGGGTTATAGACTCCAACGTACACCCCGGTACACTCTCACAAAAGGAGACAGGCGCAATGTCAATAATCGGTTATCAACGCGTTAGTTCTTACGGCCAGAACGAAGAACGCCAACTTACAGACGTAGACGTAGACGAAATGTTTACGGACAAGGCCAGCGGCAAAGACACAAACCGCCCGCAGCTTAGTGCTGCCATCCGCTACGCCCGCAAGGGGGACGTGTTCGTGGTGCACTCCATGGACAGACTCGCCCGCAACATCGTTGACCTTCGCGGGATAGTGGAAGAACTAAACGCCAAAGGTGTTGCCGTGCGGTTCGTGAAAGAGAATCTTGTCTTTAATGGCGAAGATTCTGCTATGAACAATCTTTTGCTCAACATGCTTGGTGCAGTAGCGGAATTCGAGCGCTCACTAATCAAAGAACGCCAACGCGAGGGTATCGCCATTGCAAAGGCCAAAGGAAAATACAAGGGTCGTAAACCATCGCTAACCTCGGCACAGGTTGATGAAGTTGTAGAGCTTAAAGCCAGCGGCGTATCAATCGCAGAAATCGCCCGTCGTTACGGTGTTTCACGTCCTAGCATTTATCGTGCCTTGGAAAATAGCTAAAACGCACCGTGCCCGGGCTGTGTTGGGTAATATGAGCAAGTCTCTGTCTCCAAAGCAAAGGAACTTACATGCTCACTAACCTAATGGAACTACTTATCAATAATCCGGAAATGCTTAATCCGGAGAGTCTCAAAACTCTCGCTGGCGTCTTTTTCGGTGGCCTAGCGGCAATTGTCCTTGCCGTTGGTTCCAGCGCAGCAGGCCCGGCCCTTCTTATGTCGTCTATGGCAGGCGCATAAGCCTACAAAGCCAGAAACGCCCCGGTACCTTGAAAAAGGCCGGGGCATTCGTATTCCTAAGCTACGTAAACTTGTGTCGCTGTAGTTCCGGAAACACTGGTACTAATCCGCGTCATATCTTGGCTAGCTATCCATTCGGTTACAGACGCTGGTACATGCTTTGGATACGGCAATTCGTAGGTGAGGCGAACACCGTTGGCTAGTGTTTCAAGTTCGTAGTTAAACACCGGGAACAAACCACCTCTCGCGCTCACGGCCAGAAACGAAGTAGTCGTTATCGCCTTCGTCATCGTGTAGCACGCACAGCCCGGCGCGCCGGGTGTATTCCAACACCGGAGCCACCAACGGGTGCCAGTCTTGCAGCACGGCATCATGCGATAGCTGTAGCCGTCCCTCCACGTTGTTCACGCTCACCAAGAACGGGATATTCAGCCCGTCTATCTTCGTCGCTGTATCCATTACAAGCGCTCCTTATTCGAGTTATTGGGCACGTTTTGGGCACGCGCCCTGTCTGGTATCGTCAACCGCAACCAGAAAAGACGTTGACCAGTGCGTTATCGAAGGAATCCGACTACTTTGTTCGAATCCCTCCGGGCGCACCATGTCATGAGTCGCGACATGCTTGACAGGTGAGTCGCGACATCGTTGACAAACCGGCATCTCAGTTTCTTTTGTTCTGGGGTGCCGGTTTCGCTTTGCCAAGAGCGCTGGAAAGGTTGATTCTGTTCCCGGAGCCCCTCCTTGCAGGAACCCTGCCGCGTGCACGAGAAGCATTGGGATAGTCCAAGCATGAGCACGATGGCGCCTACGCTGAGTGGTGCAGGGGCTTCTTAGTTTTACGGCAACACTGAGGCCTTAGCCTGCTTTGATGATGGCGAGGTTGCGGTTGGGACTGTTCATGGTGTCAAACATGTCCCGACTCACCTGTCAAGCATCATTCGACACGGTAAGGGTGGGCTAAGTGTCAAGTTTGTCGCGACTCACCTGTCAAGCATCAGGACTGCTTTTGCAGGAACAGGGTGTCAAATATGTCGTGAACTCAGACACCTCCGGGCGCACCATCTAAACCCCCAGGTTAAACGGTATAAACACCGGGTAGTCTGGGGGTTTATTTGCGTTTATGGGCCTTCCCCAAGTGCTGGGGGTTGTTGCAGGTCATTAAGTCGTGTTCATTCTGTGTGTGAACGAAATGTGATCACCGTGTGAACGGATTACTGTCACCACAACCGTGGGACGCCACGGTACCCCGTAACGTTAGTCACAGGTGTTGGCCACAGGCCCGACCTTTCCTCGAGATGGTTAGAGCGGTTTGCGCATGACCATGAGGCTTGTGGCCAATGCCAAGACTCAACATCATCCGCACACATGAAGACTCCGCCGCTTGCTGACTTCTCGGCGGGGTCTTCGTGTTGCTCTTTGTGCTTTCACGCTAGATTATTCGGAACGCTGCGCGTCGGCGCTCGGCTTCGGAGGCGTCTGCCATTCGCTGGCTAATCGCTCTGGATTCTCGCTCTGCGGCCATCTTTGACTCGATAGCGTCAGGAATCGCGTCGAGGCCTTCTTCCCATAGGTGCGCGTAGGTGTCTAGCGTCATGGCGGCCGAGGCGTGGCCAAGCATGAGTTGTACCGTCTTCACGTCCGCACCCGCCGCGATAGCCAACGAGGCCGCGGTGTGCCGCAGCTCGTAGGTGTCTAAGCCCTTGATGCCGGTGTACTGGAGCATGTTGAACCAGACGGTCCTCCAGCGCGCGGTAGTCCACACGTGGCCACGCTCGTCGGGAACAAGCCATGACTCAGGTTACTTACCTTCAGCGTTGGCCATGGGCTCTCGCAGCAATGTTCCTCCGATGGGCACATCACGGTGCTTGCGCGTCTTGGTCGCATCCACACGCCCTAAATCGTCGACGTCACGGCGAATCATCAGCCGCGCGCGGTTGTAGTCCAGGTCCTTGACCTTCAAGGCCTTGGCCTCGCCTGGCCGCAGGCCCGTCATGACGAGCACTCGCAGCAGCAGGCGCGCGGCATCTGTCGGCGCCGCATCTATGAGTGCGTCCACCTCGTGAACCTTGAGATACCGACGCTCCGAAGGGCCCGGCTTCTTGGTCACGGCCTTCTCCAAAGGGTTCGACGCTACTGCGCCGCGCTCTTTGGCCAAGTCCATGAGTCCACGCATGACCACGCCGACTTTGTATTTCTGCGCATCCCCGAGCGGCCTCGGCTCCTGGCCTTCCTTGACGGTCTTCGTATTCACCAACGTGGCAATCCATGACGTCACCACCGAGCGCTGCACCGTAGCGCACGCCTGCTCGCCCCACGTCGGCCGTACGTGGGTTTCCCACACCGACAGATAGTCACGCCGTGTCTTCTCTGAAATGCCAGCCTTCGAGGCGTACCAAGGCTCCCATAGGTCCTCGAAGGTGATCGCTTTCTTCTCCTTGGTGATCCACGTCCCTTCGTCCTGGCCCACCTCCACGCGCGAGCGGTGTAACTCGGTAGCGTCCTGGGACACGAACGTCTCTGAGACCCACTCACCGCCTTCTTGCCAGCGCACCTGCCAGCGCCGGCCAACGCCCCACCGGGCACTCGGAATCTTCTTGGGCGCCGGGGCTTTTGTCGGGGTTCTTCTTTGTCCAGAGGTCTACAACGTAGGCCATGGGATACACTTCTTTCTTGTCAGAACTCATGCGAAAAACGCAAGAGTTGCTTTGATGGAGCCTCCCTTCACCTGGTCCGCGACCAAACTTTCCAGGTGAGGGGAGCATGCTTATAGCGGAGCCACGCAGTACAAGCTGCGGGCATAACGGGAATAGGCAATCTACGGTGTAATTGCATATTCGGGGGTTTATCTGTGTTTACCGCGGCCCTTTTGTGGTCGTGAGGTTTAGGGCGCCGGTGGTGGCGGCTACGACCGATGGGATGAGGACTAGGGCGTTCAGTTCCGTAGTGAGGGTTAGTCTGAACGCGACAATTCCAGAGACGATGCCGAGGGCTAGGAGGATGACGCTGTAGATGTCGATGACCTTTTTTGGGCGCGGTGAATCGGGCTTGGGCCTATTGGCCTGAGTCCGGTTCTTGAGCGTCACGGGTCTTCTCCTTCTTTTGGATTTTCAGAATAGTCCACTTTTTGTTGGTGCGACCATTCTTTGTGACTTTGTCCTCACGGATTTTGAGGTCGTATGAATCAGTTCCATTGAGGTTAAGACCTTTACTAACTTCCGTTAGAAAGTCCTCGTCTTCGACTGTGGCTACGCGTGTTTGGAAGGCAGTTTTGATTTTCCACCGGTCCGGGTCATCGAAGTCGATAGCTGAGAGCTGGCCAGTCGTTTCGAAAATGTCGAAGTCTTCTTGTTCATCTTCGTTTGGCTCTACTGCTTGGTAGTCTGCCTTGGTAAAGCTTGCGAGTGGTTCATCGTTGAGGCTTGAATTATCTCGAGCCTCTAATGAGGTAACACGTCCATCTTCAAGAGGGCGCATGATCTTGCGGAGCTGCTTTTTCCTTCGTCGTTCACGCTTATTGAGTTCGGCCCAAACATCAGCAGATACCTCGGAAGCAGTGCCGTCTGTCCAGTAGATCTTTACGTTGCCATCGTCGAGCTTATCGAAATCTTTCACTTGGTCCTTGAAGATTCGAATTGCGGACCATACGATTTGCCCGATTGTTGGTACTCCTAATGCCGTTGCCACCCCTGCAGGGTCTTCGGCCGCGGCTTCTGCGAGCGGGCTATCGACAATTACTTGGATGAGCTCGATTATGAAGGAGCCTTCTTTGGCAGGTCGGACGAAAAGATCCCTGTTGTTGGGGCCTGCATTGTGGAAAGCACCTGCTTTATCGAAGTCCTGGACCAGTTCTGAGATTCCTTCTAAGACATCGGAAACGTGTTCTGCCCGTAGCTCGTGAAGGGTTTGTCCATCTGGGTTGCTGCCATTAAATCGGAGCGTTAGGACTTGCTGTTCTTTGATATTTGCGCCTGGTTGGATGAGGGCGTCGTTGTATTCTTCGGAGTTCATTTCTTCGTCTTTCTCTGGTTGGGGTAAAGCATTGCTAAATGCGCGTTGAGCTGGCTGTTTCAAAAGATGTTTGAAGTTACGTCCTGACTCAAACGTTTGAAGCGGTTGCGGGTCGTTTGTGGCGCTGGGGTTGATTCGGACTCAGAGAATCATGCAGCTGTATGGGCTATGGGTTGGGATTCGGCCGGCTTCGTAGAGTTGCATCCAGATTCGTAGCAGTCGTGGGGTAATTCCTAGCTCGGCCTAGGGCCTCTCTCCCGTCGCGTCGCCAAACTTGCCGGGGGAGGGGCTTTTCTAGTTACTTTCTTGGGGTTAGCCGATCCCTATCGGCTTCCAGGATTTGTTGTGTCTTGGTGAGTTCGTCGAAGTATTGCGTCTCGAGTTCGTCGAGTTCCTTGGCTTTTCGACCTGCATTGAAAAGTTCATAACGTTTGTCGGCAAGTTCGTTCGCTCGTTTACGTGTAATACGTCCGTGGTCGAGAAGGTCATCGTATCCGTTGAAGGAAATGAAACCTGCGGTGCGGTCGACCCAGTCTTGAACATGGATAACGCGCCTTCGTTCCGCCTGAAGCTGGGCGTATTCCAAGTAGCTTGAAACGAGGAGATTGAGTTCTCGTATTTCGTTGTCATCTAGGTAGTTCTTGGCTGTGCGTACGTCACTCTTTCCGACCTTTTTACCTCTCCAGGTCGTCAATCCCATATTGTCAGCTTGGGGGTTACTTCGCGTAGAGATGATTTCCGCAGCTGTGAGTCCAGTGACTGCTGCGAGCAGGCGGTCTTGGATGTTCGCGAAGATCCGAGTATTTCGTGGATCTTTCTTGTCGTAGTCGTCAGCCAGCGCGATGATATTGCGAAGTTCAAGATAGAGCCGAGCCTCGGACGAGCGGATATCGCGAATCCGGTCGAGCAGCTCGGAGAAATAGTCCTTGCCACGTGGATCTTTTAATTTCTCATCATTCAGGGCGAAGCCCTTGACGAGGTACTCCTTGAGGACCAGGGTTGCCCATGCTCTGAATTGGATGCCGCGCGGACCTCGAACTCGATAGCCTACGGCCATAACGGCGTCGAGATTGTAGTGGTCGAGGGAACGTCCTTGTACGCCTTGACCTTGTACCTTTCGGAATTTCCGAACAACCTCATTGCGCTGTAGCTCGCCAGAGTTAATGATGGCTTTTATATGTTCGCTAATGCTTGAACGTGAGACTGCGAAAAGTTCCGACATTTCAGCTTGGGTCATCCAAACGGTTCCATCGATGACGCGGAGGTGAATTTCCGTTTTCCCGTCTTCGGTGGAATACATGACAAACTCATTTGAGCCGTCATAAATTGGCTCTAATTGCTGGTTATCCATAGTCGTCCTTATTCGAATTGCTTATGCTGTTTGACCTGGCTGTTGTAAAGGTTATTTACCTCTAGGCGAGGGGTATTAGGTGGTTCCTTGGGGGTGAGAATGGTTAAAGGATCATGCAGCTGTATGGGCTGTGGGTTGGGATTCGGCCGGCTTCGTAGAGCTGCATCCAGATGGTCAGGAGCCGCGGCGTGACGCTTAGCTCGGCGGCGATGGCGCTTGGTGCTCTGCCGTTGTCTGCGGCGGCGTCTTCGACCAGGTCGATGTCAATGAGGTTCCGCGCGGCCCATTCATCTGCGAGGCGTTCGGCCTGCGCGGTGGAGCAATCATCACCGTTGGCGGCGTGGCCAAGCTCGTGGCCGATGGCGCAGATGCGGGTGGCGGGATCTAGTCCGCTGCGCATGATGATGGTGCCGGTGGCGTGGTGGTAGCAGGCGTTGTAGCGGACGTCGAGTCTGCCTGTTTCTACGAGCTCCACGCCGGCCTGGTCGAGCAGGTCGTGTAGACGCTCCTCGATGGGGGACATCGGGCGCTCCTTTCTGACTTTCTACGGATGGTGTTCCTCTAGCGGCTCCGTCGCTTCCTGCGCGGCTACCGGTTCAATTCCGGCGTTGATTCGTTCAATCAGGTCGTCGTGAGAGCGGCTGTCCAAATCGTAAACGTCTGCCTGGACATCAGTTTTTTCGGCTGGGGAGGCGGCCTTCGATGTTTCGTTTACAACCGTTCCAAATGCTTGCGACCAGATTTCTTCATCCGGATTGATGCGTAGTGCCAGGGCCCGTATGAGTTCCTGGTCTGAAAGCAGCTCAGCTATTTCCTGGCCATTGCCAGCGGCCTCTTCTGCTGTGATGTATCCGGTTCTTGCCAGTGCATCGACGGGGTTTGCTCCGTATGCGCGTGCAATGGCAATGACATTTCCTTCTGATAGGTGTCCTTTGGCCAGCTGACGGTTGAGGGTGCTGGTTGTGATGCCGGCGCGGTCGGACGCCGCTTTTTCGGTATCGGATCCAACCAGTGATTTATACCAACTGATGTGATTGCTCATGCAGCCCATTATGCACAATGTGTTAAATGATTGCAATATGCAGATGCTTAATTAACTGGGGTAATAGCGGATTGTGCAAAACGAGTTGTGCATTCTGCTTTCCGTGTGTATAAGGGGATTTGTAAGCATATTGCACAGGGGGGAGCTGGGTATGGAGTACCGCATCAAGCCAGCACTAATCGACCAGATTCGCGAAGCGCGGGGAGTTAGTTCAGATGAAGCGGTTGCGGCTTCGGTGGGCATCTCTCTCGGAACGGTAAGTTGTGTTCGACGCGGCTTTGACGTCAAGTTGGCAACTGCGATCAAGCTCATGGAGGCAGCGGGAGTCACCGACATTAAATCTGCAGTCCAAGCCATAGCTGAAGGACCGACAGAAGAACCCGCCGCCTAGGCGCGCCGGGCGTCGGAAAGCAAGGAAGAACAATCATGACCATTGTTTATGAGGTCAGGCGAGCCACGGATAATCGCCAACCGCTGTGCCGGCGGAGGATGCCGATTCCAACCCGAGACGTTGGGGAAACCACTCACCGCACTGTCCCATTCTGGATAGAGGGTAAGCCCCATTTAGCGCCCCTTAACGTCTTGCGCTCTGGGGAAGTAAATGTCATTCGACTCGACGTCAACGAGCCTGTAAACGTGCTTCTTACCGGAGTCGAAAAACTCCATAAACTCCTCGTATTCGGACTCGTTTAGTGTCTCGGTGAAGTCGGACTCATGGCCCTCCGGTATGAGGAAGTCAACATTCGATTCGACGTCCAGCCACAACGGCTCAGCATGCTCCACCCGCAGGTCGAAAGGTACACCATCTTTTTTGACCTGGCGCCAGCAGGCCAGGACGAAGGGATAAGCCCAGTCGAGCATCTTGCGCAGGTGACCATCTACATAAAGCGTCCACGTTTCGCTCATATCAGAAGCGTGCTTCGGCGCTGGAAGCGCCGCCGGAAAATCAAGAAGCTTACCGTCCAGGACAAGCGTGCAGCATCGGCTGGAAGCCCTAGAAGCCCGCTGGTTAAGCGCGACGGGCATCGGAACATAGACAAAGGGGAACGCTAATGCCCTGGATGAGAGTCAACGATAGGGCACCGGACAACCTCGGAGAAAGCACCGCAAGCCTGCGCAAGGTTAGCGATGAATTCGTCATCAGCATCGAGAACCAAAAAGCAATTGAGTTCATCCATGAGCTCAACCAGTTAATCGACAAATTCAATATCGACATCCATGCCGTCGACGGCCTAGAAGGAATGAACCTCGGCGGCAAGAGCATAGCCCTCGGGTCTAATCTTCTCGCCGCACTTAGAGACGTGACCAGGCAAGGAGAAACAAAGCTCCACTGCCAGATAACAAATCTGCGGCAGATGCCAAGAACAAAGCTCGGCAAGCCATGAAGAAACACATGCACGAAGAAAGAAAAGGAGCCCACAAGATGGATGCATTGAGTTGGGAGGAGCAGCAGTCGCGCTCGATCCGCGACATGATGTGCAGCGGAATTGATGTGCGTTGTCGCACTGAGTTCAGTTTCGAGCCGGGCTGGCAAGACCAGGCGGAATGCTTCACCGAAATGATTATTGACGGCATTTACGGACAGGGATATCGGACAGCGCGTGAAGTGCCGTCTGAGGCCTTCGCATCGCTGGTTCTGTCGAGTTGTATGAGCTTGACCGCGGCCCAGAAAGCTGTGTTGGAACAGGCCCTTCTGGTGCCGTAACGGATAGCAACTCTCCTGTGGCAGGGGATACCGCAGGAGGGAATCAAGAGGGGAAAAACTATGAGTAATCACGAAGAAACCCCCGGCGCTGCAACGCCGGAGGAACTGGCTGAAAAGTCAATCGCTTTCTCCAAAACAGCCATCGAATACGCAAAGAAAATAAAAGAAGAACTGCAGAAAACTGGCGACGACGAGCCTGGTTAGAACGGCTTTTCTCCGTACTTCTGCTCAAACGCAGTAACTGCGGCGTTGAGAGCATCCTCGGCAGAGCTGTATGTCGTCTTGGCTTGCTGGTAGAACTCTTCAGCCTTGTCGAAATTCTCGGCGGCTGCCTTCTTGGATGCCTCGGCCTGATCCAGGTTGAAACGGGCCCTACTGACAGAGATAGCCGCCTGGTCGAACATCGACTTCGCCAGCTGCAATTGGGCTCGTTGTTGTTCCTTGCTCATCTTCACTTCACCTCACTTTCCAGGGAAAAGTCCCTACAGAAAGTGAACCACATTGTTAACCCCACAGCAGTGGAAAATCAGCATAAAACGAAAGGAGCCCCGGATGTGCCCCGGAGCCTTAACCGGGCGTTCCGTAGTCGCGCTCCCGTACTAACGGCACAGATTCGAGTTTTCTGACATAGTGGGGCGCCTAAGCAAAGACCTGATGTGAAGGAGATTAAAAATGACTAGCGTATTGTTCGTCGTCAGTGCGGCAGATGGCTGGACCCAGAAGGATGGTTCTGTGCACCCGACTGGGTACTGGGCCGAGGAACTTGCCGTTCCACACCGCCTGTTTAGCAATGCTGGCTGGGATATCACCGTGGCAACCCCCAACGCAGTGGCGCCGACGCTGGATGAGATGAGCCTTGGCGAAGGAGCCGGTGACCCCAAGGAGCTTCAGGAAATTCGTTCCTATCTTGAGTCAATCAAGGATGAGCTCGATAATCCAAAGGCCCTAGCGGATGTTAAAGAGGAAGACTATGACTTGGTCTTTTATCCAGGTGGCCACGGACCTATGGAGGACTTGGCAGTCGACGCTGTCTCTGGCGCACTGTTGAAGCGGCGCCTTGCGTCCGGCGCGCCCCTCGCATTGCTGTGCCATGCGCCGGCCGCAATCCTGGCGGCGAAGAACGAAGATGGCACCAACGCCTTTGCCGGCAAGAACGTGACTGGCTTCTCCAACACTGAGGAAGAGTCCAATGGGCTTGCGGAGAACGCGAAGTGGCTTCTGGAGGATGAGCTCGTTGAAGCTGGCGTGAAGTACGGCAAGGCTGCTGAAGACTGGAGCTCCCATGTTGTGGTGGACGGAAATCTGTACACCGGCCAGAACCCGCAGTCTTCGGCCGATCTGGCTGAGCGCATCCTGGAGGACCTGGGCAAGTAATTACTGGAGGATCGCACGATGGGTCCGCCGGTGGCGGATATAATGATGCCCATGATTCAAGCGATTCTCTCCGCTATCCTGCTTTTCATTTCCTCCCTCTTCTCGGGCGCCGGCTCCTCGGAGCTGCCGGGGAGCTCGGGCATAGCGGAAGTTGGATCCTCGCAGAGCAACATCGTTACTGACGTGCCCGCAGGCTTGGTCACCGCCAATGCGCAGCAGATGGAGTTCGTGGTGAATTCCGAGTGGCAATCAGCAAAACAGCCGGATTCCTTTCGCGTGAACTTTAAGGATCGGGTCGTGCAGTTCTCCTGCGATATCTTCAGTTTCCACTTTGAGAGCAACGGAGATGGTCAACTAGAAATCACTCGGGATTTGAGGTTGGACAAAATCTGCTTTGGCGCGCAACCTGACGGGGCCATCATGAAACTTCTTGCAGGTCCAGTAACGGTGAAGGTGGACCCCGATGCCTCCACAACACCTGAGCGCATTTACCTCGTGCGCGATGGAAAAGCTATCGCGCTTACCCGCTGAGACGCACATCACGCAGCGCAGCGTGAAACGCAGAGCTGAAAACGACCACAAATAAGAAGACCGGCCAGAGCCACTGGTCGGTCTTTCGACGTTTTCGACTGCAAGGAGATGAATAGGTGTCAGCGCGTGCCCGAATAGTGGGCCTTGATATTGCACGTTCCTTGGCCATCATCGGGATGATTATTCTGCACATGGCCAACCTGGTGTGGAGCGCCAAAGTGGTGCTCTCCGGGCTGCCGGCGGCGGGGTTCGCCATCATTGCAGGTACCACGATGATGATTCTTGCCCGCGATTACTCGCTGCGAGTTTTCCTCAAGCTGGTCGCGCGCGGCCTGCTGGTCATGCTCATCGGCGTGGCTCTACTGCCCGTGGGCGGTGAGATTCAGGTGGTGCTCGTGGTCATGGGCGCGGCCATGGCTCTCACCGCCTGGGTGCCGCCGCTGGCCACCGTCTGGAAGGTCCTGCTCTTTGCTCTGGCTACTGCGGGCGCCACGGTGCTCTACGCGCCCTACACCCTCCCGCAGGTCTACCCCCTCGTGGCGTTCCTGGCGTACATGGTGGCAGGCATGCTGCTTTACGACGTCTACCTCACCCGCCCCACCCGCACCCAAGCCATCACTACCGCGGTGGCTGTCGTCGTTACCGGCATCGGTCTGTGGCAGCGCTTCAACCCGGATATCCCTGGCTGGCTGCGTTTTACCGGCCATACGGGTGTGCTTGGTGAAATCCTTCTCTCCGTGGCGGTCACCGCGGTCGTGCTGCACCTGTGCTTGATCATTGGCCGTCAGCTACCGCACTTGGCTTTCCCTTTCGCAGCATTGGGCTCGATGTCCTTGACCATTTATATCCTGCACATTCTCACGGCTCGCTACTGGCAGGCTCACATCTCGCTGCACAACACCATGGCGGCAGTAGGCTTTGTGCTCGCGTTCCTGGTGCTCAGCGCGCTGTGGAAGAAGTTCTTCGGAAAAGGCCCGGCTGAAAGGGCCGTGGCCTGGGCAATCAAGGAGGTAGCCGCGTAATGAAGGCACGAAAGATAGCTGCTGTTGTGGCCAGCTCTCTGGTCGTGGGGCTAGGCGCTGCGCCGGCCATGGCCTTGGAGTTTGCGCAGCCCGCTCCGCAATCGGAGGAAAGCGCTGCCGTGGCTGCGTTGCGCATGGGCAAGATCGGAAACTTCGGCGATTGCACCGGCACGCTGGTGGCCGAGCAATGGGTGCTCACCGCCCGCCACTGCTTGGAGTCCGTCAACAACGAGGGCTCACAAGCTCGCTTTGGCCAGGGCAAGGATACCCGCGTCTATGACGTGGACTCCTGGGCTGTTTCACCGACTATCGACGCCGGCCTTATGCACCTGACCGAACCCGTCGAGGGCATCAAGCCCGCCAAGCTCGCGGATGCGGTTCCCACCGCTGGCGAGAAAGGCCACTTCTATGGCTGGAGTAGCAGCTCCCGCATGGCCCGCAAAGGCCAGCTGCCGATGGCCGAGATGGAAGTCGGCGAACTACTGTCTGGCGGCAACCCACCTGCGAGCCCTGACGAGTCGGGCGAGAAAATGACGCCGGTAGCTCCAGGAGGAGAAGCAACTGCTCCAAGTGATTCCGGTGGCATGGCTCCTGGCGGAATGGCCGTTCCCGCACCGAACGGACCTGGCGGAATGGTCGCTCCCGCCCCTGGCTCGTCTGACGCTCCCCAGGTGATGAAGGGCGGCGAGATGCCAGACATCACCTCGGGCCCAGGCGGCGCGGAAAGCATCCCAGCTGGCGAGCTTGGGGGAGTGGGGCCGATGATTGCCGCTGCCATCATGGACGTGAAGTCCCTCAATGGCGAGGGCATGCAGGGCGGCGACTCCGGCGGACCGTTCTTCGTCAATGGCCGCCTCGTGGGCGTGGCCACCGCTGGCACTTCGAATGCAGATCCGGACCTGCCTTCCCCGACTGCGGCCATCACGTCGGTGGTCGAAGTCCGCGATTGGATCGAGGACGTTATCAGCGGCCGCGATACCGACGGCATTCTTAATGCCGACAACTCCCCGGCGCCACCAACAACGATGCAAGTCAGTGCCTTTGTCGCGTGGCCAGCGGGCATTACCGCGGTAGTCGGACTTATCGCGATCGCCATCTTCTCGCGTGTGCTTAACCGCAAGTCTGGCGCTGAGAAGCGCACCAACTAGGCTGTTTCTCCATGAAGGAGAAACTTATTCCCTGTCTGATCGCCGGAGCCATCTTCGGCCTGGTGCTGTGGCTGGCCTCCGGCATGCCGTGGTTGTTGCCGGTGGGCCTAGCAGCGGGCCTCATGGGCTACCCGCTCCTCGGCATCACGCGCGATGAGTCCCAAGCTCGCAAGCGCCGCGACGACACCTTCCGCGACTAAACACCCCGCGCACCGCCGTGCATGCTACTTCACAGTCCGGCCGATGCCACCTGCAAAACTCTTTTTGAAAACTGTTTTATGGACAGAACTGCCCTCCGGCTGATGCTCTCCGCCAGATCGGGCGAGGCAAGCTGTTGCAGATGGTCCCTTTATATTGGTTCCTTTAGTTTGGTCCTTTCGCTGACTAAAGGGACCATCTGAGTAAGGAAAACTGCCCGTAAGTGGTCCCTTTGCACTGCAAAGGGGCCAGAGCAAGGGACCGTACTAAAGAGACCTTGTGCTGCAGCGGTGTGGGCACGGTGAAACCGCCGACCAAGGATAGGAATGTGCTCAGCGGGTCGAAAGAATTCCAGAGCAGGGCCCTTCTGGAGCTTAGAAGTTGGGCCTAGAAGCCCACCAGCCGGCTAGAAGATCTCGATGCGCCCACCCAAGGATTCCGTCTGGCGCAACTGCGCTACCCAATTCGGTGCACCCGGGTGCAGGCGCAGCACCGGGCGGGAAGAAATCTTGACCGGAGAAACGGATTCCTTACGAGCACCGGATCGGGCTTCGATGCGGGTGCGGGCTCTGTAGCCAGCGTCGGCAAGCTCGGCGATTGAAGGCTCATCTGAAGCCAGCGAGTCACGGGCAGACTGCATCAACTCAATCGCCTCATCCAAAGCAGTGACTAGGGCAGTCGCGTTGGTCTCGCACATCTGGCGAACCAGATCCGGGTGGGTACCGGCCACGCGCGTGCCGTCCTTGAAAGAGCCAGCCGCCAGGGACTGCGCCAGGATGCCGCCATTATCGCCCACTACCGCGAGGGTCTCTGCCAGCACGTGCGGCAGATGAGAAATGCGAGCAACCGCAGCATCGTGGTTCGCCACGCGCACCGGCACGGCCTCCGCGTGGACCATCTGCGTCATGCGGACAACATCAGCGAAAATATTCTCCCACTCGGCGGGGATACGCTCGCCACGAGCCTCGCACTCAGCGGCGTAGTCGTAGGTGATGACCCAGGCAGCGCGGTTGAACAGGCCGGTCTGAGAGTTCTCCCAACCGGACTTGGACGTACCCGCCATGGGGTGGCCACCCACGTAGCGTGGGTGCATGTTGCGGTCAACGACGAGCTGGCGGATTTCGGTCTTCACCGAGACGACGTCCGTAAAGCCGCAGCTCGGGGCGTGTTCCTGAATGGCATCGAGGACCGACGCAACCGCATCCATCGGCACCGCGATAACGATGAGCGCCTTGTCTTCCTCCGCGCGGCGAAGAATGGCGGGGAGGTCATCGGTGACGTCAAAGCCCTGCTTCACAGCAATGCGGGCACCGGACGTGGAGTGGTTGTAGCCGTACACCGGATGGTTGCTTGCAGCGAGGTCACGCAGCAGGGAACCACCAATGAGGCCGAGGCCGATAATGCAGACGGGGCGTTGAACATCTTGAGAACTCACGGTGACAATTGTGGCACAACCCGACTAATCTGACGAGGTATGAGCCACGACGATCTCTCTTTTTCCATCACCGTCGCCCGCAGCGAGCACGGATGGGTGATTCGCCCCTTCGAGGATGACTTCACTAACGTCAACACCTCCATTAAGGCGGTGCGCAACCTGCGTTCCGAGGGTGCGGCCTTTGCGCTGCTGTGCGTGGAGGATGACTATTTCGTCGTCGTGCGCCCGGTGCCGGGGGATGTGCGTATGCTGCTTTCCGACGCCACCTATGCCGCCGAAGACGACTTCGCCGCGGATTTCCTCGACCTGCGCGATATTGATATCCCGGATTTGGACGAAGACGAGTGGGAGGACGCCGATCCCTACGGCGATGGCGACTTCGACATCTTCGCGGACCTCGGCCTCGACGAGGACCAAGTGGGCTACATCATTGACAACGATGAGGACTGGCCTTCCGATATGCTCCTGCGCATCGCCGGCGAGCTGGGTTTTGGCGATGAGCTGGAGGATTTCATCGACGGCCTCGACTCGGATGACTCTTAAACCAGCAGCGGGCCTGGTGCGCTCGGAGTCTCGCATGCGCCGCGCCATAGAGGTGGCGCGCACCACGCCGGTGGGAGATATCCCGGTGGGCGCCGTGCTGTACGACGCCTCCGGTAAAGAACTCGCCACCGGCGTGAATCGCCGCGAGCAACTCAATGACCCAACAGCGCATGCGGAGGTTGAAGCCATCCGCCAGGCGGTGCGTGTGCGCGGTGATGGCTGGCGGCTGGAGGGTTGCGAGCTGGTCGTCACCTTGGAACCCTGCGCGATGTGCGCTGGTGCGATTCAGGCTTCCCGGGTGTCCTCGGTGGTCTTTGGTGCCTTTGAGCCGAAGACGGGGGCATGCGGCTCGCTTGTCGACGTCCTCCGCGCCCCCGGCGCCCTCCACGTGCCCGAGGTACGCGGCGGTGTGCTGGAGGAGGAGTGCGCGGAGCTGCTCACGAGCTTCTTCGGGGGGCTGCGCGGCAGCGGCGAGTAGCCCTGAGTTGGGTAGTGTCCCCGGTTCCTCTTTCCGATTCAGGTGTAGGCTGGGTGGCCCGCATTGAATGGACAAAGATTAAGGAGAAAATCATGGGTGATTTTGAGAACAAGAAGGACGAGTTCGTCGGCAAGGCTAAGGAAGCCGCTGGCAACGTAAGCGACAACGAAAAGCTGGAGAACGAGGGCAAGGCCGACCAGGTCACCTCCGAGGCCAAGCAGAAGGCTTCCGACGCTGTTGAGGGCATCAAGGATAAGGCCAACGAGGTCATCGGTAACCTCAAGGACTAATTCCTAGCCTCAAATAGCTGAATCGCTGTCCGTGCCGCCTGGCGTGGGCAGCGATTTTGTCGCTCGGGATGACTCCCGTAATCTGGAACGCGGTGGCGTGTCCGAGCGGCCGAAGGTGATCGCCTCGAAAGCGATTGTTGGGTAACCCCCAACCGCGGGTTCAAATCCCGCCGCCACCGCCAATGTCATGAGTCGCGACATCGTTGACAAACCGGCATCTCAGTTTGTTTTGTTCTGGGGTGCCGGTTTCGCTTTGCCCAGAGCGCTGGAAAGGTTGATTCTGTTCCCGGAGGCCCTCCTTGCAGGAACCCTGCCGCGTGCGCGAGAAGCATCGGGATAGTCGAAGTATGAGCACGATGGCGCCTACGCTGAGTGGAGCAGGGGCTTCTTAGTCCTACCGGCGACACTGAGGCCTTAGCCTGCTTTGACACTGGCAAGGTTGCGGTTGGGAGTGTTCATGGTGTCAAACATGTCCCGACTCACCTG
>NZ_KV810467.1:0-11187 GCF_001812805.1 Corynebacterium sp. HMSC078H07 | reverse complement strand
TGTCAAGCATCATTCGACACGGTAAGGGTGGGCTTAGTGTCAAGTTTGTCGCGACTCACCTGTCAAGTATCAGGACTGCCTTCGCAGGAACAGGGTGTCAAATATGTCGTGAACTCGGACACCGCCGCCACCGCCATTGTCATGAGTCGCGACATCGTTGACAAACTGGCATCTCAGTTTGTTTTGTTCTGAGGTGCCGGTTTTGTTGTTATTTGGGGTCTAGGGGTGGGTCTGTTTGTTTCCAGTAGGGCTTTTGGTAGTTGCGGCTGGTGTCGATGTAGTGCTCGGTGATGACTTCGCCAGTTTCGGCTAGTGATGTGATGACGTGGTTGTCAACGATGACCATGAGGATTTTCTGTCTTTTCCATTTGCGGCCGATGCCTAGGTGGGAGATTTTGCCGGCGTAGCGCACGGTGGTTTTGCCGTTGTCCCGGACGACCTCGTTTCGGGCGCGCCACTCTCGTGTCGGATTGTGGGCTGGGGTGGCTTTGGCGCCGGTGGTGTAGGCCTGGTGTGGGGTGCGTCGGCCTAGGGCTTTGTGGGGGCGTGTGGTGTTGTAGTAGTCGCGGAATTTGTCGAGAAGTGTCTGCAGTTCAGCGATGGTTTTAGCGGGTGGTCGGGCGTTGATCCATTTTTTGAGGGTTTGGTGGAATCGCTCGATTTTCCCTTGGGTTTGGGGATGCCCTGGACGGCCATTTTTCTGTTGGATCTTGTTGGCGTTGAGGACTTTTTCAAAAGCGTTTGGGCCTGACCCCCGGAAGGTAGACACGTCGGGGGTTAGCTATGCTGCTTGGGGCAGTGTAGCTGATGTGAGTGCTTCGAAGTCATCGGGGGCTAGAAGGTTGCACCAGGAGTGTCGTCTGCGCGTGTTGTAGCGCATGCACCATCGGAAGACTTCTTGGCGGCAGATGATGGGATTGTCAAAGACTTTCCGATCACGCAGAACTTCACGCTTTATGGTGGCGGTAAATGATTCTGCCAGGGCATTATCGGCACTGAGAGTGTCTGATGGTTTGTGTGTGGGTTCCCAACCTGCATGAGGAGATGGACCAGAATGACTACTGTGGCACGACGAGAGCCGGCTGATAAGGCAAAGATTGATGCGATTGAAAAGAAGCTGCTTGCTAACCCTGAAATCGCGAAGCTGATTGACGACCTAGGCACGTCTACAACGGATGCCAATGACTTGGTTCGCGGCATGTTGCAGGCCTCGATTACCAGGGGACTCAACGCTGAAATGGATGCCCACCTGGGCTACGAGTCTGGCGACAGGAGCGCTAAAGCTGCTGCTGGGACAGACAATCACCGCAACGGGTCGTATCCAAAGACCGTGGATTCTAACTACGGGCCAGTGACCGTTGATGTCCCGAGGGATCGGGCTGGAACATTCTTGCCGACTATGGTCCATAAAGGTTCTAGGAGATTGACTGATGTCGATGACATGATCGTCAGCTTGTACGCCGGTGGGATGACAATTAGGGACATCCAGCACCATATGGCAACGGCGATGCGGGTCGATATTTCCCATGAGACGATTTCCGCAGTTACCGATGCCGTCCTCGATGAGGTCATGGTCTGGCAATACTACCTAGGATACGGGTATCCTCGGCCATGTAACGTCCCGCTGCCTGAGCAACATCGTCGGCAGTCAATCCTGCGAGAGCGCTGGCGAGATGGTTCCAATATCCCAAGTTGGCTCCGGTGCTTAAAAGCGCCGCCTGAGCGGATCCGAATCCCGCTGGGTTGGCCCAGCTGACAGCGGTGGAGTTAATGAGGAACCGGACAGCATCATTGACTTCCTCCTGAGTTGGCCCATGCTTTATGAAGTTTGTGATGCTTTCTGTAAAGCGTGTTGCCGTTTCCTGGCGTAAATTTAGTGGTGTTTTTAGCGAGAAAGTCAGATTAGCTGCGCTACGGTAGTCATCGGTGTGACTGGAGACCTGATAGACAATGCCAAGTTTATCGCGTAGTTGAGTGAGTAAACGTGAATTTGGGTAGCCGCCAAGAATAGTGGCCGCTGCACGGAATGCTGCATGGTCCGATGAAGTTCGCAGCGGGGCAGGCATCATGAGTTGCATGGTAGCGACGGTATGGGAACCATCGCAAGCTAGTTGGTAGGAACCCGGGTCTACTGGGGGAATATTTGTTTCGGGATACTGTCGAAGATTGTGGGCTGGTAGATGACATACCTCGTCAGCGATCTTGGTAGCGAACTTATCGAGCAGCCGCCTGTCATCTGGAATGCTGACACAGATGACGAATTGAGAATCTGCAACACCGATCCGTTCTGTGACGAAAGTGGCATAACTAGAGCGTGTTAGCTGTTGTAGAGCGGGTATAGTAGAGGTTTTCCAGGCGAAAGGGTGGTTGCCCCAGCGACGACGCAGATTCTCAGTGTGCAATAATATATCTGGAATTTCGGATAGCATCTGGGTGTGTGTCTGTGTGGCGTGCTGAAGATGTCTAAACTCGGAATCTGTGGGGACGGAGAGGCATGCTTCGAACACTATGGAGAGGCACTTGGCGATTTTATCAGGAGGGCAGATGCCACTGATAAAGAGTTTATCGGTCATCAGCGAGACGTTGAACTCGGCTCCGTTTTGCAATAACATGTCCCTGTAACGGTGCTGTGAGGGAAAGTTTGGCTGCAAAGCGAATTTTTCCAATGCTGCAGCAGCCGCGGCGTCTCCTGCAGACTCCCGGAGCAGAGGGATTGTCGCGCGAACTTCAGCAAGCTCACAGCGGGCTGTGGAAAAGACATGAACCTCGGCCCCATGCGTGGTGGTGGTGTGAGCGTGTGGTGGCAGGAAGATCATGGGTTTTCCTTTCTAATAGTCACACTAGCAACAGGTTGATTGAGCAGCCACTTAGCTGCAGCAACAAGGTCGTTACGGTGGACACCTCGGTAGTAGCAGTCTGCCTCAAAGACGTTCTCCGGGGCCGTATATAAGAGGCTCCTCGCTCCGGCTGTGCGGGCGGTGAAGTGAGGAGCTTGAGCCCGCCGCTGGCTGTCGATGCGCAACTGTGCAGTAAGCAGGGTAAGCTGCTCGTCTGTGATATCGCCGGCAGCCCAAGGCGTTAGGATTGTCCGGATAATCTCGGTCAAATTTGCACCTGGTGTGTCTCCGTGAGCTGGCGCGGTGACGATCCATGCGTCGGGGGTGCCAGTGTCGAGCGGGCGACTAAACCAACCTGTCTGCGGTCGGGGGCCGCCTGGGCCGGACAGAATGCTGATCAGCGTCCCTAGGGCGGTGCTGCCGCGGTAGAGTTGGGGTTCCTTAATGGGATCGGGAAGCGTTACCCCGACTGAGGTTGTCGACTGCGGGCAGATAGGGTGAACGCTATCGCTGTGACGATCTGCCGTGGCCTGCGGTTCTTTCCGGAAGACCGGTGTATGTGCTGTTCGCTCTTGGATAGCTCCAAAGTGTTGGGTGAGAGTGTTTTTTTTCAGCTTCGGTAAGATCGTCAGCAGCCACTGTGACGATGAGATTAGCCGGAGCATAAGCGTGATAGAACCGCTCCTGAATATCGTCAATAGAAGCGCGTGCTAATGCGTTAACGTCACCATACCCATCGTGGGTATTCTCCCAGTGGGTGTACATCACTTCTGGCAGTTGCATCCATGGGAAACCGCCGGTGGGAGTGCTGCGGGTAACTTCGAGTATCTCGGCGTTGATTATTTTTAGTTGGTTATGAATGGCGTCGGCTCCGGGCGGGTCTGCCAAGAACCGGTTTCCTTCGAGTGTAAGTACGTCATAAAGGTGGCTGCGCGGGATAACGTCAAAGAACTCGGTGTAGTTGTGGCGAGTGTGCGCGGCGGCATACCCGCCAATCTTGCTGAGAGTTGCAAGGAAAGAGTCGTCCGCAGTGCCGGAGGCTCGTTCAAAAAGCATGTGTTCGAAGAGGTGGGCTAGACCAGGTAATCCTTCGGGTTCAGTACGGAAACCGGAGCGGACATGAACTGCGATGACTGCGGTCGCCGGTGATGGTCCGGGAAGGGTCTGGATCCGAACTCCATTATCGAGGGTGATCTGTGGTGCAGGTAATTGCATTGTCTGCGGGTCCTTGCGTGTTAGCTATGTGGTGGATCCAGGCTCGAACTGTCGAACCCGGAATTAAGGTTATCCTTATGTGACTGCCCGGCTTGTCCAGCCCAGATAGAAAGTCGGCGCAGCAGCGATCAGCAGGTACACACCTAGGATGAGTTGCCATGCAGAATGAAGGATACTGTGGGCCCAGGCTCCACTGGATTGGCCGATGATCGCAAGGAAAATCATTAGTACAGCGCCGAGCCCGATGGCCGTCCAGAATCCAAAGTTAAAAGCCTGTGACTTGAGTATGCTCTCGTATTCGTCTAGATACTTGGAGTGGGTTTCAGCGATATCTCGGGTCGTGAACCGGGCAATCTGCCAACAGACGATGAATATAATGAGAGACACCCACCAGGTCAGTGAGCCGAATGTTAGTGTCAGAATTTCGCGGAGTAGCACGATCCAAGAGAGTGCTGCAGCGACTATTGTCACTGTTATTCTTATCTCCATTGCCTTGAAGACCTCCATGCTGATGAACTTGATAGTTTCCGTATAGCCAGCCAGTTGCGGAATTCTACTTAAAATCGTCCGGCGAATAGGAGAAAGGTTCCCTGCTAAATACTGCCTCAATAGGTAGATCGAACACCTCACAAATCGCCATCGCCAGATCAAGTGATGGGTTGTGTTCACCTCGCTCCAATGCGCCAATGGTTTGGTGGTTAACGTCCACCTTGTTAGCTAAGGCTTGGCGAGATAGTCCCATCCCAGCCCGCAGAACGCGGAGCCGATTGTAAAGCGGGCGCACCTCTTTCTTCCTTCGCATGTTCGCAATACTAGCATTTTATACTTGCTTGAACGATATTTTTTACTGGGCACTTTCGTCTAAACATTGCATATATATGACAACATGTTGTACCTTCGTAACTACGGCTACATATGAAAGGGAAGCGCTATGCTTCAGCTTAATAATATCAGTAAGAACTACGGCTCCAGACAGGTACTTCGCGAGGTTAGTCTCGAAGTACTTCCAGGTGAGCTTTACGGATATGTTGGCGGTAATGGTGCCGGAAAAACCACCTCTATGCGTATTATGCTTGGGATTAGCGAAGCAGACTCCGGTACGGTAACGCTATATGGAGACCCCATTGATGACCGTGTGCGATCGAAGATCGGCTACATGCCCGAGGAACGCGGCCTCTATCCGAAGATGACGCTGATTGATCAGCTGACATATTTTGGTGTTGTTCACGGTATTGCCACTCGTTCGGCTCGTGCAGCCGCAGATTATTGGCTCCATCGTTTAGGCCTTTCGGATCGTTCCGGTAGTCTACTTGAATCGCTGAGTCTTGGTAACCAGCAGCGCGTACAGTTAGCTGCCGCCTTAGTGCATGAACCGACTGCCCTCATTTTGGATGAACCGTTCTCAGGATTAGACCCAAGTGCCGTGGAGACTATTGCCGACATTCTCCGCGAAGAAGCCGGTAGGGGCATTCCAGTCGTCTTTTCAAGTCATCAGCTTGAACTTGTCGAGAAGCTCTGCGACAGGATAGGAATCCTGCGCGATGGTCGTATCATTGCGCAGGGCACCTATGAGGAATTAGGTAGTGCGGTCGGGAGACAATTTGTTATCGAGACTCCTGTTGCCCGGGATACTTGGCTATCTCAACTACAGGCATCTCTCGGAAATAAGGCCTCACTTTTGTCTGTCTCAGCGGAGAGAGGTAATCGTACACGTCTCCAAGTTCCCGATCACTTCGATGAGCAGACAATCGTTGACGTTATCAGCCGTAACGGCAAGCTCACCGCCTTTTACCAGTGGAGGCCACCGTTAACTGAGATTTATGCCACTGCCATGTCCGGCACGATGCGCCCTCTAACCACCGCAACAGCCTTGCATGCAGACCAGAATAACGCGACCGAGGCCTCGTCTCGCTATATCTAAAGGAAACGCTATGTCACAGCTAGAAAAACCCCTCCTAGTACATACTGAATCCCCCCCTAATAAGCGTCCGCAGCTGGTGCGCGCTACAGGTTCTAGCCGCTGGTCCGTAGTCGTTGCGGTGCTACTTCGTGAGCTGAAGGCTAAATTATTGACTCCGGGATACCTGTGGAGCACCATCGCTTTCGCGGTGATCGCTTTCTTTACCCCGGCTGTGATTAACCGGAGAGATGATCGGACCTTAGCCATTGCGATTCCACCAGAGTCCGGTGGACTCACAGAGCTTCTTAAGTCAGGCGCTCAGAGCGTTTGGTCAATCCGGGAAGTATTGGACAAAAACGAAGCTGAGACTCTCGTCGTTAACGGTGATGTTGACGCCTATCTGAGTCCCGCGATTGATGGCGGCTGGTCTCTAGTCAGTTCAGAGGCGGTAAGTCCCCAGTCGCTGGAGGCATTGCAGACATTGTTAACAACTCAAGCGCTAACCACCTCCGCGATTGAAGCCGGCGCTAGCCCAGATGAACTGGCCGAGACTGTCTCCGAGGCTACCGTTACTCCAGTTATCCTCGAACAATTAGTTGATACGACAACGCTACTTTTCGCTCTGGCCATAGGCGTGATAATTGTTTTTATTGTGCTCCTGTGGGGAGCAACCATGGCCAGCGATGTAGTCCAGGAAAAAACTACACGTGTTGTAGAGATTCTGCTGGCGACGTTGCGTCCGTGGCAGTTATTGGCTGGAAAGATCCTCGCGGTCACTATCATTGGCATTCTCCAGGCTGCTTTGGTCCTTGCTGCTACCTGGGGAGGGGTAGAACTCTTTGGCGATGGTATTTCCTTTGAGGGACTCTCCATCGAGTTAGTCGTTGTTGGTACGATCAGTGTCCTAATCGGTGTCCCGCTGCTGGCTTCCTTCATGGCTGCGATGGCTGCTCGTGTAGATCACCCGGATGATGTCTCTACCGCCACTCAGCCGGTTTATTTACTCCTGATGATTCCGTTTGCTTCGGTCGTATTTTTGGCCCTCGAAACGCCAACCAGCACCGTGCTGGAAGTTCTAGCCTATGCACCTGTAACCAACATCTTCGCAATGCCGGTATTTGTTACCGTCGGTGATGTTGCGGTGTGGCAGTTGCTGGCTAGTCTGGTGGTAGCTCTGCTGACATTGACTGCAGCGGTCGCGCTTGCAGGACGAATTTATTCGAACTCGGTTTTGCGTAGCGGTACCACTGTCTCCGTGAGAGAAGCCCTCTCTTCCACCTAAATCCATCTGGTCGCTATGCCATTTTAAAAGAAAAGGACGATTACTCTGAATACCTCCACTACACGCTCTATTGTCACTGTTGCTAGCGCCATCATTATGATTTTGCTTCTTGTTTTAGTCTTCGTGACTTCTTTCCCTTGGTGGCTAGGGTTGATTGTTGCGATAGTCATTCTGCTACCGATGCAGATCTATCTGAACAAGTCGAAGTCCCAGCGAAGTGATATCCGTCATGATTACTAATGAACCGCACAGCGGCGTTTTTCCCAGTGGCTCTAGTGACCTCGATAATTTGGACGGAAGGAAGTTACTTTGGGTGCTCACAGGGTCTATCAGTACAGCATCCAGTCCGTTCTGGATAAACTGGGTGAGGCAGATACCGGCTCAAGTAGCACTACGAATAATACTTACTCGTAGTGCTCAGCGCTTCGTCAGTAACGAAGCGCTGAGCGCTCTCCTTGGTCACAGAGTTGATATCGATACCTGGGAGGACTCCAATGCTGGCGCTCTTCACGTGGATCTCGCCGAGTGGGCCGATGGGATCATTGTTCACCCGTGTACCTTTGACTACCTGTCGAGAATTGCACTAGGACGTGGTGACTCACCGTCTGTTTTGGCTATCCAAAGCACCAGTAGCCCAGTAGTCGTGTGTCCGGCCGTGCCTCCGGGGGCCACCAGCCAGCCGGTTTATTCGTCTCATGTCGAGATGCTAGCTGAGCGGTCGAACATCTATCTACTAGATCCGGTTGATGCTTTCAGTGTCCATACCCGCTCTCGTAACGGGACTGCTCCTGCTTCATTCCCGAACGCGCTCACGATGATGGCCGAGGCGCTCCGCGATGCTCGGGAATGACCGTGCGGCCACTTTTGGAACGATATCAATGAGTACGCGAATACAAATAGTCAAGCAATCGGAGACGCCACTGCGCCGCACCCTAATCATCATTCGCGACGGGCGTCTGATGCTTCACCGCGCCGCCGGGCCTCTTGCTCCTAAATGGATACCGCCCTCTGTGGGCGCGGAGTTGCCCGTGGAACCGCACCTGCGGTGGGTGCTGCCGGATAACATTGACGACCAATCCCGCCTTTTCTTGTTGCCGACGGAGTCTAGTCTGTCACATAGATCATTGATCGGAGCAGACAGGCAGGACATAGCAGCCCTAGTCAACACTTTCCTTACCGGACTACCTCATATCCGTGCCTTGCCGGAGGAGAATGATAGCTTCGAACCTACCGCATTACAGCGACTGCACCAGTGGTGGACCGCCGATACACTGAGCGAGCCAGCGGCTAAACTTCGCGACTATGTTACCTACCTCCTAACCCCAGCAGATCGGGATCGTGTCGAGCAGCTCATCACAACCAAGCACAGTGTCAGAGTGCTTGGATCTGCCAGCTGCTCTGAGCTCTTCCCTACCACAGACAGCCGAAGCATCCACGTGTTGGTCGACGAGGTATGCTTCGGGCCACCAGACTGGGAAATAGGTGTTTTATTAGGGGAACAAATCGAAATTCTTGCACAGGTAGATCCCAATTCCCATTCATTCGAGGATCCAGTTGTCATCGCCCTGTTAGAGCACTCCACCACGCCGCGGAGCCATCTTGGTCTCATTGCCGGGCTGCGATGGTTACTTCACTTGCATGATTATCTGACCTATGTGTTTTACTCCGATACTATCCTCAGCCAGGCTGCCTACGCTTGTGCGCTTATCTCAAACGAAGACTAGAATATAAACGGTGCCCATGCCCTACGTAGTTGCTCTGCTCGCCCTTTCTGATTTAGACTGCAACTCCTACGAACTCCCGCAAGGAACTCGATGAAAGTACTGGCTCTAACCCCACAGAACCTACCCACCCCTGTTTCTGGCCTCGCCATTACCGGCGATGTTTCCGTAGGGTCTTACACTGTCACTACTGGCGTACTAGATATCGGACGAATCGAGTTCGATCCCGTGGCGTATCCGAACAGCGTTCTCATTCGGGTAGATGCGTTAACATGTAATTATCGTGACAAAGCTATTGTGCTTTCTGAACTTGACCGGCTGGCAGCTTCCGATGTTGATACCCAACAGGTGACTTTTCTCGGATCCGAGTTCTGCGGGACCGTCATCGCCATTGGAGTGCAGGTCGCTGGGGTAGCAGAAGGCGATCGTGTTATCCCGAATGCGCAGTTCCCGGATGCCCCCGCGGAGGGGGTGGTTCCAGGTATCGCCACCAACCACGCCTCCGTTGGCTGGCTCATCCTCCATGAGTCGAAACTGGTGACAGTTCCAGACGCTATCCCGACGACTATTGCTGCAGGCCTCTCTTTAGGTTGTCAAACCGCTCACAGCATGGTTCGAAAGGGTTGCATAAGTACCGACGACCGCGTACTCGTCACGAGCGCACGTTCGGTGACTTCGTTATTCGTGATTTCCATGCTCAAAGCTACTGGAGCACGGGTGTGGGCTACTTCTACTTCTATGTGGACTGATGATGAGAAGTCTATTTTGCCGGATAACGTCACTCTTGTACCTGTGGTTCATGGAGAGCATTTCCCGAATGACGCAGTCGCCCGTGACATTGTCTCTAGTGGAGGTGTGAACGTGGTTTTCGACCCTTTTTTTGATTTGCACTTAGCCTCAGCAGTGACGTTAATGAGTCAGCATGGCCGCTATATTTCGTGTGGCCGTGTACGCCAGCACCCAGCTCTCGACGAGGGTATTAGAGATACTGTCTCTGAGCATGCTTTAAATTCCGATTATATTTTTAATATGATGATAGTCAAGAATCTCTCGCTTATCGGAAACTGCCTTGGTTCCAAGGATGATCTACTCGAGGCTCTCGATATGGTGTCAGACGGACGCATTACCCCACCACCAGTCGATTCCGTGTTTGGCCCCGACGAAGGTCATCGTTTCCTCGAACGCTCCTTCTCAAGATCTAATCGATTAGGAAATTCCGTTTTAGACTACCGGTAATGCTTGAGCTGGATTAAATCCGTCTGCGGGGGTATGTATCTATCAGTTAGGCTATTCTGGGCTGTTCTTCGTCCATTCTTAATGAATTTCTGTTGATAGTCAGCGCACCAAAGCAAGTCCGATAGCTGCTACGTTATTCTATTTACTTCGAGCTCGGCGCGAAAGCGATTGACAATAGCTCGCTGTACTGGAGTAAGGTCGTGATGTCTTAAACAGAATACAACCAGCCTGGCATGACAAAATTAACGCACTTTAGGCCGGGAGTCTCTCATATAGATGGTATCTTATTGGTTAGTTTCTTGTTTTATTTTGCTAACTGCATAACCAATGTTGCGACCGGCTATTTGGTAGCAGTGTCGTGACTATCCGGTAGCGCTGTCGATTTGGGGTAGTTGGTACCGCGAGTCTGCGTAGTTGGTACCGGTGATCCGCGTGCCCGGTACTGCAAGAAGGTTTTCTTTCATAGTTGATGTTGGCGACACCACAATCCGCTGGTGTTGCGTCAACTTCTACTTGGAAGGAGCTGGTCCTTGTGGCCAATTTCAAGCAGATCATCGCGATGTGCCTTGATGGTGCTAGCTACGCGCAGATCACACACGCATTGGGATGCTCACGACGAGAAGTATCCCGAGCAAAGAAAGTCATCAACGATGAGGCACTAACTCCAGAGCGTTTCCGTCAACTTCCACCGGGATGGTTCGATGATCGATTCAGTGATGGCCGGAGTAAGCGGACGATGTCCTATGACCAGCCTGATTTTCATGCTCTTGCACGCAAGTTAAAAAGTACAAAGCATGTGACCAGGCATAAGCTGTGGATGGACTACTTGTCGCAGCCGTGTCCGACGGACAAGACAAAGTACCAGTACTCCCAGTTTTGCAGTGGGCTCAGTGAATTTCTCCGTGCTAATGATCTTGTCGACGTTGTCACCCATGAGCCAGGGCAAGAGCTTTACGTTGACTGGGTGTTGCGCAGGGGTATCTAGTAACACCGTGG
>NZ_KV810466.1 GCF_001812805.1 Corynebacterium sp. HMSC078H07 | reverse complement strand
ATATCAGGTGTCTACCAAACAGGGGTCAGGTCCGACGAAGACAACTGCTGTTTATATCAGCCTATAACCATGTGCTAGCGCATGATATAAGAATCATCCCCGCCCTTGCTGCTTATATCATGATACAACTATGCCTTATATCATTCGATAACCATTGCGAAGCGCGTTGATGCTTATATCATCCTACAACCAGCCTTTATATCATGATGTAATCATACGTATGTTTGTATCATGATATAGCGAGTAGTTATATCAGCTTATAAGAATATCATTCTATAAACATGTGATGATGGCATGATACAACCATCCCCTACAACATGATATAAAAAGCAGCCGCGCAAGTGATGATATAAGTATGCCTTCATATCATTCTACAATCATCACACCCTCACACTGCAGTGCAATTTAAGCACCTTTTATCGGCGTGTCGTTTCCCATTTTTAACCCCCATGTGCTATAGATTTTTTCTCAAAAAGTATCTATACTTATAAGCATGAGTAACAAGAAATTAGATAACGCAATCTCTCGTTTGGAGCGCCACAAGAAGGCGCGTGATGAGGCCGAAAAGGCCATGGAAGCCGAGCGGGAAAAGGTACTAAAACAAATTGGCGAAGCCGTCTTTGCCGCAGCGACGAAACCACGCTCCAAATGGTCTAAGTATCTAGACCGTCCACTGCGTGATCTGCTGATTGAATTGGGGTTCAAATCTGCTCCGCAGAACATTCAATCCACTGCCCGACAAGTGGCAAATGGGCCCCAACAACCCCAGCAGAATAACGCGGCCCAGGGCAACAACTCTCCGTTCTAGATGTGGAATGAGAATCGTGACTTCGCCACGGCTTAGAATCGCTGAGTTGGCCCCTAGATCTCGCCGTTTCATCCTGCATCCTTGCAGGGTACGGCGAGCGGAATATCAAGCAGAGCACCACCATGAGATCACATTGAGGTGCTCTAGCGAAGATATTCCCAGCAGGGGTCCAGGGGCGGCACGCCCCGGCCAGCTCACATTGCACCCCGGAAGGGGTGCTTAATGTGATGCTGGCCCCGCCCCTACATCTGAAAAAAAATCCTATTTTGTAGGGGCGGTCTGTAAAGCGGCGTGTAGGGCCTGGGTTTCCCAGGCCTAAGGCCTAAATCCCATCAGGCGGATGTGGAGAGGTTCTATAGACGTAAAAACTGAAGAATGATAAAATGGTTTTTAATAAAAATAGATCTCCACATCTAGGTGTGGATAAACGGCTCGGGGATAAGAAGTTGTGTAGGTATTTAGACCCGAAGAAAGTAGGTGATTGATGGCCGCGAAGACGTATCGGTTTACCCTCCGATTAGACGAGGAACAAGAAAAGCTCGTCAAGGGGGTAGCCGAACGACTAGATATGACGGTTCCCGAAGTGGTTCGCGGGGCGGTAGATAACCTAGCGATGACCCTGCCTGTTGGGTGGGAAAACAAGCTCAATGAACTGCCGCCAGAGACGTTGAAAACGTTGAATCAATTCACCGAACAGATCCGCCGAATCGGGGTGAATTTGAACGGGGCGACGAGGACACTTTTCCGCATGGAACGTCAGTTTGAAAGAACGGATTATCGACTCTCCCGTGAGTTGGATCCGAACACGCTGCTTGCCGTAGCCGGTGATCTGGAAGCCATGGCGAGAGACGTTGCCCAAATTGTGGAGCGGACATGTCGATCACGACGGTAACGAGATCCAAGGATGCAGTCGCGGCTGCGACTTACGTTCTCTACGGCTCGAAGAGTGGGCCGGGTGAAGGGGCGGATGGCCCTAGGCGGATTCGCGCAGCCCGCGTCTCAGTCATAGGCCCGCGCCCGGGATTTGATTTCGACACCTTTGGCCGCGATACCCGAGAGCTAATCCGCAAGCATCCAACACGGGTTAATCAAGTAGTCTCGATTGTCCAATCCTTCTCGCCGGAAGAACTTGATAAGCACTCAGCTGCCGATGTGGAAATGGCGCATTATGCGGGATACCGTTTAGCCGAGATTGTGGCCCCCCACTCCCCTGCGTTAGTAGCCACGCACACCGACAGCAAATCAGGTGCAGTCCACAATCACATCCTGCTTGCTAATCATGACTTCGCGACCGACAAAACACCCCGTTTGGCAGGCAACTGGCACTCGGTTCGCGAGGAGAACGACAAGCTCATGAGAGAACTTGGTTTGCAGGTTCTTGAGCGTGGGTCAAAAGAGCTTTCTCGTGCCGAGCGATTTGCCAAGGCTCAAGGTCGCCAGATTGATGCCGCAGGCTTAAAACTCAAAGACTTAAACGGCGATACCTGGCGCAGCTTCATGCGAGCCAGAATCGAGGATCTTTTTCAAGATGATCGCGTGCGATCCGCTCACGGTGTGAAAGCTGGTTTGGATGTCGCTCATGAGATCGCTAGCGAGCACAACTTAGCGTTTACCGTTCGCGAAAATACCTCGCCCAAAGCCAAAGAAAAGCACACCACGATGTACGCGCTCAAAGACGATGATGGTGAGTTTTTTAAGTACCCCACCAAGCGCGGCAAGCGTAAGGCATCGACTACTGGATCACGTCTGGGTAGTGACTACGAAATTAAGCCGGTGATGGACTACATCAACCAGCTCCAGCAGCGCTATCAGATGGAAGAAGTGGTGAGACAGCGTGCACTGGAAAAGGAACGTATCCGCCAGCAGCGACAAGCAGAATTTGACGCGGAATTTGAGGATTACGACGCTCACAACAAACCAGCGCGTGTAAGTCCGCCGCCAGTGGCTCCACCGATCCACGACCCGACAGAAGAGCGGATACGCAACTTGAGCATCGACCAGTTCAGGAAACCAAAGCGATACGGCTCGCGCCCCCGGGTGCAGGAAGAAGAGTTTGGCCCAGAGTTTTAAGTTGTGATTGCCCATTATGATCCGACACGGTGGTGATGACCTTGCGTTTCTTGGTGTAACCAAACAATTTGAGCTCACGCATGACCCGGTAGAACTTGCGTACCGTTGACTGTAAGCATATACTTACACCTGACATTGTTCGATTACGATACGGAGGGATGATGGACGCAGCACGGTTCGCTCAGATGCTCAGTGCTCTCGGAAGTGAGCCTCGGTTGCGAATTATCGCCTCACTAGAGACGGATTCGACCCATGTCAGTGAGCTGGCCCGCCGACTCGGGATGTCTCGGCCACTGCTCTACCAGCACCTCAACCGCTTGGAAGCTGCTGGACTCATCGAGAGTGGCCTGGAACAGCTCGGAGAGAGCCGAGTGAGGAAGCACTACTGGGTCGCTCCGTTTCAGCTTGAAGTAACTCCAGACCACATCAGACACCTGATTAATCAAGAATAGAAAAGGGAATCTTCGTGACACTTACCGCTACCGTATTTCTTGTCATCCTCGCCGCCGCACTACCACTTGCGATCTTCGTTGCTCTTACCGTCTGGGTGGTACGCACCGTCACCAGCGCACGACGCGAAACGGCGACGGCGATCGATGGTTCAAACCAACTCATCGTGGAGCACCTACGCAACATCACCGAGCGGTTGGATCAGATTGAGACCCAACTCAGCGAGATCCCCGAGTAACCAGGCTCTTCCGTTTAATTGACTCAGAATGCATTAACAAGCTCTAGCTCTGCCTGGGGGCGTTAGGTAGAGCTAGAGCAGTAGCAATGACAGCTCGGGGGCGCGGCCTACACATTAGTCTGTATGGACGCATAGAAAGTAGCGAGAGTGTGTTCACTGGAGTTTTTATCTAGTAGATCTGATAGACGAACACACCAAGCTCATCCTCATAGACCACTTCACGCGGGTAGTAGGTTTCTTTGAGCTTAAGCGATAGCGCTGTTAGGACCACGGATTTAGTAACGCCGTGGTG
>NZ_KV810465.1:62290-62705 GCF_001812805.1 Corynebacterium sp. HMSC078H07 | reverse complement strand
TCCACCGACGCCGACTAGAGCACGCCGTATAACCCGTCAACCTTCTTCTGGTTGTCGGGTTTCGTCGTCTCTACATTTGCCTGGTTAGGTGCAGGATCGCCGGTGTGCCCGCTGGCCGTGGTGTGGTTGGCGGGTTGTGGCGTGGTCTGTGTGCTCGCGGCGGGTTTAGCCAGTACCTGGTGGTGGTTTTAGCTTGCGCTTGGTGGTGGGTCGGGTGGTTGGCCTGTGGTTTGTCCTGTTGCTTTCTCAGAAGCGAGTCGGGCTGTGGCTTCTTGGTATTCGGGCATGGCGGTAATTGGCACACCCCAGGGCGGGATGTAGCTCACCCCGGTGTTCAGCCGGAACATGTAGCCCCTGCCTGTGGGGCGTTTGGGGTCATCATCGTTAATGCCGTTGTGGTAGGCGCATAGGAAGG
>NZ_KV810465.1:0-62190 GCF_001812805.1 Corynebacterium sp. HMSC078H07 | reverse complement strand
TGTTGCAGCCGGGCCTAGAGCAGGTTTGGAATTCAGCGCATAAGGTGAGGCGTTGTTTCCAGCTGGCGCTGCGTTGTGTGCGGTAGGAGTTAATGGGCCCTTCTACGGGGTGGATGATGGTGGCGTAGCCGGTGGAAGCGAATTTATGCGATAGGAATTCTGCCCCGGTCATGCGCGCGCCGTTGGTGAGGAGCAGTTCTATCTCGTCGCCGTCGCCGTTGATAATCTGGTCAAATTCGTCGAGGGTGACAACGACTTGAGCGTGTACGGCAGGTCTGGTGCCAATACCGCCGGTGACAATGACGGTGCGTGCGGCGTCGAGGAGGTTGTGTTTGTTGACGGATTCGAGGGTGCCGCGGATATCGGCGATGACTTGTGCGTCATCGGTAATGGTCATGGAGTTGGGGCCTGTGGCTCGGTAGGTGAACCTGACTCCAGGTTTGGCTTGGCGCTTGGACCTTAGTTCTTTAAGGCGTGTGGTGGCTACTTTTCGGATTTTGTGGGCGGGGGTGCCGGCAAGTTTTATGCGTAGGTTCCAGGCATCGAGGTCTTTTTTCACGCGTGCGGTGTAGGACTCGATGAGGGTGAGCGTGGCGAGGCTGTGGCGCTGCTGAAGGGCGGTAGCGCGGGCTTTGCGTTGTTTGCCGCTAAAGCGGGTTTGCCCGAAGTAGGTGCGGTGCAGGTGGGAAAGCTCGGTGGCATCGGCTGGGTCGGCGCCGAGCGCGCGCAGTTCGTCGGGTGAGCTGGATGCATGTTCCACTAGCGCGATCCCCGAGTTGCGGTAGTGGAAGTAGGTTTCTAATACCCCCATGGCCACAGAGACTAAAACAGGTTCACCAACCCCGCAACCGGAACGCAGAATTACTCGGCGTTAAAGGAATAGCTTCCGGTCAGCTCGTTGTGGATGACGACGCTATAGTCCTGGCCGTTGGCATTGGCGCCGTCGATAAGCGCTTGCAGCTCCTGCGAGTTGTAATGGCGGCTTAAGCCGACGTAGAACACTGCGAGGATGACAAGCCCTGCCACGAGGATGGAGGCGGGGATGAAAGCGCTGCGGAATTGGGGCATGCCGTCGACGTTAGTAGAGAGCCGGTTTAATCGCATCCCACGCCGGCTGCAATTGCTTGCCAAACATCACCCAGTCGTGGGTGCCTTCGGTGAGATAGTCGGTGGTGTGGGGGATGGAGGCGTCGGCAAGCGCGGCGGAAAACTCCTCCGTACAGCGACGTGAGCCGGCCTCCAAAAGGGTGCCCCCGATGCGGTCATTGACGGATTTCCCGGGATAAGCCGCCAGTTCCTCGTCCGTCCACGCGCCCGAGGCCGCGGCGAGATAGAGCGCCGTGCCGCGCAGCCCCTCCGGGTGGGACATGACGTCATTGCGTAGCCAGTCTTCCGAACCGCGCGGGCCCCACATGTTCGTCGGGTCGCCGCCCTTGGTGCGCACCGTCAAGTCCACCGTGCCCTGGCCCACCTTGCTGGTGGTGGAATAGCAGCCGGAAATGCCCGCCACGCCATGGAAGAAACCCGGGTTGTTGTTCGCCATCATCACCGCGCCCGATGCTCCCATGGACAACCCAATGAGTCCGCGTTTGCCGTTGTGGTTGAGCTCCGCCTCCACTAGCGGAGCCAGTTCTGTGATGAGGAACGTTTCCCACTTGTGGCGCCCCAACTTCGGGTCATCCTCTCTCCAGTCCGTCCACATGGATCCGGCTCCCTGCGAGGGGATGACGATGCTGGCGTCGGATTTGCCGAAGACGCGCTTCACATGCCCCTTGGTGATCCAGTTCGAGGTCTCCGGGGAATCTACGCCCTCGAGAAAGTACACAACGGGCCCGCCGTTGCCCACGACGACGTCGACAGGAATGTCACGACCCATTGATGGAGAAGACACGATCCACTTCTCACGGCCAGGTTCGTCGGTAGCACGCCGCTCCACGAGGGAGACCTCGTCGATTTCTCTAATCGGGTATGGGTACTCTTCCTGCTCCGTAGACCATGCGTCGGTAAGCAGATGGGAGGAGGTGCCCAAGCCATCGATGACGTTGAACATAGTGTCAACTGCCCACTGTGAGGAGGCTTCGTCGCGGCTCGACAGTTGGTAGGAGGAGCCGGGCGTGAACATCAGGGAGCTGGCCACCAGCGCGGAAAGGACCTTCATGGCCTAGTACATTAATACAGTCGCAGGTAGGCTCGGGGAAACCACTCTGCGAAAGGATGACACCATGAAGATGGCGCCGCGCCACCGCCAGCAACTACCCCCGCTTCCCATGGTTTCTGCGAAGCTGGGGGACCGGCTCGCCAGCGAGGTGTTCCTTGAGGAGGGCCGCGAGCTGCTCCCAGAGCTGCAGGAGTTTAGGCGCGATATGCACCAGAATCCGGAGATTGGCCTGCACCTGCCGCGCACACAGAAGAAGGTGTTGGAAGCACTCGAGGGCTTGCCTTTGGAGATTCATCGCGGGCGCGATTTGAGTTCCGTGGTGGCCGTGCTGCGCGGAGGCAAGCGCGGCGAGCGCCCGGTGTCGGTGCTGCTGCGCGCGGACATGGACGCTTTGCCGCTGCGCGAGCAGACGGGCAGTCCTTTTGCGTCGCGGAATAACAACATGCATGCCTGCGGCCATGACCTGCACACGGCTGGTCTTATCGGAGCGGTGAAGATGCTGTGCCGCCACCGCGAGGAGCTGATGGGGGATGTCACCTTCATGTTCCAGCCGGGTGAGGAGGGCCCTGGTGGTGCGCAGCCCATGATTGAGGAAGGCGTGCTTGACGCTGCTGGACGCCGTCCCATTGCCGCCTACGGTCTCCACGTTGGGCCGCAGGATCGGGGCACGTTCCACCACATTGGCGGCCCGATGATGGCGTCGTCCTCCAACCTGTGGATCACGGTCTACGGCAAAGGCGGGCACGGTTCGCGCCCGCACGACGCTGTGGATCCGGTGGCGGCGCTCGCGGAAATCCAGGTGGCGTTGCAGGTGGCTCTGACGCGGCGCTTCGACGCTAACGAACCTATCGTCATCACCGTGACGAACCTGCGCGCGGGCGACGGCGCGGTCAACATCATTCCTGATAAGGCCGAGCTGGGGGCGACGGTGCGCGTGCTTCGCGACGAACACATCGAAGCCGTCCGCCAGATGATCATCGAGGTCTCGAGCTCCGTGGCGGCCTCGCATCGCTGCACGGCCAAGGTGGACTTTGAGGTGCTCTATGCCGCGACGAAAACCTCGCCGAGAGAAGACCAGTTTGCGGCGTCGTTGTGGGCAGGCATGTTTGGGGCCGAGAATGTCCTGCCGATGGAGACGCCGATGATGGCCTCGGAGGACTTTGGCGTGGTGCTGGCCCAGGTCCCGGGCACGTTCATGTGGTTTGGTACAGCCAATCCGGAAACCCCGGAGCATATGCGCGAGTGGAATCACTCGCCGTTGGTGACTTTCGACGACTCGGTGCTGGGCGACCAAGCCGCAGCCCTGGCGGCGGTGGCCTTCGAGCGCCTCGCCGCCGAAGACGCTCACCCCTCGCCGGCCACGAAGGCTATGCGTACGCCCGTTCAGGCAACGGGCTCCGAGCAGTAGCGGATTTCTTCCGCAGCGCGATAGCGCCCCAGATTACGGCTACCCACACAGCGACCACGACGACCATCCCGGCGAGGAGGGGCCAGATGGCGTCGTCGAACGCGGTGCTTAGCGACGGGAAGAGGTTGTTCGTCACGTGCACCGCGATGGCGGCAATGAGCCAGCGCACCGGCTGTTTCTGGGATAGGCCATAGGCGCTAAGCCCGGTGAATAGTGAGTGGGAGAGCGGGTTGGACACCAGACGGATGACCACCGCTGAGATCGCGCCGGCGGTATCCGAATCGAGGTTATCCACCGTCATGCGCGCGAATGCGGTAGCGTCCTCACCCGCAGTGAAGCCGAGGCCCACGGCCACGCCCACGAAGACGTAGTCGAGCCAGCTACGGGGCCGGATGACGCAGGTGCAAATGAGAATCACGCCGAGGAATTTCAGCACTTCTTCGGTGAGCGGCGCGTACCCGGCAGCGCCCAGCCAGTCCAGGCCCGCGCGGGCAAGGAGGTGTGTCATGTTCGTATTGAGCTCCACGGCGAGCCCGGAGACGGCGATACCCCACACCACGCCGTGCGCAATCCCCGGCCGGCGGCGCAGGAGGAACAGCGTGAGGGAGACGAGTACGGCGGCGAAGACCACGGCAGTCAGCGCGCTCGCCGGCAGGAAGGGCTCACGGGTGTAGTGGACAACGGTCACTCCTAGCGCGCCGAGGGTCAGCAGGAAGTACAGGTACTTCATGCATCCTCCTTCTGCACGCGGTCGGCGAAATCACTTGCCTTCGGGCCCTCGATGTGGAGGAAGGAGACGGTGTTGTTGTGCGGGTTCGCCAGCGTGATTCCGTCCTCGTCGGAAATGCGGTAGAGTTCGGCAGCCTGGGTGGTGATGGGGGCGTCGGTGAGCGCGCGCGTCCCGGTGAACGAGCGGTGCTGGCGCGGCAGGTAGGTCTCGACCTCGTGGGAGGAGCTGCCTTCCTCAGAAATGATGGTCGCGCTCCCGCAGTTCCATGTCTGCGAGGAAGCGTACGGATCCTCCGGGCATTCGAGCCCCGGGATACCGCGCACGGGGGTGGTGTCGGGAGTGGGGTCGGGGAGGAGGGCGTCGGCAAGCGGTACTGCGGCGAGGACGCCGATGCAGGAATAAATCAGTGTGTTTTTCATGCTTTTGACCCTAAGAGCTGCGGTTTGACCCCGGTATCCTCCGCAGGGAGGATTCTGCGGAGTTTCACAATGCTGACAATCGTGGCGACCCACAGGCCGATGAGGATGAGGAAGGTGGGGAAGATGGGCCATAGGGCGTCGTCAAACGCGGTAGAGATAGACGGGCCGATATTAGCCGTGAAGTGCACCGCCATGGCGATAAGCAGCCAGCGCACCGGTTGCCTGCGGGAGAGTCCATATGCTGCGATGCCGGTGAAGAAGGAATGCATGAGCGGGTTCGCGATGAATCGGGCAAGGAGCCCCAGGAGCGTTCCCTTGAGATCAGAATCGAGGTTCTCCAGTGTCATGTTGGCGTAGTAGGCGGCGTTCTCGCTCACGCTAAAGCCCATGCCTACGGCCACGCCGACGAAGACGTAGTCCGCCCAGTGGCGGGGCCGGATGACGCAGGTGCAAATGAAGATGACGCCGAGGAATTTGAGGACTTCCTCGTTAAGTGGGGCGATTCCAGCGATGACCAGCCAGTCTGGGACCGTGCGGATGAGGAGGTGGTTCATGTTCTCGTTGAGCTGGCCGGCGACTCTGGTAACCGCAATGCCCCACACCACCCCGTGCGCAATGCCCGGGTGCTTGCGCAGAATCAGCAGCGTGAGACCGATTGCGACAGCCGCATATAACACTGCGGCGAGCGCGCTGGTAGTGACGAAAGGACCTTGGGAGAAATCATAAACGGCGAACACCAGCCCGGCGGCGGTAAGCAGTTCATATAAAGTCTGTGTTCTTCTCATGCGGTTTAGACTATGAACTGCGCCTGGGGTGCCGGTATCCTCCGCAGGGAGGATTTCCATACCCTGGGGGAGAGCTATCGTGACAACCATGACGAGAAAGACGCGACCACTATGGATCACGGTGCTGCTCATCATGCTCTGCGTGGTGGTGGATGGGGCCGCGTGGATCCCCCAGCTCGAAAAATTTGACGGGTCGGACGAGCAAGCCATGATTTCCAGCTTCATGGTTCTGTTTAGCTTTGTCACGTGGCTTCTGCTGCCCTTCGCCCTGCATCACTCGCGGCGGGAGCGCAACATCCACGAGGAGTACCCCGGTCACCCGGTGGCGCTGATTGCGGCTCTGCTCGTCCTCGTACTGGGCGGGTTTCGCCCACTGTCTCTGTCAGTGCTGGTGGTCTTGATCTCGCTCATTTCGCGCGGCCGTCTGCGCTGGTCCTTGGTGGGGACGGTGGTGCTGGTGGCCTCGTATGTAACCGTCATGGCGGTGCCTGACCTGCAGGTGAACTACCTGTCGATCTTTGGTTACGGACTCTTTGGAAGCATCTTTTTGATCGTTGCCTGGATTACGGGCTCGGTGCGCGCGCAGCGCCGCCAGCGCGAGGTCACGTTGGTGAGCTTGGCGGAGCTCAATGAGGACCAGCTGCGCTCGCGCGAGGAGCGGGCGCGCCTGGAGGAGCGCAACCGCATTGCGCGCGATATCCACGATTCCCTCTCGCATCGGCTCAGCCTCATTTCCGTGTACGCAGGTGGCCTCAGCTACCGCAAGGACGCCGACCCGGAGCACATCGCCGAGGCGGCGGGAACCATCCAGTCTGAGGCCAAGGCCGCCGTGGAGGACCTGCGCGGGGTCATCAAGGCGCTGCGCGTGGATGACCGCGTGGATCCGCGCGCGAGCATCGAGGAACACATTGAGCGCGCACGCGCGGCGGGGACGAAGGTGCGCTATGAGAAGGGGGATGTCGATAAGCTGAGCACACTAGCCGCCCACACGATGGGCCGCGCCGTGCAGGAAGGGCTGACCAATGCCCGCAAATACGCGCCGGGCCAGAAGGTGACGCTCAGGGTGGAGAACGAGGAGGATAAGGTCCGGGTGACCATGCAGAACAAGAAAGTGGCGGATCAGCCGGAGTCCGGTGGCGGGAACGGCTTGCTGGGCATGGAGGAACGCGCCCGGTTGGCGGGAGGTACTTTCACCGTGCTTGACGACGCCTCCACCTTCACCTGGGTCCTCGAACTACCGGAGGAGGCAAGCGCACAATGATTTCAGTGGTGTTGGTCGACGACGAGCAGGCGCTGCGGCGCGGTATCCGCTTCATCCTGGAAGGCGCGCCGGACATCGAGGTGGTGGCTGAGGCCAGCAATGGGCGAGACGGCGTGGCCCGCGTGCTGGACCTGCGCCCTGATGTTGTCCTCATGGATATCCGCATGCCCGTCATGGACGGAATCGAGGCGGCCGGGAAACTGCGCGCGAGTGCGCCAGACATTCCGGTGGTCATGCTCACCGCTTTTGATACGGATGAGTTCATCGTGGATGCGCTGCATGCCGGAGCGATGGGCTTCTTGCTCAAGACCATCGAGCCAGAAGGACTGGTCTCGGCGGTGCGGGCCGTGGCCGCAGGGCAGCAGTTGCTAAGCCCGAAGGCTCTGAAGAACCTGCTGGCGCTCAAGCGCCCCGAGCCCGCGCCCGCAGCCAAGGCGCCTGAGCCCCGCCCCCTGGGCGGCTTGAGCCAGCGCGAGAACGACGTGGCGCAACTCGTGGCCCAAGGTTTGGATAACCAAGAGATCGCCGATCAGCTCTATGTCTCCGTGACCACGGTGAAGACCCACATCAAGCACATCTTGGACAAGCTGGGCGGTACCAACCGCGTGCACATTGCGATTGCTGTGCTGGAATCGCGTTAGCGTCGGCGGAGGAAGGCGGAAATGATGCCGATGATAGCGATGACGACCACGATGACGGAGGCCGCCGGCCAGTACTGGGGGTAGTACTTCAGCGTGTAGCCGAAGACTTGGCTGTCCTCGAACTGGCGGGCCAGCGCGATGGGCATCCACCACAGCTTGGTAAGCGTCAGGATCGCGCCCAGTAGTCCGGCGATGATGCGGACCGGCCTGCGCAGGAAGAAGCTGGCCGCCACGAGGAGAACACCAACAATCGTGAGTGCGAAAAGCAGAGGCGTATCCACGGCGAGCGGCGAGCCATTGATGAGGAACTCGTGGTCAATCTCGTGTTGCTCGATGAGGGTATAGCCGTCTAGGACAACGTCGTCAGGGATTCCCACTATTTCTCCTTATTCTCCTCTGTGGTTTCGGGCTCATAGCCATCAGACCACGTATCTGTGTCGAAATCGTAATCGACATTCTCTCCAGACTCGTTGGTGCGCTGATACCAGTCGGTGTAGCGGTGCGCGGAAGAATCAAACTCGGAGCCGGCACCGCGGCCCTCATCTGCATGTTCGATGGAGAGCTCGAAGTCGTCGCCATGTTCCTCGATGCCGCGTAGCACCGCATTCTCCACTGCGGCGCGGGCGTACGTGCGGCGGATGAACATGGGGTCGGAGCGCAGATCCTTGATGAGGGCCACCATCATGAAGAGAAGCACGAGGCAGAAGGGCAGCGCGGAAAGAATAGTGAGGTTCTGCAGGCCCGTGAGCACGTCTTCGCCGCCGGTGAGCAGCATGACGACGGCAATGCCCATCATGCACAATCCCCAGAAGATGACGATGATTTTACTCGGGGCGGGATCCCCCTTGGAGGACATGGTGCCCATGATGACGGAGGCAGAATCGGCGGAGGTAATGAAGAAAACTGCCAGTACGGTCAGCAGGACGAAAGGCGTGATCTGGCTAAGCGGCAGGTTGTCGAACATGGTGAAGAGCACCTGCTCACCGGAAGCTGAGCCGTCGAAGCCGGGGAGACCTTCGCGTTGGAAGGAGATGGCGGTACCGCCGAAGATAGTAAAGGCCAGGATGAGGATGAGGGACGGCGCAAAGATCGTTACTGCGGTGAATTCGCGCAATGTGCGGCCGCGGGAAATGCGGGCGACGAACATGCCCACGAACGGAGTCCACGCAATCCACCACGCCCAGTAGAAGGCGGTCCAGTAGGACTGGAACTCGATGGTCTCATCACCCCAGGACAGCCCCTTGGCCATCATGGGCAAAAGCTGGTCGATGTAGGTCACGATGCCGGACGGCACGAGGTTAAGCAGGAGTAACGTTGGGCCGACGAGGAAGACGAAAAACACGAGGCCTAACGTGAGCGAGATATTGAAGTTGGAAAGGTAGCGCACACCCCGGGCAACACCGGAGACCGCGGAAATGATAAAGCCGCAGCCCAGCACCGCAATGACGACAATAAGTGCGGTGTTGGTCAAGGGGCCGGTGCCGCGGATAATCGACACGCCTTGGCCAATCTGGATAGCAGAAAGTCCCAGCGTGGCGGCGGTGCCGAAGAGGGTAGCGACGAGAGCGAGGATGTCGATAAGCTTGCCCAGCGGGCCGTCAGTATCACGGGAACCAAAGAGTGGTTTGAAAATAGAGGAGACAAGCGGAACTCGGCCGCGGCGGTAGGAGGAGTAGGCGATGGCTCCACCGACGAGGGCATAAGCCGCCCACGGAGACAAGCCCCAGTGGTAGTGCGCTTGAGCCATGGATTGGTGGAGGGCTTCAACAGTGTTGCCGTCGACAGTGTGCGGTGGCGGAGAAATATAGTGCGCGAGAGGCTCGGAAGGACCGTAGAAGAAGATTCCGACGCCAATGCCGGCGCCGAACATCATCGCGACCCAGCTGAACCAGCCGAACTCCGGCTCTTCGTCGTCGGTGCCGAGCTTGATGCGGCCGAGACGAGAGAATCCGATGTACGTCATGGTGAAGACGGCCATCATCATGGTGATGTTGAGCAGCCAACCAGCGTTGGTGATGGCCCAGGAGAAAGCAGCGGACGAGGCTGCCGATACCGAATCTGGCGAACTGATACCCCAGATGATGAAGGCCACAACGAAGACGGCGGTGGTGAAGAAGGTGATCTTGTCCAGACCAAAAGTGTTGCGTTGGTCCTCGACACCGATGCCGGGAACCAAGCCTGGGTGCATGTTATGCGGGTAGATGCCGACCGCGGGGCCGGTTGATTTCTGAGAGTTCACAGTGACCATTGCCGCAGATGAGCGAAATGACAGCGCTGTGAGTTAGGATAAGGGCACTTATTTCTGCGTCGATTGGAATGCCATGCCGCTGCCTAATTTTGATGAGAATGTCCGCGAGCTGGAGGAGGCCTTTGCCGTCTTCGAGCGCATTGAAGAGCACGTATTAGATCCGAAACTCCTGTTGACGGTGAAATGATCCGCCTGTTCAGCGCACTCTTTCCCTCCCCCGAAGCGTGTGAACATCTCGTGCGGGCGGTGCGCCCGCTGAAGGACAATGGGCTGCGCTGGGTCGATCCGGACAATTGGCACATCACCTTGGATTTCTTCGGGGAGCAGCCCAACGACGCCGCCGAGGTCCGCGAGATGCTTCGCGGTATCGAGGGCTCGCCGGTGACGCTGAACCTAAGCGGGGCGGGGTCCTTCGACAAACACGTGCTGTGGACCGGTGTGCAAGGCCGCATCAAACACCTCATGCTCGAGCCATCCCGCCCGCATCTCACCTTGGCCCGCGAGGCGCGCCGCACGCGCGACCCGTGGCTTATCCCCGATGCAGTCCATGCACTCAGCGTGTATCGCGGCCCAGAATTTGTGGTGAGCGAGATAAGTTTGGTGCAGTCTTTCCTCGGGGAAGGCCGCGGGGGCGGGCCGCGCTATGAGGTCATTGACGAGTTTCCGCTTCGGTAACCTTTTCAATAAGCGTGTTGAGCTCTGCCCGGCTGGGCTGTGAGAGCGGGTTGACCACGCAGAAATCCAGCAGAAAATAGCCGGCTGTTTGCAGGGCAGTGTGGCGCTGCCAGAAGGGATCGATGGTGGAGTCGTTGGCGGCGAGGGATTGGATACTGCGGCGCTCCGACAGCAACTCGTAATGCAGGTCGCGGCGCTGTGCCAGTGCTTCCTCAGGAGTCTTGATGAGCAGCGCGCCAAGCAGAGCCGCCATGGCCTCGAGGCAGCGCGTTTGCAGGCGGTAATGATTGGTCACCTGCGCATGCGGCTTCCACAACCACAGCACCACCATGGCCACCACTACCGACAATCCAATCTCCGCCATACGCTGGCCAATCGTGTGTGCTAGATGCCCTTGTGAGTTGCCCATCAGCAGCGCCAAAGGAGTAGAGAAAATAACACACAGCGCGTAGTTCTTCACCACGAGAATCTCTGCGCAGAACTGGCACGCAGCCAACGCCAACAGTAGCGCCCAGCCATGCGGACTAAACCAGGCGATGAGTGCAAAGACGCACACGCCTAAAACCGAGCCCAACATGCGTTGCACGCCTCGAATCGTGCCCGGCACCCGATCTGGTCCCCACTGCAGAAGCAACAGTACCGACACCGCGCCCCAGTCTGGGCGGCTGAGCCCCAGTGCCAAGCCAATGAAAGCCGTAGCCAGACCACCCAGCGCAATCTTTTCTGCCGTGACCACCGCATGGGAATTGCCCACGGCCGCCCGATAAATGCGATAGCGCATCGTAGGTTTCGTGTGCGGAATCGTGGTGCGGTTGGGGTCAACATAGGTAGGCGCATCCGACAGGTCATCCGAGTTGCCTCCTACCTGCTGGTGATGGGCCACGATGCGCTGCTGCGCGGCCAAAGTGCGATGCACCAGTGAGGCCTGATCGGGGCGGCGGATGCGGCCGCCGCGGATGATGCCGGCGTCGGAAAGCGCTTGCCACGCGGTGGACAAAGCCGACTGCGCCTGGTGGTGCTTGGCCAAGATATCCGAGGCCCCTTCGAAGGCATCCGCGGCCTTTTCCAACGCCGCCACCGCGCGCGTTTCCGGCCCGTGCGGATCCCAGAATCGCGGCAACATGCCCAGCACATAGCCGGCGGCCACACCCGCCAGGCTCCACCCGGCGACCTCCCATGGCGAAATCCCGCGCAACATGGTCGAACCGCCCGCCACCATCACCATGAAGAACGTGCCGGGCGGCGGCAGACGCAGCGCATTCTGCATGAACGCGCCAACCGTCGCCAGCGTCACCGTGAAGATCGCCGTTAAGACCAGGCCATCGATGAGGGAGCCGACCGTGGCCGCGAGCGTGAGCAGCGCGCCGGCGGTAAGGATAATGCGGCGCCGCGTGCGGAAGGGGTGCCCCTCGCCATAGATGACAGAGAACGCGCCGGCGGAGACTAGAAGTACGGCATCGGGGTGGCCGATGAGGATGGCGACCGCGCCGGGAATGATGATGGCCAAAGCTGCGCGCAGGGCACCGGGCCAGCGGCGCGCGGAGGAGTTGTACGCGGTAAAAAGCTGAAGGGCGCTAGGGCGTTGCGGCAGGGGATGTTCCATAACGGGACAACACCTTACCCGTTTCGCCGCGATCCACTATCCGGCCGTCCTGCAGCACGGCCACGGTGGGACACAAGTGCTTCACGACGTCCATGTCATGCGACACAAACACCAGCGTCATGTCCTTCGTCACGCGCTGAAGCAGCTCAAGAACCTGCGCGCGGGAGGTGGCATCGAGGGCGGAGACGGCTTCGTCCGCGAGGAGAATATCGGGTTTGCCCACAACGGCTCGGGCAATGGAGATACGTTGGCGTTGACCGCCGGAGAAGTCGTGGGGGTAGCGCTCGATGTGCTCGATGCCGACGTCGTGAAGCACGCGCTCGGCTTCCTCGCGCGTACCGCCGCCCTCGGCCACAATTTTCCACACGGGCATCCGCGGGTTGAGTGAGCTTTTGGGATCCTGGAAGACCATGTGGAGGGGCTTGGTGACGGTGACGGTGCCGCTGGTGGGCTCGGTGAGACCGGTGAGGAGCTTGAGCAGCGTGGACTTGCCGGAGCCGGAGCCGCCGATGATGCCGAGGCGCTCGCCTTCGCGCACCTTAAGCGACACGTCATCGAGGGCTGTGACCCCGCGGTAAGTCTTAGTGACGTTCTTAAGAGTGATGACTGGTTCGCCCACAGTGGGGGTAGGCGGCAGGCTGAGGTTAGGCGTGGTGATATCCCCGATGTGGATGACGCGGTCACACATGCGCTCGACGGCTGCGTGGTCGTGGCTGATGAAGAGCAGCGCGGTATCGTCCTGGGTGGCGGCGGAAATTTCGTCGAGGATTTCTGCTTGCGTGAGGGGGTCGAGGGCAGTGGTGGGCTCATCGCAGATGAGCAGCTTGGGTTTGCGGGCCATGGCCATGTGGATGAGCGCGCGCTGACGCTGCCCGCCGGAGAGCTGGTGCGGGAAGCGGCCGTATTCGGCGACCTTCATGAGCGGGTCGAGGGCGGTCATAGGCTCTTGAAAGACCATGGCCAAGGGAAGCCTGCGCAGTTCACGGTCGCGCATACCAAGCAGCTCGCGGCCTTCAAAGCGGATGGAGCCGGTGGCTTGAAGGTTGTCGGGGAGAAGCCCCATGATGGCCAGGGCAGTGAGCGATTTACCGCTGCCGGAATCGCCAACTAGGCCTACGCGCTCGCCGGGAGCAATCTCAAAGTTGATGGGGCCGACGGGGCCGATGTGTAAGTCAGTGACGGTCAGCATGGCGTCCTAAGAGGTTAAATCCCAGCACGGTGCCGGCGATGGCGAGCCCGGGCCACACAGCTTGGAGGGGGTGGGTAGCGAGGAGGGGTTGGGCGTCGTGAAGCATGCGGCCCCACGAGGCCGTCGGAGGGGCAGTGCCTAGGCCGAGGTAGGACAGGCCAGCCTCGGCGAGGACGGCCAGCGCAAAGTAGACGGAGGCCTGAATGGCGATGATGCCGCCCAGGTTGGGCAGGACGTGGCGCCACGCGATGAGCGCCGGCGGGACCTTGGAAATGCGCGCGGCAGCGATGTAGTCCTGCGTCATGATTTGGAGCGTACCGGAGCGCGTGACGCGGATGAAGGAGGGGATTCCGGCGATACCGATGGCGATGGTGGCCGTGAGCGTCGATGAGCCCCATACCGCGCCGGCGACGATGGCCAGCAACAACGCTGGGAAAGCTAGCAGCAGGTCGGTGGCGGCCATGATGACGGTGCTGCCGCGCATCCCGGCGATGATGCCGAGGGGCACGCCGATGAGCGCCGCGATGGCCACCGCAACCACGCCAACGAGAAGTGTTACCTGCGCGCCGGTGAGGATGCGGGAAAAGGTATCGCGGCCGAAGCGGTCAGTGCCCATGAGGTGCTCGAAGCTGGGCGAGGCCAGGCGGTCGGGCGAGATGAGGTTCGGGTCATAAGGCGTCCACACCACAGACACCAGTGCAAGGACCACGGTAAGCCCAACGAGGAGGTAACCGGGTTTCATCGGGCCTCCTTCAAGCGCGGGTCGATGACGCGGTAGGCCAAGTCCGTGAGCAGGTTGACGGTGAGCGTAAAGGTGACAAAGACCATGATGAGAGTTTGAACGGTGATGAGGTCGCGGGAGGAGACCGCGTCGAGCAACATGGAGCCCAAACCGGGGATGACGAAGACGTTTTCAATGACCACTGCGCCGACCACGAGCGTGCTCAGCTGCACTCCGGTGACCGTGAGGACGGGCAGGGCAGCATTGCGCAAGCCGTGGCGGATGAGTGCCTCGGTGCGGGACTCGCCGAGCGAGCGGGCGGTGCGGATATAGTCTTTGCCCATTTCCTCCATGAGCGTGGCGCGCACGTAGCGCGTCAGCATTGCGCCCTGAACCAAGGCGAGGGAAATGACGGGCAGGACAAGGTGGCTTAGGCCCTCGCGCGGCAGTTGCCAGCCGTTTGCCGGCAGCCACCCTAAGCGCACGGAGAACACCGCGACGAGCAAGATACCGACCAAGAAACTCGGTACCGCGATGCCTAGCTGCGTGGCCGCATTGAGCACGGGCAGGCGAAAACGGGCCAGCAGAATGCCCATAGGGATAGCGCCCGCCAGCGCCAGCGCGATGGCCAGGCCGATGAGCAAGAGCGTGACCTGGGCGCGGTCGAGCACGAGCGGGGTGATGTCCTGCTGGGAGGACAACGAGATGCCAAAGTTGCCTGTCACGAGCCCCTTCATCCACTCCAGGTATTGCACGAGAAGCGGGCGGTCCAGGCCCATGGAGTGCGTGAGCTTCTCGACGGCCTCGTCGGTGGCGTTGACGCCGAGTGCTACGCGCGCTGGGTTGCCGGGCACGGCTCGCATAAGCAGGAAGATGATGACCGATGCTGCAAAGAGGGTGCCGATAAAACGCAGAAACCTCATCGCACGCCTCGTAATTCGATAGCGTCCGTAATCTGATTGGGCTGAAGGCCGCTTAGGCCTTCGCGGTAGAGCACAATATTGGGCATATTCATCAAGGTCAGGGCGGGCATATCGGCCATAATCTGGTCTACAGCACCGCTCATATCGTCCTGCTGCAGCAGAGTGCGGGCGCGCTCGGAATCATAGCCAATGTAGTACTCGGGGTTGCCAAAGATGGTGGGGATATCGCGCGGCTCGACGTGCGCGACGAGGGACATTTGATAGTCCTTGGCGCCCATGACTTGGCTCAGCCACACCGCGGGAAACTCCGCGGTCTCAAGCGTGACGTCGAAGCCAACCTCAGTGAGCTGGGAGTACAAAAACTCCGACAGCGTTTGCGCATAGGGCAGGCTGGGTACCGTCAACGTCAGTGAGGTGCCTACCGCGCCGGCTTCTTCCATAAGCGCACGGGCGCGCGCGGGATCATAGGGGTAGTAGTTCTTGCCGCTAAACCAGGGGTCACTCGGCGGAACCGGAGCACCGCCAGTATCGCGGGCGCGGCCTTCCCACAGGATGTCGTTGGCGGCCTGGCGGTCTATGCCGTAGGCCACGGCGCGGCGCACGAGGGGGTCGTCGAAAGGCGCAGACTGGTTGTTCATAGACAGCAGCACCTCGCCATTGGTCGTGCCGACGGCAGTGTGAATGGAGTCTTCGAGGGTATCGAGCAGCTCGGGGTTCTGCACGCCCCACACCGCATCCACCCCGCCGGAGCGCAGAGCGTTAACCGCGGTGAGGGAATCGGGGAAGTAGCGGATGGTGATGTCCTCGTGAGCCGGGGTTCCCCAGTAGTCGTCGCGTGCTTCGAGAGCGATATATTCGCCGGGAGAGAATCCCGCCACGGCGAAAGGACCAGTGCCCACGGCGTCGGTAGGGGTACGCATGGCGCCAATCGCGGTGCCCATGGACCACAGCCAGCCGGCCGAAGGGCGGGAAAGGGTAACGACGAGCGTGTGGTCGTCAACAGCCTCGGCCGATTCCACCACGTCCATCTGCTTTTTGAGGCCGTTGGTCCACTCCGTCTTAACCGCGTTGATGGACCACGCGGCGGTGTGCGCGGTAAATGCCTCCCCGTTGGAGAAAGCGGCCTCACGCAGGTGGAAGGTGTAGCGCGTGGGCTCGGCCTCCCAGGACTCGGCCAAGCCCGGTTCGATGTCGCCGTCGGGAGAGATGCGCACGAGGGTCTCGTAGACGTTGCTCATGAGCGCGGCCGGGATAGCAGCGCCGCCCACTGTGGTGAAGTCCAGGGAGGTAGCGGGCGTGGTGGTGGCAAGGGTCAGCGCCGTGGAGTCTGAATCCACGATCGCGGTGGAGCCGGCGGAGCAGGCGCTTATCGACGCCACCCCCATCAACCCCACCACACTCAGTCGGGTTCTCATCCTTCGGAGAGCTTGACCTCAAGCGGGGAGGTGGTGCCGCGCACGCTCGTCATGCCGAGCGTGAGACGATCTCCCAAGTAGAGAATCTCGGTGCACTCCACCGGGTGGCCGGAGTGATCAGAGATGTCCAGGTGCAGACGCCACAGCGGGGTTCCCGGCTCGATGTTGAGGGAACGGGCGTCTTCCTCGCTCGCAGAGGCTAGGGAAAGTTCGCGGTTCACATTGTCGAACTCCACGCCCTGGGCGCCGAGGTGATCGTGGATAGAGCCGTTGTCAGCGTCGAAGTTGAGGATGTGGCTGCCCACGTCGAGTGGGAAGAACATGCGCTCGATACAGATCGGGAAGCCATTGGCACTGCGCACTCGGTGCACGAAGATGACCGGGTCACCTGCGGCAACCTGGAGGAAGTTGGCCACCTGCTCTGTAGCGGGGCAGCGTGCCAGCCAGAGGGTTTTCGCGCCGGGCTCGAAGCCGCGCTCGCGCAGCCAGTGCGTTACGGAGAAGATGGAGTCGAAGGACTCGGAGGTAAAACGGCCCAATACCACTGAGCGGCGGCCGCGGCCGGAGGAGATGAGGCCCTCGGAGCGCAGGGCAGCTACGGCCTGGCGGACGGGTCCGCGAGAGGAGGAGAACTGCTCACACAGCTCGGCCTCGCTGGGTAGAAAGTCACCCGGGGAGAGCTTCTTGCTGCGAATGAGCCCGCGCAGATAGTCAGCAATCTTGCTGTGCTGCTGGGAACCGCGAAGTGACACGGACATGCTCCTCTTTGTTAACGCTGCTATTGCAGAAGAATATTAATTCACGCGTAGGTGAAAAGTCTTGTCAAATGGAGAAAACCCTACAATTCCCACGCGTGTGCCAGGGTCTCCATGTTACCCAACACCTTCTCATGATCTGTCGACTGCAGCGAAATCATGAGTTCATCCGCATGTGCTAGCTCTTGGAACTGGGTGAGATACTCGCGCACGTGCTCGCCGGTACCCACGGCGGAGTATTTGAGCATGTCGAGAATCTGCTGGCCTTGTGCGGTGGAGATGATCTGTTCCACTTGGGCGTCGCTCAGCTGCTTGCCCCGGCCCACAAAGGCCTTCACACGGCGGAAACAGACGCGCTCGAATTCCTCCTCGGCGTTCTCACCGGCGGTGACGTTGACGCCGGCGATCACATAGGGCTCGGGGAAGGCTTCGGAAGGCTGGTAGTTCTCGCGGTAGTAGGAGGTGGCGGACTCAAGGTGCTGCGGCGCAAAGTGTGAGGCAAAGGCATAAGGCAGGCCGTACTTGGCTGCCAGAGATGCGCCAAACATAGAAGAACCCAGGATGTAGATAGGCACGTTGGTGCCAGCGCCGGGGATGGCCTGAACGCCTGGGATGAGGGACTTACCGGAGAGATAGCCTTGCAGCTCCTTGATGTCCTCCGGGAAGCGCTCGGCGGCGTGGCCATCGCGGCGCAGTGCCCGGCCGAGGGTCTGCATATCGGTGCCCGGGGCGCGGCCCAGACCTAAGTCAATGCGGTCGGGGTAGAGCTCGGCCAAGGTGCCGAACTGCTCGGCAATGACGTAGGGGGCGTGGTTAGGCAGCATGACGCCGCCGGAGCCTAGGCGGATGCGTTCGGTCTTAGCCCCAATGTGAGCGATGAGTACCGCTGGGGACGAGGAGGTAATGGAGGGCATGTTGTGGTGCTCGGTGTACCACATGCGCTTAAACCCTAAAGCTTCTGCGCGCTGCGCCAGCTCGACCGATCGAGCCATAGATTCGGAGGCTGATTCGCCCTCGTAGATGGTGCAGAAATCGAGGATGGACAAGGCAGCGCGCTGCGTCATGAGTTACTCGCTTCTTTCTTTCGATCCTGTAGATACAACATCGATGATAACCCCAACGACGAAAGCGAGGAGAGTGGGAACAACCCAGCCGAGGCCTACGCCCTGGCCAGGAGAGAAGTCCAAGGGTGCGCCCAGGGAGGTCGCGGCCGACCACAGCACGGAGACCCAGAGCGCCAAGCGGAAGGCCCAGTAGAAGGTGACCCAGCGCTTGACCACCGGCTGCAGCAGCGTCAGTGCGATAAGGGAGATAGCCGGCGGGTACAAGAACACGATGAAGGGAACCGCGACGGCAAGCACCGTGTCCAGACCTTGGAAGGCGAAGGCGATGGACAGGGCGGTAAAGAGGCAAGCCCAGAAGTGGTAGACGGTTTTCGGCACGAGCATGGCGAAGAACTCTGAGGTGGCGGAAATCAGGCCCACGGCGGTGGTCATGCACGCCAGGATGACGATGGCGGAGAAGACGGCCTGGCCGACGTTACCCATGGTGAGATTGGAGGCGTCGGCAAGCAAGGCGGCGCCGGAATCATAGGAGGCACCATTCGGCATGGTTTGGCCAATCCACGCCAGGCCCAGGTAGATAGCGGCGAGCAGGGCGCCCGCGATGACGGCGGAGGTGATGGTTCCGCGCAGTAGCGCGCGGTTGGTGGAGAAACCTTTGGAGCGCAACGAGGTCACGATGACGATGGAAAATGCCAGGCCCGCGATGGCGTCCATGGTGTTGTAGCCCTCGAAGAGGCCCGTGACGAAGGGCGCGGAGGCGTACTCCTCGGTCGGGGTGCCAGGCACGCGGGGATTGGCCAGTGTGGCCAAGGTAATGAGGGCGGCGAGCAGGATGACCAACGCCGGGGTCAGGAACTTGCCCAAGGTGTCGATGATGTCATTGGGGCGCCAGGCCAGGGCCAATGCGATAAGGAAGAAGACGACGTTGAAGGCGCCGTTGGCAAAGGTTCCCTCCCAGCCGAGCAGCGGGGTAATCGCGGTTTCCATGGACACTGCGCCGGTACGCGGCAAGGCGTAGAAGGCGCCGATGGCCAAGTAGGCGATGACGGAGAAGGCCACGCCGAAGAACGTGCCGCCGTGGTTTCCGATATCCCGCACAGATTGGCCGGAGATGGCCACCGCGATGACGGCCAAGACCGGTAGGGCCACACCGGCGGCGAGGAAACCCAAGGTGGCCGGCCAGAAGTTGGTGCCGGAGGAGACACCGACCTCCGGCGGGAAGATGAGGTTGCCCGCTCCGAAGAACATGGAGAAGAGCATGAGGGAGGCAACGATCACGATGCCGATGGGTGAACCCGTCTTCGAGGCAGATGCGGAGGGGGCCTGAACGTCATTTATGGACATTTTCCTAAGGATAATGCCCATGACGTGAGATGTAAATTCTAGCTGAAGGCCTTCTCCAGCCGGTCGAGTGCCTCTTCGAGCAGTTCACGGGAGGTTGCAAAATTGAGACGGGCATGATGCTCGCCGCCGGTACCGAAGGTCACGCCCTCGTTGAGCGCTACCTTGGCGTGCTCGCGAACCCAAGCGGCGGGCTTCGGGTCATCCCCGATAGCGGTCTCGCTAAAGTCCAACCACAGCAGGTAGGTGGCCTGCGGGTGGGAGGTCTTGAGACCTGGTACGCGCTTGGGCAATTCCTCTACCAGCCAGTCACGGGTCTTCTTCAAGTATTCGATTTCCTCATCTAAGAACTCCCCGCCGCGGCGGTAGGCGGCTTCCGCTGCCAGCACGCCGAGCGTGCCGGTGCCGTCCTTAGCCACGCCGGTCAATGAGTTCCAACGCTCGACGTCCGCAGTGTTGGAAAAGAACACCTGCGCGCACTTTAAGCCCGCGGTGTTCCATGCCTTGGACGTGGCGGTGACGGTAATAACGCGGTCGGACAAGGCGCCGAGCGGAATGTGGCGACCTTCGTAGACCAGCGGGGCGTGGATTTCATCGGAGAGGATGCGGGCATCGTATTTGTCCGCCAATTCCACCAGGCCCCGCAGCCAGTCTTCATCAAAGACAATGCCCAGCGGGTTGTAGGGGTGGGACAGCAGGATGGAACCGGCCCCGGCCTGAAAGGCGCGCTCGATGTCCGCGAGCTCAAGGGACGTCTCAATCTTCTCGCGTCCCGCCGTTTCCGGAAGCTCCAGCAGCGGCGGGTAAGAAGGAACCGGCACGATGACCGGGCCCTCGGTGAAGTACTGCACGCCGAGCAATAGGCCGCGGACAACATCCCCGATCCAGAACACGTGCTGCGGCCGCCAGCCATAGCGCGTCTCATAGAAGTCAGCCACGGCGGCATTAAGTTCGGAGGCCTTCGGGGCGGGGGTGTAGCCGAAGGACTCGGCATCCACGGCCTCTTGGATGGCCTCCTTGACCGCGGGGGCGGTGAGGAAGTCTGATTCTGCGATCCAGAGGGGGATGACGTCCTCGTCATAGACCGTCCACTTGCGGGTGCCGCGGGCAGAGAGTTCTTTCAGGCTAGGAAAATGCATGCGCCCCACCTTACTCGTCGGTGGCTTGGACGAATCCGTATTTTTTCAGCCTCTTACGGTCGGCGGCGGAGGCGGATTGGGTCAACCGCAGCAGCTCGGCGTAGATGCCATCCGACTGCGCCAGCTCGGCCGGGGAGCCGATCTCGGAGATGCGGCCGCGATCGAGCGTGACGATGGTATCCACGTCCGCAATGGTGGACAGGCGGTGCGCGATAATCAGCGTCGTGCGGTCCTTCATGAGCTCATCCAAGCCTGCCTGCACGGCGCGTTCGGCCTTGGTATCAAGCGCGGAGGTGGCCTCATCGAGCACGAGAATCGGCGCGTCTTTCAACATGGCGCGAGCCACGGCCACACGCTGCTTCTGACCACCGGAGAGCTTCAAGCCGCGCTCACCAATGACGGTGTCATAGCCATCGGGGAATTCCTCGATGAAGTCGTGGGCGTTGGCGCGCTTGGCCACGGCCACGATTTCCTCCATCGTGGCGCCCGGTTTGCCGTAGGCGATGTTTTCCTTGATGGTTCCGGAGAAGAGGAAAGACTCTTGGAAAACCACACCTACCGACGCGCGCAGGCGTTCTGCCGTGAGCTTGGCCACGTCATGCCCCAGCACCGACAGCTTTCCTGCGGTTGGTTGGTACAGGCCCAGCAACAGGTTGACCAACGTAGACTTGCCGCCACCGGACTCGCCGACAAGCGCTACCTTGTGGCCTTCGTGGGCGCTGAAGGTGATGCCGTCGACCACCGGTTTATCCTCTTCGTAGGCGAAGGAGACATCATCAAAGGCAAAGACGTGGCCCTCGGTGGGAGTGAGGGGCTCGGCAGGGGAAAGGTCGAGCTCGGGGACGTCGGAAGTCGTGGCGGCGCGCACCAGCTGCGGGTTAACCGTGGACTCCGGGGTTTCTTCCATGACCTTGAAGTAATCCTTGGAGCCGGTGATGGCGCGCTGGCTGATATCCACAATCCAGCTCATCATGAACACCGGCTGCTTGGCCATGTTGACCAGCTGCAGGAGCATGACCATGTCACCGATGGAGAAGTGGCCTTCCAACGTGCGCCAGAAAATAAGGCCATAGATACCGAAGAAGATGAGCGCCATGGCTACGCCGCGCGCGGTGTCCATGGAATGCCACCAGCGTGACTGCGGTTTCGTAGTATCCACCACGGTGCGGTAGCGCTCGCCAAAGGAGGCCAGCTCGCGGGCTTCGGCCACGAAGGATTTGGTCACCTTCACCTGGCCGATGACCTCGGCAAAACGGCCGTTGGCCACGTCGATGTTCTCATTTTTGATGGCCTCAAACTTCTGCCAGCGCGTCGACGTCTTCGCAGTGAGCCACATGTAGATGGGAAAGAGCGCGGCCAAGAGAATCGCCAGCGGCCAGTAATACACCGCAGTGATGACCAGGACTGCGGCGGCCTGGATGAGCATGACGAAGAAGTTATTGGAGAAGGACTGCAAGAACTGCGTCACGTTCGCAATCGAGCGGTCAAGGCGCGCGATAATGGTGCCGGTGACCTGGTTGTCGTAATAGCCCTGCGGCACCGACAGCAGCTTGGCAAAGTAGCGCGTGGAGAGAATCTGGCGCAGGCGCGAGACCATGACGTCACCGATATAGCCGCCGATATTCTTCACCACGTTGCCCAGCGCATCAGCCAGGAAGAGAGCGAAGACCCACCACAGGATGGTGCGCAAGGCGCCGCCTTCCACGGCGGTATCGGTAGCCTCGCGGAGAATGAACGGGGTGAGGAGAGACAGAATCGCGGTGACCGATGCGGTTAGAAGGACGCCGAGATAAAACGGCCACAGGGCAGAAGCACTGCGGACGATGCGGAGAATAGAGTTCATCGTCGGCCGATGTTACGCCTTTAATAGGAATATCCAACCCGTGGACTAAGGTAGGGGAGAAACCGTAGACGTGATGGAAAAGGATTCGCGGTGAAGAAGTACCTCCCCCTAGCGTGTGCCCCGCTGTGTCTGGCTGCTCTCTCTGCCTGCAGCATCCTGCAGCCACCAGACGTGGGTCCCCAGGACAACATCGTGGTCTCCAGCTCGGAACCACCAACGTTCGAGGCTAAAGACGTGGAGGTCCGCGAGGTGACCGAAAACCTGGCGGAGCCGGCCAAAGACGAGGGCCTCAATGTCGAATATGAACTGCAGGGCTTGTACTCCGGTGGCGGCGGCACGGTGCTCACCGTGAAGATTCACAACCTTGGCGAGTTGCCGTTGCCTGCCGACGCCCTCCCGGAACCCACCCTCGAGCGCGCCGACGGCAACGGTGGCTGGGCAACGGTGGACCCGGTGCCTTATGACCCCGAGGTACACGTCTCCTTGCCCGCGCCGGGTTTGGATCAACCGTTGGGCGCAGGAGCTTCGACCAACCTTCAGTATGTCTATAACGTTTCCGCCGGAAACCTGTGGAATGCGCGCTTTACCATTGGCAATGTGCGCTTTGTAGGAGACCTCAATCTATGACGGAACTCGTCGTTTTGGCCTCGCCTGATGGCACTCCCGTCGGCACGGCAGACAAAGCTGTGGTGCACACCGCGGATACACCGCTGCACTTCGCCTTCTCTGCATGGGTTGTGCGCGACGACAACATTTTGCTCAGCCGCCGCGCCTTGTCGAAGAAGACGTGGCCCGGTGTGTGGACCAACTCTTTCTGTGGACATCCGGGGCCGGGGGAGGCGACTGTCGACGCCGTCGTGCGCCGCGCCCAGTTCGAGCTGGGCCTGAGCGGCACGCCGCGTTTGGTACTGCCAGACTTTGCTTATCGTGCTGTGGATTCCTCCGGCGTGGTAGAAAATGAAATCTGCCCGGTCTACCTGTTTGAGACCAGCGATGACCCGAAGCCGAACCCAGAGGAGGTGGACTCTCTAGCGTGGGCTCCTGCCCGCGAGGTTCTCGCCGCTGCGGAGGCCACACCTTTTGCCTTTAGCCCATGGATGGTGGAGGAGCTGACCCACGAGCCGCTGCGCGCGGCCCTGTTGGGCTAGCCATTCTGAATGCGGGGCGGTAGGCCTCGAAGCCTGACTTAGGTCTTGGGTGGGTGAGCAACGTGACTCTTGACACTGCTACCTGGTGGTTTCGGCGGTGAGGTGGGATTGTTCCGCACTAAATTGACCTAAGACAGGAGGGCGTTTTGTAAAAGGCATCTGGCAAAGGGCATCTTTGGGTCTAAAAACGCCATCTGCAATGAGTAAATGGCGTTTTCAGCCGTGAAAACGCCTTATGACTGATGCCTTTTGTCAGACGCCTTTTGTCAGACGCCATTTGTAAGATGCTTCCAGCATGTCGATGGAGCGATGCAGACGTTGCGCATTGCGAGGGGAGCGAAGAGGTAATCCGTTTGGGAAGAGACGTGCAGTGCTCTACGGAAACGGTCATTGTGGCCTGACTTAGGTCTTGGGTGGGTGAGCAACGTGACTCTTGACACTGCTACCTGGTGGTTTTCGGCGGTGAGGTGGGATTGTTCCGCACTAAATTGGCCTAAGTCCGGCCTTTTAGCTTAACGCCCCCGGATCAGAGCAGGCTGCCATCCTGGGCGAAGGCCGCGGAAATATAATCCAAGCTGGAGTGCGCCACGCGGTGCGAGCCGTCATCGAGGTTGTATTCCCAGATGGCATGTTCCGGGCGGTATTCCTCGAAGCCGGGCTCGCCGGTGCGCACAAACTCCTGCAGCCAGGAGGCCAGCTCCGTGCGGCCAAAGAGCGGGCGGAGCTCCTCGCAGTGCAGCGCAGGCCCCGAGGAGCGGGTAAATTCCACCATCCATGTCTGCCCCGGAGCCTTCTCTGCTACTTCTGCCGTCCAGCGGCGGATGATGGCATCGCCCACCATGCGCCCGGTGGGGCGATCTTTATCCAAGAACTGCGCCACCTGATACCAGGGCTTGAACCCATTGCGTGGGAAACCGAGGCGCGGGGCGAGATAGCGCAAGGCAATCCCGCGGAAGGGCGAGCGGTCAATCTTTTCGGTGGCCGGGATATTGTAGAACTCGTCACGGGTGCTGCCGAGGACGAGGGGGACGTCGGCAAGCTGTGCGCACTCCAGCGGCGTGGGGCCTAGGGCCATATCGAGGTTGTATTTCGTGCGGAACTTCTTGTAGCCGGCGTTGAGCTCCTCCTCGCTCATCGAAGCCAGCGACGAGCGTGTGATGGGCTTCTTCATCACCTGGCGCAGCGTGGCCTTGCGCTCCTCAAAACTCTCGCGCGGGAAACCAGGGGAGAGCGCAATGACGCGGCGAAACGCGCCACGGTAGTGATCGCGGCGAGCCAGCCACAGCACCGCATTGGCACCAGCGGATTGGCCCAGGAGAGTGACGTTGGTGGGATCCCCACCGAAGGATTCGATATTGCACTGAATCCACTCCAGCCCCAGCTGCAGGTCCTCAATGGCGCGGTAGCGGTTGGGCTCATCGTCGCGAAAGCGCGCCAGGCCCGGAAGACCAACGCGGTAGCCCAGCTGCACATGTACGATGCCGGCCTCTGCCGTGGGGGTTCCCTCCGCACGGCGGTCCTCATGGGAACCGTGCTCGTAGCGCCCGCCATGGACGTAGACCAATACGGGAGCGAGCGAGGAGGCGGTCAGGTTAGCGTCGACAAGCGGCGCGGAAGGCGCGGTAATGGTGAGCGCAACTTTCTCTGGGTGCGGCGTACGCGCATCCTGGTCACGTGGAGATGCAGGTTCGGGATTCTCGAAATCCCCGGGGATATGGGAATACTCGATGGAGTGGAAGTGGGCCACATCCTCCGTGACGTAGCCGGTGATGGTGCCTGCGGGGCAGGTGACGTCGAAAGGTGCGCTGCTCATGCCCAACAGGCTACCCTGAGGGCATGGAATGGCTCGTGCAAGCTCCCGTGTGGGCGCAAATGGCGGTGCTTGCCGTCACCGCAGTGCCGGCCGCAACCGTGATGGGGTGGGGATTGATGTGGGCCATCGACCGCGTGTACACGCTCGTGGAGGGGCGGACTAGGATAAGTGACCATGACTCCCGATGATCACCGTGAAGGCCTCTGGGACCCCGAGCGCCCCGAGCAGCCTCAGCGCAAGCGGGCCCTGCCGAAATCTCGCGTGAGCCTGACCCTGTGGCTCATGATTGCGCTCGTCGTTGTCGTGGCAGTGGTGGGGCTGCTCGTCTAGGCGGGCGTTGATCTGCCTACCGTGGCCGCTTGGATACCTGGGCGAGGCGCTGGTAGAGCTCCTGCTTCGGGAGATCCTCCAGCAGCACCGGCTCACCGGCGGTATTGCACAGCGGGATGCACCAGTTGGGGTACTGGTCTTTCGTCGTGCCCGGCTGGTTCTGTGCGCGCACGTCACCGACCATGTCCACAACGTTGGTTACCGTGAGCGCCGAGGGCGTGCCGGCCACGTACTCGTGGAGAGCGACGAGGACGTCTTCTTCGTTCTCACGATTGTTCAGCATGCCGTAGGCCTGCAGGTTGTCCTTGACCTCGTTCTGCCATTCGCGGTCCTGCTCTTCTTCCTCCGCGACGGACGTGGTCAGCAGACCCAGACGGGCGCGCAGAGCGATGTGGTCACCGCGCAGGAAGGCCAAGGTGGGCGGCAGATCGTGCGTGCCTACCGAGGACATCGCCATGCGCCGATACTGGTCCTGCGGGCGTGGGGTGGGCCCCTCTTCGGCATGTTCGAACCAGATGATCGTGGTGCCCAAGACACCCATGTCCCGCAGGGCGGTCTGAACCCATGGCTCCAAGGTGCCCAGGTCCTCACCCACGAGGACCGCGCCGGCGCGCTCGGCCTCCAGCGCCAAGATGCCAAGCATGGCTTCCCAGTTATAGGTCACGTAGGTGCCGTGGAGCGGGGAGGAGTGGCGCGGAATCCAGTACAGGCGGAACAAGCCCAGAACGTGGTCGACGCGCAGGCCGCCAGCGTTGCCCAACATGGTGCGCAGCAAGTCACGCCACGGCTGGTAGCCGGATTCCGCCAGACGTACCGGGTGCCATGGTGGCTGGGACCAGTCCTGGCCTTGTTGGTTGTAATCATCCGGCGGCGCGCCTACCGAGCACTGCGGGGCGAGGTATTCCGACAGGTTTACGGCATCCGCACCATTCGGGTGAATGCCGACGGCCATATCGGTCACGAGTCCAATGGACATGCCAGCATCCAGTGCTCGGCGCTGGGCAGCATCTAGCTGCTCATCGCAGAGGAACTGCAGCCAGGAGTAGAACTCGGCCAAATCGGTGACATCGAGGTCCAGTGCATGGCGGCGACCGCTGTGGCGCTCCAGCTCGGTTTCCGCGCACCACAGAGCGAAGTTGCGCAGCCCCCGACCTTCGCGGCGCTGGTATTCGCTAAAGGCCATACGGCGCTCCGGGGCCATTTCGTGGCTGAAGAGCTCCCGTAGAACCTGCAGCTTGGCCTCAAAAATGGTATCGCGGTCAATCTCTTCGGCAGAGTGGTTGCGCTCGCGGAACTCGGCAGCCAGCTCGGCTACATCTTCCTGCAGCTCCGAGCTCAGCAGCTGCAGCTCCGGGATATCCTCAATGCGCAAATAAATCGGGTTGATGAAGCGGCGGGTGGTCGGAAGATACGGTGAATCCTCTACCGGCGGGATGGGCTCGCCCGCATGAAGCGGATTAATGAGGAGGAAGTCATAGTCTTCCGCCAACGTCTCCGCGAGCTCGGCCAAGTCGCCGAAATCGCCCATGCCCCAGGACTTCTTCGAGCGCACCGAGTACAGCTGCGCCATGGCACCCGCGGCGGGGCGCTCAAGATAACGGTCGGCCGTGCTCAGGTGGTTGGGCACGACGATGAGCGGACACTCATACTCACCGATGCCCGGCGAGGAGAGCTGCAGAGAGTGAAAGCCCAGCGGCAGATCGCCGGGGACGTGGAAGCTGGCCTCGCCCCACATGGTCCCCGCGACGTCGGCAGCCGGGGCGTCGTTGGGGTCCTGATAGGTCGGGCGGGTCTCGCCGTTTTCCAACTCGATGGTGACCGTGACCGGATCACCATCATGGACGTGAACATCAAAGGATTTTTCTGCACCCTCACGAGCCACCACGCACGGAGGCAGGGGGCGGGAGGCGCGATCCAGGTAATCCTCAAACAAGGCCTGGGTCAGCTCTTCGTCATCAGGTCGATCGGAGATGGAGACGCCGAGTGCGCGCAGCGTATAGGTAATCGTCTCTTCGCTGACGTAGACGGGCTGTCCGTTCTGGGCGGTGTACTCGCAGGCCACTCCGTGGCGCTGGGCGAGCTCTTGAAGCAGATCACGGGTAGTCACAGGTCTCAATTGTGCCACGCCCTCCGTGCGCATGCGATGAAACCGGTTGGTAGAGTGGGCTGGAATTACTTTTTGTGGGAAAGGACACACCTGTGACTTCAAATGAGGCACATACCAAAGCTCAGTTCCAGATTGATGAAGGGGAGACCTGCCTTACGGCCATGATGGCCACGGCAAAGGCCCGCCCACACGGCGTTATGTTTACCCGACCTGCGAACTACGAGTGGGTCAACGTCACCGCGAAGGAATTTGTTGAAGAGGTGTATGCGGTGGCCAAGGGCCTTATGGCCCTCGGCGTCGAGCAGGGCGACCGCGTGGCGCTCATTTCGACGACGCGCTACGAGTGGTCGCTCTTGGATTACGCCATCTGGGCCGCCGGCGCTATTTCGGTGCCGGTGTACCCGTCCTCCTCATTGTCACAGGTGCAGTGGATCATCGAGGACTCCGGCGCAATCCTCGCCATTACGGAAACGCGTGAGCATTCCGAGCTGGTCAAGCATCTAAAGCTGCAGGAGGACGGTACACCACAGCTGCACGGCTCGCCCTCCCAGCTGCGACGCATCCTAGAGATTAACTCTTCTGCTATCGATACGTTGAAGTTCGAAGGCCGCGAGATTTCCGACGCCGCCGTGAACGAACGTATCGAAGCCACCAACACCGACGACGTCGCCTCGCTGGTCTACACCTCAGGTACTACCGGCCGCCCGAAGGGCTGCATGCTCACGCACCGCAACTGGCTGGCGGAAGCCCGCGGCCTGCTCACCAACCCGATTGGCGCCATTGCCGTTCCCGGCGCCCACGTGCTGACCTTCCTGCCGTTGGCGCACGTCTTCAGCCGCGCGGTGTCCCTCGCGGTCACCATTGGTGGCGCTTCCCAGAACCACTGGTCGGACTTCGGCACCATCACCATCGAGTTCGCGCGTTCGCGCCCCAACTTGATTTTGGGTGTGCCTCGCGTGTTTGAAAAGGTGCGCAATGGTGCGTCGGCCAAGGCACACGGCTCGTCCGCTTTCAAGGGCGCCATCTTTGACCGTGCGGAGAAGATCGCCATTGAATACTCCAAGGCGTTGGACACGCCGGAGGGCCCCAGCCGAGTGCTCAAGGCCAAGCACAAGGCCTTTGACAAGCTGGTCTACGCGGCCATCCGCGAGGCCATGGGTGGCGAGGTGAAGTACTGCATCTCTGGCGGCTCGGCCATTTCCCAGGAGCTGTTGCACTGGTACCGCGGTATCGGCGTGACCATCTACGAGGGTTATGGCTTGACGGAGACCGCCGCTGCGGCCGCGGTGGACTTTGTGGACCAGTCCATCGGCACTGTTGGCCCGCCGCTGGGTGGAACGACGCTGCGTATTAATGAGGACGGCGAAATTCTCATCAAGGGCGACATCGTCTTTAAAGGCTATTGGCAGAACCCGGAGGCTACGGAAGGCGCGCTTAACGACGGCTGGTACAACACCGGTGACCTCGGCGAAATCGATGAGGATGGCAAGCTCGTCATCACTGGACGCAAGAAGGACCTCATTGTGACTGCCGGCGGCAAGAATGTGTCGCCCGGCCCGATGGAAGACATCCTGCGCTCCCACCCGCTCATCTCCCAGGCCATGGTGGTGGGCGACGGTAAGCCTTTCGTCGGCGTGCTGCTCACCCTGGATGAGGACGCCCTCAAGCGCTGGAAGGCTGAGCACAACATTTCCGCTGCCAAAGGTATGCGTGAGGTGGCCGCCGATCCGGGGCTACGCGCCGACATCCAGGACGCCATCAACCAGGTCAACGCCACGGTGTCTCATGCTGAGGGCATTAAGAAGTTCGTCATCCTGGAACAGGACCTCACCGAGGAGAGCAACGAGCTCACCCCGACCATGAAGGTTAAGCGCTACGTCGTCGCGCAGCGCTACGCTGCCGACATCGAGCGCCTCTACGCCGGCAAGAAGTAACGTCGGCGAAGGTACGGTCCGGTGGCATGCAGCCGCTGGACGGAGTCTGTGAATTCCTTCGGAGTGTCGCGCAGCCCGACGCGAGGATCTCTAATAGAGTCAGCGGGGTCAGAAAAACTCTAAACCTCAGCTAGAGGTTCTCGCGGAAAGGGCAGCCTATGCACAAGATCGCAGCCGAGCTGCGCCACCGTGAGCTGACCCAAGAAATCTACAACATCGGCGATGAAGTCGTCGATTATATCGAGCACCTCATCGAGGCCATCGAGGATTGGGATGATGAACTCTCCCTCGACTGTTTGGCCGAACTGGGGGACATCGTCGAAGATGCCCGCGTGGATTCCGGGCGCTGCGTCGGGGAGCTCATCGGCCTGCGCCACGCGCTGGTCTCCGGCCTGAAATCCGGAACCATTTCGGCTGCCCCGTCCGGCGACTATGACGTCGAGGAGCCGAAGCAGCTAACCGCCCGCGCGCTCGCCGAAGGCCTACCGATTTCGGGCCCACCCGTCGTCGTCTCGGAACTGGCGGAAACCCTGCGCGGCCGTACCGCTGCGGTCGCTGCTTACCTGCGCGAGCTCGTTGAGTACGTGCTGGCGCAAACCGACGCCGTAGCTCGCAATCTCGACGTGGTCTCCTTGCCGAATCTGTACAAGCGCGCAGGCGAATCCTCCCTTATTGCCGTGCAGGCTTGGCGCCATACCGTCGTCGAAGCTCACCCCGCCTTCGTGCGTACCATGCGCGGCCATAACCCGCCGCCCTTCTTGGAGGAGCGAGCGCGTATCGACGCCGTTGTTGCCCGCGTTCGCGCCAAGCGCCAGAAGAAGGCCGCCACGACCGCGTAGTCGCCGCACCACAGACTTCCTTGTTGCCAACACACAAGGACAAAAGAAGAGCGCCGCCGAGATTCCCTCTCTCGGCGGCGCTTTTCGCTATTCAGGGGCCCGGGACGCGCGCTAGGCGCCCGGGTTCTTCGACGTCGGCACAGCCTGGTCCAGCTGCTCCGTAATCTGTGGCCACAGCTGGCCCATGATGTCATCCCAGGTGAGGATCCACACGGTCTTGTCCTTGGTGGGCTTGCCCACGACAACAAGCTGCTCGTTGCGGGCACGCATCTGGTCCAGGGTTTTCTGCACGGTGGAAGACGAACCCACAGCCAGGGCAGGGCGGGAGAAGTCCAGCACCGGGGTATCCGGATCCGCGAGCAAGGTATCGCGCACGTGGACGATGCGCGGGATGCGTGAGGCACGGGGGTAGACCAGCACGCGCATGATGGACTTGCGCACCACGAGGTCGTGAAGCTCGGCCACGGTGGCATCCGCGGACAACGGCAAGATTTCCGAACCATGCTCGCGTGCCAGCTGCGCCGCGGTGGCGGCTTCCAACTCGATGACGCCGGTGATCTGGTTGGCGGAGTCGTCGTCAAGCGTGCCCGTCAGGCGCGAGTGCTCGACCAGATGGCGCAAGGTTTCTGCGTCGTAGCCGGCCGCACCGGCGCGGTCCACTGGCTCTTCACCAGTCATGCGGACCAGCTTGTTCGCCATCTTGTTGATCCAGATCAGCAGCGGGCGGAAGAGCCAAATGAAGCCGCGAGCGGGGACCGCGATGAGCTGCAGGGCCGTCTCCGGGTGGGCAATGGCCCAGGATTTTGGCGCCATCTCACCGATGACCAAGTGCAGGAAGGTCACGATGAACAGCGCAAGGAGGAAGGAGACGACGTCCGCAACGCCCAACGGCAGGCCCAGCGCTTCGAGCGGGCTCATCAGGAGGTGATGGACCCAGGGCTTGGTCACTGCACCGAGGACAAACGTTGCGGCGGTAATGCCCAGCTGGGCGCCGGCCAACATGATGGTCAGCTCGTTGAGCGAGCGTAGGCCCGCGCGCGAGGCCGCCGAGGACTCCGCGGTTTCCTCCAAACGGTTGCGGCGCGCACCCATGAGGGAGAACTCGATAACCACGAAGAACGCGGAGGCGGCGATGATGAGCAGGGTGACGATGAGGTTAAACCACCAAGTATCAGTCATTAGTCATCCTCTCCTTCCGGAAATTCCTCCACCAGCTCTAGCGCCAAGACGGAGGGCACGTGGCGGTCGATCTCCTCGACGCGCACGTTGAGTGTGCGGGTCGGAGCCTCGTCGCCGTCGACCCAATCGTCAGGCTCAGCCTCCAGCTCGATGGAGAGTTCCTCGCCTTCCTCCGGCAGCGTGCCGGAATGTGCGATGAGTAGGCCTGCGACGGTTTCGAAATCGCCCTCGGGCAGGTCGTGGCCGATGGCTCGCTCGACTTCGTCGATAGGCGTGTCACCGTCGACGATCCAGTGCGTTTCGTCCTGCTCGGTGATTTCTTCGGTCTCTTCGAGGTCGTGCTCGTCGGTGACATCGCCAAGGATTTCCTCGGCTAGGTCCTCCATGGTCACGATGCCCACGAAGCCACCGTATTCGTCGATGACGCAGGCGAGTTTCTCGTCGGCGTCGCGAAGCTCTGTGACGACGTCGGGAAGCGGCATGAGCTCCGGCACCACCACGGGTTCCTTCATGATTTCGCGGGCTGGGGTAGCCGGAGGCAGCTCAGTGCCCAGCACATCGTAGAGGTGCACCACACCGATGGGACTGTGCTCATCATCGATGATGGGGTAGCGCGTGTGGTTCTCCGACATCATCTCGCGGACCTCACCGATGGTGGTCTCCGGCTCGATGACATCCACGCGCGAGCGCGGAATCATGGCATGTCCGACGTCATGCTCGGGGAAGTCGAGGAGGCGGTCGAGGACCAGGTAGGTGTCCTCATCCAAGTCACCCGCCTCGTGGGAGGCATCCACGATGGACTCCAAGTCATCGGTGGTGGCGGAAGAATCGACATCCTCCACTGGCTCGATGCCAAAGACCTTGAGCAGGGCGTTGGAGGAGTACTCGAAGAAGTGGACCAGCCATCCGAAAATCCGCAGGTACCACATGGTGGACGCGGAGAGCCACAGGGCTGACTTCATGGGTGCGGCGATGGTGTAGTTCTTGGGGAAGAGCTCGGCGAAGAGCATCGTGAGAACCGTCGATACCGCCAGTGCGGTTACCGTACCCACGGCGACGGACACACCGACCGGCACGCCCACGCCGCCGAGCAGCTGGCCCAGGCCTTGGCCCACGAGGGGCTCGGCCACATAACCAATGAGCAGGCCTGTAATCGTGATGCCCAGCTGCGCGCCGGAGAGCATGAAGGATGTTTTCTGCGTAATTTTGAGTGCGCGCTCTGCCGATTTATCCCCGGTTGCAGCGCGCTGGCGCAGCTGCGTGCGGTCCACCGACATGAAGGCGAATTCCTGCGCCACGAAGTACGCGTTGGCCACGATAATGAGAGCGATGACGGCGAAACCCGCCACAATCATCAGGATGGCAGATAACACGGCTTACCCCACCGCCTTGGGTTGGCAGCGGGGACATCGACTCGGAGGTTCCACGAAAAGGGGGCCTTTCTTTCACTATCGGGGAAGCAAATCTGCACTATAGACTACCGCTTCAACGGTTCAGTCGGTTATTTTGTTCCCCATGGATCCCTTTGGTCTTTACATTCACGTGCCCTTCTGTGCCTCACGGTGTGGCTATTGCGACTTCAATACCTATACCCCGGGTGAGTTGGGAGGGGACCTGACCAGTGATTATCTCTCAGCCTTGGAAAAAGAGCTGGAGATGGCGGCGGCTCAGGTGGGCCGCGAAGCGGAGACCGTTTTTATCGGTGGCGGCACGCCGAGCCTGCTAGGCGCCGACGGGCTTGGCCGAATTTTGGGCCGCGTTCGCGACACCTTTGGCTTGGCCCCAGGCGCGGAAGTCACCACGGAATCCAACCCGGAGTCCACGTCGCCGGAGTATTTCACCGGGCTTCTCGACGCCGGCTTTACCCGCCTCTCGCTCGGCATGCAGTCCGCCTCCCCGGGCGTGCTCGCGGTATTGGAGCGGGCCCATACCCCGGGCCGCGCCTTCGATGCCGCCCGCGAGGCTGTTGCCGCGGGCTTCGAGCACGTCAACCTGGACATGATTTACGGAACGCCGACAGAAGAGGACGCCGATGTTGCCTTGACTCTCGAGTGCGCCTTGGACACCGGGGTGGACCACATCAGTGCGTATTCGCTCATCGTGGAAGACGGCACGCGCATGGCCCGCAAGGTATCGAAGGGACTGCTGCCCGCACCGGATGAGGATGTGCTGGCTCGGCGCTACGAGATGATTTCTTCCACGCTCGAAGCCGCTGGTCTTGAATGGTACGAGGTCTCCAACTGGGCCAAGCCGGGCGGGGAGTGCCAGCACAACCGCATCTACTGGGTCGACGGCAACTGGTGGGGCGTGGGCCCGGGCGCGCATTCGCACTTAGGCGACGAGCGCTTCTTCAACGTGAAGAACCCGCGGACCTATATCAAGGCGGTTGAAGCGGGGCAGTTGCCCATCAAGGACTGCGAGCAGCTCACGGAGGCTGACCGCCACACCGAGCGCATCATGCTGGGTCTGCGTCTGCGCGAGGGCATCCCTGCGTCCTGGCTCGCGCCGGCCGCCGAGCCTGTAGCTGCGCGTTTCATCGAGCGCGGCCTGCTTGAACAGGCTGGTGACCGCCTCCGTGTGACCAAGTCTGGACGCCTACTCGCAGATGGCATTATCACCGACCTCCTCGTCGCCGAAGACACCGCCCACTAGCTGCCGCGACCTGCTCGTGGCCTGTCCCCAACCTTCCGATACTGGGGACAGCATGACTTAAAGTTAGCCCCGCCGGGAAATTGTTAGTTTCTCTCTCCACGTCGAGAAACCTGTTAGTCGCTCTCGATACGGTTAGTCCTTTTAAGTGGTCCTTCTAGTTTGGTCCCGTTAATTTGGTCCCTTTACAGCGAAAAGGGACCATCTATCGCAGGAATCGCGCCCGTAGATGGTCTCTTTGCACCGATAAGAGACCAGACTAAAGGGACCATCCGTAGGGAGTATCAGAACTCGAGCTATCTGGAAGCGCATGATGAACCCTTCTAGAAGCACATTATGGAACCACCTGGAAGTGGTGACGGGCTGCCAGCGCACCTAGGCAGATTGTCACCAGATCTCACTATCGCTCGCCAGAACGGATAGCCTTAGAGACATGTCTAGCTCCACCGATGCCCGCCGCCAAGAGGTCCTGCGCGCCATCGTCGCGGACTACATCGCCTCGCAATCGCCCGTCGGCTCCAAGGCCCTGCTCGAGCGCTACCAGCTGGGCGTGTCCTCGGCGACGATCCGAAATGACATGGCCGTGCTCGAGGCCGAGGGGCTCATCGCCCAGGAACACGCCAGCTCCGGGCGCGTGCCCACGCAGAAGGGCTACCGCCAATTCGTCGACACGCTCCACGACGTCAAACCGCTCTCCACAGCTGAGCGCCGCGCCATGCTCACCTTCCTCGAAGGCGGCGTGGATTTGGAGGACGTGTTGCGCCGCTCGGTACAACTGCTGGCCCAGGTGACCAAGCAGGCAGCCGTCGTGCAGCTGCCGAACCTCAAGGTTTCGCGCGTCAAACACTGCGAGGTTGTGGCACTCTCACCAGTGCGCCTGCTGTTGGTGCTTATTACGGACAATGGGCGCGTCGATCAGCGCAATGTCGAGCTCGATGACGTGATAGACCCCGAGCAGACCCACCGCCTGCGCGATATCCTCAACACCACCCTGGAGGGCAAGACTCTCACGGAAGCCTCGGTAGAACTCGCCGCGCTTGTCGACGACTCCCCAACCGACATCCGCCCCCACGTCCTCAAAGCCGCCACGACGCTCATTGAGACCCTCGTCGAGCAGCCCTCCGACCGCCTCATTTTGGCCGGCACGTCGAACCTCACGCGCGTCGCGCTTCCGGATGGCTTGCCCTCCATCATCGAGGCCCTCGAGGAGCAGGTCGTCGTGCTGAAATTGCTAGCGCGCGTGCCGGACCTGGGCAATGTCTCGGTCTCCATCGGTGAGGAAAACGAAGCCGATGAGCTGCGCCAAACCTCCGTGGTGGCCACGCACTATGGCTTCGGCACTGGCTCGGAGGCAGCGGCACTCGGCGGGCTTGGTGTGGTGGGGCCAACGTATATGGACTATTCGGGAACAATCTCCAAGGTGTCTGCCGTTGCACGCTATGTGAGTGAAATCTTGGCGGGCGAGTAAGCTAGCCGGTCGGATTAGATTTAGCATCAACGAGATATAGAAGGATGACAGTACGTGGCTCGTGACTACTACGGCATTCTTGGTGTAGATAAGTCGGCCTCTGATGCCGAGATTAAGAAGGCCTATCGCAAGCTGGCGCGCAAGTACCACCCGGACGTGAACCCGGGTGATGACGAGGCCGCGGAGAAGTTCCGCGAGGCCTCCCTTGCCCAGGAGGTTCTTCTGGATCCGCAGAAGCGCCAGGTAGTCGACATGGGCGGAGACCCCATGGAGGACCGCGCCGCGCAGGGCGGCGGTGGTTTCGGCGGCTTTGGCGGAGGCGGTTTGGGTGACCTCTTTGCTGAGTTCTTCGGCGGCGGTGCGGCTTCCCGCGGTCCGCGTTCCCGCGTCCAGCCGGGCGATGATGCCCTGCTGCGCACCACGATTACCCTCGAAGAGGCCTACAGCGGCGTCAAGCAGCAGGTTAAGGTCGATACCGCCGTGCTCTGTGACCGCTGTGAGGGCACCGGTTCCGAGTCCAAGGCGAAGCCGGTCACCTGTGATCACTGTGGCGGCATGGGCCAGGTCCAGGAGGTCCAGCGCAGCATGCTGGGCAACATGATGACTACCCGCGATTGCCCGAAGTGCTACGGCTTTGGTGAGGTCGTTACCGATCCCTGCGGCCACTGCGGCGGCGATGGTCGCGTGCGCAAGCGCCGCGATATCACCGTGACCATCCCGGCGGGTATCGGCGATGGCATGCGCATCCGCATGGCGTCTCAGGGCGAAGTCGGTCACGGCGGCGGCCCCGCCGGCGATCTCTACGTCGAGGTCCACACCGAACCGCACCCGGTCTTCGAGCGCAACGCCGATGACCTGCACCTGACCGTTCGCGTGCCCATGGTGGATGCCGCCCTCGGCGCGTCCTGTACCGTCGAGCAGCTCGACGGCGAAGAGCTTACCCTCGACATCGCGCCGGGCACCCAGCCGGGCGAGTCCATCACCCTCCAAGGCAAGGGCATGCCGCGCCTGCGCACGGATGGTTATGGCAACCTCCATGCCCACGTGGACGTCGTTATCCCGACCGACCTGGACAAGAAGACCCGCGAGGCCCTCGAAAAGGTTCGCGCCGCTGGTCACAGCGGCACGGAGGTGCACCGCGCCGGTGACAACCAAGGCGAGTCCCTCTTTACCCGACTCCGAGACAAGTTCCGCCGCTAATGTCTTTGCCTGTCTTCCTGCACCCGGACCTCTCCCTCGCGAAGGTCGGCCAGCCCGTGGGCCTCGATGGCGCGGAGGGCCGCCACGCGGTGACCGTCAAGCGCATGGGACCAGGGGAGCACCTGGTCCTGATCGATGGGTCCGGGCTCCGCATCACCGCCACCATCACCGACGTGCAGGGCAAAGACACCCTCGCCGCGCTTGTCGACGACATCACGACCTCCCCCGAACCATCTCCACGCGTCATCGTGGTCCAGGCCATCCCCAAATCGGAGCGCGCCGAGCTTGCCGTCGACCTGGCTACGCAGGCCGGCGCGGATGAGATTATCGCCTGGCAGGCAGATCGCTGCGTGTCCAAGTGGGATGCGAAGAAGTCCCCGAAGGCGCTGGGTAAGTGGGAATCGGCAGCCGTGGCAGCGGCAAAGCAATCGCGCCGTACTCGCATCCCGGCCGTGCGCGGACCCATGACTACCCGCCAGCTGTGCGAGGAGATTTCAGGCACGGGTGCACTGGTGCTCCACGAGGACGCCACTCTGCGCCTCAAAGACCTGGATGACCTCGACACTTCTGAGACGATCTACCTGCTCGTGGGGCCCGAGGGAGGAATCGGCGAGGAGGAACTCGCCCAGCTCACCGCAGCCGGTGCCACGGCGATCAAACTGGGGCCGGAGGTGTTGAGGACGGCGTCGGCAAGCATGGTGGCGTTGGCTAGCATCGGCACGCTGACCTCGCGCTGGTAGCCTTTTGGGCGTGCCTATTATCACCACCAAGTTTGATCTCGATTCCGCCTACCTGGCCACCGTGCTGGGCCCGGCGGACGAAAATCTGCGCGTTCTGGGCAACCTTGTCGGCGTAGATCTTTTTGCCCGCGGCACCACTGTGACTGCCGCCGGTCCCGACTATGACGTGGCCCGCGCGCGCAAGGTTTTGGAAGAGCTCGAAGCGATTGCTCGCCGCGGCCACCCGGTCAGCACAGACACGGTCAAGCACACGCTCGACCTCGTCGCAGTCGATGCCCCCGAATCTGTCTCTGAGGCCCTTGCGGCGGACATTGTCTCCCGCCGCGGCAAGTCGGTGCGGCCAAAGACGTTGGGGCAATCGCGCTACGTGCAGGCCATTGATGAGAACACCATCGTCTTTGGTATCGGGCCTGCCGGTACCGGTAAGACCTACTTGGCGGTGGCCAAGGCGGTGCAGGCCCTGCGTGCCAAGCAGGTCAGCCGCATTATTTTGACCCGCCCCGCGGTGGAGGCGGGGGAGAAGCTGGGCTTTTTGCCTGGCACCCTCAACGACAAGATCGATCCCTATCTGCGCCCGCTGTACGACGCCCTGCGGGACATGATTGACCCCGAGATGATTCCGAAGCTCATGGAAGCCGGAATCATCGAGGTCGCTCCCTTGGCCTATATGCGTGGCCGCACGCTGAATGACGCATTCGTCATCCTCGACGAGGCCCAAAACACCACACCTGCGCAGATGAAGATGTTCTTGACCCGTCTGGGCTTTGGTTCCACCATCGTGGTGACCGGCGATATCTCCCAGGTGGATTTGCCTGGCGGCCAGGTCTCCGGCCTGCGCCTGGTGCGTCGCATTTTGAAGGGCGTGCCGGATATTCACTTTGCGGAGCTGGGCTCTGCCGATGTGGTGCGCCATCAGCTGGTGGGCCGTATCGTGGACGCTTACGATAAATTTGCTGAACAGGAGGAGAAGAAATGAGCATTGAATTCATCAATGAGTCCGGCTTTGATGGTGTCAACGAGGAGATGCTCATCGACGTCTGCTCTTATGCCCTCGGCCGCCTTGACGTGAACCCGGATGCTGAGTGCACCATTACGGCCGTGGACCTGCAGACCATTGCGGACCTGCACGTGCGCTGGATGGACCTCGAAGGCCCCACCGACGTAATGAGCTTCCCCATGGACGAGCTCACCCCGGGCGCAACCGGCGGGCGCCCCGATGCGCCCGAGGCTGGCCCCGCCATGTTGGGCGATATTGTGCTCTGCCCCGAGTTCGCCCAGCGCCAGGCCAACGCCGCTGGCCACTCCCTAGGCCACGAGCTGGCTTTGCTTACCGTCCATGGCTGCCTGCACCTGCTGGGCTATGACCACACCACCGCAGCGGAGGAAAAGGAAATGTTCGGGCTGCAGAACGAGCTGCTCGCCGACTGGTACGAGGACCTCGACTCTCGCGGCGTGAGCTACCAGCCCAAGCCCTCTGGCCCCAAGGCCTTCCCGGATGCTGCCGAGCGCGCCGAGCTGGACAAGGAAGTTCCCGGCGGCGGAATCTAAACCCGGCCCAACGTTGAGGTGCTTTCCGGGGCATAGCACAATGGAGGGTTATGAGCATCCTCTCCATCCAGTCCCATGTTGCCTACGGTCACGTTGGCAACTCCGCCGCAGTCTTCCCGCTTCAGCGTGCTGGCCACGAAGTGTGGCCCATTCACACGGTGAACTTCTCCAACCACACCGGCTACGGTGATTGGGGCGGGCCGATGATTCCGGCCAGTGATGTCACCGCCATCGTGGACGGTATTGAAAAGCGCGGCGCCTTCCCGCGCATCGACGCAATCCTCTCTGGCTACCAGGGCGGACCGGATATCGCCGGTGCCATCGTGGATGCCGTCAACCGCATCAAGGCTGTGAACCCGAAGGCCCTCTATGCCTGCGACCCGGTCATGGGCAATGCCAAGTCCGGCTGCTTCGTCTCTGATGAAATCCCGCCGCTGCTGCGCGATAAGGTCGTACCGGTCGCTGACATCATCACCCCGAACCAGTTTGAGCTGGGCTACCTTACTGACTCTTCCGTGAACACCCTCGAGGAAACCCTCGCCGCGGTGAAGAAGGCCCAGGACATCGGTCCGAAGACCGTGCTGGTCACCTCGGTGCAGCGCCCTGAAACCGACGAGGACGAGATTGAGATGCTCGCCGTCGATGGTGAGCGCGTCTACCTCGTGGCCACCCCGAAGCTGCCTTTTAAGCGCAATGGCTCGGGCGATGTCACCGCGGCGCTGTTCACCGGCCACTACGTGGAAACCCACGATGCGAAGGAAGCACTCAAGCGCACTGCCTCCTCGGTGTACGACTTGCTGCACACCACCTACGAGGCCGACGCCCGAGAGCTGCGGCTCATTGAGTCCCAGGACGTCTTTGCCAACCCGCGCCTGCAGTTCCACGTCGAGGAGCTCTAGGCTCTTCGCCGCCCCCTTTGGCAGATGGTCCCTCCTCTTTCCCGCCCCCTTTGGCAGATGGTCCCTTTAGTACGGTCCCTGTGCACCGTAAAGGGACCACCTATCGCGCGAAAACAGCCAACAGGTGGTCCCTTTGTACAGAGAAGAGACCAGAGTAGGGGGACCAAACGAAAAGGACCTTCTGTCCTGCACGCAGCGGGAGCGGGAATTCAGAAATCGTGAGCTATGATGAAAAACAATATGAGCACCGATTTCGACGCCGCCTTCGCGGACCTGCCTGAAGAAGGCGAGGCCACCGCCGCGGACTATTCGCAGTACACCAACACGCCAGAGGGCTTCCGCTCTGGCTTCGTGTCCTTCGTGGGCCGCCCCAACACCGGCAAGTCCACGCTCACCAACGCGCTGGTGGGCGAGAAGATCGCTATTACCGCCGACCAGCCCGAAACCACCCGCCACCCCATCCGCGGACTCGTGCACCGCGAAGATGCGCAGATTGTTGTCGTCGATACGCCTGGTCTGCACCGCCCGCGCACCTTGCTGGGCGAGCGCCTCAACGAAGTAGTCAAAGACACCTACGCGGACGTTGACGTCATCGGTCTAACCATTCCCGCGGATGAAAAGATTGGCCCCGGTGACCGCTGGATTCTGGAGAACGTGCGCAAGGTCGCGCCGAAGACTCCCATCATCGGTATCGTGACCAAGCTGGACAAAGCCTCTAAAGACCAAGTCGGCGCGCAGCTGCTCGCACTACATGCACTGCTCAGCGAGGACAACCCCGACGCCGTCGTCATTCCCATCTCCGCTACCGAGCGCGTGCAGCTGGAGGAGTTGACGCAGGTCATCGTCGACCACCTGCCGGAAGGCCCGAAGTTTTACCCGGATGACCACGTCACCGACGAGGACCAGGCCGAGCGCATCGCTGAGCTCATCCGCGAGGCAGCCCTGGCTGGCCTGAAACACGAGCTCCCGCACTCCGTGGCCGTGGAAGTCGATGAGATGCTGCCTGATCAGGAACGTCCCGACGTCCTCAACGTCCACGCCGTGCTCTACCTCGAGCGCCCCGGACAAAAGCGCATCATTGAAGGCAAGGACGGCCGCCGCTTCCGCCGCATCGTCGGCACTGCCCGCAAGGAAATCATCCAGCTCCTCGGCCAGAACGTTTACCTTGACCTGCGCATTAAGGTGCTGAAGAACTGGCAGTCGGACCCGAAGGCGCTGGGCCGCCTGGGCTTCTAGATGCGCGAGAATTTCCGCGACCGCGCCCTCGTCATCCGCACTTATGATTTCGGGGAGGCGGACCGCATCATCGTGCTGCTCACCCGCAATCACGGCCTCGTGCGCGGCGTGGCTAAAGGCGTGCGCCGCGCGAAGTCTCGCTTTGGCTCGCGCCTGCAGCTCTTCGTCAACCTCGACGTGCAGCTGTACCCAGGCCGCAACCTGTACACCATCGCGCAGGCAGACACGGTGGATTACTTCGGTGCGCGCATCATCGAGGATTACGAGCGCTACACCGCCGCCTGCGCCGCCCTCGAATCCGCCGAGCGCCTCGCTGTCGCCGACGCCCCCGGGGACCCTTACCTCTACGAAGCCTGCGTTGACGTACTCAACCAACTCCAGCACGGCGATCCGCTCGTGCTTCTCGACGCCTTCCTCCTCAAAGCCATGTCCCACGCCGGCTGGGCGCCCAGCCTTTTCGATTGCGCGCAGTGCCAAAGGCCAGGCCCCCACCATGCTTTCCACCCAGCCGTAGGCGGGGCTGCCTGCCACCAATGCCGCCCGCCGGGAGCCGCCGAGGTGGACCCGGAAACCCTGCACCACATGTGGCTTATCGCTCACGGCCACCCCAGCCAGCCTACCCATGGCCAGGTGCAGGAAGCCCACCGCCTGACCCGCGCCCACCTGCAATGGAACCTTGAGCGAAGCGTTGGCGCGTTGGGGATCATGGAGCAGTAGACTGTAGAACGTGATTACGCCTGACCCGAACCGAGTCCTCCACCCGCCCGCTATCCCGCAGGAGTTCCTGCCGCGCCACATCGCGCTGGTCATGGACGGCAATGGCCGCTGGGCAGAGGAGCGCGGCATGAAGCGCACCGAGGGCCACCGTAGGGGAGAAGCAGTGCTTCTCGACGTCGTCGATGCCTGCCTCGCCCTCGGCATTCCCTATCTCTCGGCCTATGCCTTCTCCACGGAGAACTGGCGCCGCAGCGCCGAGGAGGTCCGCTTCCTCATGGGCTTTAACCGCGACGTGCTGCGCCGCCAGCGCCACTGGCTCAACGAGAGGGGAGTGCGCGTGGTGTGGGCAGGCCGTCGCCCGCGTCTGTGGCGCTCGGTTATCAAGGAGCTCGAGGCCGCCGAGGAGCTCACTAAAGACAACACCACAATGACCCTGGTGATGTGCGTGAATTATGGAGGCCGCGCCGAGCTTGTCGACGGCATCCGTACCCTCGCCGAGCAGGTCTCCCGCGGCGAGCTCGACCCGCGCTCCATTAACGAGAAGACGGTGAACTCGGTGATGTATGACCCCGATATGCCGGATGTGGATTTGTTCCTGCGTCCTTCCGGTGAGAAGCGCACGTCTAACTTCCTGCTGTGGCAGTCGGCCTATGCGGAGATGATTTATCAAGACAAGCTCTTCCCAGATTTCACTCCGGAAGACCTCTTTGCCGCGGTGGAAGAGTACGCGCGGCGTGACCGCCGCTTCGGCGGGGTCAATTAGCCCGCGGGTTCTTAGGGCACCTAGGCATCTGGGATAAAGATGTCCTCGATGCGGCAGGAAAAGTGGCGCGCAATCTGAAACGCGAGGGGCAGCGATGGATCGTAGCGCCCCTTTTCAATGCTGATGATGGTTTGGCGCGAGACTCCCAGTTCGGTGGCGAGGCCTTGTTGTGAGAGCCCGCGTTGTTCGCGTATCTCTTTGAGGCGGTTATCCACGGTTTAGCTCGCCGCCTGCTTGTGGGCTAGATAGCTCATGCCAAAGGTGCCAGTAACGAAGGCGCCCAGAATGATGGTGAGCAGAGTGCCCGAAACGCTGAAGTCCCAGATGGACGAGATGATGCCCAGACCACCGATGGCAAAAAGCATGGCATGCAGTGTGTTTTCGGAAGCCTGCGCATACCAGTGAGACTCGATGGAATTCTCTGGGGCCGGGGTAGCACCCCGAATGGTGGAACGGTCCACCATGAAAGCCCAGCTAGCTACAGAGGCAACGGGCAGGAGACACAAGGTGTACACCGCAATGGCGAGCCACGGTGCTTCGCGGTGTACGAAGGCTCCAAAGGCAGCGCCGGCGGCCGCGGCGATGAGAAGCCCCACGGCTAGGGATAGGACGATGAGTGTGGTTTGGGTACCGCCAAACTTGGGGCGGCCAAAGCGAGTGGTGGTCATGGTGTTCCTCCTGTCAACAATGACTGTAAAGCGTGCTTTACGGATACCATATGTCAAGCAACCTTTACTGTAAAGGGTGCTTAACGGTATTTGCTGGAGGAAGTGGCGTTGCCGCAGGTAAAAGGCAAAGAAAAACCTCAGCCTGCGCCACAATGTTAGGGCGCAGGCTGAGGTGAAAAGGTCTCTGTGTGGAGCGGGCGCGCTTAGGAAGCTTTGGAGCAGTCGGCGCAAATGCCGAAGACTTCGGCATCGTGCCCGGTGAGCTCGAATCCATGCTTCTTGGCTACCGAGGAAGCCCACTGCTCGATGGGGCCACCGTCGATTTCCTCGGTGCGGCCGCACTTGGTGCACACCAAATGGTGGTGATGAGCATCGGTGTCGCAATGGCGGTATAGCGTCTCACCAGAAGGCATATGGAGCGCATCGACCGCATCGATCTCAGAGAGTGATTGCAGCGTGCGGTAGACGGTGGTGAGGCCGACCTTCTGGTTGTCGTCGATAAGCGCCTGGTGAATGTCCTTAGCGGACGCGAACTTGTCGAGCTTCCGAAGGACCTCGACCACGGCGGTGCGCTGACGAGTGTTGCGCGCGCCGAGCTTCGGGATGCTGTCGTGGATGGCCATGGTGCTCAGCTTATCAATACACTTTCAGTAAGGGTATTAGGTGGTGGCCAGGGCAGCGTCGGCAAGCAGCGGCAAGACCTTAGGGGCTGCCAACGAGTAGCGCACCTCGCGCCCCGAGCGCTCGCTGTCCACAATGTTCGCGCGCTTGAGAACGCGCAGGTGCTGGCTAATAAGCGGCTGTGACTTGCCCGTAGCGGCAACGAGCTCGTGCACATAGTGATCACGTTCAGCTAGGCGCTGAATGATATCGATACGCAAAGGTGAATCTAAAGCACTGATGACCGTTGTGGCGGCATCGATATCAAAGGAGAGAGGGGCTTCAGGAGTGGTATTCACGCCGTTCACTTTCGATCGTTTCTATAGAGGTAGAGATATACATACTATAGCCGAAGGATGCGAAAATGTGTATAAAATACACCACACTTGTGGGGTGACGGCGCGGAGCGTGCACGTGCACGCTAGACTAGTCCGCATTGAAAAAGACTGTCCCCTACCAGAGGAGTCCCACTAACCATGGCATCCGTCATTGATACTGTCGTCAGCCTGTGTAAGCGCCGCGGCTTGGTCTACCAGGCAGGTGAAATTTATGGCGGTTCCCGCTCTGCGTGGGACTACGGCCCGCTGGGTGTCGAGCTGAAGGAAAACATCAAGCGACAGTGGTGGCGCCACATGGTGCAGTCCCGCGATGACGTCGTCGGTGTGGACACCTCCGTCATCCAGCCGCGCCAGGTCTGGGTGTCCTCCGGCCACGTCGAGGTCTTCACCGACCCGCTGGTGGAATCCAAGCACACCGGTAAGCGCTACCGCGCTGACCACCTCATTGAGGCTTACGAGGAAAAGCACGGCCACGAGCCGGAAAATGGCCTTGCGGATATCAACGATCCGGAGACCGGCCAGCCGGGCGACTGGACGGAGCCGAAGGCCTTCTCTGGCCTGCTTAAGACCTTCCTGGGGCCGGTCGACGATGAGCAGGGCCTGCACTACCTGCGCCCGGAGACCGCGCAGGGCATCTTCGTCAACTTCAAGAACGTAATGACCTCGGCGCGTATGAAGCCGCCGTTTGGTATCGCGAATATTGGTAAGTCTTTCCGCAACGAGATCACCCCGGGTAACTTCATCTTCCGCACCCGCGAGTTCGAGCAGATGGAGATGGAGTTCTTCGTCAAGCCGGGCGAGGACGAAGAATGGCACCAGTACTGGATCGATGATCGCTTCAACTGGTACATCGACCTGGGCATTAAGGAAGAGAACCTGCGCCTCTACGAGCACCCGCAGGAGAAGCTCTCGCACTACTCCAAGCGCACCGTCGACGTGGAGTACGCCTACAACTTCAAGGGCTCCAAGTGGGGCGAGCTGGAAGGCGTGGCCAACCGTACGGACTACGACCTGTCCGTGCATGCGAAGGGCTCCGGCGAGGATCTGTCCTACTTTGACCAGGAGGCCGGCGAGCGCTGGACCCCGTACGTCATCGAGCCGGCTGCCGGCCTGGGCCGTGCCATGATGGCCTTCCTCATCGATGCCTACGACGAAGAGGAAGCTCCGAACGCTAAGGGCGGCACCGATAAGCGCGTGGTCCTGCGCCTGGACCGCCGCCTGGCTCCGGTCAAGGTAGCCGTGCTGCCGCTGTCGAAGAAGGAAGAGCTGGCGACCCCGGCTCGCGAGCTGGCCAACAAGCTGCGCGCGAACTGGAACGTTGAGTTCGATGTTTCTGGTGCTATTGGCCGCCGCTACCGCCGCCAGGACGAAATCGGCACGCCGTTCTGCGTGACCTATGACTTCGACACCCTCGAGGACAACGCGGTCACCGTGCGTGAGCGTGACTCCATGGAGCAGGAGCGCGTCAAGCTCGACGAGCTTGAGGCATACCTGGCTGCCCGCCTGGTTGGCTGCTAATGCACTACACCAGCTGGGACCGCAGCGATAGCAAGAACCCCGTCCTCCTCGTGGAGGACGGGCCAGAATCGCTGGGCATGTTCCAGGAACGTTCGGCCGAAGTGGAAGGCGACCACTGGCGCTTGGCCCTCGACGATTTAGGCGCCTCCATCACCTTGGAGGATGACCGCGTCTACCGCCTCGCCGGCAATGTCAAGCGCGACAAGCGCCTGGAGGCCTCCCTGGACGGCCGTACCTTCGCCTTCATCAACGAGGCCGGCGGGGACTGGATTGTGGAGGACAGCTCGGGCACCAAGGTGGCCCAATTCTCTTCCAAGAACTCCGGCGTGCGCAAAGCCATCCTCGAATTTGAGGGGGAGAACAGCTCTGACTCCGGGGATCTCGACGACTGGGAAGTCGCAGGTTTGAGCTGGTTTACGCGCGTCATCTTGGAAGCCCGCACGCAGCGCACCGCGATTCCCATCATCGCAACGCTGGTGCTGTTATCCATCGTCGCTATCATCACGGTGCTGATCTAATGCAGCGCTGGGTGTGGCGCGAAGGGGCGCTGGTGAACGAGGAAGGCGAGACCGTTGCCCGCGTGACGCCGACGGGTCTGCTCATGCCAGGCCAGCCTGCTATCACCTTCGAGCACACCCCGGGCGCGCGCCGCTTCGCCGTGCGCGGGCCCTCCTTCTCAGCCGAGCAAGCGGGTTTTACCGTGAGCTCCCTGCGCGCAGTCTGCGAGGGCCGCGAGTACACCCTCGAGCGCACCAACCCTTTCCGCCGCGAGCGCCGCATCCGCGATGCCTCCGGCAACGACGTTGCCCGCACTACCCCACGCGGCCGCGACCTCGAAGTCGCCGTGGGCAACCTGCCCGCCGCCGACGCCGCCTTCACCAGCTACTGCTGCCTGCTTCTCGACGGCTCCACCCGCCCCCTCCGCACCTAAATCACCTTGCGCAGCTCCGCCCGTTTGCGCGCCTGACCCAGCTTTCCGCTCACCCATAGACGGCCCTTCTAGTTTGGTCCCTCTACTTTGGTCCCTTATCTGTGCAAAGGGACCATTTAAGGCGGCTTTTCGCCAGATAGATGGTCCCTTTACTGAGCAAAGAGACCAGAATAAAGGCACCAAACTAATGGGACCCATCCGAGATATATCCTGCACCGGCATGTGAGAAGCGGAGTTTGTCCTCGAAGAGGAGCTCTCCTCGTGTGCTTGCTTGGCTTGGTATGCCAGTAGAGGGTTCTAGTCAGATGGCTACAGTCATAAGGTTTGTTTCCCCCCAAACGAACCTTCTAGCTCGGTGCAGAAGGTTTACTTGCCTCCAGGTAAACCGTTTGACTGCAACCTTTTGACTAGAACCATGTGCATGACCGGCTTACACCTACCATGTATGTGCACCAACCCCGTACCCGAGCATCTGCATGGACGACTACCGAACCGGAGTCCAATCGCCCGATGTCAAATGCGGTACAGCGCGGCTAGAAGGAGCCGCCGCGGAAGCCGCCGCCACCGCCGCCCGAGAAGCCACCGCCGCCCGAGAAGCCACCACCGCCAAAGCCGCCACCGCCAAAGCCGCCACCGAAGCCGCCGCCGTGGCCGCGAGAGCTACCGCCGCCGAGGACTTGGCCCAGCACCATGCCGGTGAGGATATTGCCCGCAGCATCGGTGGCTTGGCGGCGCTGCTCCTGGCGGCGATACGCCTCCAGGTCCGCCTTGGCGCGCCTCAGCGAGGTCTGGGCAGCCGCAGCCGCATCGCGGGAGAAGTTGAGCGCCGCACGCAGGTCCTTGGATGCGGAATTCTGAGCTTGAGCGTAGAGGCGGGTGGCATCGGCAAGCGCGACACGTGCATCGGGGCCCACCACGCGGCCGCGGGAGGAGAGCAGGTCCTCGGCTGCCTGGATGGCGGATTCCGCCGCGGCGATTTGTTGGCGGTAGAGCGCGATCTGGCGCTCACGAGTGGAATTGGTTTCGCGGACGGTGTCGAGTTGCTCGTCGAGCTTGGTATCGATAGCCGTCAGCGCGGTGTACTGGCCTAACGGGTCAGCCTGGCCGTTGTTGCGCGCCTGGTCCATGGCGGCCCGCGCCGTGGAAAGCAAGTCCTCCAGCGCGGACCAATCGGCAGGCGAGCCCTGGGCCTTGCCCTGCTGCTCCAGCTGCTGGGCTTCGGCGATTTCGCTCTCGACCTCATCGATGAGCGCCGGCAGGTTGTCCTTGGCAGAAGCGATGGAGTTCTCGGCGTTCTCCACACCGGTGAGCAGTCGGTCAGAGACCTCAAGGGCATGTTCGGCATCGCGGATAATACCCACGAGCGGCCCCTGCTGGCCGGCAGGTTGGGACTGCAGCGAACGGCCGCGCTCGAGTAACTTCTCGGCCTCGGAGAGCGAGACCTCCGCCATCTCCGGATTATCCGCGATGGAGGACAATGCCTCCTCGGAATAGGAACCGCCAAGGGTGGACAAGGTGGTACGAGCCTGCGGCAAGCGGCCACGCAGATCCACCGTGCGGCGCGTGAGTTCATCGAGTTTCGAGCCGGCGTTAATCAGCAGGTCACGCATCTGGGCGAAGTCCGCTGCCTGCGCGTCGAGGGCATCGTCAGCCTGGCCACAAGAGGAAATAATCTCCACCAGCATCTGGCGGCGCTCACCCTCAGATTTCGGCAGGTTGTCATTGAGCTGCTGCTGCAGCTGGAAGGCCTTTTGCAAAGTCAGCGTAGAGTGGTTCATCGCGCGCGTGAACGGCCGGGTTCGCTCTGGGCCGAATTCGGATACCGCGATATCGAGCTCTTCCTTGCCACGACGGATGGACTCGTCGGTAGAGACCAACTCCTCTTGTGCCAGCTGAGACAGAGTGGCCATATCCAGACGATCAAGCTGCGAGGTATTCCCCGGCTCAATCTGGCGCGCGGATTCCAACGCGGCTGCCGAGTCCTTCTTGGTCTTGCGCCGGCTCGCCGCCGCAATGCCGCCGCCAGCTACCACCAAGGCACCGGCGCCACCAGCCAGCCACAGCCCACCATTGCCATCGGAGCCTCCGGAGCCTCCGGAGCCGTCGGAGGAGCCCGAAGAGCCAGAGGAACCGGAAGAACCGGACGAGCCGGACGAGGCAGCGTCGACAAGCGCCAGCGCCGACGCCCCATACTCGCGGCCCCCAGCCAACTTGCCGTACGCCGCGTCATACATCGCGTCCAGGCGCCCGCGCGGCCACTCATTGCCGGTCTGCACGCCCATCGTGGAATCCTCCACGCCCACCACATAGGCAGCGGAATTCGGCCCCTTGGCCTTCACAATCTCACCCGCATAGGCTTCCGCACCTTCCGGCAGTGAGGACGCAAAGACCACGAAAATCACCACGTGGTGTTCCTGCTGCAGCGTGACAATCTTGTCCTCCAACTCGGACTTCTCCGAGCTTGAGAGCACCCCAGCCTCATCCGTCACCTTGTCCTTGAGCGAGGCAGCCTCAGGTGCGGCAACAACGAATTCCGTGGCCAAAGCAGGCCCGGCCGTCGCACATCCCAACACGAGGGCGGCAAGGGCAGCGCGGCCAATACGAGCAGCAGTAGTCATGCGCACCACGATACCTTCCCAGCGCTAAGGTAGTGAGGCAGTGAAATACGTTATTGTCTTAGGCGCCGCGCAGTACGACGGCCGCCCCTCCCGAATCCTGACTGGCCGCGTGCGCTACGCCGCCGAGTACGCCACCGCGCACAACCTCCCCATCATCACCGTCGGCGGCAACTTGCCCGGAGACAGGTTCACCGAAGCTGGGGTAGCTAAGGGCATGCTTGCCGACGTCCCCCTTAACGTCACCGCCCTCACCGAAGGCCTCGACACCCGCAGCTCGCTGTCCGCCGCACGCGAGAAGCTCAACGTGCGCGAGGCTGTCATCGTCACCGATCCGCTCCATCGCCTGCGCACCTTCCTCATTGCCCGCCAGGAAGGAATCACGGCCACCGTCCTCGGCACGCCTTATTACCCTTCGCCGCGTTTTTCCATCCCGTGGTGGCGCTACCTAGCCCACGAGGTTGGCGGGCTTATCTATCTGGGCCTGCGCACCGTCGTAGGGGAGAAGCGCTCCGCCGGCCTGCGCACGGCTTTCTACCGCATCGAGCGCATTATCCGCCCCAACCAGGCTCTGCGCCACCGCGTCATTGGCGCGAGGCAGCCCCAGCAGGATAAGGACAGCGCCTAAACTAAAGCCCTGTGAGCTACAACTATTCCGCCGATGACGTCGCCCGCTTGGCCGCCGAGAGCCCCAAAGGCTCAGCCCTAAGTTCCACTGAGGAGCATCGCGGCGCCTTCTCCCGGGACCGCGCCCGCGTCCTGCATTCGGCGGCCCTGCGCCGTCTGGCGGATAAGACACAGGTCGTTGGCCCCCGCGATGGCGATACCCCGCGTACTCGCCTGACCCACTCCCTGGAGGTCAGCCAGATTGCGCGCAGCATCGGCGCTGGCTTGGGCCTAGACCCCGATCTGTGCGATATGGCCGGTCTGACCCACGACATCGGCCACCCACCCTACGGCCACAACGGTGAGAACGCGCTCAACGAGGTAGCCCTCGGCGGCTTCGAAGGCAACGCCCAAACCCTGCGCATCCTCACCAAGCTGGAACCCAAAGTGGTTCTCGAGACACCTGAAGGCCTGAACAGCTATGGCCTCAACCTCACCCGCGCCTCTCTCGATGCCGCCTGCAAATATCCCTGGACCAAGACCAACCCCGACGGCACACTCAACCGCAAATACGGCGCCTACGACGAAGACGCGGGTGTCTTGGAGTGGCTCCGAAAGGGCCACTCCGACCAGCGCAAGTCTATGGAAGCCCAGGTGATGGACTGGTCAGATGACATCGCCTATTCCGTCCACGACGTCGAAGACGGCATCATCTCCCGCCGTATCTCGCTCAGCGTGCTCTGGGACCTAGTCGAGCTGGCCCACCTCGCGGACAAAGGCGCCAAGGCCTTCGGAGGTACCGCCGACGAGCTCCTCGAGGCCGCCGACCGCCTGCGCCAACTGGACATCATCAATGCCATCGGCAACTTCGACTATTCCCTGCGCTCCTATACCAACTTAAAGAAGATGACCTCCGAGCTCGTCGGCCGCTACGTAGGCGCTACCGTCTCCGCCACCCTCGAAGCCAATGACGGTCCACTCGGCCGCATGAATGGTGACCTCCACGTCCCTTCAGGAGCAGTCGCGGAAGTTACCCTGCTCAAGACCATCGCCGTCCTCTACGTCATGGACGAGCCTGCCCACCTTGCCCGCCAAGACCGCCAGCGCGAGCGCATCTACCGCGTCTACGACTACCTTGTCGCCGGCGCCCCCGGCTCGCTGGATGCCACCTTCGCCCTGTGGTGGAACCAGGCCGAGAACGATCTGGAGCGCGACCGCGCCATCATCGACCAGATCGCCTCCATGACCGAATCCCGACTCGAACGCCTTGCCCAGCGCAGCGCCGAGCTTTTCGGATTCCTTAGCTAGCGCACGAGCGCTACGCCCTGATCCTCCAACACCGAGGAAATCCGCGACAAGTCATCCTGCTCTAGGTCAAAGTCGGCGGCGATAATCGCCTGAATGTGCTGCTCCCGCAAGAAATCCGCGAGGTCATCGAGGTTGTGCGGCGCCCCCGCCGCGTTGCTGCGCAGACGGCCCAGCGCGCCATAGAAATCCTCGCGGCTGCGGATAGCCTCCGTAATGAGAATGCGGTCCATGCTGTTTAACAATCCTTTAGTTCTTGCGCACTACTCGGCGTCGGGAATCGTGCAGAAGCTCTCGTAGTGGTCATCGGTGTAGTACCACACGTCCGGGTCCGTCTCACTGCCACCACCAGTGACAATGCGCTTAGCGCCACGGTGACCAATGCCTGGCGTTTCCACCGTGTATTCGCGGTAATAATTCTTATCCTGCTGCGGCAGCACGCCCTCATAATTGCCAAAGCGCACGTTGTCATTGTCCGGATAGTCATAGGGTCCGCCGGCCAGAATGTCCTGCGCGGTCTCCTCCGCCTGCTCGGGTAGGGAGTCCATTGCGCAGGTGGGCAGGTCACCTTCCTCGGAGCCATGCTTGGCGATGTCCCCCTTTTCACCCTTCTCCGAGGTCTGTTCCGCCCGGCCGCTGTTGCTGCTCCCGCCATCGCCACCGAGGTCGATGCCGAAGTAACCCGCAACGAGCACAAGCACCGCACCGCCAATCAAGGCAGGTAGCGATTTCTTAGAGGGGGAGGACTGGGACATGCCTCCCATCATTGCAGCTATAGGGCCGAAACTGAAATCCCGTCCACGCGTACTGTAAGCCGCGAGACAGGACTCCTGACCGTCGATGGCTCCATGTCCACCGCGCGGGGTACTCTGTACGCATGGCACGAGGCAGAATTCCGGACAGCGACATCCAAGCTATCCGTGAACGCGCGCCTATTGAAGAAATCGTGGGCGAATACGTCCAGCTCAAACCCGCTGGCTACGACTCTTTGAAGGGGCTGAGCCCCTTCAAAGATGAGAAGACCCCGTCCTTCCACGTGCGCCCGCAGCGCGGCTATTATCACTGCTTCTCCACGGGTAAAGGCGGTGATGTCTTTAGCTTCCTCATGGAGATGGAACAGGTCACCTTCCCGGAAGCCGTGGAGGCGGTAGCCCAAAAAATTGGCTACCACATCAACTATCAAGGCGGCTCTACCGGTGCCCGTGATGAAAAGCCCGGCACCCGCCAAAGGCTTATCTCCGCCAACAAGGCCGCGCACGAGTTCTACCGCCAGCAGTTAGAAACCCCGCAGGCAGCTACCGGCCGCGAGTTCCTCCTGGACCGAGGCTTTTCCAAGGACATCATCTACGACTTTGAATGTGGATACGCGCCTGAGGGCTGGGATACCGCCACCAAGCACCTGCTACGCATGGGCTTTTCCTTCGAAGAGCTAGAGGCCGCAGGTATTTCCAAGATGGGCAAGCGCGGCCCCATTGACCGCTTCCATCGCCGCCTGCTATGGCCCATTAAGGATCTCTCCGGCAACGTCATCGGCTTCGGTGCCCGCAAGCTTTTCGACGATGACAAGCTGGGCAAGTACATGAACACGCCCGAAACCATGCTCTACCGCAAGTCCAAAGTGCTCTTCGGCCTCGACTTGGCCAAGCGCAACATCGCGGAGCAGCACCAGGCCGTGGTGGTGGAAGGCTACACGGATGTCATGGCCATGTATGCCGCCGGTGTGAAGACCGCCGTAGCCTCCTGTGGCACCGCTTTCGGCGGGGACCACCTCCAAGTGTTGCGCCGCCTCATGCTCGATGATTCCTACTTCCACGGCGAGCTCATCTACACCTTCGACGGCGACGAGGCCGGCCAAAAAGCCGCCATGCGCGCCTTCGAGGGCGAGCAGAAGTTCACCGGTCAGTCCTTTGTCTCCGTTGCGCCCGACGGCATGGACCCCTGCGACCTGCGCCTCGAGCGCGGCGATGCCGCCGTGCGCGACCTCGTGGCGGACCGCATCCCCATGTTTGAGTTCGTCATTCGCTCCGTCATCGCGGACTTTAGCATCGACTCGGCCGAAGGCCGCCTCCAAGCACTGCGCCGTGCCGTGCCCGTCGTAGCCCAAATCCGGGACCAACCCCTGCAGCGCGAATACGCCCGTCGCCTCGCCGGGTGGGTGGGCTGGCCCGACCCAGAGGAAGTCCTCCACCAGGTGCGCCAGGAGGCCCGCAAACCTAAAAAGCAGGAGCGCCCGCGTTTTGCCAGCTTGGAGGAAACGTCCTCAGCACCGGCGCAGGCCAATACTCCCGTCATGCACATCCCCGGTCCCCGCGAGCCACACCTGTGGCCACAGCGCGAGGCCCTCAAGCTGGCCCTGCAGTACCCGCAGATCGCCGGCAGCTACTTCGATGGTATTACCGAGGACGCCTATTCCAACGAGGCCTACCGCACGATCCGCCGCGCTATCTCCACCCTCGGTGGCGTGACCGCCGGTGCCGAACAGCCCGGCGTGGAATGGCTCGCCGCCGTGGCCGGGGAGATGCCGGATCTTATGGCCCGCAACTTCGTCTCTGAGCTGGCCGTGGAACCCATCAAGCTGGGGGAGACCGGCAACCCCGATACGGATCTGGAGGCCTACGCCGATTCCGTGCTCTCGCGCCTGCAGGAAGCCCGCGTGGGTGACCAAGTGGCCCAGCTCAAGGCCCAACTCGGCCGCATGCGCCCCTCGGACGACGAAGAGTCCTATAACTCACTCTTCGCCGACCTCGTCGCACTCGAGCAAGCTCGCCGCGAGCTCAATGACCGCGCCTTCCGCGGCGTGCGCTAACTGACGCAGACGCTAATCCGCAGCCATGCGCACGCGCTGTAGCGTGCGCGCTAATCTTCGTCCGGCTCGTAAATCCGGTCCGCCGTCATCCCATCCGTGGTGCCGCTGGCGCCACGCTTACCGCGCTTCCCTTTGTTGTAGTCCTTCAGCTCGCGCATGCGAGGGTCCGGATCCAAGCGGTTGGCCACAGCCTTGCGCGCGGAGCGCACCGCGGATTTGGTGACAGGGGAGTTCACGGCCTTTTCATAAGCGCCCTTAATTTGGTGGTAGCGCTTGCGCCCAGCCTTGGTTCCAAAGACATATCCGGCGGCAGCGCCCACAACAAATTGAATCATTGGAAACTAGTCATCCCCTTCTTCAGCCGGCAACGAGTACCAGCGGTGGCGTTCACATCAGCGTTCACAGTACGCGCGCAGGCGGCTCCGCCAACACGTACACGTCTGAGACACAGCCTACCTGCCGCCAGCCCGCAGGGTAAGGCTGAGTGGGGAGCGGGGAAGAGTTTTACCCCAAGGGCTTCCCCTGCGGCTCGCGTCACGTTAGGTTAATTGTGTGGAGAATTCGAAGAGAACGCATGCGGCGTCGGCAGCCGTGGCTATGGCGGCACTTCTCACTGCCAGCCTAAACCCCGCCGAACCCCGTGCTGCCTGCCCGGAGGAAATTCGGGAGGTCAGCGCCGCGGAAGACTAGCGGCACACCATCGCCGTTTACCTTTTCGTTACGTCGCGGACACCTGCAGGGTGTAAGAAATCCCTTATGCCTACATTTTCCCGCGCGCTGGCGGCCCCGATTGCCGCCGTGCTGCTGGCCACCTCCGCCCAGCCCGCAGCCCAGGCGGCCGATCTTCCCTTCACTATCCCCGCCCTCGCAGATCCCATGACGGGCTCAAGCACCGGTGAAGCACCAGTACAGCACCCCGGCGCACCCACACCCCGGCCCTTTACCCCGGACTACTTGGTGGGCTTTCCCTCCGATGTCTCGTCCTATCAGTATGGCGTGTACTGGGAAGTGGTGCGGCTTTACGACGACATCAAGACCAACCCCACCACCATGGCTGAGGACCTCGATAAAGCCGTGGCCATCAACAACGCCGCGGCTGGCGACGCCACCCTCATCGCCCGCGCGCAACGCGACGCCGCCGCGGACACCGATGGCGTCATGGCTGCTGTCTCCGATGCTATGGGGCCGGAACTTGGCCAAGCCTTCCGTGATGCCTTGGCGGAGCACCGCCTGCCTAAAACCGAGTACCTTCTGGGCAATGGCTACCTTGCCCGCGCGGGTGGGTTGGCCAGCTCTACCTTTGCCGAAAAGCACTACTTCAAAGCTGCGCGACCTTTCCAGCAGGCCCCGGACCGTATTAACCGGTACAACGACGGCACGAAGAACTACTACCTGGATTCGCCAGCCTTCCCCTCCGGCCATACCAACCAAGCAGTGTGGGTAACCACGCTATTGGCCACCATGCTCCCGGAAGTCGGCCCGCAGCTGGCTCTGCGTGGCGCTGAGGCAGGTAATCACCGCGTGGTCATGGGCGTGCATTCGCCGCTCGACGTCATCGGTGGCCGCATGACAGGCCTAGCCGCTGCGGCGGACCGCTTCAGCGATCCGCGCATGCGCGATGCCCTCCACCAAGCCGAAGCCGAAATCCGTGCTGAGATCCAGTGGCGCACCGGCAAGGACATCGCCACCCTCGTGTCCGAACAGAATGCCGCCGGCACCGCCTATGCAACCGCTGCCCAAGCCGCCGAGCGGTATGAACCTATGGCCGATTACGGATTGAGCACCATCTACCACCCGGACGCGCCCATGATTGTCCCGAAAGCTGCGCCCGTTCTCCTTGAGGCAGCCCACCCCAACCTCAACTACGAACAGCGCGCCGACGTCCTCCGTCAAACCGCCACCGCGCCCGGCACCCCACTGGATTGGCAGGGCGCAAGCGGCTCGTGGCAGCGCATTAACCTGGTGAAGGCGTTGGGTGCGCAGGTGCGTGTTCACCCCGATGGGTCAGTAAGCGTAGTCTCGCCATAGCTGCACTTAGCCGCTAACGCTTCCTTTTCCTATTCCCCCATATGGAAGAATTGATGTGTCTCCATTTCTTTCACACCAAGGAGAACGATGTCTCGTCCTAAAATCATGACTATTTACGGCACTCGCCCCGAGGCGATCAAGGTTGCCCCCATTATCACTGCCTTGGACAGGGACGAGCGCTTCGAATCCATCGCGGTCTCCACCGGTCAGCACCGTGAGATGCTCGAGCAGGTCAACACCATGTTCGGCATTGAGCCGAAACTAGATCTCCATCTGATGGTTCCCGGTCAGGGTCTGAACCAGATCGTTTCCCGTGCTCTAGTGGGCTTGGATGAGATCATTGATGCCGAGAACCCAGATGTGATCATTGCCCAAGGTGATACTTCGACGGCGATGGCTGCGGCTCTTGCAGGTTTCCACCGCGGCGTGAAAGTTGTGCACCTCGAAGCGGGTCTGCGCACCGGCGATATCGATTCACCATTCCCCGAAGAGGCGAACCGGAAGATTATCAGTCAGGTGGCGAAACTACACCTCGCGCCCACGGAAGGGTCGATGGAGAACCTGCGTCGCGAAAACGTTCGCTCCAAGGACATTGCGGTCACGGGCAACACTGTTATCGACGCACTCCTCGAAGCTGCGAGCTGGAACACCGAGTTTGAAGACCCAGCACTGCAGGAAGCCGCAGCATCCGACAAGCGCCTCGTCGTCGTCACCACCCATCGCCGTGAGAACCTTGAAGCGATGAAGGAAATCGGTGGCGCAGTCAAGGATTTGGCTGAGGCCTACCCAGACATCAACTTTGCGCTCCCACTGCACCTTAACCCCAAGGTCCGCGACGCCGTGTTGCCGGAGGTTGAGGCTCTAGCCAACGTCATCATCACGGATCCGCTGCCTTATGACCAGTTCACTAAGCTGCAAGATCGTGCCGCCATTATCCTCACGGACTCCGGCGGAGTTCAGGAAGAAGCCCCGGCACTGGGCAAGCCGGTTCTGGTGATGCGCCAGAACACTGAGCGCCCCGAGGCCGTTGTCGCCGGCACCGTGAAGCTCGTCGGCACCAACCGCAGTCTCATCGTTGCGGAGGCGAAGCTGCTGCTCGACGATGCCGCGGCCTACGACGCCATGGCCAATGCCGTCAACCCCTACGGTGACGGCAAGGGTGCAGCGCGTGCTGTGGCAGCCATTGCTGAGCTTCTTGGAGTAGGCGAGCGCCTCCCTGATTTCGCGCCTGATATCGAGTCCTAACCGCCTCCTGTGCGGGGAAGACTACCGTTCTTTTCCGCACAGTCATGCGTGACGCCACGTAACATGAAGGTATGGAATCACGCGACATCAAGTGCACAAACTCCCAGCGCATCACCGCCTCGCAAGTGTTGGCCGATGCCATGTCGGTGGGCCAACTCAGCGTCAATGAGTTCGAGGAACGCTCACAGCAGTGTTCCGATGCGACAACGCGCGGTGAGCTGGTCGACCTCGTTTCTGATGTGCTCGAGGACCCCGAGCAAGTTCTTTTCGGGAGCCACGAGCTTGCGGAGCAGCGCCCCCATGAGCTCAGCGGCGTGAACTCGAACAAAGAGATAGTGCCTATTGTTGAACGCGTCTTGGCTCAAGTCGAGCCAGGCGTGCACGGCGCCCAGGCCCTTTCAGTCGGAATCTTCGGTGGTACCACGGTCCGTGGCGCGCCCATAGCGTCTCACCACACCACGGTCGGCATGTTCGGCGGTACAGACATTGATCTACGCGGTGCAGTACTCCAAGAGCATGTCACGACTATTAAGGCGGTCGGTATCTTCGGAGGAGTCGATGTCTGGGTTCCTGAAGGCTTCCGTGTCCGCGTGAGCGGTGTCGGACTCTTCGGCGGCCACGACATCAAGATCGAGGACGGCGCCGTTGACCCCGCAGACCTCCCCGCCAGCGCCCCAGAAATTGTGGTGAACTGCTTCAGCCTCTTTGGCGGGGTGGATGTCCACGTGGTTAAGCGCTAGTCACAAGACTCCAGCTGAGCCGTAACTACGCGGATTACCAAGGCAAATGGATTCCATACTTATTGAGGATGCTCTTAATCTGCGCAGCATTGGCAGTAGCGGTACCTACAGCGATTGCCAAGGCACCGATGACCGCAGCGACGATACCCCACACCTCGGTCTTGGAAGACACGGCATCAGATGATGACGGCTTAGGAGTTTCGTGCTTCTTGTCATCTTTGAGCTGAGCCTTGGAGTGGTTTGATGTGGAGCCAAGCGGCAGACACTCAGAAAGCTCATCGATGGTGTAGAACATCGACCCCTCAGCGATGGGCTCACAACCGTCGTGGAAGGCGATTTCCTTCTCGTTGTACAGCATGCGCACGAGCGTCTCTCCGTGCTCGTTTTGGAAAGCGTCCCACTGAATATTGGCACCCATCGGAGCGACCTTGTCGCCGCGCCAGTCAGAGTTTTCCCACGAGTAGAGCTCATCGAGTGGGGTGCCCTTCTCAGAGCCAGGGAGCTTCAGCAAAGCTGCCAGAGGAATGATGGTTTCCGCATGACCAAAGCGATACTCAGCCGCGATGTCACCGCCGTCGGCGCGGTCCTTGACGCCTTGAATCATTTCCTTGAGCAGCGGTTCGAAGTTGTCGTAGGCCACTGTCTGGCCTTCGATAGCAGGGCCCTTCTGGTAGTAGTCCTCAACGTCGAGGAGGTAGGCAAAGGTCGGGCCGCTCGCCTCATCCATGTACTGGTCAAAGATCCACCCCTCTGCCGGAGTCTTCTCCTCATGGGCAAGAGCGGGGGCAATGATGTACAGGTTGTAGAACTGCAGGGCGGCGTCCACAATGCCCTCGACTGTCTTGTCGTCCTTTTCTCTGCCCACAAAACTGATGGAGCCGTCTTCGAGGCCCGCGATGAAATCCTCGGTGAAGATCTTGTTTAGCAGGCTGCGTGCAGCGGTCTGTGATGCTGGTTTGGCATACGCCTCCTCGACCTTGCTGTCGAGGGTCTCGGAGTCTTTCCATTCCGAGTACTTTTCATAGGAAGGGGCATTCTTATCCTTGTGCGCGTACATGAGGTCGGTCCGCGTCTCAATGGTGACGTGGCCATCCTCCATGCCATCGACAAGATTGTCTGACAACTGTGGATTTGCCGAAAGCCAGGACTTACCAAAGTTCCAGCCGGAGTCATTTGCGCGGTCTTCGCCGGAAGAAATGTACTTGACCTTAAGGCCGTCATTCTCGATGCGGTCCATCAATGCGGAGTTGCGCTGAGCATTGCGTTGCCCGATGCCCTGCAGTTCCTCACGGCCGACGACAGTGAGGTTGCCATAGCCGGCTTCCTGGCCAGTACCGCCCGCGAGTTCCTTGTTCACGATGATCATGGCTTCAACCTGAGGGATGAGCTTTTCGCCCAACTCGGTTAGATGGTCGTGCTCCTTGGCGTACTCCAGCATCTGTTGTGCTAGGTCGTCGTACTTGAAGCTGGACAGGCCTCGGGATCCGTGGCGGTTGACGGTCGACGTGTAGATCTGTTGGAAGCCGGCGGGTGCCTCAGCGTAGGTAGAACCCTGCGGCTCATAGTGTTGCTTGGTGGAGTAGTAGGTCGAACCATCAGCAGCCAAAGCTGTAGCTGGGGAAACAGCACAAGCAACAGCAGTTGCAAGTGCGAGAGCACGAATACGCATGAGAAAAAGTTCCTTCGAGAGGTAGTCGATGATGAGGCATAGACAGCATAGAGCAGGAACCTTTCGTCAAAGTTTCTGAGAGGTTAAAAGTGCTTCGGGGCTGAGTTGGGCCCCGCAAAGGCTTAACCCCGCAAACCCTTGAACGTAAAAGCAAAAGACTCGTTGACTATTGCTATAGTCAACGAGTCCGCTGTTTGCTCCTCCAACTGGGCTCGAACCAGTTTGTATATACTGGTTAACAAGCGTTTACGCTGGTAAACGCGTTAAGTTAAGACACAGATAGCCAGAAATTGACGGATTGTAACAACATGTGGCCACCGGGTGGCCACGCGATCTGTCACTAGGAGGTAGACCCGCTATGCCAGACAAGAAGTCTCGATCCTTTGGAACGATTCGAAAACTCAAAAACGGTAGGTTCCAAGCGCGCTATAACGCGCCCTACTCCACGCGTACCAATCGCGTGAGGATCTCAGCTCCCCAAAGCTTTCCGACGATAGCTGCCGCCGATAGTTGGCTTGCTAGCGAGCAAGTGCTTATCGCCAGCGGTAAGTGGACACATCCTAAAGAGCGTCTAGAAATCAAGCCCACAAAGAAGCTACCGACCTTTTATGACTTTGCTCACACATGGATCTTTGAGCGCACACGTAGTGATGGCCAGCACTTAAAGATGCGCACTCGCGTGGAATACGAGCGCTATATCACCACCGGCAGGCTTGCCTGCTTTCGCGATACCCCGCTTGATGAATTTACTTCTGCTTCCATTCGCCAGTGGTATGCCGAATCCAGCAGGCAAGCTGCCACACAAACAGCGCGCGTGTATGACTTTTTAAAGTCCGTGCTCAAAACCGCTGTTGAAGACGGTCTTATTGAATCCAACCCGTGTACGGTTCCGGGAGGCTCAAAAGCCTCTAGTAACCGCGAGACCGTCTTTCCGACCGATAAAGAGATCGACGACATCATTGAGCTCATCATCCCGCGCTATCGCGATATTGTACGCATTGCTGCTGGTGGTGGCTTGCGCTTCGGGGAAATCATTGCACTTGAGCGCAAGGATATTGAGATTCTCTACGAGCTTAATGAGGCTGGTCAGGCCACTGACAACGTCGATGGCGTTATTATCCGTGTGGCCAAAGAGTGGACGTACTCACCAGCAGAAGGCTGGGTGAAAAGCCCGCCCAAGAGTGCTGCTGGTATTCGCGAGGTGTACATCTTTGGCAAAGACGCGCCCTTTATCGCTGCTAAAGCACTCGATACCCCAGCAGGCAAGCGCTTGTGGTCGTCTCCAACGAATCCGCTCAAACCGCTTTCCTACCACACATTTCGCCCTCATTGGGTCAAAGCGCGCGAGGCCATTGACCAGCCGGGGTTGCGCTTTCATGACCTAAGACACTACGCAGGTACCCGCTATGCCCAAGAAAGTGGCGCTTCTCTGGCTGAGATTCAAAGCTATCTTGGTCACTCAACCATCCAGGCTGCGATGCGCTACCAACACGCAGGCACTCGCTCAATGGAACTTGCCCGCAAGGCTGCACGGTAGGAGTCCTCTTTCCCATGTGTGAAGGTGGCCAGGACTCTGGCCACCGACAGAAGAGGTGATATCTACACTCTCATTCTTTTTCAAGGAGGCCATCATGGCTCAACCTGCTGCACATAGTGCGTACTCACCTGAAGGTAGAAAGCTCGACATCCCGCAGATTTGGGTCGGCTGCATGCGCCACGGCACCCCACTCGGTGCGTGGTTCGATTGCATTGATAGCGGAATGGTCGCTTCAATTACCACCGATACCGTGCATGACCTATTTCCAGCCTCGAAGTTCCCGGAAGGGTGCAAAAACGTGCTGGTCATGGACACCTACAACATTCCGAATCATGGCGAGCCCTTTACCCTTGCGCAAGCCGTTCGCTGGGCTGAAGCCTATGAAGAAGTAGGTCATGAGGACTGGCATCCATATTTTGTGTGGTCAACCTTCTCGCAGTGCATCATCGATGCTTTTGGCATTCCGTGTGTGAGCGACTTCCAGGACGCCTACCAGGGGTTTTATGATAGCTGGCGGGAGTTTATGGGCGAAAAGCTGCGCTATATGGATGAGGACGAGATTCCACGCAAAGACGATGGCAGCATCGACTTCAAGGCGCTATCTGTTGCGCGGGGGTATCTAGTAACACCGTGGTG
>NZ_KV810464.1:9679-9922 GCF_001812805.1 Corynebacterium sp. HMSC078H07 | reverse complement strand
ATGCCAGCTGGAAACAACGCATCAGCCTGGCAGCCGAATTCCAAACCTGCTCACGCGACGGCTGCAACAAACCCGCAGACTACTGCCAAGTCCACCACCTCATCCCCTGGCAGGCAGGAGGATTCACCAACATTAAAAACCTCACCTTCCTGTGCGCCTACCACAACGGTATTAACGACGATGACCCCAAACGACCCACAGGCAGGGGCTACATGTTCCGGTTGAATACCGGGGTGAGCTACA
>NZ_KV810464.1:0-9579 GCF_001812805.1 Corynebacterium sp. HMSC078H07 | reverse complement strand
CCAATTACCGCCATGCCCGAATACCAAGAAGCCATAGCCAGACTCGCCGCCGAACAAACAGGACAAGCCACAGGCCAGCCACCCGACCCGCCGCCAGGAACAGGCCAGCCGCCCGCCCCACCGCCGCGTGCAGGCTAAACGCCCGCGATGAGGCAACGCGAGCGCCGGAACGCCTAACCACGCGCCCGCGCCGAAACCCGCGAACCACACCACGGTTAGCGGGCACATCGGCGATCCCACAGCTAGTGGAGGCGAGCGCCGAGACGGCGAAACCCGCCGACCAGAGGAGGTTGGCGGGTTGGGAGGCGTCGCTAAGCGCAGGCTAGTGGCCGGTACCGATTTCCAGGTGCATACCCGGCACCGAGTTGATGAGGTTGCGGGTGTAGTCCTGCTGGGCGTTCTCGAAGATGTCGTCGGCAGTGCCCTGCTCGACGGCCTGGCCCTTCTTCATGACCACGATGTCATCGGCAGTCTGGCGGACCACCGCGAGGTCGTGGGTAATGAAGAGGTAGGAGAGGCTGAGCTCGGACTGAAGCTCGGCCAGCAGCTGGATGATCTGGTTCTGCACCAACACGTCGAGGGCGGAGACGGCCTCATCGAGGACGATGACCTCCGGCTTCAACGCCAACGCGCGGGCAATGGCGATGCGCTGGCGCTGACCGCCGGACAGCTCGTTGGGGTAGCGGCGCATAGCCGAGCGTGGCATGGAGACCATGTCGAGAAGCTCGGCCACGCGGGCCTCGCGTTCCTTGCGGGAACCAACCTTGTGCAGCGCGAGGGGTTCTTCGATGCACTTATAGATCGAGTACATCGGGTCCAGCGAGCCATACGGGTTTTGGAAGACCACCTGCATCTTGCGACGCAGGTTGAACAATTCTTTCTTCGACAGCGTCGAAGTATCGCGGCCTTCGAATTCAATGGTGCCGGAGGTCGGCTCCAAAAGACCCAACACCATGTTGGCCACCGTGGACTTGCCGGAACCAGACTCGCCCACCAAGGCCAAGGTGGTGCCGCGGCGAATGTCGAAGGAAACATCGTCCACGGCCTTGAGATGCTTCTTCTCACCGCGCTGGCCACGGATGTTGAACTCCTTGGTCAGGTTGCGCACCGAAATCACCGGTTCCGCAGTGCCTGGCGCTGCGGCATCAGAGGCGGTCGACTGCGCGGAGAGCGGAACAGCGGCACCCGGCTCCACCGCAGAAGTTTCGGCGCTACTGTGGGCGCCGTCGGCGGCGTTGGCCTCGCCGGTCTTCAGCTCCTTCGCTTCCACGCCGGCTTCTTTGGCGGCGCGGATGCGGGAAGAGGCGAGGGAGGGGGCGGCGTCGACAAGCCGACGCGTGTAGGGGTGCTGCGGGGAACGCAGAATCTCCCGCGAGGGGCCCGACTCCACGATGCGGCCTCGGTGCATGACGATGAGGTGCTCGGCGCGCTCGGCGGCCAGACCTAGGTCGTGGGTAATGAAGAGCACCGCATTACCCAGCTCCTCAGTGAGGTGTTCCAAGTGATCCAGAATGGTCTTCTGCACCGTCACGTCGAGGGCGGAGGTGGGCTCATCGGCGATGAGCAGCTTCGGGCGCGCAGCCAAGCCAATAGCGATGAGCGCGCGCTGGCGCATACCGCCGGAGAACTCGTGGGGGTACTGCTTGGCGCGGCGTTCGGCGTCGGGAAGCCCGGCCTCCTCTAGGAGCTCGACGACGCGCTTGTGGCGCTCGGAGCCCTCCACGACGTTGTTGGCCTTGAGGGATTCCTCGACCTGCGTGCCGATGCGCCACACCGGGTTGAGGTTGGACATCGGATCCTGCGGGACCAGGCCAATCTTGTTGCCGCGCAGCGCTTCGAATTGCTTGTTGTTGTAGTGGGTAATGTCCTCACCTTCGAAGAGGATTTGGCCGCCGGTGACCTTGCCGGTTCCCGGCAAAAGCCCCAGGATGGACATCGCCGTGGTGGACTTACCCGAGCCTGACTCGCCCACGATGGCCACGGACTGGCCCGGGTAGATGGACATATTGACGCCACGCACGGCCTCTACCACGCCGGTGGACGTGGTGAAGGAGATGTGGACGTCCTTCATTTCAAGAAGTGGAGTAGTCATTAACGCTTCCTCGCCTTCGGATCGAGCGCGTCGCGGACGACGTCACCCATCATGATGAAGCTCAACACGGTCAGGCCCAACGCACCCGCCGGGTAGAACAGGACTGCCGGGGCTACGCGCAGGGACGCCTGCGCGTCGGAGATGTCGCCGCCCCAGGACACGAACGTGGGCGGCAAACCGATGCCCAGGAAGGACAAGGTAGCTTCCGCCACGATGTAGGTACCCAGCGCCACGGTGGCGTAGGAAATGATGGGGGCAGCAGCGTTCGGCAGGATGTGGCTGAACAGGATGTGCCAGTTCGATGCGCCGATGGAGCGCGCAGACTGGACGAACTCCTCGTTCTTGATGGAGACCACCGCGCCGCGGGTAATACGGGCGATGGATACCCAGCCGAAGAGGCCGAGGACTAAGACCACCGTGATGATGGTGCGGTGCTCCTTGAACATCTGCATGACCACGATGGCGGCCAGCACCAGCGGGATGGCGAAGAAAATGTCCGTGATGCGGGACAGCACGGAGTCGATCCAGCCACCGAAGAAACCAGCGACGGCACCGATGAGGGAGCCTAGAACCACCACGAGGAGGGTGGTAAGAACGCCCACGGCTACCGACGCCCGCGCACCGTAAATGACGCGGGAGTAAATGTCGCAGCCTTGGCGGTTAAATCCGAATGGGTGGCCGGGCTCAGCCGGGGCAAGGGATTTGGATAGCTCGCACAGGCGCGGGTCGGTATTGGTAAACAGACCTGGGACGACGGCCATGAGGATGGCCACGAGGATCATGACGGCCGCAATCCAAAACAGTGGGCGGCGGCGCAGGTAGCGCCAGGCCTCGCCCCACTGGGAGGAGGGCGCAGATTCGTCCTTGACGGCGTCGACTGCGCCGAGGCCCGTCTCGTCGGTCGCGGAAACGAAGTGCTCTTGGCCCGGGTAGGGGGTAGTTTTCTCGAAGTTAGGCATAGCGGATCCTCGGATCAAGTACGGCGTACAGGAGGTCAACGAGCAGGTTGGCGATGATGTAGATGATCACCAGGACCGTCGTAAAGGACACAATCGTGGTCGGCTCGCCGCGCAGGATGGCCTGGTACATGGTGCCGCCGACGCCGTTGATGCCGAAGATGCCCTCGGTGACAATCGCACCGGTCATGAGTGCACCGATATCGGCACCGATGAAGGTGGCCACGGGAATCAGCGAGTTACGCAGCACGTGGCGGCGGGTCACCGCACCGTTGGAAAGGCCCTTCGCGCGGGCGGTGCGCACGTAGTCAGCACGCAGGTTCTCCGCCACGGACTGGCGGGTCAAGCGGATGACGTAGGCCAGCGAGAGGGCGCCGAGCACCATTGCCGGCATGAGGAGTGACTTCACGGTGGCGTTCGCGCCGACGGTCACCGGCAACACACCCCACTTGATGCCCACGATGTACTGGAAGACAAAGCCGATGACGAAGGACGGCACAGCGATGACCAGCAGGGAAATGACCAGCACGGTGGAGTCGAAGAAGCCGCCGCGGCGCATACCGGCGACAACGCCGAAGAAGATGCCGAAGACAGCCTCGAAGATGATGGCCATGACGGTGAGTTTGACGGTGACCGGGAAGGCGTTTGCCATCACTTGGGTCACGGGCACGCCGGAGAAGGTCGTGCCGAAGTCCAGCATGAAGATGCCCTTGATATAGAGCAGGTATTGGATGATGAACGGCTTGTCGAGGTTGTATTCGGCCTCGATGCGGGCGCGGGCAGCCTCGGTAAGGCCGCGGTCACCGCCGAGGGCTTCGACAGGGTCGCCGGGCATCAAGAAGACGAGCGCGTAGATGAGCAGGGTGGCTCCGAAGAACACCGGAATCATCTGGAGCACTCGGCGCCCGATATAGCGCAACATAGTGTGGTCCTTTACTCGTTTGTGGGCAGGTGCTTGTCGACGCCCTCTTAACAGGCGCCCACGTAGCTCATAAGGATTTTAGTGTGTGATCTAAGGTAGTGAGAAATCTATAGAGCGTTTCGAATCACACTTATGGGTAAAAACGTGGGGAGACCCCCGCTCCACCGAGGTTGCGGGGGTCAAGCGAAAAGCCTGGGTGAAGGCTTACTTCTTGGTGATGTTGTAGTACACCGGCTGGGACTTCCAGGAGAAGACGACGTTGTCGACGTTCTCGGAGTAGCCGCCGGTGGCGTTGGAGTACCACAGCGGGATGGCCGGCAGATCCTTGAACAAGACCTCTTGAGCCTCGATGTACTTCTTGTTGGCCTCGTCGTCGGAGTGGGCGGTCAGGGCTTCGTTGAGAGCCTTGTCAAAGTCCGAGTTAGCGTAGTCGCCGTCGTTGGAGGAACCGCCAGTCTTGTAGAGGGGGGCAAGGAAGTTGCCCTGGCTCGGGATGTCTGCCTGCCAGCCGGTACGGAAGGCGGTCTTGATGGTGCGGTTGGTGACCTCATCGCGCAGGGACTTGAAATCCGGGTACGGAGCGCCGACCGCTTCGATGCCGAGGGCGTTCTTAACAGAGTTGGTGGTGGCGTCTACCCAGCTCTTGTGGCCGCCGTCGGAGTTGTAGGCGATCTCCAGGGACGGGTTATCCCACTTGTTGATCTTGTCTGCCTCTTCCCACAGCTTCTTGGCCTTCTCCGGGTCATACTTCAGGACCTCGTTGCCCTTGATGTCCTCGGTGTAGCCCGGCAGAACCGGGGAGGTGAAGTCCTTGGCCGGGGTGCGAGTGCCCTTAAAGATGGTCTCGGTGATCTCCTCGCGGTTAATCGCATGGGAGATGGCCTGGCGGCGCAGAGCGCCTTCCTCACCGGAGAAGTGCTCGAGGTTCTCACCCAGGGTGAAGGACTGGAATACGGCGGTGGGCTGGTTTACTGCGCGCTCGCCGAGGTCTGCCTCGTAAACGTCGAAGGCGGAGTCCGGAACGGCGTCGAGAACGTCGAGGTTACCGGAGAGCAGGTCGGCGTAGGCAGCGTCCTGGGAGGCGTAGAAGACGAACTTGATGCCGTCATTCTGCGGGGTCTGTCCGCCCTTGTACTCATCATTTGGAACGACGGTCGCGTCCTGGTTGTGGTTCCACTCGGACAGCTTGTATGGGCCGTTGGTGATCGGGTTCTGGCCGTAGGCGTCCATGTCGTCGTATGCAGACTCGTGGAGCGGGTAGAACGCGGAGTAGCCCAGCTGTGCCGGGAAGTCCTGCTCTGGGCTGTTCAGGGCGATGGTAAAGGTGAGGTCGTCGACGACCTTGAGGCCCTCCAGCTTCTCGACGCCCTCCTTAAAGCCCTTGATGTTGGAGAAGAAGGACGCATTGAGCTGGTCGTTAGCTACGGCGTAGTTCCACGCATCAACGAAGTTGTTCGCGGTGACCGGGGAGCCATCGGAGAACTTGGATTCCTTGAGCTTGACGGTGAACTCGGTGTTGTCATCATTCGGCTCGATAGATTCAGCGAGCTCGTTTTGAGCTTCGCCGTCGCCGTCGTAGTAGACGAGGCCGGAGTAGAGGGAGTCAACGATGCGTCCGCCGCCGACCTCATTGGTGTTGGCTGGGATCAGCGGGTTCTGCGGCTCGGAGCCGTTCACAACGATGATTCCGTCGCCGGAACCGGATGCAGCGGTGGAGCCGGAGTCGGAATCGCCGCCACAGGCCGCGAGGGTGAGCGGCAGGGTAGCGGCGGAAACAACGGCAAGCGTCTTCTTGAGCGTCATGTGGGTCTTAGACCTCCGTGGTGCGAAAGATGTAGAAAACCTGTGGTTTGGTTTGTTATGAAGCTACCGTGTGCCGTGTCTTACATACAAGGAATCGGAAAATATGTCCTGTGATAAAAGCTATAGTACGTTAGGTATTCGCCGCCGACCTGCGTTTTCCTCGAAGAATAAAAATATACCCCACCCCCTGTGTGGGGTAGGGCACTGAATTTCCATGTATGTTACGTACTTCGCATCCATTGGGTGAGGGTCTGAGCGAAACCACGCGGGTTTTCCAAGAAAGGCAGATTCTTGGTTCCAGGAATCGTCGTGGCGGTAAAACTTCCGCGACAGCGCTTTGCCGCGCGGCGGGCCACCGGCCGCCACAACAGCTGATCAGCATGGATAAACAACACCGGCGCGGCAACCGTAAGGTCGAGCCAACTCAACGGTACGACGGCCGTGCGCAGCCGGTGATTCCACAAAATGCCGCGACGCACATTGCCAATCTGGGAAGCGGCAATGCGCAAGCGCAGAGATTCCTCGCGCGCGTCTTCGCTGAAGGAACCGAGCGCATCGAGATCCATTTCCCGACGGTAGGCGGATTCGCGCATCAGCAACCGCGGCGTGCGCAGCCAACTCATGCGGCACAACGTCGCGCGCAGGAGTACCCACCCAAAGTCCCACGGGCGGGCAGCAATCGCGCGGCGCAGGTCAGCCGGGTGCGCGGCGGAAACAGATACCAGTCCTCGGACACGCTCAGGGCGCTCCGTCGCCAGCGCCCACGCCACCGCACCACCGGTATCAGCACCAACGAGGAAAGCATCGTCATGGCCTAGCGCCCGGATTGCCCCACTGACGTCTCCCACTGCGACACGAATATCTTGCCCAGGTTCCAGTGGAGGCTTATCCGACAGTCCGAAGCCGCGCATGTCGAGGGCGGCGACGTGGAAGCCGGCGTCGGCAAGCACTGCGATGACATCCCGAAAGTCGAACCATCCGCCGAAGGAGCCATGCAACAGCACCACGAGGGGATTGTCCGGGTTGCCGGCAGTCGCGGCGTGGAGGCGGATGCCGCGCGTGTGAAGGAACTCGCGCTCAAAGGGGCCGTCGAGCTCCACCACGGACGGGGACAGGGACGTCATTGCTGCAGGCCTTTCAATAGACGAAATCCGCCCCTCAGGGACGAGGGGCGGGGGTAAAGGGGGAAAGCGAAAGGACCCTAAAATTTAGGTGTAGAGGCCGCGCTCGATGGACTTCTCAGCTCGGCCCGGGACCAGCTTCTTGAGTTCCTTCGTGGACTCAATGGTCTTCTCCGGTGCCTTAACCTGCTTAACCTGCTTGAAACCGATAAAGGCCACAACGGCGGCGATGACCACCATGAGCAGGAAGACGATGAGGAACGCAGCCCAGCGGTCGAGCCACTTAGCTAGCAGCTCTGCGAGGAAGAAGAAAAAGAAGAAGGAGCTGTACAGCGCCACGGTGCCGGCGACGCCGAACATACCCGCGCCGATGCCGCCCTTCTTGGCGGAGGCGGCGAGCTCGGTCTTAGCCAGCTCCACCTCGGAGCGCACCAACTGGGACATCTGCTCGGTAGCGTTAGAGACCAGCTGGCCGATGGACGCTTCGCCGCGGCGGGAGGTATCGGCATCACTCAGGGGGATGCTGTCTACCTTCGGGGCGAACTGGTTGGACCCGTCAGTGAATAGTCCGTCGTTGCTCACGGTTAAAAACTCCTACTGTTTTGTCGCAATCTATATCGGCCATAGTAATGAACTTTTCAGAGTCCATGTGGTGCGGCCCGCATTTTTGGGTACGGCGTTATTGTAATGGGTATGCCTAGTTCTGACCCGCTGACCCCGTTGATGGCCCTATCCGGGGTAGAGGAGAACGCGGCGGCGGCAGTCAGTGCTATCGCCCGCGTGCACCGCCGGCCCGCGGGGTTGCGCAAATTTGAGGTGATTTCCTCGGAGTCCCTGCTGCGCGGGGCACGGGCGTGCGCGGCAATCGATGGCGCCTCGCTTGCGCTTGCCGACGTCCCCCCAACCGTCAGTGCCTACTCCCTCCTCGCCCCCGAGGTTCAGGCCACGACGGTGCGCACCTTCGCGCGGGCTCCGCTGCAGGTCCTGGCCCGAATTGACGTCGCTTCGGGCGGGCCTGGCCGTCCCACCCAAGAACCCGCGGTGGTCCAGGCGTTGGCGCAGCTCATCACTCATCGAGCCGGCGTGGACTATGACCGCTTGCTGCCGGTCGTGTTGCATGCGGAGATTGCCGCGCGCGAGCTTTTTGGGGAGCGCAGCACCGTCGTGGCGCTCGTTGCCGCCCGCACCGCAGCAATTCATACCGGCTTCGATCCACGCGGCTTCGCCGTGCCGGAAACCTACCTCAACCGCCACCGCGCCGCGTATCGCTCGGCACTGTCCACCTATGACGAGGCCCCTGCTGAGCTGCTCTCGCTGCTACTTCAGGCCTGGACCGCCGGCGCTAAAGAAGCCGACGGCATTGCCCGCGCGGCTTAAGTCTTAGGCCTGCATTTATTTGTTGCGTTGGCGCGCGATCAGCACGCCACCGACGATGAGTGCCGCAATCCCCGCCAACACCGCTGAGCCAATCCCAAACTCGCGGGCGCTCGGCGGGGTAAAGAGCGGTACAGGGTCTTTAAATGTACGGGTCTCCCAGTCATTATCTGCGGCATGTTTCTTCAGGAGCCGATCCGGGTTGACTGCCACCGGGTGCCCAACCTGCTTGAGCATCGGGATATCCGTGGCCGAATCCGAGTAGGCGTAGGAAGCGTCCTTGTCCACGCCAAGCTGCTGTGCCATGCGCTTTAGCGCCTCGGCCTTCGCGGCGCCTTTGCAGTAGAAGAGAATCTCCCCGGTAAACTGGCCATTCTCCTCCGCGAGTTCAGTGGCCACGACGTGTTCAATCCCCAACTCCTCAGCGATGGGCTTGACCAGCACGCTTGCCGACGCCGAAATGATCACCACCTCATGGCCCTTTTCACGATGCGCAGCAATGAGATCGCGCGCCTCGGCATAAATAGTGGGGGTAACCACCGTGTGCATTGTTTCCACTGCAATGTCGTGGACCTTCTGTACCGACCAGCCGGCCACCATGGCGGCAAGCTGATCCCGGGTGGCATCCATATGCTCGCTACTGTGCCCGGCAAGCATGTAACTAGCTTTGGCCAGCGATAACTGCAGCGCCTCAGTGTGGGTAATGAGCCCGTTGTGCATGAACTCCCGGCCAAAAGCGTAGGCCGAGGAGGTGGCGATGATGGTCTTGTCCAAGTCGAAGAACGCGGCCACGCGAGCATTGCCGCTGGGCGTAGAAAAGTGTTCGGTCATGGAGTGCACCTTGCCGGTATCTGTGCGAGTTACAGTGCTCATCGTAGCCTCTCAGCAGCACAAATCGGGCGCGCAGCGACGTTCTTAAAAGATTCTCAAGGAATGTTGCCTCAAGCTGTTGTCATCTTTTCCAAGCCGTGCCATAATGTGTGATGCAAGGCCCCGATATACAGTGCGGCCTGCCCCGGCGCACCCCCCCCGATGCCGGGTTACAGATGGCCCGCGCACCCCCCCCCCGAGGCGCGGGCCATCACCTATTTCTGCCGAAACGGCGGTTGCCCGTTTTCAAAGCCCCAAACTGGCTTAAGGGACATTTCGTGGCTCATAGATCAAAGGGGTTAGGCCATAACGCTCGCCGGTCGCAGCCTCAGCGCTTCGTTCGTGCGGCGCGCAGACCGTTCAAGATCACGATGACCTCGGCAACCTCGTGGACCAACACCACGGCCGCCAGGCCCAGCACGCCGGTGATCGCCAGTGGCA
>NZ_KV810463.1:99588-107098 GCF_001812805.1 Corynebacterium sp. HMSC078H07 | reverse complement strand
CCCCGATGTGTCCACTTTCCGGGGGTCGGGCCCCGCAGCGATCAACCACCTGGCCAGCCTGTTTATAGCTTTTTCCAGCGTCAACAAGTTTCAAAGCTTTAGCGATGCGATCCCGCTCGCGTTGTATGGCTCCACCGCGACTGGTATTAGCGAGTTCGATACCGTCTTGGGCAAGGTATCGGTAAGCAGTCTGTGGGAAACCAGTCTCTTTCAGTGCGCTATGCGCAGACTGGCCGCTTTCTACAAGAGCAACGACCTTTTGGTACTGATCTTTGAATTTATTCTCAGTCAGACTCCGCTGACGCTGACCACGGCTAAGGCCCTCAGCCTGACGCCACACCTTCGCCGTAGCCTTCGAGACCCCCAACTCCTTCAGGATCACCGACATCGGACGCGCATCATGCAGATACGCCTCCACGTACCGCTCACACAGCCTCTTATCACTTGACATCTACACAACCTCCTAGCTGTATAGATGCATTCACCACCTGAACTCGCCTTCCCTGCACGGCACCGATTTGGCAGTTAGGGCGAAATCCTCGCCGTGCCCGGCGCCATAACCCAGGCCCACAAAATAGATCTCTGCGCACATAGCCCCGAATCCGCACCGCACGGCCGCATGGCGTAGAATATGCGGTCTGAAAGCTTTCACAACTCGTTCAGGAGGACTTCGTGCCACCAAAGGTCACTGACACTCAGCCCGCTGCAGACCAGAACAATGCAGTCGAGGAGGAGACCGCCCGCGCTGCGCGCCGCATCGTCGCTACTTATGCTGAGGACTTCCTCGATGGCGTGACCTTGATGTCCATGCTCGGCGTCGAGCCAGATGGCTTGGTACACAAGAAGGTTCTGGCAGAGCAGGAAGACGCTGCGCCAAAGAAGGCTTCTAAGAAGTCCTCGAAGAAGACAACCAAGAAATCTTCGAAGAAGACCACCAAGAAGGCAACGAAGAAGTCGACCAAGAAGTCCACAAAGAAGACCGCCAAGAAGGCTTCTAAGAAGACCACGAAGAAGGCCTAAGAACAATGTCTGGCCACGACAATTCCTTCGTGGTGGTGGCCAACCGCCTCCCCGTGGATCTGGAGATCCAACCGGACGGCACCCGCACCTGGAAGGCCTCGCCTGGCGGCTTGGTTACTGCTTTGTCGCCAGTGCTGGAGGCCGAGCAAGGCTGCTGGGTGGGCTGGCCAGGCATCACAAACGACGCCCCGGAACCCTTCCACACCGAAAACGGTGTGCTGCTGCACCCGGTCAAGCTGACCGACGTGGATTACGAGGGCTTCTACGAGGGCTTTTCTAACGCCACCCTGTGGCCGCTCTACCACGACCTCATCGTCACCCCGCAGTACAAGCGCGAGTGGTGGTACTCCTATCGCGAGGTCAACCTGCGCTTTGCCGAAGAAGTAGCCAAGGTCGCAGCACCCAACGCCACGGTGTGGGTACAGGACTATCAGCTGCAGCTGCTGCCAGGCATTCTGCGCCAACTACGCCCTGATCTCACCATCGGCTTCTTCCTGCATATCCCATTCCCTTCCGCAGATCTCTTCCTGCAACTGCCATGGCGCGAAGAGGTCGTCCGCGGGTTGATGGGCGCCGATGTCATCGGATTCCACCTCGAATCCAATGCCCGTAACTTCTTAGAGCTGGCCACTCGCCTCGGCTTAGAGGTCACGGGCGAGGTCAGCACGCGCGACATCACTGCCGGCATCAAGGTCGATGGCCGCACCGTTGGCGTGGGCGCGTTCCCGATCTCCATCAAGTCCTCCGACATGACGCGGTTCAGTAAGGCGGAGGACCGCGACGTCGCCAAGCTGCGTGCGGAATTCGGCGGCCACCACCGCGTCATTTTGGGCGTCGACAGGCTGGACTACACCAAGGGAATCCTGCAGCGCCTCAAAGCTTTCGAGGAGCTGCTGGAGTCGCAGGCGCTGGATCCGAGCGAGGTTACGCTGGTACAGATTGCCACGCCTTCGCGCGAGCGCATCGACCATTACCGCGTGACCCGCTCGCAGGTCGAGGAAGCCGTAGGCCGCATCAATGGGCGCTTCGGCCAGATTGGGCGGCCAGTGGTCCACTACGTGCACCGCGCGGTGGACAAGGACATGCTGCGCAAGTACTACCGGCTTGCCGACGTCATGCTGGTCACCCCTTTCAAAGACGGCATGAACCTGGTGGCCAAGGAGTATGTGACCTGCCACGACGACGGCCGCGGTGCATTGGTGCTCTCCGAGTTTGCCGGCGCCGCCGCGGAGCTCAAGCAGGCCAACCTATGCAACCCTTTCGACATAGAGTCCATCAAACGCGCCCTGCTCAGCGCATTGAAGGCGCTTGATGATTCACCCGACACCATGCGCCAGCACATGCTCGACCTGCACGCACAGGTGGTCCAACACGACGTGGATGTATGGTCGCGCGCCTTTTTGAGCGCCCTAGAGAAAGCAGCGAAGAACAAGTGAAGCGAGTAATTACAGCGGCACTTCTCGCCGCATCAATGACACTTAGCGCCTGCGGCTCCGAGGATTCAGGGCCGCAGCCACGCGGTGACGAGAGAATCGTGGGCAAGGACTGGCAAGTAGTGGCTATCTACACCAAGCCGGATGAGCCTTCTGCGATTCCGCAGACCGCTAAGGCGGTGCCACAAATGAGCTTCGGCGAATCCTCCATTGTGGGCTCTACTGGCTGTGCGCCGTTCCAAGCCAAAGTCTCCTACAGCGAGGCCGAGGATGCCGCCAATATCCGCGACGCGGACACCATGCACATCGATAAGGTGCGAATGGATACCCGTCCCGACGATTGCACCGGCTCGGCACTATGGGCGGATAATCTGCTACGCAATCTGCTGGCGGAAGACCATGATTTTGAGGTTCGGCTAAACCCGAATAATCAGCTGGTTCTGACTCTGGATACCGCCGAGGTGGACTCCCCCGCTATTCGCATGGTCTCGCTTTAGGGCTGTTTTAGGATGAGGGCATGATTGAAAAGCTCGCAGCAACCAAGCATCTGGCCGTAGTTTCTGACTTTGATGGCACCCTCGCCGGTTTTGCCAATGACATCTATGCGGTTCACGCCGAGCCGCGGTCGTTGGCTGCCCTGGAGCGTCTGGCGAAGCTGCCGGATACCACGGTAGCGGCGCTTTCTGGGCGCCACCTGGAAGGGCTAAAGCGCGTCTTCCCGCTGCGCGAGCCGGTTCTGTTGGGCGGCTCCCACGGCGCGGAGTCCTCGTGGCAGGACTCTTCCCTTTCGCCGGAAGCCCAGGCGCACTTGGACCGCAAGGAAGCAGAAATCCGTGAGCTGATGGAGCGCTTTCCTGGCGCGGAAATTGAGATTAAGCCTTTCCAGCGCGTGTTCCACCTGCGCCGCTTGGAGCTTACAGACCCAGAGCTAGCCGCCGAGGCCTACGCTGCTGGCCGCGCACTCGACCCAGCCGGTTTCCCCATGACTGCCGGCAAGTCTGTCATCGAGTTCTCCGCTACCCAGGCCACGAAGGGCTCATGGATTTCCGAGCTGCGCGAGCGCGTCGGCGCCACGGCCACGGTTTTCTTGGGCGACGACGTCACCGACGAAGACGGATTCGCGGTTTTGAATCAGCCACCAGACCTGGGCGTGAAGGTTGGCGAGGGCGAGACGCTAGCCGCACACCGCGTTCCGGATATTGCGGCTGTGTCTGATTTCTTGGAGGAGCTCGCTGCGGCCCGCGCGGTTCACCTCGGCGCTTAAGCGTGATGCGCGGTAAACGGGGCAAGCGCGGTAAACGGGACAAGCGCGGTACATTTTGCCAAATAAGGCGCTGATTTCGGCAAGTTTTGGCGCAATATTTGGCAAAGTGTGCCGACTAGAGCCGCCAATCCAATAAATGCTGCTCGCGCGGCGAGCCCACCGTGGTCCCCTCGTTGAAGCGGGTGGGCAGCAGCTTGTGGTCGTGCGCTGGGGCAGTCTCGGAAAGCGCGGCGTCGATGTGCTCGGCCAACATGTGGCCTGCCGCCGCACCCTTGGCTTTATTCGGCTGGACCACGGTAGTAAGCCCCGCCAGCAAGGCGGTGGTGATGCCGTCAAACCCCGTCACGGAGAGGTCTTTCGGTGCCGCGAGGCCAGCATCGCGCAAGACGCCGAGCACGCCGAGCGCCATCGAGTCGGTGGTGCACAGCACGGCGGTCAGCTCAGGGCGCGCGGCAAGCAGCTCTTCCGCGGCAGCGCGCGCGGTGCTCGCATCGTTGATGTGGCGGGTGACAATGGGAATCTCGCCAATGCCTGCCTGTGCAAATACATCGAGAGCGCCCAGCACGCGGTCGCGCTGGACGTGCATGTCTGCGCGTTCGACCTGCTCCGGGCTCACGAAACCATCGATGCGCTCGTAGTGGAGACGAATACATAGGATGCCAATGCGGCGGTGGCCAGCCGCGAGCAACGCGCGGGCGGCGGGCTTGATTGCCTCGCGGTCATCGATGCCCACGAAGGGAAGGCCAGAGTCCTTGGGCTGATCACAGACCACCAGCGGAAGACCACGCGTTCGCGCCGCTTCCACAGATTCGGACGAGACCGAGTAGATGACGAAGCCATCCACGGCGGCGCGGGTGAGGAGGGCGGCAGCGTCGTCGGAAGGGGCGTCGGGCCCTGCGGGAATCAGAGTTAGGGTGGTCGCGGCACCCGTGGATGCCTCTGCCATGCCGGCTAGAAAATCAACGGAGGCGGCGTCCTCGAAGGCGTAGGACAAGTGCTCGGTCAGGAGGACCCCCCGTGGAGCCCGCGCGGCGGGTGCGCAGGCTGCGCGCGGTGGGGTCGGGGCCCGTGTAGCCGTGGGCTGCGGCCGCGGAGAGAATGCGCTCGCGCGTGGCCGGGGCCAGCTGGTCTGGGCGATTATATGCATTGGAAACGGTGGTACGCGAAACACCCAATTCAGCAGCCAGCGAGGCTAGCGTTTTCCGATTCTGGCTGCGTTTTACCATGCTGGCTACCCTACCCTGTTCACCTCTGCGTTTCGCGTTTCAGGCAAGGTCTTTAGCGAGCGGATTTTCAATACATTTCCGTTTGACAACAATTTTCAACAAACGCAAACTAGAGGGCATGAGTTTTTCCCTTAAACCCCTGGCTGCGCCCGCCGCTCTCCTGTGTGCAGGCAGCCTCACCCTGGCCGGTTGCTCCAGTACCGATAGCGCCGATGAGGACACCATCAAGATCGTCGCCTCCACCTCCATCTGGGCAGATGTGGCCCAGGAAGTCATCGACTCCGCACAGAGGCAAGACGTCAAGGTTAAGGTCGAGCCAATCGTCAAGGGCAACGGCGTCGACCCGCACCACTTCGAGCCCACCGCAGCCGACATCGCTAAGGCCAACGAAGCCGACGTCCTCATCGTCGGTGGCGGCGGATACGATTCCTGGCTCTACCAGGCTGTGAAGAACCAGGACGAGATCATCCACGCGCTGCCGCTAACTGATCACGGCAAGCTCGACGAAGAGCCGGACGTAGTCACCGCGGCAGAGGCCAAGGACATCGCCAAGAAGGAGCCCTCCAAGGTCACCAACATCGAGGGCAACGAGCACGTCTGGTACGACGCTGCCGCCATCGAGAAGGTCGCCACCGAGGTCGCCGACCTCGTAAACGAGGAAAACCCAGAGGCCAAGGCATCTGCAGACCCGCTGTTGGAGCGCGTCGAGGACATTAAGGCGCGTGTCGAGAAGCTGCCGAAGCTCAACTATGCGCAGACCGAGCCGATCGCGGACTACATCATGAAGTACACCCCTGCTTTGGACGTGACGCCGGAGGGCTTCCGCAAGGCCACCGTGTCTGAGGGCGAGCCGACTGCCGCCGACCTCGCACGCTTCCTAGAGGCCATCAAGGAAGACAAGGTCGATCTGCTGATTTATAACCCACAGACCGAGACCGATATCTCCTCGCGCATCCACAAGGCAGCTGAGGAGCGCCACATCCCTATCGTGGAAATCGGCGAGACCCCACCAGAGGGCACGAACTTCCTCGACTACTACGAGCAGGCCGTGGACCACATCGAGGCGGCTTAGTGCTGGTTCAATTCCATGAAGCGGCCGTGGAACCGCTGTGGTCGGGGCTCAACCTGGGCGTCGACAAGCGCGAATTCATCGCCGTCTTGGGGCCAAACGGCGTGGGCAAGTCCACCTTGCTGGGCACCATCCTGGGCACGCGCCAGCTCACCGGAGGGCGCGTGGACGTCAATTCGCGGGTTGGTTTCATTCCGCAGCAGCGCATGTTTCCGCAGGATCTTCCCATGCGCGCCCGGGATTTGGTCTCACTGTCGTTGGCACACGGGGCCATCGCTAAGCGACGCCCCTCCCGCGCCCGCGTCGACGAACTCCTCGCTGAGGTGGGTGCCACCGGCATCGCCGAGCGCCGCGTGGGGCAGCTTTCGGGCGGTCAGCAACAGCTCATCCGGCAGGCCCAGGCGCTGGCCAATGACCCGCAGCTCATCCTTGCCGACGAACCATTACTCTCGCTCGATCCTGCCCGCCAGCAAGCGACCGTGGAAAAGCTCGACCGCTGGCGCAAAGAACGCGGCACCTCCGTGTTGTTCGTGACGCACGGCATCAACCCGGTGCTAGGCGTGGTGGATAAGGTGCTCTACGTCGCCCCGCATGGCCACATGTTTGGCGCTGTGGATGAGGTTATGCGCTCGGATGTCTTGTCTGAGCTGTATGGTTCCAAGGTCAACGTCATCGAGGTCGATGGGAGACTCATCGTTGTCTAATAAGTTTTTCGAAGACACCCAGTATCTGCTCGGCGTCGATTTCGTGCAGTCTTCTCTGTGGGCCTGCGCGCTGCTGGGCATCCTCTCTGGTGTGATGACCTCACTCATCGTGCTGCGCCAGATGTCCTTTTCGGTGCACGCGACGTCTGAGCTCGCCCTGATGGGCGCTTCGGCGGCCCTGCTCTTCGGATTTAACTTAGGCTTTGGTGCCATCGCGGGCGCCATCGTAGCCGCCATCATCCTCGCGGTGTTGGGGTTGAAAGGCCAGCAAGACAGCGCGATTGGCGTGGTGATGAGCTTTGGCCTTGGTCTATCGGTGCTGTTTTTGCATCTCTATCCGGGCAATTCCAATACGGCGATGACGCTGCTGACCGGCCAGATCGTGGGTGTTTCCGCGGCCTCGGTGTGGCTGCTGGCGCTGACTACCGTCATCATCGTGGGCGTCGTGTTGCTCTTCTGGCGCCCGCTGCTTTTCGCTTCCGCCGACCCGGTCATGGCGCAGGCAGCCGGCGTACCAGTGCGCGCTATCTCCGTAGGCTTTGCCATTCTGGTGGGCCTTACCGCGGCGCAGTCAGTGCAGATTGTCGGTTCGCTGTTGGTCATGGCGCTGCTGATTACACCGGGCGCAGCGGCAGTGCAGATCACCTCCTCGCCGGTGCGCGCGGTGCTGTGGTCCACGCTTTTCGCCGAGGTCGCCGCCGTGGGTGGCCTCATCCTCTCGCTAGCACCAGGCTTGCCAGTCTCGGTCTTCGTCACCACGATTTCTTTTGTCATTTACCTGGTTTGCCGTCTAA
>NZ_KV810463.1:99277-99488 GCF_001812805.1 Corynebacterium sp. HMSC078H07 | reverse complement strand
CCCGCGTCACCAAAGCTCACTTCGAGGGCCGCAGTGATTCGGAAAAGCACCACACCAGCACACACGACGAAACCTGCGCTCACCCCGACTAAACTTTTGTTCCATGACCATCGTGGAATTTCAGGGCCAAAAGCGTAAGTACACCGTCGTCGCGCCGGAAAATCCCGGTCCGAACCTGCTGCTTTTCCTCCACGGTTCGCTGCAAAATGGC
>NZ_KV810463.1:0-99177 GCF_001812805.1 Corynebacterium sp. HMSC078H07 | reverse complement strand
CCCGCACGGGCACGGTGGTTGTCTACCCCGACGGCGTGGACAGGCACTTCAACGACGCCCGCGCGGTGCTTCCGGTCAAGGCCCGTGAGCTTGGCATTGACGATGTCGCCTTTCTCCAACACGTCGCCGCCACCGTACAGGAGGAATACGGCACGCAGCGCACCTTCGCATGCGGTTATTCCAACGGTGGGCAGATGGTAATTCGCCTGCTTTTCGATGCCCCGGGCTTCCTCAACGGCGCTTGCATCTTCGCCTCGACGATGGGCAGCGGCGCTAACCATGCGCCGTCTAACCCCGAGGGCTATAAGCCCACCCCAATCCTCATGATGCACGGCACTGCGGACCCGTTAGCGCCTTATGAAGGCGGCCACGCTGGCCTCGCGAATAGCTCCCGCGGCGAGGTTACTTCCGCGTTGTGGACTGCGCAGCGCTTCGCCACGATGAACGGTTGCTCTAAGGCCAAGGTAACCCGCCCGTTTTCTGATGTGTCTTTGCATTCCTGGGAAGGTGACAACCCCGTCGAACTGTGGACCATGGAAGGCGTGGGCCACGTCATCCCCTCGGGCAACGAGCTCGACGCGCGCTTGGGCCCGAATACCGATAGCTTCATCGCGGCCCAGGTGGTGGAGGACTTCTTCGGCTTTTAGCCCCGTGGCTCGCCTCCCCGCTACTTACCCAGCCCTGGGCATTTGCAACAGGATGGCAGCTCAACCCATAGCGGGTAAGGTTTTGATGGCTAACTGGACTCTGTTCTCTGCAGCAAAGATGTCGAGCAGCTGGGAAACTATTTTCTTGATCATCGGCACAGAAAGATGTGTTTCTTCCGCGATGCCATTATTTGAGTGCCCAAATACAATTCCGTTTAGAATTCGAAGCTGAATTGCGGATAGTCGCTCGAGGTTTCGCTGCATATCTGGTTCAGGCATTGTCCCAACAGCTACGCCGTTTATATCGAAGCAACAACTTAATTTAAGGCCCCCATGGCCGGAGCGAGCTTCCCGGGTAACCACACAATATGCAGACGCGCCCAAATTGATTGCCTTTTGAAGCTTCTCACGCGAATGCTGTGAATAATCCACCAAGTAAATGAAATCGCTGCTCTTTAACTCTTGTATATCCCATACCCAGGTCGCCGAGTCTTTGCGCTCGCACAACACCAGCAATTGCTCCTGTGAGCGAGACAATGCATTCAGCAGCTCCCTTTGAGTGGACGCACATTCAACCTGGGGCCAGAGGAAGTAGCGTCTTAGCTCATCGAGTATCGGTTGCTCATCGTCTCGGATGCCAGCGAGCAGACACGGCATATCCGAGTATTTCAATCGCCACACTAAAGCGTTACCTCGCAGTCTGCTTGGTCGGCTACATGCTTGGAATGCGTCGCGACGACGACAACGGCGCCTTGGTCAGCGAAAGCACGAAGGTGTTCAACAACCAGCTGAGCATTGTCCTCGTCAAGCGCACCGGTTGGCTCGTCCGCCAATACGATTTTGGGCTTGGAAACGAGGATCCTCGCCAAGGCTACTCGTTGTTGTTCGCCGCCCGACAAGCCGCTGACCACACGCTTTTCATAGCCGCGTAAACCAACCTGCGCCAAAGCGCTGTCTAGCGCCTCGTCGAAAGCACGGCGCGAAACGTTACTGGCTGCGAGCTTCACGTTGTCGACAACGGTGAGGTCAGGAACCAAGCCGTAATCTTGAAAAAGATACCCAACGCATTCGCGTCGATACTTGCGCAGTCGACCTGCCGATAGCGATGCAATGTTGTTTCCATCCCACATGATTGAGCCTTTGTCCGGCGAGATCAGACCGCCCAAGAGGTTCAACAGGGTGGTTTTCCCACTTCCGGAGACACCGGTTAATGCAGTCACCCGGCCAGCCGCAAAAGACCGCGTAAGGCCGGAAAGAATCATTTTTCCCTTCACACTGTAGTGAAGGTCTTCAACCTGAATTTCCATATCCTAATTTCCCTCGCTGTCTGTCCAGCGCATTTGATTTCGCGCACTAATCCACCAGGTCAAACCGATTGAAATACACATCCACACGATCGAAAATGCGACGACAGCAAGAACGGTTGCCGTGGACCACCTGTTTTCAAACCCCATCGACCACGTTGATGGATAGTGCGATTCCAGTTGTTCCTTATGCTCGCGCAAACGATACAAAACCCAGCCGATGGTGGTAACGAAAAAGAATAGCTCGGCCAGCAGAATCTTCCTGCACATCTTCCACGGGCTGCGCCCACAAATGAAGGAAACATAGAGCTCTCGCCGGAACGCCACCTGGAAACTGAAAAGCCCCGCGACGATTAACAAGGAAACCAGTAGTATCGCTACGACCGTATTTAACGACCAAAGGCTGAATTGATCTTTGGCTTCCTCAAGGGACGATCGCCAGGAATCAGCATGCGGTTGTGCCGTGGCAAGCACCTTGCCCACCGTCCCATCTTTCAGCTCACCAACGACAGTTGGCTCGATGGCAAGGAGGACTTTCTGCGAGGCTTTCGCGAGTAAATTCCGGTCACCGATAGCTTCAAGCCCCACTGGTAACGAGACCACAATGGGGTCATTAATTACTGGCCGCAGCTCAACGTCATAGGAAAAGACTTGCCCAAGCGAACAATCCTCTTTCCAGTTAAAATCTGGAACTTTCTTCTTCGCGAGTTCGGCTTCAAATGCAACGGAGTCAATAATCGTCTGTTTGGATTCTTCACTGAGGGCAACGGGAGCACAAACGGTTACGTCTTCTTCAGAAGGGGAAACACCAGCTTGAACGGCGAACCGATGGTTGCTGAGAATAACCGGGGCTTCCAGTTGAGTCGGCCAGGTAAGCCAAAAAGGATCCGCTAAGAGTAGCTTTCCTTCGCGGTCCGCCTGACGCAAGGGCGCTGCAGCTGCAGCCTGTTCTTTTTCATCCGGAGTGATATTCGAGCTCAGGGCAAACTCTTGCTCATTGGCATGTCCGCTCCAATACGGTTGCAATTCCTCTCGCGCGGACACCTCAGCACCGGTATCAACCATCTGCGAAAGTGCCGTCAGGCTCGTCAAGAGTGCCAATAGCCGGACAGCATACAGTGCGTAGGTAATTGGACGCGCCCGAACCTTGCCTTTGATGGCCTGCGGGATCGAAATATTTCGAACCAATAACTGCCCGAGCACATAGCCCAGCGCCAAACCGACCCATTGGAGCAACACAGAAACGCCGAAAAAGGCCCAAAACAACGTCGCTTCTGCCCAGTCGTTGTAAAGATACAATGCCGCCGCAATAAAAATGATCGCAAGAAAAAATGGTAGCCATGTTTGCTTGGCAAGCCGCGTTACATCAAGCCTTAGCGTCTGCGATAGCTTTAGCCCCAAAAGTCTGTGAATGCCGATTTCGCGAGCCCGCACTAGGCAGTGCCCGCCACCCAACACGAGCGCGAGTAGAAAAGCAGCCGCGACCAACAAAGGCAGCGACGAAGTCATGACGAAACTCCAAGTCAAGTTCTGGAGCCCTATCACGGAATACCCGCGCTCCTCCAACCATGTCGTTAGGTCTCGAGCGTCGTTTTCCGATCCTTTAATGTTAAAAACTTGGCGCGGTTCCTTAGTCGGAATTTCCGACAATGGATACCAAACAAGCTTTTCGCCTCTCTGAAACTTTTGAGACTCAAAGTTAGCTACACCTGAAGGCAGAGCCGAGGAGTAGATTCGCAGCTCACCATCCGAATCAGCTAGCGAGGAGTAATAAATCGATACGTCAAATCCTGAGTCCCCTGCAAATTCAGAAAGCTCAGGAAACAGTGTTTCTGTGTGACTGTCAGGTTTGAAGTCTTCGATCTGGACAAACTCGTTGCCAAGCCGATAATCCAGAGTCGATAAGAGGCTGGCTCCAACAAAGGCAATGAATGCGCTAATAACCGTAGAGAGCAAAATCCCTACGGTTAGTAGTCTGACTGAAGTTTTCATCGAGCCTTAGCAGTGTCGGTAATAGGACTTATTTCCAGAGGGCTTCTTGGGAGCTGTTGCTCGTGACCAAGTGTTTTTGTTGACGCAACCGCTATCCGACTTGAAGGTACCAACAGCAGTTGAACCGTGCCGCACCCCATTGTGAAAGTAGTGCGACCAAACTTGGCCACTACCCGTACCGTAGTCCCACGTGCCGCCATCGATATTTACAATCGTGGCCCCAGCAACACCTGTACCACCCAACGCCAACAAACCTGCGAGAGTTACTGAAACTGCTCGCTTAGACATGCTCACTTTCATAAGCATTCCTTTCTTGAGAAGAATCCGAACTTATAGCGCGCGATACTGAAAGATATACGCTGCCCCTAAACCGCATTCAAGTGTCAAAAGTTACCTTTCGCAGATTCATCAACTCCGCGCAAATATCCAGGCCTCAATCCGCAGCTCTCTGGTGGATTGCAGGGCGTCGGCAAGCGCGTGAAAATGCGAACAGGTGGTCTGGGTTTCCAGCCCTGGACATTTGCGACCAGGACGGCGGGAGCTGCCCAGCAGACACATTGGAGGCAAACAAAAAGGCGCCACACAACGCGACGCCTTCCAAATTACTTGTTACTTCGCAGCGCGACGCTGCCGAGCAAACTCCGAAAGCACTGCACCCGCAGCAACGGATGCGTTTAAGGATTCGACCCACGCGGTCATCGGGATGGACATGATGACGTCACAGTTCTCGCGGACCAAGCGGGAGATGCCCTTTCCCTCAGAGCCGATGACGATGACCACGGGATCCTTGCCACCCGTGTAGGTGTCGAGCGTGTGCTCGCCGCCGGCGTCCAGGCCAACGACCTGGTAGCCGGCTTTCTGGAATTCCTGCACGGTGCGGGTCACGTTGGTCACGCGCGCGACAGGCAGGCGTGCTGCGGTACCGGCCGAGGTGCGCCAAGCCACCGCGGTAACGGAGGCCGAACGGCGCTCCGGGATGATGACGCCGTGGCCGCCGAAAGCAGCGACGGAGCGGATAACCGCGCCGAGGTTACGGGGATCCGTAATGTTGTCGAGGATGACGAACATGCCCGGTTCCTGAGCGTCGCGCGCGCGATCCATGAGGTCATGCACCTCGGCGTACTTGTAGGGCGGAATCTGCAGGCCGATACCCTGGTGCAGACCGTTGCCAGTCATGCGGTCCATCTCGTGGCGCTGCACCTCAAGAATGGGGATGTTGCGGGTATTGCACATGGCCACGGCCTCCGACAGGCGGGCATCGTTGCGCGTGCCCTGCACAATGTAGAGCGAGGTGGCCGGCACCTTGGCGTGGAGGCACTCGATGACCGGGTTGCGGCCCACGACCATCTCTGCGGTTTCCTTCTGGTGGCGCCCCGAGTTGCGGCGCTCGCGCTCCAGTTTTGCCTTGTGCTTGGCGTGGTAAATACGGTCCTCCGCCTTGGGCGTGGGGCCCTTTCCAGCCAGGCCCTTGCGGCGCTGACCGCCCGAGCCCTTCGTAGCGCCCTTCTTGTTGGTCTTGCGGGCGCCCGCGCCGCCGCGGCCGTGGGTACGTGCCATGGTTCTTCTCCTTTGTTGTCCTTGGCCTAGCCCAAGGACGGTTAGTCCGCCAGGGACCAGGTGGGACCGTCGGCGGTGTCAGTGATAGTAATACCCGCGGCGGTCAGGCGGTCGCGCACAGCGTCCGCAGTAGCCCAGTCCTTCTCTGCGCGGGCGGTCGTACGGCGCTCAAGCTCAGCCTGGACAAGAACGTCCAGTGCCGCGACAGCGCCGCTTGTTTCGCCACCATCTTTCCACTGTTCATCGCACGGATCAAAGCCAAGAACCGCAGCCATGGCGCGCACTGCTCCGGCGAGGCGCTCGGCCTCTTCCCGGCGGCCTTCAGCAAGGGCCTTATTTCCTGCACGCACCGTGGTGTGGACTTCCGCCAACGCCTTCGGCACGGCGATGTCATCATTCATGGCCTCTGCGAAGGCTGGGGTCCACTCGCCCTTCTCGACGCCCTCGAACTTGCCCACGAAGTCCTCGATGCGGCGGTAGCCCGCAGCAGCCTCGGTCAGAGCGGACTCGGAGTATTCAAGCACAGAGCGGTAGTGCGCCGAGCCCAGGTAGTAGCGCAGCTCCACCGGGCGGACGATCTCCAGCATGTTGGCGATGGAAAGCACGTTGCCTAAGGACTTGGACATCTTCTCACCAGACATGGTCACCCAGTGATTGTGCATCCAGTAGTTGGCAAACTTATCGCCGGCCGCATGGGACTGGGCAATCTCGTTCTCGTGGTGCGGGAACTGCAGGTCCAGACCACCACAGTGGATATCGAACTCACTACCCAGGTAGTAGGTGGACATGGCCGAGCACTCCAGATGCCAGCCCGGACGGCCGCGCCCCCAGGGAGTGGGCCAGGACGGCTCGCCCGGCTTAGCGGCCTTCCACAGGGCAAAGTCCTGGGGGCTGCGCTTGCCGGCGTTGTCTGTTTCGCCCTGTTCCATCTCCTCGACGCGATTACCGGACAGCGCGCCGTAATCCGATCCTTCCGTGGCATTCCACGCGGCAACGTCGAAGTAAACGGAGCCAGCCTCATCGTCCTCCCCCGCTGGGCCACCAGGTACGGCGTAGGCAAAGCCGGCGTCGATAAGCCTTTGCATGTACTCCACCATTTGCGTGACAAACCCCGTCGCGCGCGGCTCCACGGAGGGTGGCAGCACGCCCAAGGTGTTGTACGCCTTAGTGAACTCGCGCTCGTAGGTGGATACCCACTCCCACCAGGGGCGGTTGTTCTCCGCGGCCTTGGTGAGGATTTTGTCATCGATGTCGGTGACGTTGCGCACCAGTGCCACGTCATAGCCCTGCGCGATAAGCCAGCGACGCAAGATGTCAAAGGCCACGCCGGAGCGCAGGTGGCCAATGTGCGGCTGGGATTGCGGGGTGGCACCACACAGATAAATCGACGCGTGGCCGGGGCGAACCGGCTCGAAGTCACGTTGGCTGCGGGTAGCGGTATCAAAAATGCGCAAAGTACTCACGCGGACTAGTCTAATTGACCCTGAGTTAGGAATTCACCACGACTTAGGTTTCGAGCATGAGCTCTACGCGACGGAGTTCGTCATAAAGGTCGCGCTCTTCCGTGGAAAAACGGCCGGATTCTGCGAGCATGCGCAGATCTTCAGAACTAAGGTTCGCCCCAATGGCTACTTCTAAGGCATGCAGGAGTTCCCCATACCGAGCCCGCAGGGCCTCGGTATTTATAATTCGCATTGTCAATGCCACGGCAGCCTCCTCTCCCTCGACTTTACGTTAGGAATTGGGGGCGCGCCAGACCACGGCGGTGGCCACGGCGGCGCGGCCCTCCTCGCGCCCGGTGAAGCCGAGACGGTCAGTCGTGGTCGCAGAAATGGAGACCGGCGCACCAAGAATCTCACTCAACACAGACTCAGCCTCCTCGCGGCGCGGCCCCATCTTAGGGGTTTGGCCGATGAGCTGGGCGGAGGCGTTGCCGATGGTGAAACCTTCCTTCTCCAGCAGCTCGCGGCATTCGCGCAGCAGCTTCGCACCGGACACACCGTCATATTCAGGGCGGCCCACTCCGACGAAGGAGCCGAGGTCGCCGAGGTGGGAGGCTGACAGTAGAGCGTCGACAAGCGCGTGGCTTACCACGTCCCCATCGGAGTGGCCCTCACATCCGTCGGCGTCCTCGAAGAGTAGCCCGGCGATCCAGCATTCTTTTCCGGGCTCGATCTGGTGGGCGTCGGTGGCGATGCCAACGCGGGGGATGATGGGGTTAGTCACTGGGTACCTCAAAGATGGTCGGTTCGGCCTCGTCCGTCACAGCCTTGGCTAGGACGAGGTCGATGGGGGTGGTGATTTTAAAGGCGAAGGTATCACCCTGGACGGTGTCCACGCGCGAGCCATGCCATTCCATAAGACTTGCATCATCCGTCGCCGTGAAATCCGGGTTCTGCTCCCAATAATCCTCGTTGGCGTGACGCAGCGCGGCCAGGGAAAAGCCTTGTGGCGTCTGCACAGCGCGCAGGCGGGAGCGGTCTGGCGTGGCGAGGACAGTGTCGCCCTCTACTTCCTTAATGGTGTCCGCGACGGGCAGGACTGGGATAACTGCGGTGGCACCCTCGAGCACGCGCTTGACGACGCGTGCGATCATCCCCGGAGGCGTTAACGCCCGGGCCGCATCGTGGATGAGCACCACGGCGTCCTCGTCCGGTATGGCCTGCAAGCCCGCCCATACGGAATCGGCGCGCTCGCCGCCGCCGTGGACAAGGCGGAGAGGAATGTCAGCCTCGACGCGAGTTAGGATGCGCTCCGCGTAGCTTTCCATAGTGGGGCTGACGAGCACGATGACCTCATCGACGATGCCGGAAGTGACCATCGCCTGGACGGAACGCTCGAGTAGGGTGCGCCCGCGCAGCTCGACATAGGCTTTGGGCACCTCGGCGCCGAGGCGCGTGCCCTTACCTGCCGCCGCAACGAGGGCGATGACGCGGGGTTTAGTCTTCGTCGTCGAAGGAGAGGTCATCGAGATCGATGTCGCTATCAACGTCGGTGGTGATGGACTTATCGTCCACCAAACCAGCGGCACGATGGCGCTCGATGGTGGCGTTGATCTCCTCCATCATGGTGTCGGCCTTCTTCTCGTCAACCGGCTTAGCCAGAGAGAGCTCACCCACGAGAATCTGGCGCGCCTTGGCCAGCATGCGCTTCTCGCCGGCGGACAGGCCACGGTCCTGGTCACGGCGCCACAGGTCACGAACAACTTCAGCAACCTTGTTGATGTCGCCGGAGGCGAGGCGCTCCTGGTTGGCCTTGTAACGGCGGGACCAGTTGCCGGCCTCTTCAACGTCTACCTCACGCAGAACCGAGAAGACCTTTTCCAGCCCTTCCTTGCCCACGACGTCACGAACGCCGACCATTTCGACGTTCTTGGAAGGCACACGGACGACCAGGTCGGACTGGTTGATTTGGAGGACGAGGTACTCGAGGGTTTCGCCACCCATCTCGCGCGTTTCAATCGCCGTGATTTTGGCGGCGCCGTGGTGGGGGTAGACGACGACCTCTCCGACCTTAAATTCCATTGCCACTCCTTGTGAAGCCTTTGAAGACGATGCTCATCGAGTGCGCTCGCTCCGCTCTCGATGGGCCGCATATACAGGGAATCGATTCTAGCACGCAGCATTTCACCCCCGCCCGCTTAGGCATCGCGGGGAGGCTATACACCACGACGCGCATGCGGTGAAGCATGGCTACCCCCGGTTTACCCAAGGGGTTTGCCGGAAACTGTGTGCTTTTCGCGGAGAGGGACTAGGCTAAAGCGTTGATAAGCTTTGTGATCGCAATTCTATGGAGGACACTCACAGTGCAGTCCCTGAAGTCCGCCGCTCGCTGCGGTGCCATCATGTCAGTTACCGCCCTTTCCGCGCTGGCGCTGGCTTCCTGCTCGGCCGGTCATGTTGCGCAGACCGCGGAGAAGGTGGCAGCTGTCGATGGCGCAGCCGCCAGCACCGAAGATGGCAAGGTGTCCGTACGCGACGTCACCATTCAGGTTGAGCCGGACTCCGGTGAAACCTCCCTGAAGTTCATCGCCGTGAACCAGGGCTACAAGGTCGATGAGGTCACCTTGGAATCCATTAGCGTTGATGGCCAGGATGTCGTCATCGAGGGCGCTACCCCGATTGCCCGCGATCAGGCACTGTACGGCGATTCCGCAACCAACCTGGAGAACCTTCCGAAGGATGAGAAGGACAACAACGTCACCTACGTGACCACCTCCCTGGAGAACGATGGCTTCGCCTTCGGCGGCTCCCGCCCGGTGACCTTCACCTTCAACACCGGCACCATTGAGGTCGACGCCACCGTGTCCGCCTCCCCGCTGGAGGCCGGCAAGTTTGACCGCGACCCGGAGTCCGAAGAGGGCTACACCGAGGCTAAGTAAAGCTTCTCCCACGAGGCTTCACGCCGCCCTAGCTGCACACTTCACACCGCCCTAGTTGGCACAGCGTGCAGCTAGGGCGGTTTCGCATTGCTGGACCTTCTCCCTCCTAAACGCACTAACGCCGCCGCACACAGAAAGTGCACGGCGGCGACAGAGTGGAGGGTTCTACAAGCTTCTAGCGCATGGAGGAGCTAGCGAGGATTGACTGGGCCCAGCCAAGTGCGGACAGAGTAGCCGGAACGAGCAAGAGGTTCGGTGCCTGCGGGCCACCGTACTTAATCATCGTGTCCATGACCTGGTTCAGCGGCTCCGGGTAGGAAGCAGCGGAAGCGGCCGGGGTGCCAGCCACAGCGACGGCGGATGCAGCAGCGATTGCAACGAGGGAACGACGGATCTTCTTCATTGTGTCTCCTTGAATGATTCTTTGAGGGGGATAGTTACGGGGTTATTACAGAACGTTCAAAATGAAGCCCAAGGAGGACAGGGCTGCCGGTACGAGGATGACGTTCTGAGCATCATAGCCAGCAACGTTGGTAATCTGCGTCAGGACATCTGCGAGCGGCTGCGGCGCCTGAGCGGCGGAGGCAGCAGGGGTACCAGCCAGGGCGATAGCAACAGCAGCACCGGCGGCGACGAGGGTACGACGGATCTTCATAAAATCACCTTAGGGGTTGGGAGAGTTGTGCATGGGGGTAGGGCTTCACGCAACACTGTGAAAGTTTTGCCTGTAACCTACCCAACACTGTAAGGGCTAAATAATGTTGCTGCCTAGGTTCGTGGGGAATACTTCCATATGGGGGTAATAACGAATCCTTGATGATAGAGCAACAACATCCTCGATGTCCGGGCGCCTTACTACAGTGAGAGGCATGGCTAAAAAGGTTCGTCCCGTCCACACCTGCACCGAGTGTGGTTTTGTCTCCCCCAAGTGGCTGGGCCGCTGCCCCGAGTGCGGGTCGTGGGGAACGCTGCAGGAAACTGCTGCCGCGCAGGAAAGCAGTGCTGCGCAGGCAGCGATGAGCGGACGCCGGCCGACGGGACTTACGCCAACGAGCCCGGCCGTCCCCATCACCAAGGTAGGGGCGGCGCAGACCAAGGCCCTTAACACCGGGATTGGGGAGCTTGACCGCGTCCTGGGGCGCGGTATCGTGCCCGGCTCCGTTGTGCTTATGGCAGGCGAGCCGGGGGTAGGTAAATCCACGCTGCTGCTCGAGGTCGCTTCGCGCTGGGCACAACTAGGCCGCACGGCGTTGTACGCCACTGCGGAGGAATCAGCTGGACAGGTCCGCGCCCGCGCTGAGCGCACCGGTGCATTGCACGAGACACTCTATCTGGCTGCCGAATCGAATTTGGATGTTGTCTTCGGACACGTCGAACAGCTCAAGCCCAGTCTCATCATTGTGGACTCAGTGCAGACCATGCATGCAGCGGGCGTTGAAGGTGTGGCTGGAGGCGTGGCACAATCCCGCGCGGTCACCGCCGCACTGACCTCACTGGCTAAAAACACTGGCATCCCGATCCTTCTCGTGGGGCACGTCACCAAGGATGGCAACGTGGCTGGTCCGCGCGTACTCGAGCACCTCGTGGATGTGGTGTTGAATTTTGAGGGTGACCGCCAGTCCTCCCTACGGCTCTTGCGCGGGCTCAAGAACCGCTTCGGCGCTACCGATGAGATGGGCTGCTTTGAGCAAACCGCCGCCGGCATCCGCGAGGTCGCGGACCCGTCCGGGTTGTTTCTTTCCCACCGTGGTAGCACACCGGACGGCTCCGCGGTCACGGTAGCCATGGACGGTGTGCGCCCCATTCTCGCGGAGGTACAAGCACTCACGGTTGATCCGGTGGCCAAGAATCCTCGCCGCGTCGTGACTGGTTTGGATGCCAACCGCGTCCCCATGGTGCTTGCTGTCTTGCAGGCTCGGGCGGGCGAGCGCACCAACGACAAAGACGCCTACGTCGCCACTGTAGGTGGCATGAAGATTCAGGAGCCAGCAACAGACCTCGCGGTAGCCCTAGCCACGTGGTCCTCACTCCATGAGCGGCCGCTACCACCGAAGACCGTGGTTATTGGAGAAGTCGGCCTGGCCGGCGAGGTACGCCGCGTAACCAATTTGGATCGTCGTCTAGCGGAGGCTGCGCGTTTGGGCTACCGCCAGGCTATCGTCCCGCCGGGCGAGGTAGAGGTCACCGGCATGCGCGTGCATCAAGCATCCACGTTGAGTGAGGCAATTTCTGCGCTGAGCTAGCGCTGCCCTAGTGCGGCCGCGAAAGCTAGCGCTTAGAGCAGGTTGAAGGGCAAGGCTGCCGAGTAGTTGTCACCGATCACGGTGTGCAGGAAGTATGCACCGGATTCGGCCTCTGGGCGCTCCGTGCACTGACCCGGCTCAGAGCGATTGCGGGACCAGTCGGCTTGGAAGAAGCGGGTCTCGCCGGACTTGAAGGTCTGCTTGCCGGTCTCCACGGAGGCATAGCAGTCGGTATCAGACCATACACGCTCGTTGGAGCCCATCTTGTAGACCTCAAAGCGCAGCTGCTGCTCGTCAAGGTCGATGGAGCAATCCTTCGTGGTGGGGTTGAAGACTTCCATGTAGAAGGTTGGCATCTTGCCACCCGGAACGCTGTCCTCATTGGTCTTTGCCATGACCTTGAGGTCCTCCAAGGAGCACTCCGTTTTCGAGGGATCCACGACCAGCTCGGTGTTCTGGGATTCTTCGCTCTTCTCGGCATCATCCGAGCCTTCTTCCGAAGGCTGCTCCTCCTCGGAATCGGATGTTGGGGTCTCAGACTCAGTCTCCTCTGGCTGCGAGGTAGTCGGCTGCTCCGATGGCTGAACCAAGCTGCTGGATGCCGCTGCCGGCTGCGACTCCTTATCCTCAGATGACCCACCGAAAAGCGCAGTGGCTGCCCAAATGAGGATCACCACGAGCACCAGAATCGCCACAAGCGCGGCAAGGCGGCGGCGAACATAAATCTCGCGCGGCAGCGGCTTCGAGGTACGGGTTGGCTCAGTCACAGCCTTTAGTTTAAAGGGACTGAGCGCTAACCCGGGCCAGCGTTAGGCCGCGTGTCTTGTTCTTTCCCCCACCACGCAGCCTTATTGTCGCGCTACTGCACGCCGTGGAGGACAACGGTCTCCACGCTGGAGTCCTCAAGGAGGTAGCGCAGGCCGACGATGCCGAGCGTTCCAGCGTCGAGAAGCGCGCGTGCGGCTGGAACGTCCGAGATGATCTGCGATACCGTCTGCGCGGTGTTCTCACGCTCAAAGTCAGCGCGGTCCTCGCGGCCATCGCGCCGAGCCACCATGGACGCTACCGCGACCTGCTCAATGATGGGTCGCTGCAGCCCCGTCGGCAGCTCGCCGCCATCCAGGAAATCGGAGGCCGCGCTCACCGCACCACAGGACTGATGCCCCATCACGACGAGCAGGTTGGCGTTGAGGTTCTCTAGGGCATAGTCCAGCGACGCCATTACCGCACTATCTAGGATGTGCCCAGCCGTACGGATAACGAAGGCATCACCGAAACCAATGTTGAATACGTGCTCAATCGGTGCGCGGGAATCCGAGCAGGCCAGCACAATAACGCGCGGGTCTTGGCCCTGGGTCAACCCGGCGCGCAGTTTGGCATCCTGATTAACGGCAATAAGGTTTCCGCTCACGAGGCGACGGTTACCTTCCTGGAGGGCTTCCCAGACTTCCTGTGGACGGTGCGGCACATGTACTAGAGGCATGATTCACACTCTAGTCCCACCACCCCTACACTGAGGTGTTTATGGATACCCAAGCTGTCATGGAGTGGTTCGACGCTCACGAGCGCCCCCTGCCCTGGCGGGCGCCGGGGACCTCGGCCTGGGGTGTACTGCTCAGCGAAGTCATGAGCCAGCAGACTCCCGTTGCGCGCGTAGCCCCGCAGTGGAAAGAGTGGATGCAACGTTGGCCCACGCCCCAGGATCTCGCAGCGGCGTCCAAAGCCGATGTGCTGCGTGCTTGGGGCAAGCTAGGCTATCCGCGGCGCGCGTTACGGCTGTGGGAATGCGCGAAGGAGATTGGGGAGGGTGAGGTTCCGGGGGACGTCGACAAGCTCTTGGCCCTGCCCGGTATCGGTGAGTACACCGCACGGGCGGTCGCGGCGTTTCATTTTGGGCGCAACGTGCCGGTGGTAGACACCAACGTGCGCCGCGTCTATGCCCGTGCTGAGGAAGGCCGGTTCCTGGCGCCGACACCCTCGAAGCGCGAGTTGGCACAGGTGGAGGAGCTTCTTCCGGAGGAGAATGGGCCGCGTTTCTCAGCGGCGATCATGGAGCTGGGAGCGCTCGTGTGCACGGCGAAGAATCCGGACTGCGCAGCCTGCCCCATTAAAACCACGTGTGCCTGGCAGCTAGCCGGATGCCCGGAGCCGAGTGAGGAAGAGGCTGCGCAGGCGAAGAAGCGCGTGCAGAAGTTTACCGGCACGGACCGCCAAGTACGTGGGCTGCTTCTCGACGTCCTCCGCACCTCACCCCACCCCGTTCCCCAGTCCGAGTTGGACGCCGTCTGGGAGGACGCTCCGCAGCGCGCCCGCGCACTCGCTTCGCTGCTCGACGATGGCCTTATGGAGCAGAACGAGGAGGGGCTGTTCCATCTTCCTCAGTAGGGCGATGGGAGAAGTCGATGAGCCGACCCATGGTCCAGTTGCGGTCAGTAAGCATGCGGGCGCAGACAAGACCGCAGCCAATCGCCACGACGGCCATTGAGGCGATGGCGAGGTTGTTCAAGGCTTGGTCCATGTTGCCCACGTTGAGGTGGTAGACAGTGCGGAACATGGCGGTGCCCGGGATCATGATGACAGACGCCGGCACCGTCGTAGTGATACGCGGCAGGTGTGCACGCTTGGACGCCACCGCACCCAACAGACCCACGATGAGGCCGCCAATGAAAGCGCCCACGTAGTTGGTCGCTCCCCAGCTGATGAGGAACAGGCGCACGATGTTGGCCACCGTCCCCACCGACGCCGCCACCAGTACCATCCGCCGAGAGGAGTTGAACAAGAAGGCAAAGCCAGAAATGCCGAGGAAACTTGCCACGGCTGCTGCGATATACCATTGGGCATCGGGGCTCGGGATGCCTGGTTCAGGTGTCAGTTCCGTGGTCCAGCTCACCAGCGCCACGGTAAAAGTGGCCGCGGTAATGATGGTCAGCGCATACGCCAAGCGGGTCAGGCCCGCGCCGAAGTCGAAGCGTGCGAGGTCAATAAGCGCCGAGAACAGCGGGAATCCTGGGATGAGGAACAGCACCGCCGCAACATAACCGGAGGAAAAATCGGCGGGGTTCGCGATGCCTGTGGCGGCGACCGCCTTGGTGGTGATGAAATACACCAGGCTCGCTACTGTTCCGCCCGCCACGATGCAGCCGAGCTGGTGCACGTGTTTGTGATGCAGTGAGGCGCGGGTCAACTGACCGCAGAAAGCCGCCAGCGCAACGAGGACGACCGCATAGACGGTGAAGTAATTGAGCACGGCAAAGGATGCACAGGCAACGGCTGCCGCGCAGGCCAAGAGCCAGCGGTTCCACCGTTTAATCACCGTGGACTCGATGACATCGAGCATGGCGCTGAGATCCTCAGCGGTAATCCCTGAAAACAGGCGGTTGTGGGTGAGGTCCTCGAGAGCCTCGATGCGAGAGGCATCGACGGCCGGTGAATGCTGCTGGGCCACAACGGTCCGAAAATCACGGCCGCGGTGAAAGGTACACGTGATTTGGGTGACGCCAACGTCAGCATCAAGCCGGTCGAAGCCCAGCGCGCGAGCAGCACGTTTCATGCCGCGCAGCACCCGATAGCCCGACGTGCCCGCGCCCATGAGCATCATGCCCAAACGCAGGACGACGTCAGCCTCATACCCCATCCGGACATAGTCGGTGCTGGGGTGAGAGCTCATTAACGCCAGCGCCCCCGGAAATTCAGGCCACCGGGCAGGTTGACCCACATGCCACCGCGGGAATTAAAGGTCACGGGTCCGACCTTCGTCGACATCGACGCACCGGAGCCGGAGAGGTTAATCCAGCTGTTCTTACCGGTCTTTTTACGCTTACGGTAGTAAATGCCCATGCGAGTAAGCTTAGCGCGGATGCGGACCGGGGTGTACTGGGCTAGCCTTAGCCTTGTGCGAATCAAGTCCCTGATTGTTGCGCTGGCAACTACTGCGGCCTTCACTGTTGCCGCCCCCGTGGCCCAGGCGGCGCCTCCCGGAAGCGTGCAGTCCGCCACGACTATGGATAGATCCAACGTCACCATCACGACGTTCTCCTACGCCTCCACCCTCATGAACGGTGCGCCTACGACCGTCACCGGCATGGTCTTCGAACCCAAGGTCCCGTGGAACGGGCCTGGTGAGCGGCCCACCATCGTCTATGCACCGGGTACGCGCGGCGCTGGTGACCAGTGTGCACCATCACGCGCGCTCGTCGCTCCCACCGATAACCCCGTTGACCAGCGCTATGATGCGGCGTCGATCCGTATGTACGAATATGCAGTGGCGCAGGGCGTGCGCGTCGCAGTCACGGACTATATTGGCCTCGGCACACCGGGCCACCACACGTACGTCAACAATATCGAGGAGGCCCACGCAGTTATCGACGCTGCCCGGGCCGCCCTTAAGCTCGCCGGTGCCCCTGCACACGCGCCGGTGGGCTTCGCCGGCTATTCCCAAGGCGGCGGCGCCGCTGCTGCCGCTGGCGAATACGCCGCCACCTACGCCCCAGAACTCAACGTCAAGGGAACGTTTGCTGGTGCCCCTCCGGCAGATCTCTTTGAGGTAATGAATGCGGTCGACGGCTCCGCCCTCGTCCACGTTCTGGGTTACGCCGTCAACGGATTTGCGGAGCGCAGCCCGGAGTTCTCGCGCGAAATCATCGATGAGCTGAACCCACGCGGCCGTGAATTCCTCACCGACGCCAGTACGTTTTGTCTACGGGAATCCATGTCTACATGGGGAAATGTGCAAACGAAGGAGCTGACGAACAGCGGTGAATCCTTTGCCGAGCTCCTGCGCCGCAAACCGGTAGCCTCCCGCATGCTGCACGAGCAGCGCTTGGGCCAGCACGCACTCAACGCCCCGATGCTGGTGATGAATTCCCCCACCGATGACATCATCCCCTACCAGCAGGCGCGCACCATGGCCCGTGACTTCTGCACAGCCGGTGGCACCGTCCAGTTCGAGGACGCCCGAGCCGTCAACATCCGTCCCGGCTCCGGCACCAACCATGCAGCCCCGACCGTCCGCGCGATTCTCCGCGGCACCAACTACCTCATCGACCGCTTTAAGAATGTCCCCGCGCCAACTAATTGCCAGGCTACCTAAGCACTAGTTCCTTAGTAGTACATTTCAGTCACATCAGGTTTCACAACGTGAAGGCCCACTCGCGTCTCTCTCCCGCAGCTTCCGCAGCCGCTCGAACAACGACAGCAGTTGGCTAGTGCAGACCGCCCAAGGATGAAAAGGGCTCCTCTGCCTCGATGTCATGCAGGGGCACGCGTACCCAAGGCGAATCACTGTGTGCGAGCAACTCGGTGAGCCGTTGCGATTGATCCTTCATCGCAGCGGCGACGTCGGGCTCACCGTCACTCGCCCAGATCATTCGACCCCACCAGAAGCTTGCGGCTACGTCAGCCCACGACACGAAGTAGCGCTGCAGGGCCGCCACGGCCTTATCTGAAATCTGAAGGAACTCTTCTGGAGAGATCCAACCCAGCTCCGTTGCCGGACCACCAACGTTGTGAATTCGGATTATGTCCCATGCGCGAGTAGTGGCGGGCAATGCCGGGGCTGCTGCTTTGGCAAAGCCCTCCGAACGCAACATCCTTACGAGGTAGCGGAACTTATGTTCTCCACGACGCGGATCCGCGCCTTGGGCAACAAAGAAGTCTTTAAGGAACTCGACCTTTTCCTCCACTTCCGCATCTAGCTCGCGCTCGGGGACGTCCTTCACGGCGTATGCGAGCGGTAAAATAAGGTCATTTTCCACGTGCTGACTGCCTTCGAGCAAGACGTCAATAGCCTGGTGTGCTTCCTGTGCACCAGTGACCCCCCAGTTTTGCTCGAGAGATGCTTTGTAGTACTTGGCCGTCCTTGCGTTGATGTCCTCAACCCCTAGCGGGGTCGCAAACGCCTTATTGCTCTTGTATATCATTCCCCAAGAGTGGCGGCGCACTTCATCTTTGCTCGGCGCCGGTTCCGGCCACGGGAACTTTGTAAGGCGGTAGATCCAAGTATCATCAAACTTTGCTGGCGTGAACGTTGAGCTCATACCCTCACAAAATACCGAGGTTCCTAACGTGGATCCGTAGCGCCCCATCCATCACCCCTATGCTGGGGGGTGATGTACGCCATAGTGTGGCATCCCAGTCACAGTTTTTGATGTGTTGTTAGTCTCGTGTGCATGACAGGACCACAAATTGCATTGACAGACCGGCCAGATCTCGGTGCTGCACTTAAACGTGCTGGTGATTCCGAGATTGTGCACGCTGCCGCCGCAGCCATTGTAGAAGGCCTTGGTGTCGACGAGATTGTGCTGGAAGCCGCCGCCACGAAAGCAAGCGGGGTGGATGGTGCCGCGTTTGTCACCAACCGTAGGATCCTCGTGACCGCCGATAAGAAGGATCCATCTCATTTTGAGTTCCTTGAACTGGACAGCCTCGGCAACGTCACAGTTCTGCCCTACAAGGGTGGCTGGGCCGTCGTGGCTCAGCTCTACAGCACCTACAAAGTGTGGAGCGGGTTCACGGAGAAGGCCGCGCGTCGCGTGCAGTTTGCCGCCCAGTGGGCCCTGACCGCAGGCCGGGAGGCACGAACGGAGGCCTCGCGCGCGGTGTCTTCGGAAGAACTTTTTAAGCGCTGGAAAGAAAACAAGCACCGTCTCAATCGCAACAGCGTAGAAGAGCGCGTTGCGTCGATGCACTCCCTGTATTCCGACATTGATTCACGGTGGTGGACTGAATAATGAGCAGACTTGCATATCCGGGTTCGCCCGATCACTTTAACGGGGCGGAAGACACATCACGCATCGAAGAAGGCCAGGTAATTGCGGATAATGGCTACCGCCATTTCATTAAGCATGGCTCACTACTAGACCCAGGCGCGGCTTCGAAGAATGCATCGGGCACTGCCTCCTCCACGTCGAACCCCACCGCGGGCACGTCAGGTACCCACACCGATGGCCCGAAGCAGGGCCTCAGTGTAAAGAAACAGCTGTTGCTCCTTCCGGTAGTAATCGCGGTCATCGTGGTGGTAGCGATTGGCTACGTCGCAGCTAAAGACGCCCTCTTTGGTGACAAGTCTGAGGATTCGGCCGCTCCTGCGCAGCCCGCCGCTGAAGCACCTGCCGATTCCGGGGCTTCCAATGGTGACACCGCCGACGCGGCCGGTGGCGATACTGCTGACGACGCTCAAAGCGGCCTCACCTCCGCCGACCAAGCACCCGAGCCGATTGCTGACTTCGTGGAAGCTTGCACAGATTATGAAGTGGTGTTCAGCTACTACGGCGCGGATAATTCCCCTGCCCCAGAAGCAAAGGGAACCAACTGTTCCGTGGATACTACGAAAGCACCTGAGGTTGGTTACGTAGTCTTCACCGATGACCCTGCCGCCACTGCTGCCGTTCGTGACGGCAAGCCCGTCTTGGAGGCCGCTGAGATTTCAGCAGAATCAACGCGCGGTTCCACATTCAAGGCACAGCGGTTGGAGGCCATCTTCACTGTTCAGGAAATCCTCCCTGACGATAAGGGAATCGTTGAGTACATGATTAAGAGTGATGACCCTGAGGTGGCAAAGAAATCACTGGTAGGTCTCGGCGTGGCCAAGTAAAACCACAACGATTCGCCCACTACTACCCATTTTCATTTAATTGTCAATAGGCGTCGGCGGCGATAGGCTGAGTGCATGGCACACGAGCACCACGACCACGATCACTCCAGCACGCCGCTGCGCGCGCTCCTGGCTGCCCTCAGTATTACCGGCATCGTCTTCTTCGCGGAACTGATCGGCGGCTGGTTGGCGGGGTCCATGGCGCTAATGGCGGATGCGATGCACATGCTTTCCGACGCCGCGGGGCTCATCATTGCGGTGATCGCAGTGTTGGTTGGGCGGCGCCAAGCATCAGCCCAGGCCACCTACGGCTATCGACGGGTGGAGGTGCTGGCGGCGCTAGCCAACGCGGTGATGGTGCTGGCAATCTCGGTGTGGATTGTCGTCGAGGCGGTGCGCCGCCTACAAAGCCCGGCCGAGGTGCAGGGCGAGGCGATGTTGTTCATCGCGGTGATCGGCCTGGTGGCAAATGCGCTATCGGCGTGGGTGCTGCACCGCCACCGCGAGTCCTCAATCAACGTGGAGGGCGCGTTCTTGCACGTGCTGGTGGATTTGCTCGGCTCGGTCGCGGTGATTGTGGCGGGCATCGTGGTGCTGACCACGGGGTTTGTGGCGGCGGACGTGATCGCCTCCCTACTCATCGCCGCGATGGTGCTCCCACGCGCGTGGCAGCTCATGCGGTTGTCAGCGAGCGTGCTGCTCGAGCAAGTTCCGGCGGGCTTCAACGCCAGTGTGATCGAGCCCGCGCTGCGGCAGGTCGAGGGCGTTGCCGACATCCACGACCTACACCTGTGGAGCCTGGATGGCGTAAGCGTGCTCACGACTGTGCACATCGTGCGTGACGGCACCGTCGACACCGGCCCGCTGTTAGATGCCGCCCAGCACGCCCTTCGCGAACACGGCATCGAGCACTCCACCATCCAAATCGAGCACCCAGAGCACGAATCCCACGAGACGGTGTGCTGATTCCCTTCTAGCGGTGGGTGTCCTGCCCACCGGGCCGGTGAAAGTCACACGAAGAAAGCCCCGAACCGCACGCAGTGTCACACGAATGCGGTTCGGGGCTAATTCCTTTGGGCCCTGCAGGGGCCCTAATCAGTGCTTAGAGCGGCTGACCGGCGCCAGCGCCTGCCGGCGGCGGATTGCCGTCATCGCCATCATCGTTGTGGGACTCGTCAGCGGAATCGCTGCCAGACTCCCCGAGGACATCCGGGCTGATGGTATCCGGCTCATCCGAGGATGCTTCCTCATCAGCCTCGCGCACGGCGGTGTCCTCCAAGTTCTCGAGCTCCTCATCAAAGGTGCCCTCCGGCAACGGGCGCGGACGCGGGGTGAAGGTGAAGGTGGCCGAGGAATTGTCCTTGGACTCACCATCCCAGCCTTCAACGTCCACGGTGATGATTTCACCGGCACCAATTTCGCCGTAGAGGATCTTCTCGGAGAGCTGGTCCTCAATCTCGCGCTGGATGGTACGACGCAGCGGACGGGCACCAAGAACGGGGTCGAAGCCACGCTTGGCCAACAGGTCCTTAGCCTTCTGTGTGAGCTCGATGCCCATATCGCGCTCGGACAGCTGTTTTTCCACGCGACCAATGAGCAGCTCTACCATCTCCACAATCTGCTCCTGGGTGAGCTGGTGGAAGACCACAATCTCGTCGATACGGTTGAGGAACTCCGGGCGGAAGTGCTTCTTCAGCTCATCGTTAACCTTATTCTTCATGCGCTCGTACTGCGCATCCGAATCGGTCTCAGAGGAGCCGGTGAATCCCAAGCCCACAGCCTTGGAGATGTCCTGGGTACCCAGGTTCGAGGTGAAGATGAGCACCGTGTTCTTGAAGTCCACGTTGCGGCCCTGGCCATCGGTCAGGCGGCCATCCTCAAGCACCTGCAGGAGGGTGTTGTAAATCTCCTTGTGGGCCTTCTCAATCTCGTCGAACAGGACGACGGAGAACGGCTTGCGGCGGACCTTCTCGGTCAGCTGGCCACCCTCTTCGTAACCCACGTATCCCGGAGGTGCACCAAAGAGACGGGAGGCGGTGAAGCGGTCATGGAACTCACCCATATCGATCTGGATGAGGTCATCATCCGAACCGAAGAGGAAGTTAGCCAGGGATTTCGATAGCTCCGTCTTACCCACACCGGACGGACCAGCGAAGATGAAGGAACCTGACGGACGGCGCGGATCCTTCAAGCCGGCACGGGTACGGCGAATGGCACGGGAGACAGCCTTGACAGCTTCGTCCTGACCAATAATGCGCTTGTGGAGCTCCTCCTCCATATTGAGGAGGCGGTTGGATTCCTTCTCCGTGAGCTTGAGAACCGGGATGCCGGTCCAGTGTGCGAGGACTTCCGCAATCTGTTCCTCGCCTACCTCTGCGATTTCCTCCAGGTCACCGGAGCGCCACTGCTTTTCCTTCTCCGCGCGTTCTTCACCGAGCTTGCGCTCCTGATCGCGCAGACCTGCGGCCTTCTCGAAGTCCTGCGCATCAATTGCGGCTTCCTTTTCTTTACGGACCTCGGCAATGCGGTCATCGACCTCACGCAGGCCTTCCGGAGCGGTCATGCGCTTAATGCGCATGCGGGCACCGGCCTCATCGAGAAGGTCAACGGCCTTATCCGGCAGGAAGCGGTCATTGATGTAGCGGTCAGACAAGGAGGCCGCAGCCTTGAGGGCCTCATCGGTGTAGGACACGCGGTGGTGTGCCTCGTACTTATCGCGCAGGCCCTTGAGAATCAGAATGGTGTCATCGAGGGACGGTTCTTCCACCTTGACCGGCTGGAAGCGGCGCTCGAGAGCAGCGTCTTTTTCAATGTGCTTGCGGTACTCATCCAGGGTGGTCGCACCAATGGTCTGAAGCTCACCACGAGCCAGCTTCGGCTTCAGCAGGGAGGCAGCATCGATGGCTCCCTCGGCGGCACCAGCACCCACCAAGGTGTGGATCTCATCGATGAAGAGGATGATGTCACCGCGCTGGTTAATTTCCTTGAGGACCTTCTTTAGGCGTTCCTCAAAGTCACCACGGTAACGGGAACCGGCCACCAGGGAGCCCAGGTCCAGCGAGTACAGCTGCTTATCCTTAAGGGTTTCCGGGACCTTGCCGTTGACGATATCGAGGGCCAGGCCCTCGACCACGGCGGTCTTACCCACGCCGGGCTCACCAATGAGCACTGGGTTGTTCTTGGTGCGACGCGAGAGCACCTGCATGATGCGCTCCACCTCAGACTCACGGCCCACCACGGGATCCAGCTTGCCGTCCTTAGCAGCCTGGGTGAGGTTGCGGCCGAACTGGTCAAGCACCAGGGAGTTGGAACGCTCACCGGCGCCGCCGGAACCGCCACGACCACCCTGGCCAGCACCAGCGCCTACTGGGCCAGGACCGCCCTGGGAGGTGCTGCCACCGTCACCTTCGCCGCCCTCATAACCGGAGAGCAGCTGGATAACCTGCTGGCGCACGCGCGGCAGGTCCGCGCCCAGCTTGGTCAGCACTTGGGCTGCCACGCCATCGCCTTCACGAATGAGGCCGAGGAGCAGGAACTCGGTGCCAATGTATTTGTGGCCCATCTGCAGGCCCTCACGCAGAGAAAGCTCGAGAACCTTCTTGGCGCGCGGGGTAAACGGAATGTGGCCTGTGTGCGGCTGGGAGCCCTGGCCAATAATCTCCTCCACCTCACGGCGGACGTCCTCCAGCGAGATGCCCATGGATTCCAGGGCCTTTGCGGCAACACCTTCACCCTCGTGAATAAGACCCAGGAGGATGTGCTCGGTGCCGATGTAATTGTGGTTGAGCATGCGTGCTTCTTCCTGCGCCAAAACGATGACGCGGCGAGCACGGTCTGTAAACCTCTCGAACATGACCTCTTACCTTTCGCTGTTAATGTGTCATCCACTCTAACGCGCGGGGCCGACACTCCATTCACGATTTTTCTCCGCATCACCATCACACGCCCGTTTCCCCAGCTCACCACACTGTACGCCGGTAGCGAACAGGCCCAAATGGCCGCACCCTACGCCTGCCGCCCCCTGGGGAAATCTCCCCGCCGCTAGGTTGGTACCCACGGAGCTTGTTAAAATAACCGGTGCTGGTTCGGGAAACGGAGCTTGGAGCTCGATTCCCGTTCCTTTCCTTATCACTCACGGCGTCGCCCCTCATTTCCCTATACCGGAGGTTTCGCTCCGTAAGTCTCTCTGCCCCATAAGGAACTCTCATGGCCAGCGAGCTGATGTCACCACAGACTCGCTCGCCCCGCCTCCTCAACGCACTCCCTATTGGCGAGGTGCTCTGGCCCTCTATGGACCTCCCACCGCAGGTCATGAAGTACACTAACCTCCTAGTTAGCACTGTTGACACGTTGAGGGAGGAGCCAGTCACCATGTCGCAGCCACAGCAGGGAGCCTTGCTTGTCAACGATCTTATTGGCCACTCTCAGCTTCTGAGCGTTACCGAGTCCGCCACCTTGGGCCGTCAGGGCGATATCCTCCTAGCCGCCGACGACCCAGCCATGCACCGCACGTTCCTGCAGGTATGGTCCAACGGCGCGCAGTGGTTCCTCAAAAACATTGGCAGCTTCATTGCCGCCACCATTCAACCACCGGCCGCCTGCGGCTACGGCCGAACGGTCCTGAGTCCCGGCAGTATCGAAGTGCTGCATCCGGGAACATCGACGCTGTATTTCTCCACCGCCACGATGAGCTACGAATGCGAGCTCACCGTAATGCAGCCGCTGCGCAGCCCGGAGCCTAGCCTGCCGCCGGATGGCCCGTTTACGACTCACGTCTTCGAGCCCAACGAGGAGCAGTGCCTCCTACTCAAGGCTCTGGCCCAACCTCTCATCGATGATCCCGCTGCTGAACCACGCGTGGTTGTGGGAACCCAGCGCGAGCTCGCCGAAACCTTGGAGTGGACCGAAAAGAAGGTTGAGCGCAAGATTCAAACTCTGGCGGAAACTCTGCAGAAGCTCGGCGTGCCTCAATTTCAGCCGGGGCAGAAGATTTCGTGGCGCATCGTCCTGGCGCAGTTCGCCGCGGCCCACCCCCAATACTATGCACACCTTTCATAACAATTCAGTCATCATTTCTTGATTTGACCTTGGATTCCTGCGCAGTACTGGTACTCTTTGTCTGATTCTGTTTTCTCCACGCTGCAAGGATCTGTCCACTCTCATGCTCTCCCCGTTCTCGCTGCGCACGCTGGCCGCTCTTGGCTTAGCACTCGTCGCACTGTCGGCGTGCGCCACGGACAAGGACACCGCTGAGGATGCGCCGAAGTTCACAGTCAACGGCACCACATCCCGGTCGGATGCGACGCCGACGGCGGCGGAGGCATCAAAAAGCGCAGAGCCTACCGGGCTACATCTGCGCCAAGCGGATGGTTCATTCCTTATTACCACCAAACAGCCAGGTCCAGGGCCGGTCGATGAAATCACCGCAAATTACTCTGATCTGGAAGAATATGGCTTCGGAATGCTGCGTGCGGTGGTGGACAACTCCGGCTATGACGGCACCGTAAGTGGCTCGGCACCCACCGGTGTGTTGCAGTGGGCTGTCGGCGGTGTGTTCGTTCTCAATGCCCAGGCGATGAACCTCAGCGACGACGAGGCAGACTTGGAGAATAACGCCGAATGGCACGTTGCCCTGTTGGATGGCGAAGGGAATAATCATCTCGACGAAGCCACTCAGAGCACTGTGAGCTGTAATTTCGGCGTCTGCACATTGGCCGCAGCCCTTCAGGAAGCCGGCAGCTTCATCGCCGAAATCACCATCCGTCAGGCGGGCTATGAACCTTTCCTCATCCGTCAGCCCATCATCGTGGCGGCCTAGCAATGAACGCGCAGCCCACCGCCTCCGGCCTACCTTTGGATCTTGAGCCTGCGCTCAGTGCCAAAGGCTATTCGCAATTCCATCAGATCGGCGCCGGCGGCATGGGCACCATTGTTTTTGCCCGCAAGGAAAGCCTCGACCGCGAGGTGGCCATCAAGGTTATTGCCCAGCACGCGACTGGGGACGATGCGGAGGTCCGCCGCTTCATGGCGGAGATGCGCACGGTGGCAGCGCTGGATCACCCAGCTATCGTCCCCATCTACGACGGAGACATTACTCCTGGCGGCGTGCCGTATTTCGTCATGAAGTTCCTGCGTGGGCCCAGTTTGGAAGCACACATCAACCGCCGGATTTTGGAGAATTCCAAGTTCACGGTGGAGCAGACTGTGCAACTGCTGACGCCCATCGCGCAGGCACTGGATTATTTGGCAGCGCTGCCCTCCCCGGTGATTCATCGCGATGTAAAACCCGCGAACATCATTGCGGATGATGACGCGAGAGACGAGGACTGCACCGTCATGCTCGCGGATTTTGGCATCGCCATCAATGAGGACGCTACCCGGATGACCCGCGAGGGCCTGCGCGTTGGCACCGATGCATACATGGCCCCAGAGCTCTACCCCACCCAGTTAGCGCAGGCCCCGCCGCAGCCCACTGCGGCTAGTGATCGGTACTCGCTGGCGCTTATCGCGCTGGAGATGCTCACCTTGGTCAACTTACGTCGCGCTACGAGTCCACAGCAGTGGGCGCACAGCCGCACCATCCCTGAGCTGACTCCACAGAACCTAGCGCTTGCCAACGGCCCCTCGGCTCCCGCCCTCAACGCCTTCTTCGCCACCGCGCTCCACCCGGATCCGCAGCTGCGCTTTGCCACTTCCACCGAGATGATGGAAGCACTGGCCGCTGCAGCGGACACGGAAGGCCCTGTCACGGCACCGCAACCTACCTCGCGGGGCACAGCACCATCCACCACGCCCGCCAACGCCGTTCCCGCACACGCAGCCACCTCAGCGGGCGAGAATGCCGCGACTGCCCCCTCGCGACGTCGCTTCGCCCTTCTCGCCGCAGTTCTGGCGGGCATACTTCTTGTAACCAGTGTCGCCGGTGGCCTGGTTCTGGCTGGAACTGGCTGGGACGCCGAGGAAAAGGTCCTCGCCCAAGAGTTCCCACTGCTCTTCCCCGCACGCCCTGGCCGCGCGCCATGGAAGGACATGAACTGCCGCGCCGCAGAGCCGGAGTCGGGCCAACGGGCCCGTATTATTTGCGAAAGCGATGACCTCATCTTCGTCGGTGCCGACTTTGGTACCGAGCACGACCGAGACGCTATCGTGCCGGACACCGTCGAGGAGCTCAGTAGTGAGGCCTGCACCATCACGTCTGCCGAAATCCCCGATCAGCCCGGCACGTGGGGAATCTACCCCACCGGAGTGTCCGCCCGTTTTGCCTTCGTTCTCGCAGGTCCCAATGCCGAAGAGGACCGCCTAAACCTGCCTGTGTGCTAGCGCTGTGCTTCTTCCTTGCGTTGCTACGTGGCAAGACGTGTTGTCCCTTACACTAAAAGGCGTTCCACATCGTCCGCCTAAGGATCTCCTCTCATCGTGACTACGCTTCCTGAATTCTTCACTACCCAGCACCAGCTGCGCGAACTCGCCGTCCTAGACCAGGGTGCCGGTTCCACGTTGTTCCTGGTTGAGGACCCCGCTCAGAATCAGCTCCTCGTGGAGTTGTTTTCCGCCGAGCACCGCGGCGTGCTGCGAGAAGCCGGCGTGGCCGGGCAGCTTCAGCACAGCGCCATCGCCCCCATCGTGGGCACCGGCACAACGACTAGCGGGCAAGAGTTCTTCGTACGCCGCTGTCTCCCGGGTGAACAGCTTTCGGACTACACCGGCTCCGGGGTAGGCGCACGGCATCTCTCCCGCGAGGAAGCCCTGGCCACCTTTGCCCCGCTGGCCGACGCCGTGGACTTCCTGCTGCAGCGTGACCGCGCCGGTTATGCCCTGCGCGCATTGAATCCGCGGCGCATCATCTTAACCAGCAATCGCTCGACGGCGTTCCTCGCCACGGTAGGCCCCGATGCGGCCTTTACTCCGTCCCGCGCCTCCGCGCAGGAGGTCATCGGGCGCCTCGCGCACCTATTGTCGGCTGCCTATCCGGCGTTTCGCGCGGATGCGGCCTACCCTTCCGCCGCAGCCGTCCTCGAGGCTCTACGCGCCCAGGGTTCCTACCACCAGGCACCCCAGACTGCGCCGCAGCCAGCAGTTCACCCAGCCCAGCAGCAGCCTTTTCACCAGCCAGCGCAGCCTGAGCAGCCTAAGCAACCCAAGAAGAAGTCTTCCGCGAAACTCCTGCTAGGCCTCGGTACCGGCGCGCTGGCCTTGCTGCTCATCGCTGGCCTGCTGTGGTTCTTTGCCGGTCGCGCCTCCTGGTCCGAGCAGGAGCAAGCGCTTGTCGACGCCCACCCGGGCCTCCTCAGCTCCCGCCCCGGCAGCGAGGGCTTTGAGGGAGCGACGTGCGAATCCCGCGAGCCGGAGGAAGGCCAGGAAGCCAAGATCACCTGTATCGGTGATGGGGTGACATATTCGGTGGCGGGTTATGGGGACGTCGAGAAGCGCGAAGCGGCCGGCCCTGCCCAAGGCGGTCAGGAACTTTCCAACGGGCAGTGCTCCGTGCATAGCTACGACTTATCCGATGCGGAGCCGTTGTACTACATGGCTGCGGAGGAATCAGACAGTGCCGTGCTGGTGTGGGGCGAAGGCGCCGAAGAAACACGCCTGCGCCTGCCATTGTGCTAGTCCACGCGGTTAATTCACGCGCTTGAGCAGCGGTGCCAGCACCGCGATGGCGATACCGGCAATGCCCGCAAAGAGGAACGCCCAGTGCGTTCCCTGCGCTGTGGCGGCGGCAGGGCTTAAACCGGCCTCAGTACCCGCACTCGTGCCGCGGGTGAGAAAGACTACGAGGAAAGCTGTACCCATCGCGCCTGCCAACTGCTGGAACGTGTTCATGATGGCGGAGCCATGAGAGTAGAGCTTCTCCGGAAGCGAGGACAGCGCGGTAGTCATCAGCGGGGTCATCATGAGGCACATGCCCAAGGAGAACAGCACGTGCATGCCCACCACCATCCACAGCGTCGAGGACTCGCCCAACGTGGCCATAAGCCACAGGCTCACCACCATAAACAGCGACCCTGGAATCATGAGCGGGCGCGGGCCCAAAGAGTCGAAGATGCGGCCCACAAAAGGTGAGAGGAAAGCCTGCAAAATACCGCCCGGCATGACTGCCAGGCCGGTGGCGAATGCCGTGGCGCCCAGGGTGGTCTGCAGGTAGATCGGCAAAACGGTCACCATGCCGAGCATGAGGCCGAAGGACACGAGCAGAATAATGACCGCCAACGTGAAGTTGCGAACGCGAAAAGGGCGCAAGTCCATCAGTGCGCGATCATCCAGGGCTAGGCGCCGCTGACGGCGTATGAAGACGATGAGCCCGATAGCTCCGATGATGCTCACGGCCATCTCTACCCAGGCACCACCGCTAAGCATCTTCTCAATCGACGACAGTCCGTAGACCAGCCCGCCAAAAGCAACGGCGGATAGGAGCACGGAGAGTCCGTCCAGCGGCACGTCGCGGCTCTCGCCCACGTTACTCAAGCGCCACAGGCCCGCAACCAAGATGAGTGCCATGAGGGGTACCATGGCCCAGAAAATGACATGCCAGGTATAGCGTTGAAGAATCGCGCCACCAACCGTCGGGCCTAGGGCAGGTGCCACAGAAATCACGACGGAGATAATGCCCATCACGGTTCCTCGGCGTTGCGGCGGGACCAGGGTCATGGCCACGGTCATGAGCGTCGGAATCATTAGTGCCGTGCCGCCCGCTTGGAGGACGCGGCCGAAAAGAAGAATGACAAAACTCGGTGCTAGTGCTGCCACCACCGTGCCGACAAGAAACAGGCCAGTCGACGCGAGGAAGATCTGGCGAGTGGTGAGCCTTTCGATGAGGAAACCTGTTGTCGGAATCACCACAGCCATGGTGAGCATAAAGCCGGTAAGCAGCCATTGCGCGCTGGTGGCAGGGATACCGAAGTCCGCCATGATCGCTGGCAACGCCACCGACAGCGACGTCTCATTGAGGATCATGACCATGGCCCCTAGCACGAGGATGCTGAGGTTGATAACGACCTTCGCAGGGATCTCAGCGGACATGCAGTCAGCAACACCTTTCCACAACCACACCGCCTCGCCACGGTGGCGGAGCGCAAAGGGAATAGAGTACTACTCGCTGTGCACGGGCGCCACACGGAGCGCAGATACTGTGGCTTGGGTGACACTCCCCAGACTTTCAGCGAGCAGGTCGGTTGAGATGGCAGGGTAAACACCAACCTGCCTGCTAGAGAAAGGGCCCAACGGATGCAGCGGGAGCTCCACCTCATCAGCCCTGCCGGGAAAAGCATCATCGTGCGTCCCGGGCAGCAGCTGGTGGCGGGCCGCGACGGTGACTTTCCCCTCGCCCCTGATGATGCCTCCATGCACCGCCACTTCCTCCGCTTTTGGCAGCAGGAAGATACGTGGATGGTGAGCAACGTGGGCAGTTTCCTCGCAGCCGAACTCTCCTCTCCACGCAGCCGCACCAACGGACCCATCCGGCTCGTTCCGCAGAGCACCGCGGCCATCCCGGAAGGGACCTCAATGCTGTGCTTTACGACGCCCAGCGGATCCTACGAACTCACCGTGACGCGCAGCCAGCCTTAGTCACATAAGGTTTCTCACTTAGCCTTGGCGTTTAACCTTTCGCCGAAATGAGCTCGTGGGCATTCGAGTCGAGAACAACGACTTCACCAGAACCTTCGATGCTGCATCCCAGCCAGCGATATTCTGGCTGGTCCGGCCAGCCGGCATCGGCGTTGTATGAGCAGCTGAAGTCGTCCTTCATGAGGTACCCGCGGTTGCCGCCCTCCATTGGCGCGAAGTCATAGTTCTTGTAGTAGTCAAGAACCTCCATCGCTCGCGCGCAATTCGTATCGTGTGTCTTGGCGTAGACGTACTCGCCGTTGCCTAGGTCCCCGCAGATGGTGCCAGTAATGGCATGTCCTTCTGCATCTGGCTTCGGTGGGAAGGTATCCGAATAGTACTGGCCTTGGTCCTTGACCGTGAAGTGGTGTCCATCAAGCTGTACCGTGAATTCGTCCTCACTCGCGGCCTCGAAGGTTACTCCGCCCATGGTGACGGTACTGCCAGCTTCCAGCATGGTGGGAGCAGCATTATCACCGCCCATTTTCACGTTGGGATAAAAACCTTTATCTGAGTCAAAATTGACGGAATTGGACAGCCACGTTGGCATACCAGGCGCAGGGTACAGGGGTGGATCAGCAAACATAACCGCACATCCAAGTAACCCTTTGTCCTCAGTGACTGTGCAGGCCACACGCTCATCTGGGCTGCTCACTCCGTACACGGTAGAGGTTGCGTGGCCAAGGTTAGTTGCAATGAATTCTTCTTTATCTTTCTTCTGCAGTCCAGAGTCGTCTTTTTCTTCCTGCTCGGTGGCCGTGGTCGCCGGGCTTTCGTTAGAGGACTCAGCGTTTTCGGAGGACGACGTTGCGGCGGCGGAGAGATGCTGGAACTCCGGCTCATCGCGGGCGGTGTCATCGGTAGATGAACACGAAGAGGCAGCACAGGCGAGCAACGCGACGGAAAGGACAGGGAAAAGCTTCTTCATACCTTGCATCGTTCCACGAGTTGGCTGCTCGCCTGGGAAACAGAAGACACTTTTTTATAACAACGCCCGCGCAGCCGGGACGTTGGCATGCGCGGGCGGAGCGGAAGCGTGAAGAGTTAGGCTTCCGGCTTCACAATCGGGAAGAGAACGGTCTCACGAATACCCAGGCCGGTCAGGGCCATGAGCAGACGGTCAACGCCCATGCCGGTGCCGGCTGTCGGCGGCATACCCTGCTCCATGGCTGCCAGGAAGTCCTCATCCAACACCATGGCTTCCTCATCGCCACCGGCGGCCAGGCGAGCCTGGTCCTCGAAGCGCTCACGCTGGATAACCGGGTCCACCAGCTCGGAGTAGCCGGTAGCAAGCTCGAATCCGCGGACGTAGAGGTCCCATTTCTCGGTGACACCCGGCTTGGAGCGGTGCTGACGGGTCAGCGGGGAGGTCTCCACCGGGAAATTCTTCACAAAGATCGGACCTTCCAGCTGGTCCTCACAAAGAACCTCCCAGATTTCCTCGACCAGCTTGCCGTGGCCCCAGCCGCCGTTCTTCGGCACGTCAAGACCAATGACGTCAGCGATGCCCTTCAGCGTTTCCACGTCGGTGTCAATGGTGACCTCGGGCTGGCCCGGGAACTTGCGCTGCAGAGCCTCATTGAGGGAGGGGTACATCTCAATCTCCGGCCACTCCTCGCCGCCGAAGTCATACTCGGTGCCATCAGCCAACGTCACGGTGGTGGAGCCGAAGACGGCGCGGGCCACGGCCTGGATGGACTCGCGAGTGGTACGTGCGCAGTCGTCGTAGTCGCCCCAAGCGGCGTAGGTTTCCAGCATGGCGAACTCTGGGGAGTGGGAGCGGTCGACGCCCTCATTACGGAAGTTGCGGTTGATCTCAAACACGCGGTCAATGCCGCCAACGACGGCCCTCTTCAGGAAGAGCTCCGGGGCGATGCGCAGGTAAAGGTCAATATCCAGCGCATTGGAGTGGGTTACGAAGGGGCGGGCAGCCGCACCGCCATGCAGGGTCTGGAGCATCGGGGTTTCGATCTCTACGAAGCCCTCATCCTCCAAGTAATTGCGCAGCGCACGCATGACCTTCACGCGGGTCATGGCGTTCTTACGAGCCTCCTCGCGCACAATGAGGTCATTGTAGCGCTGGCGAACGCGGGTCTCCTCATTCATGTCAGCGAAGGAGACCGGCAGCGGGCGCAGGGACTTAGCAGCCATGGTCCATGCGGAAGCCATGACGGACAGCTCCCCGCGGCGCGAAGCAATAACGCGGCCACGCACGGAGATGAAGTCACCCAAGTCGACGTCAGACTTCCAGGCCGCAAGGCGCTCTTCGCCGACCTCAGCCAGGGAGAGCATGGCCTGTACCTGGGTGCCGTCGCCATCCTGCAAGGTGGCGAAGCACAGCTTGCCTGTATTGCGCATAAAGATTAGGCGGCCAGCGATAGCAACCTCAACGTCGGTCTCCTCGCCGGCGTTAAGGTAGGTAACTCCCTCATCACCACTAGGCTCTTCGCCTTCAGCCAGCACCTGGTACTTCTGGCGCAGATCCTTCATGGAGATCGTGCGCTCAACAGTCACCGGGTAAGGATCGGTGCCGGTTTCCAGCAGACGGGCGCGCTTCTCGCGGCGAATGCGCAGCTGCTCAGGGACGTCGTTAACTTCAGTATTCTTCTTCTCGCTCACGGTTGTCTAGGGTAGTCGATCCCTATGCGCGGGCGCGATCCCGATTCACAGAGTGTTCATCTCAAAGACATGAGAGAGCAAGCGGCTGGTCACCTTAACAGGATTAACTCAGAGGGTCCGATACGACATCTCTGCGATTCTCAATTACTACGATCTCAGGAGCACTCCCATGGCACTTCACGGCCGCAACCTCTTGACTAACATGTTCACTTCTTCTCGTTCCTCCCTTACCTGCACCTACAAGTGCGGTAACGCCTGCTTCGGCGAGTGCGAGAACACCTCTGATAACCCGTACTTCGGTGACCAGTTCTCCCGTCGTACCGCTCTGCGCGCCGGCGGCTTGGCTGTCGTCGCCGTCGGCGGCTCCTCCGCCCTGGCTGCGTGTGCCGCTCCGGGTGAGGAAGACTCTGCTGCTGGCAGCAGCGCCGCTGGCAAGACCTCCGAAGTCAAGGAATCGGAAATTGAGCTGACCTCCGCTGAGGGCATGCACTTCGAGAAGGTCGAGCCGAACACCAAGGATGAAGTTGTTATCCCGAAGGGCTATGAGCAGTCCGTTCTCATCGCCTGGGGCGACCCGGTCATCGAAGGCGCTCCGGAGTTCGACGTCAACAACCAGACCGCCGAGGCTGCTGAGAAGCAGTTCGGCTTCAACAATGACTTCGCAGGCCTCATCGAGCACCCGGATGACAAGAACCGCCTCATCTACATGTGCTCCCACGAGTACACCACCGAGCCGATGATGTTCCCGGACTACGATCCGGAGAACCCGACCGAAGAGCAGGTCAAGATTGGTTGGGCTGGCCACGGCCACACCATCCTCGAGGTCTCCAAGGTGGGCGACACCGGTGAGCTCAAGCGCGAATTCGGTCCGCTCAACCGCCGTATCACCGCCACCACCCCGTTCACCCTGGTTGGTCCGGCAAAGGGCTCTGACTTTGTCAAGACTTCTGCTGACCAGAAGGGCGAGAAGGTCCTCGGTACCCTCAACAACTGCTCCGGTGGCGTGACCCCGTGGAACACCATGCTGTCCGGCGAGGAGAACTTCGACCAGTACTTCGCTGGTGGCGACGTCAAGGATGAGAAGGCTGCAAAGTCCCTCAAGCGTTTCGGCATCAAGGAAGGCCCGTCCGATCGTAAGTGGGAGAAGTACGATGACCGCTTCGACGTCACCAAGGAGCCGAACGAGCCGAACCGCTTCGGCTGGCTGGTAGAGATCGACCCGCTCGATCCGGAATCCACCCCGGTTAAGCACACCGCAGTGGGCCGCTACAAGCACGAGGCCGGCAACATCCACATCACCAAGGACGGCACCGTGGTGTGCTACTCCGGTGATGACTCTCGCTTCGAGTACATCTACAAGTTCGTCTCCTCCAAGAAGTACAAGGAAGGCGACCTCAAGCACAACATGTCCATTCTGGACCACGGCACCCTCTACGTGGCCAAGATGGAAGGTAACTCCCCAGAGAAGGAAATCGACGGTTCCGGTGTCCTGCCGGAGGACGGCGCTTTCGACGGTTCCGGCGAGTGGGTCAAGCTGCTGACCTCTGACACCGAGAACAACAAGTTCGAGTCCCACGTTGATGGCATGTCCGCTGAGGAAGTTGCCATCTTCACCCGTGAGGCTGCTGACAAGGTCGGCGCTACCAAGATGGACCGCCCGGAGGACGTGGAGATCAGCCCGGCCAACGACAAGGTCTACGTTGCTCTGACCAACAACAAGTACCGCGGTGCTACCGGCGAAAACGCCAAGAAGAACCAGGAAGACCCGATGGAGTACGCTCCGGTCAAGGAAAACAAGAACGGCCTCGTCATGGAGATCGAGGACGACCACGCTGGTGAGAAGTTCACCTGGAACCTCCTGTTGGTCTGTGGTGACCCGAAGGAAGCCAACACCTACTTCGGTGGCTTCGATAAGGAGAAGGTCTCCCCGATTTCCTGCCCGGATAACCTGGCCTTCGATAGCCACGGCAACCTGTGGATTTCCACCGACGGCAACGCCCTGGATTCCAACGACGGTCTGTACGCCGTGACTGTCGACGGTGACACTCGCGGCGAGCTGAAGTGCTTCCTCACCGTTCCGGCTGGCGCGGAGACCTGTGGCCCGATTGTTGATGATGACCGCGTGATGGTCAACGTTCAGCACCCGGGTGAAGCCGATGACGCCACCTTCGACAAGGCCACCTCCCACTGGCCTGACGGTGGCAACTCCACCCCGCGTCCGGCCGTGGTTGTGGTCTGGAAGAAGGACGGCAAGATCGGTTCTAAGTAAAGAACCTCCTCGGTGAGTAGCTCACCCCGAGCTACTCACCACCACCTGTTGCGTTCGCCTTAGGACGAGCGCAGCTGGGCTTCGAGCACATCCTGCGCGAAGTCCCACAATGGGGTCTTGACCCCAGCCTTGGCGCCCATGCGTCGGATTGCTCCGACCTGGGCGTCAAGTTCGTTTGGTAGACCTTCTTTGATGTCGCGCTGCATCGAGGACGTATTGTCCGGGTGCTGCTGGCGGGCAAATTCCATGGTCTGTTCCACCACATTGTCGGGCAGGTCCACGCCCATGCCTCGCCCAGCCGCTTCGACTTCCTTCATGAAGGCCTCGAGCTGGCCGGGGATTTCCTGGCAAAGGTAACCAATTGGTTTGTCCACCAAGGCGCCTAAGGCACCGGTGGAGGTGACAAACATGGCTTTCGACCAGACGTCGACAAGCGCGGCGTCGTGGAACTTGCTGGAGGCACCCGCCTCCTTGAGAGCGGCCGCCAGCTCCTCACCCGTACGGCGCAGGGACTCCGGCGCATCGGCTCTCAGCGGACCGAAAGCCAGGGATAAGGGCCCCGGATTGCGCTTGATCTGAGCCGGCCCCAGGCGGGTGGCATAGACGCGAGCAACACCGGCGAGGATGTTTTCTTCCCCGAATTCCTCGGCCGCTAAATATGGAATCTCTACTGAATTGTGCGTGGTCACGACCGGAACGCCTTGCAGCGCCTCGCGGTCCTCGGCACTACCGAAGGTCTCATTACCCGGCAAGGCCTTGGAGGCAATAATCGCCACATCCAAGCCACCCAGAAGCTCTTTGACCTCAGCAAAGGATTGCGCAGCCGGGACCTGAATAACCTCGGTCGTGGTGGGCTCGGAGTGCGCATCGATCAGCGTCACGCCCGTCTCCCCCAGCACCTTTAGAGTCTCACCCCGTGCCACAAAGGCGACGTCGTGGCCCGCTGCTTTCAGTTTTCCGCCAAAGTATCCGCCGATCGCGCCGGCTCCCAAAATGCCAATCTTCATGCCTCCAACCTAGCCGGTTGTAACGCACACCACAGGTTTTTATCCGCGCTGCTCCAGATTGCGGAAACCAATTCCCAGCGGCACGCCGGCGTTATCGATGAGCCGCACGCCACCAATGGTGGCTGCGATAAAGAGGCGGGCATCGCCCTCTGCGGGGGCCTCACCCAGGTCGCGCCCGCGCAGCTCCACGTATTCCGGCTCGACGCCTGCGGCGGCCAACACTTCACGTGCCACGCGGACGACTTCCTCAGCCCCCGACTCCGCCGCGTACGCACCGGCGGTGAGTGCCGCTGACAAGGCGCCGGCTTGCTCACGTGCTTCGGGTGCCACGTCAGCGTTGCGTAGGCTCATCACCACTCCATCCGGCATGCGCACCGAGGGCACGCCCTGCACACGCGCCCCGATGTGAAGGTCCGTAAAAGCTTGTTGGGTAGCCACGAGCAGCTCGTAGTCCTTCTCCCCCATGAACACATCGCTGGGACCCAAAGCACAGGTCAGCGCCACAATGCGGGTCAACTCCGCGCTCACGTCTTCCATACCGTGATCGGGCGCGAAGATCCGCGTGCGCTGGCTCTGCTTGCCATAGCGCCACACCACGTCGACGCCGTCGAGGGCGGTGATGTCAGTGTCGTCGTCAACGGCGACGACAACCACGTTTCCGCGCACGCGCTGTGCTGCCTGCACTAAGGCAAGGTGCCCGGCGTGAATATCGCGGCCCAGCGGTACGAGCACCACGCGCTTGCCCGTCTTGCGGTAGGCGCTGCCCACCATGCGGATGCGCTCAATGTCCTCCACTAGGAGTTGTTCGGCCACGGCGCTTCCTTTCTTACTGCCCACAGTTCCAGTTCTTCAATCTTCTCCTGCTCGCCCACCATCCGAGCAACGTCGCGGTAGTTGCGCGCCATGCCGAGCTCCACCGCGGCGGGATAGGCCGCGATGATGTCATCGGCGTCGAGGTCGAAGGAGCTGCCCATAAAATCTTCGATAATCTCCGCTTTTATCGACGCCCACGCGGTGAGTGCAGCGAGCATTTCCGCGTAGTACAACCGCGCGGCTCGCTCGGCACGTTGTGCCTCAGTCACCGTTTCTGCGGTCTGGTGAATCTCTGAGAGCAACAGACTAATGACGGTCTCCGCTACCTCATCGGGTGAGCTCACCGCGTAGGAGTCACCCATTGGCGCTGCGGCAATCGTCACGCAGCCCTGCGTCTCCAGCTCATCAAGGGCTTCCACCCCAGCCAGCAATGAGGTGTGGATGACGATCTGTCTCGGGCGCACGTGCGGGGCCACATCCCCCACAGCGGCCTCCAGCTCCCTCGCCGTCGCGGCCATAATGAGCGTATCGAAGCGGTCAAGCTGGGCGGGGTCCTCGAGGCGTTCGATGGTGTGGCCGGCTAACTCCAGACGACGAGCGAAGTTGATACCAGCCCGGGAGTTACCCCACACCGCCACCCGCATGCGTGGTGCCTGCATCTACTTCTTGTCGTCCTTGTTCCGCTGTTCCTTCCCGCGCTTGCTGCGCGCCATGAGCTCAGCCACGGAGACCGCGCCCTCGCGGTGTTCATCACTGCGGCGGCGGCCGCGAGTGTCCTCTGCCCGCGCTGCCTGCTGCGCGCTGCCTGCCTCCGGCTTGCGGTGACGGTGGTGCGGCTGCGCGGAGCCAGCATCCTCCTTGACGTGCTGCGCACCTGCAGCACCCTGGTTCCACTGCACGGCTTGGAAGCTATCGGTCTTGAACTCCGGCTGCTGCTGCGTCGTCGTCTCAGTCGACGGACCATCTGCTGCGCGCTTAACCGATTGAGCGGACTGCGCAGGCTTCGGTGCTTGCGCAGATCGCGTCGGTTGCGGCGTCTGCGTCGGCTGCGCGGGCTGGTCCTCTCGGCGCGGCTCGCCCATCGGGCGGAATGCCGGGGCCTGGCCCTGCGAGGAGCGCGGCTCGCCAAACGGTGCCGGTCGTGTTCCCTGCTCCTGCGAGCGCTGCGGCTGTTGCTGCGAGCGCTGCGGCTGTTGCTGACCAGTTGGCTGCTCCGCCGGCCGTGCCTTCGGCGTACTAGTCGGCTTGGCCACGGGTTTCTCCGCAATCAGGTTATCCAGCGGGTTGCTCACGGGATGGGTGGGCTGGGTGCCGAGGCGGCCCGCGACGGCGTCGGCAGTCGGGGCACCGCCAGACTTCTGGGTGAAGTTCACGGAGTTGGCATCGCCGCGCTCATCCACGCCGGCGCTGCCGGCCTTGCGCTCCAGCTCCTGGATGCGGCGAGCCTCCGCATATAGGGCTGCGGGTTCGTAGACCCATTCGCGGCCCGAGATCTCCTCAATCTGGGAGCGGATGGCTTCCAGCTCAGAACGGATCTCTGCGAGCACCTCGCTGTTGTCCGCTGTAGATGCGCCGGAGGCGGTCAGCGCAGACGCGGCATGGGCGCGCTCCACAGCAAGTAGCTCCTTGGCCTCTTGAGCCTGGCGGCGGTAGCGCACCACGAGGAAGAAGCCCAGCACCGCAGCCCACAAGGATGCCAGCAACGCAATTTTAAGGGCATTGGCCGAGCCTGAAATGAGCATGACCAGGCTGGCAATCACTGCCAAGATGACCAGGATGATAAGTCCGATGGAACCGGCGTCTGTCTTTGAGTCAGACGTGGTCTTAAACTCAGCCGCCGGCTGCGAAATCTGCGATGCGGCCGGCTCGTGCGGGGGCTCGGGAGAATGCTGCGGGCTCGTCATGTCCACTAACTTACCGCTTGTGCTCCGTCGGATGGAGGTGGAACCTCGCAGTGTCGCTCCAACACCACGCCGGCTACACTCATCGCTGCCCCACCCAGGGTGGAAGCAAGCACTCCGGCGAGGTCCCCGGAGGCGGCCACGAGCTCGCCGACGCGCGGCACGACGTACACGGCGATGCCGGCGTAGGCCCCGCCCACGATGGCGCCGGTCCATGCTGAGGCTTTGCCGACGAGCAGGAACTGCGCGATGGTCATGGGGTTGAGCTGCGAGTTGTCCAAACCGATTCCGTGCTCATCTTCCTTAGCACTGCGCACCTTGAGGGTAAGGACGCCGCACACCACCGCCATGGCCCACAGGGAAATCGATACCGTTGCTGGGATAGCCAGCATCGAGCCATAAAAGCGGGTGGTGAGGATAGCAGCCGCGGCGGCCACAAACAGGGCCGTTGCGACGAGCGCGCTTATCGACGTCCTCGTCATTACTCATTCACTTCCTTTACCGCCGCAACCTCCTCCTCGTCGAGGCCGGCGATGAGCTCGCGCACTGAGGTGCCGTTGAGCTCAGCATCTGGGTCCGCGGCCAACCACGGCACGAGCACGAAGGCGCGCTGGTGGGCATAAGGGTGCGGGAGGGTAAGTTTTGGGTCGTCGGAAGTCACGCCGTCTATCTGCACGATGTCCACGTCCAAAGTGCGCGGGCCCCAGTGCCGCACGCGGACACGCTCGGCAGCCTCCTCCAGCTTTTGCCCGCGGCGCAGCAGCTCCAGCGGAGTGCAGTCCACGTCCACGATGAGCACCGCGTTAAGGAAATCTCCCTGGTCTGTCACTCCCCACGGTGGGGTGGCATAGACCGGAGAGGCGGCGATGGTCTCATCGGCAAACTCGTCGAAGACGGTCTGGAGGAGCGCGCGGCGGTCTTCCATATTGGAGCCGATGGACAGGACTGCGCGCATTAGCCTGCCATCCTCTTCCGGGAGCGGCGGGCTACAACGGCCACGTCGGCGAAGGTGCGTGGGATGGGTGCCTTCGGCTTGTGGATGGTCACCTCGATGGCGTGAAGAATCTCGAAGCGCTCCATTGCAGTCTCGGCGACCTCCGCGGCCACTGTCTCGATGAGATCGCGGGACGGACCTTCGACGATGCCCGCGGCGACGTCGGCAAGCTCGGCGTAATTCACCGTACGGCTTAAGTCGTCCTCGATTCCCGCGGTGTCTAACCAACAGGTGACATCCACGATGAAAGGCTGCCCCGTCTTCTTCTCTTCCTCGAAGACGCCGTGATAGCCAAAGCATTCCAGGCCCGTAAGTTCGATGCGATCCGCCATGTTTTAAGCCCTTCCCAAAGAAGTCGAGACCACCGTGCCGCCGTCAGCGCCGTTGGCATAGCTGCCGGAGGCATGCACGCCGCCCATATACGCCGCACCCGAATTCCAGGCAGCAGCCACGTCCACGGCATCGCGCGAAACGTCCACCTCGTGCACGCGCACGCCCCACGCACCCATCTGCGCCGAAATGGCCGTCACGGCGGCGGTGGCAGGGTCCGCGAGCAGCGGGCTGGACTCGGCCCCACGGTCCTCCCGGATGGCGGCGAGGAAACGCTTGCGGGAGGCGCCCACGAGCAGCGGGAACTCTCCCTGAAGGAACTCCGGCAGGGCCTTGAGCAGTGCCCAGTTATCCTGCGGGGACTTGGCAAAGCCTAGGCCCGGGTCAACAACGATGTTGTCGTGGCTAACGCCGGCGGCCAGTGCGGAATCCGCCAACGCTGCCAAAGAATCGTGCACATCGCGCACCACATCCCCGCCGTGGTCAGCCACACCGGCGGCGCTGCCGAACTGGACGGTGCGCCAGTGCATCAGACACACCGGCAGACCTGTGGCAGCCATGGTGCGATACATGTCCGGGTCGGCAGCGCCGCCAGAAACGTCATTGATCATATCGACGCCGGCCTCGGCCGCCGCTGCGGCTACCGACGCCCGCATCGTATCCACCGAGGTCTTAATCCCCTCTTCGTGCAGCGCCTTGATGACGGGCACGACGCGGCGCTCTTCCTCTTCGGCAGCCACACGCACAGCACCGGGGCGGGTGGACTCACCACCGACATCGATCATGTCCGCGCCCGCTTCCACGAGGTGGCGGGCGTGGGCAAGGGCATCATCCACCTTGATCCAGCGCCCACCGTCGGAGAAGGAATCCTCCGTGACATTGAGGATTCCCATGACCAACGTGCGGCCGGGGACGGTGAGGTTGCTGACTGCCATAGGGGGTTAGCTCCTAATCAGGCTCATGACCTCCGCACGGGAGGCCGCGTTCTTCTTGAAACCGCCGCGCACCGCGGACGTCGTCGTAGTCGCGCCCGGTTTGCGGATGCCGCGCATGGCCATGCACAGGTGCTCGCACTCGATGACCACGATGACGGACTGGGCGTGGAGAACCTCCACCAGCGCATCGGCGATCTGGCTGGTCAGGCGTTCCTGCACCTGCGGACGCTTGGCGTACATATCCGCCAGGCGTGCCAGCTTGGACAAGCCGGTGACGTGTCCATCAGGGCCCGGGATGTAGCCGATGTGCGCCGTGCCATAGAAGGGCACGAGGTGGTGCTCGCACGTGGAGTAAATGGGGATATCGCGCACGAGGACGAGCTCTTGGTGCTCCTCGGCGAAGGTTTTGTGGAGGACCTCCGTGGGGTCTTCGTGCAGCCCGGCGAAGACCTCCGCATAGGCACGAGCCACGCGCGCTGGGGTCTCGCGCAGGCCCTCGCGGTCGGGGTCCTCGCCCACGGCGATGAGCAGCTCGCGCACGGCGGCTTCTGCGCGCTCATGATCGAATTCGCGCTGCGCCGGGATGTTATCGCTCATTGTTTTGGCCGTCCTTGTACGGGTTGTTGCGGTGGTCCTGCTCGCCCCAGCCGGGTGCGCCCCAGCCGTGGTTTCCATGACCGTCATGACTGCTGTGACTGTCATGGCTGTCCGGCTTGGCGTGGCGTCCACGGCGCTCTGCCTTACGCTGCGGATCCGGGGCATCCGTTACGCGCGGGATTTCCTGGGTCTCATCGTGGCTGAGGTCTCCCTGGGCGTTGCGCAGTTCCTGTTCCGGCACCTCCTGCTCGTGGCCGGTCGCATCGGTGACGGGCTTAGCTTCAGACTCACCGAAGAAGGTATTACCCTGGTCAGGGTCCACCACGTCACCGGCATGCTGTCCAAAGCTGAAGCCGATTTCTTGCTCAGTAGCGGTGGGCTCGGCCTGCCCCTTTTCCTGGGCGGCGAGGCGGCGCTCGCGGGCGGCCCGGGAGGCGTCGAGAAGCGTCATGCGCTTCGGCAGCTCCTCACCGCGCTCCTTGGCCAGTTCTACCGGGGTCTTCACCGGCTCGCGGTCGGCTTGGCGTGGGAAGCGGTCGTCCTCATTCGGGAAAACATCGAAGGCCTCGCGCGGCTCGATGCCCTCGAAGATGCCCTCGAGGTCCGGGCGGCGCAGGGTCTCCTTCTCCAGGAGCATCTCCGCCAGGGTGTCGAGGTAATCGCGGTGCTCAGACAAGATGTCATAAGCCTGCTGGTGCGCGCTGTTAAGGAGGTAGGCCATCTGCTCATCAATCTTGGCGGCAATGGCATCGGAGTACTCGATGCTCCCGCCGCCACCCATCTGGCTGAAGGGATCGCCCTGCTCCTTGCCGTACTTGACGGTGCCCAAATCCGGGGAGAAGCCGTACTCGGTAAGCATGGACCGCGCGATCTTGGTGGCATGCTCGATATCGGAGGACGCACCGGTGGTCGGTGCACCGAAGACCAGCTCCTCAGCGGCACGGCCGCCCATGGCAAAGACGAGGCGTGCGAAGAGTTCATCGCGGGTATACATGCCCTTGTCGTCTTCCTGCGCGGTCATGGCGTGGCCGCCGGTACGGCCGCGGGCCAGGATGGTGACCTTGTAGACGCGCTCAATGTCCTTGAGCGCCCACGCGGCCAGCGTGTGGCCGCCCTCGTGGTAGGCGGTGACCTTCTTTTCATGCTCGGAAATGATCTTGCCTTGGCGGCGCGGGCCGCCGACGACGCGGTCAGTGGCCTCTTCCAGTGCGTCATAGGTAATGACGTTGCCGCCGATGCGGGCGGTGAGCAGGGCGGCCTCGTTGAGCACGTTGGCCAGGTCGGCGCCGGACATGCCGGCGGTGCGCTTGGCCAGCTGTGCCACATCCACTTCCTTGGCCAGCGGCTTGTCCTTGGCATGCACGCGCAGAATCTGCTCGCGGCCGGCCAGGTCCGGGTTGGTGACCGGGATTTGACGGTCGAAGCGGCCCGGGCGTAGCAGCGCCGGGTCCAGGATGTCGGGACGGTTGGTCGCGGCGATGAGGATAACGCCCTCGCGGTCACCGAAGCCGTCCATCTCCACGAGGAGCTGGTTGAGGGTCTGCTCGCGCTCATCGTGGCCACCGCCGGTACCGGAGCCGCGCTGGCGGCCCACGGCATCAATCTCATCAACGAAGATGATGCACGGGCTATTTTCCTTGGCCTGCTTGAACAGGTCGCGCACGCGGGAGGCACCAACGCCGACGAACATCTCCACGAAGTCGGAGCCAGAAATGGAGTAGAAGGGCACACCGGCCTCGCCCGCGACCGCGCGGGCCAAAAGAGTCTTACCGGTACCCGGCGGGCCGTAGAGCAGCACGCCGCGCGGAATCTTCGCGCCGAGGGCATGGTAGCGCTCCGGATCATCGAGGAAGTCCTTGATTTCCTGCAGCTCATCCACTGCCTCGTCCGCACCGGCCACATCCGCGAAGGTGTTGGTCGGCATATCCTTGGTCAGCTCCTTGGCCTTGGAGCCGCCAATGCCAAACATGCCGCCAGCACCCTGCTGCATGCGCGACATCATCCAGAACAACAGCGCGAAGAGCAGCAGCATCGGCAGCAGGAAGCTAATCATCGAGCCGATGAAGGAATCCTGCGTGACCTTCGTCTGGTACTTCTCAGCACCAGAGTCCTTAACCGCGTTAAAGACCTGCTCGGAGGCGCGCGCCGGGTACTTGGCAATGACCTCCTCGATGCCCTCCTGCTCTTCCACCGTCACTGGCTTCTTGAGCTTGAGACGCAGTTGCTGCTCACGGTCGTCGATTTGCGCTTCCTCGACGTTCTTGGAGGTCAGCTGCTCCATGGCCACCGAGGTGTCCACCTGCTTGAAGCTGCGGGCATCGTTGGTAAAGAACGTGAATGCGTACAGCAGGATGAGGACCAGGCCCGCGATGGAGCCGTAGCGGATGATGTTCTTGTTTTTCATTAACTACCTTGCACAATTGCGGCTTGAAGCGCCGGACAAGAATAAAGATTAATCGTTGCTGTAGACCGCCGGATGCAGCGTGCCTACGTAGGGCAGGTCACGGTAGCGCTCGGCAAAGTCCAGGCCATAGCCCACAACAAACTCGTTAGGAATATCGAAGCCTACATCGAACAGGTCAAGCTCTGCCTTGACCACCTCTGGCTTGCGCAACAGGGTAACTACCTCGAGGGATCGTGGCTGGCGGCCCTGCAGGTTACGGATAAGCCACGACAGGGTCAGGCCGGAATCAATGATGTCCTCCACGATGACCACATCGCGGCCCTCAATGTCGCGGTCCAAGTCCTTAAGAATGCGCACCACACCCGAGGAGGAAGCGGAGTTTCCATACGAGGACACGGCCATGAACTCCAGCTGGGAAGGAATAGTCAGCTTGCGGGCAAAATCGGTGAGGAAGAACACCGCACCTTTAAGCACGCACACGAGGATGAGGTCGTCTTCTGCGTTGCGGTATTTCTCCGAGACGCGATCCGCCATCTCCTGGATGCGCTCCTGGAGGGCATCTTCGGCGACGAGGACGGCTTGGATGTCTGTGCCGTAAGGGTGGGCGGGGACGTCTGAATCATGATTGTCGTGCACGTGAGCGCTCCTTTGCTGACCGAGGCAATAGTGACAGTGTGCCACCAACCCTCAAGACTTCCAACCTTGTGCCCACCTTTTCGCCCCTCACCGCGACACCTCCTTGACCGTGCCACTGTGTGCACAGCTTATCCACGCCACGAATAGCTTCCCGCGTGACCTCCACTCCCTGCTCGCGCAGCCAGGCGGCTAGGGCGCGGCGGCGCTTCGGTTCCGGGAGCGCGGCTAGCTCGGCGCAGTCGGCGGTGGGTGGGGTGAGGAGGGAGGCGTCGTCAAGCGCGGCGTCGTGGGCTGCCTGGGCCAGGGCCGGGACGGGGTCACCGCCCACGATGTACGCCAGGCGCGGGAGGATGTCGCGACGCAGGGCCACGCGGCGGAAGGTGGTGTCAGCGTTGTGGGGGTCGTGCCAGGCGTCGACGCCCAGCTCCGCGCAGGCGGCTTCAGTCTGGGCGCGGCGCACGTTGAGCAGCGGGCGCACCACGCGGGTGCCCTCCACCTCGGCGTGCTCGAGCATGCCCGAGAGTTTCCCGCGCAGGGCGCCCAGCAGCAGCGTTTCGGCCTGGTCATCGGCAGTATGCGCCACGGCCACCTCACCCCAGGGCGCGAAGGCACGGTAACGCGCGGTGCGGGCTTCGGCCTCCACAGAGCCCTGCTTGCCGACGTCCACCCGAATCACCTCCGCCCCCGCTCCCCACGCCCGAGCCTGGTCGGCTGCCCGGCGCGCCTGATCGGCCGAGCCTTCCTGCAAACCGTGGTCGATGCACAGGGCGGTGACGTCATGTCCTTCGGCGACGAGTGCTGCGGTCAGTGCGAGGGAATCCACGCCGCCGGACAGACCCACGGCGATGGTTCGGGGTTCCTCGCCCACCACGGCGCGGGCGGCCACGCGGCAGGCCAGGAAGTTGGGGCTGTGCCGCGGCCAAAAGGGCTTCTTAGAAGTCATGGAGTGCGGCGGCCAGGGCGTCTTGGGCTTTACGGGCGGACATGACCTCGCCGTCATTGACCAGGAAAGCAAAGGCGTAGACCCGGCCGGACGTTCCCTGCGCGGTGCCGGCGAGGGCGGAGGTTTCGGTCAGGGTTCCGGTCTTGGCGCGGACGAAGCCGCGGGCAGGGGACTCCGGGTAGCGCTGGTAGAGGGTACCTTCGCCGCCGGCGAGCGGGAGGTAGCCCAGAAGCGGGCGGAGATCCTCGCTGGCGACGGCTGTGTCCAAGATGTGGGCAAGTGCCTCGGCGGGGATGCGGTTATCGCGGGATAAGCCAGAACCGTCCTTGAGGGTGACGCCGCTAACGTCGATGCCGTTGTCTGCCAAGACGTCGAGGGTTGCTTCCGCGGCACCTTCGAAGCTGGCCTCGGCATTGTGATGGACGGCGAGCTCGCGGGCGATGGCTTCTGCCATGACGTTGTCGGAGTCCTTCACTGCCTGCTGGGCGCGCAGGGCCAGCGGCTCGGACTCGCTGGTGGCGATGACCTCGGCGCCCTCGGGCGCGGGAGCCATGTCGGCCTTATCCGTGCCCAAGCGCTGTGCGAGGGCGCGGGCAACGTCGAGAGCAGGTTCGTGGGAGCGCGGGACATCGCCCGTCTTCTCCCCCAAGCGGCCGCCGTAAAGCATGGCTGGCTGAATGGGCGCGACGAAGCCGCCGTCAATGTTGTCATCATCCCAGCCGGGGGCTTGGTCGGGGCCTTGCCAGACTGACGTGTCGATGGAGACGCGCGTGACGGTGCCCACGTGCTCCTTAACTTGATCCGCCAGCTCATCGAGGCGCTCGTCGGTCAGCCAGACGTCGCCTGCGGCTTTGATGACTACCTCGCCGTCCTGCTCACCTTTGACCACCTCGGTGGTGAGGCGTTCCTCCTCATCGAGAGCAAACGTGGCTGCGGCGACGGTGAGAACCTTCGTGGCTGAGGCCGGCGTCAGCGGCTTGGCTGGCTCTCGCTCCCACAGCACCTCGTGCGTCGTGGTATCGATGACCTGCGCACCAAATGTTCCGAGCGCCTTGTCTTTGCCCAGTTCATCCAGCCGAGCCTTGAGCGCTGCGGCGTCGATATCGCCGGGCTCAACGGGTTGGACTAAGGCTGCGGGCGCGGCCTGCGTATACGGCTCGCCGTGGTCCAGATGATCGTAGGTGCGCTGGATCTTCACACCCAACGCGGCCGTCGCCGCGACGGCTCCCGCCGTGACGAGGGCCGCAGTACTCCACCAGACATGCTTCGCTTTCATCGCCCTTTAGAGTAGCGCGGTAGACTAAGCGGAGCACATGCCAACCTAGTAACAATGGAGGAATCAGCTGTGAGCGTTGAAGTAACCATCGAGATCCCGAAGGGCTCCCGCAACAAGTACGAGGTGGACCACGAGTCCGGCAAGGTTTACCTGGACCGCTACCTGTTCACCCCGATGGCTTACCCGGCTGACTACGGCTTCATCGACCACACCCTCGGCGAGGACGGCGACCCGCTCGACGCACTCGTCATCCTCCCGGAACCGGTCTTCCCGGGCGTTGTCGTGGAAGCTCGCATCCTCGGCGTATTCAAGATGACCGACGAGGCCGGCGGCGACGACAAGCTGCTCGCCGTCATCGATGACCCGCGCTGGGAGCGCTACCAGGACATCAACGATGTGGAGCAGCACATCAAGGATGAAATCGAGCACTTCTTCGTCCACTACAAGGACCTGGAGCCGAACAAGGAAGTTACCGGCTCCGGCTGGGGCGACAAGGCTGAGGCGGAGAAGATCCTCGAAGAGGCTAAGGCTCGCTTTAAGTAATTCGCGTTTCTGGGGACGTTTCGATCAAATAGGGCCCAAAATCCGGGGGTTTGAGAGGCCTTAGTTGATCGAAACGTCCTTTTTCTTTGTCGCCGCGACAACTCCTCGTTCGTGACGTACGATTCGATCAAATAGGGGGCCGAAAACAGCGGTTTCTGGGGGCTTAATTGTTAGAAACGTACTCATCGGGGGCACATGGAGATTTTCGAGGGACGCGGGGGCACTCGCCGCGCGGCTAAGGGGCAAGCCATCAAGATCTGTCACGGTCTGTATTTATCTGCGGTGCCAACGCCGCGCCAACTCGCTGAAGTCGTCTCGCGGCGTTGGCCAGACTCAGCCTTGGACGGCTACTCCGCCGCCCAGCAGTATCTTGGCCAAGAACTGACTTTTCCGCTTCAGTTCCTGCGCGCAGGAACGATGGCATCGAGCACGTATTTTCGTAGCCGGCGGGCGCGGCCCAAAGCCTTGGGCAGCATGAACGGGGTAAACGTATGCAGTCCGTTGCAGTGCATTGAGTCCATGGCACACGAAGACGCTGTGGCTTTCATCGAGGCTTTCTTCGCCGGGGCACATGGGCCTGCGCGCATCGAGACCGAGCAGTTGGATTTTCGCCGACTTTCCAAGCACACGCGTGAGGTGCTGGAGAAGGCCATCGTGGGAGCGGACAGTAAGCCGGAGCGCGACCTGACGCGCGGTCTTGAGCCGCACGTTAAGGTGCGCAACAACCTAAAGATTGGCCCCTACCGCTGGGACCTAGTGCTGGAGGAGCACAAGGTGGCCATCGAGGTGGACGGTTACGCCTATCACAAAGGCGAGAACCGGCAGCGCTTCGAAATCGACCGCCAGAAGCTTAACGACGCCGTCCAGCGCGGCTACCAGCCCCTTCACTTCACCGCCGCCACGATTGAGCACCATCTCGACGTGGCCGTCCAGCAGGTTCTCGCGGTAATAAAAGGGCGGGGCAGTTTCGTGGCCCCGCCGTGGACATGGCACCACTATTGGCGCTGGGAGCGCGAGCGATGCGGCTAGGAAACCGCAGCGTGCTTAGGAGCCACAGCGGGAAGCGAGCCAAGAGTCGAGCTCGGATTCCGGGGCATCGGGAGCGATGGGGTCTTCGGCGAATTCCTCACCGGTGCGGGCCTTATCCTTGGCGGTGGTGAGCATGAGGGAGCGGCCATCCGGGTAGTCAATGACCATGTTGGCGGAGGCGTAGCCGGCGGTCGGCTCGCCGAAGGTGCGCACGTTGTCGAGGCCACGGAAAGCCAGGAGGGTGGCTTCGGCGGAGGAGGCGGTGTTGTCGTCAGTAAGCACGGCGACGGGAATGTTCAGCTTGCCGCCGGACGTGGTGGTGGGGGTGCCGCCACCGGTGACGGAGTTGCCGTCGATGGTGACGTCGGTAGTGCCCATGCGGCTAACGAAGGAGAGCGCGGTGCCGTCCGGCAGCAGCGGGCTGAGCCCCGCGTACATGGGCCCCATGTCACCGCCGCCGTTGCCGCGCAGGTCCACCACGGCAGCGCACGCCTCCGGGTGGGCAGTCAGGCCTTGGGCCAACGTGTCCGCGTAGGCCTGGCCGTCATTATGGCGGCCAATCGACGGCACGGTGGCGCGTAGGACACCGTCGTCGTAGTTGACGACGGGGGCGGTCTTCTCAATCTCCTTCTCCGACTCCGTACTAAAGACCTTGGAATGCTTGCCGCCTGCGGCGTCAATGGCGGCATCGAGGAGATCCGGGTTCGTGGGGTCCTCCTTAAAGGCCTCACGGGCGCGCTGGAATTCTTCGCTTTCGCCGTAAATGCCGGTGAAAGCTGCGGTGTCCACCATCGCGGTATTGATGCGCTTCTCGCTGGCGTTGAAGAGGAATACGGGTTTGCCCGCAAACACCCCGCCATAGGAGGGGCCGAAGAAGTACACGGCCGCGACCACGGCGATGAGAGCAACGACGAACAGGCCACCGAAGATTTTCAGTACCGTTTTCATTCTTTTCGCCGTCCCGTGCGCAACACGTAACCGCGGAGAGGCTCCACAATCACGATGGCAAGGAGCGTAACCAGCCAGCCCACTGCCAAGAAGCCGAAGGCCATGAGCAGGCGGGCGAGTACATTGACGTCGCTTGACTCGACGCTGGAGAAGAACATCAGCGAGGCAATCCCGCCGCCAAAGAGGAAGCCGAAGAAACTCAATCCCACGACGGGCCCCATGACCGCAAGCGCGCCGGACCGGAACTGGAAGCCACGCGGCACGCCCATGAGATCCAGGGAGCGGATGAGCTCCTTGTCCTCAAAAATGCCGGAGACCTGCCCCAGGATGATGGACATGGTGGTCAGCGTGAAGCCAAAGATGAGGGTCAACACGACACCGGTGGAGATGTCTTTGAACACCACGTTCGTTCCGGGGTCTTCCTTGAGCGACAGAGCCAGGGCATCGGAGCCCAAGGGCGCGGTAACGAGGAATCCCGCCAAGTAACCGAAGAAGCCGATGGCAGCACTCCGCCTCCACGCGGGGCGCGCATTACCCGCCACGCGCTGGCAGGCCACGAAGTGCGCGGTACCCGGGAAGAGGGACAAGATGTGCGCGCCGAGCTGCAGGATGAAGGGAGCGATGAGGTTGATGCTCATCAGCATGCCGAACATAACCACGATGACCATAGCGGTGGGCGGGCCCGCCTTGCCGAAGAGGAAAGCCCCGCCGACCGCCACGATGACAAGGAAGACGATGGCGCGCCACCAGCGGTAAGCCGCGGGCATCTGACGCTTAGCCACGCCCAGCGGGCTCACCCGCACCCGGCGCATGCCGACGAGTGCTGCACCGATGGCCAGCAGAAAGAGCACGCCGGCCACGGCCAGATAACCCCACCAGGGCAGCAGAATCTCAGGCAAAGAAATGGAGCGCATCTGGAAGTCCAGCTGGGTGAAGACCGGCGCGATGAGCTGGCTGATCAGCCCGCCGAGCACGATGCCAATGATGGCTTGCAGGCCCGTCTCCACGATGGCCATGCGCTCCACCTGGCGGGAGCTCAATCCCAACAGGCGCAGGGTGGCCAGGCGCTGCTCCCTGCCTGAGGCGCCGAGGACAGCGGCTTGGGCTGTGAGGTTAAACAGCGCCGGAAGAATGAAGGCGCAGGCCAACAGGGCCAGAGCAAACCACGAATACAGGAAGAACTCAATCTCGTTGCCGAAGGGCTCCTTGAGAGCCGGGGCGGCGTCCTCGACGTGCTGGGCGCGTTCCCAGAACATCCAGGTGCCACCCGCAACCAGGAAGGCGATGGCGGAACCAATGGTCAGGCTCACAATCGCCAGCACCGAGACAATTCCAGTACCGGAGCGCGCGCGTATCGATTCGCGCTGCAGGTCAAAGACCAAGGTTGCGGTGTTCATCGAATCACCCCAAGGCGGCGGTCGTCGTGGATGATGCCATCGCGAATCTCCACGCGGCGCTGCATCCAGTCGGCCACCTTCGGGTCGTGCGTGACCATGACCAGGCTCGCACCCGACTGGCGCACGATGGTGGTGAGCATCTGCATGACCTCATGGCCGGTGGACTGATCCAGCGCACCGGTCGGCTCGTCGGCGAAGACAACGCCCGGGTTCGCCACCAGCGCACGCGCGATGGTCACGCGCTGGGCCTGGCCACCGGAGACCTGCGCCGGGCGGCGGTCCGCCAGGCCGCCCAGGCCCAGCTGGTCCAACAGCTCCAACGCGCGCTTGCGGGCGGCACTCCGCCCCATACCGTTAAGCATGGCGGGCAGTGCCACGTTATCCACGTTGCTCAGCTCCGGCAGGAGCTGACCATCTTGGAAGACGAAGCCGAAGTTGCGAAGGCGGAGGCGGGAGCGGGGGGCGTCGGAAAGCGCGGAGAGCTCCTCGTCCCCGTAGCGCACGCTGCCGTGCGTGGGGGTGAGCACTCCGGACATGCAGTGCAGCAGCGTGGACTTGCCGGAGCCAGATGGCCCCATGACGGCCACGAGCTCGCCCGGTTCAATGTCGAGGGAGATTCCAGCGAGCACCGGGCCGCCGCCGAAATCCTTGGTGATGTCTGTCAGGGAAAGTGTCTTTGCCATGTCTCTCATTCCACCGTGAAGGGCCCGCAGAAAGAACAGCCCTAGCGTTACTCTTTACGGTAGTGCCAGCGCTACCCCTGCCATCGGTGGCGCCCGTTATGCTGTGAACCGTGTTCCGAAGAAAGCCCCAGACCACCCACGAACAGCAGCAAGCGGAGAAGATTGCGCAGCTCACGGCCTCGCGCCGCGCCATCGCAGATGCCTATGAGGTGGAGCGCGCCCGCATCGAGCGCGACTTGCACGACGGCGCGCAGCAATACCTCGTGGCTGCGAGTATGAAGCTGGGCGAGGCGCTTCTCGACGCCCCCTCTGACCTCACCGAGCTCCTCACCGCCGCCAAGCAGGACGTGGACCGCGGCCTGAATTCCCTGCGTACGACGGTGCACGGCATCCATCCACAGGTCCTGCAGGATCACGGTCTCGTTGCCGCGCTTGCCGACGTCTCCTCTTCCCACGGCCCCCACGTCAGCGTCTTCGCCCCGCATCCGCTGCCGGAGCTCTCCGCCTCGGTGCTGGCGTGTGGCTATTTCTTCGGTGCGGAGGCGTTGACCAACGCGGCGAAGTACGCGCCGGGCGCCCCGGTTTCTGTTTTGGTGACCGCGGATGCCTCATTAAAGATTGCGGTGGTGGATGAGGGCCCAGGCGGCGCACAGGTGGTACCCGGCCACGGCCTGTCAGGGATGGCCGAGCGACTTGCTGCCTTTGGCGGGGAGATGACGCTATCCTCGCCCCCGGGCGGCCCGACCAGGGTGGCGTGCTCGATTCCTCTTCTTCTCGATCGCGGACAGTCAGGAGTTTAGAAAAATGAGTTTGAGAATCGTAGTGGCGGATGACTCCGCCATTCTGCGCGAGGGCCTCGCCGGCCTTTTGGAGCGCCGCGGCCATTCAATTGTGGGCCAGGCAGATTCCGCCCCGTCGCTCGAAGCGGTGGTCGACTCTCTGCGCGATGAGCTGCCGGACATCGTCATCACGGACGTACGCATGCCGCCAGGTATGGGCGACGACGGTTTGAAGGCCGCCGTGAACTTAAGAAACGCCTACCCGGGCCTGCCCGTTATGGTGCTCTCCCAGTACGTAGCCCCCGCATACGCGGTCGAGCTCTTCGACTCCCCCGATGCCGGCACCGGCTACCTTTTAAAGGACCGCGTCTCTGAGGTGCGCGACTTCCTCTCCAGCTTGGACGTGGTGGCCCAGGGCGGCACCGTCATCGACCCCACCGTGGCGCAGGCTCTCATGAGCTCCGGGCGCAGCGGCTTGGGCGAGCTCACCCCGCGTGAGCGCGAGGTGCTTGAATTGATGTCCCGCGGCAAGTCCAACAAGGACATCGCCGCCGAGCTCGTCCTTTCTTCCGCCGCGGTGGCCAAGCACGTCTCCAATATCTTCACCAAGCTGCGTTTGGATCCCAGCGAGGATAACCGCCGCGTCAAGGCAATTTTGGAGTACCTCTCCGCGCACCGCTAAAGCCCGCGCCACGTTCTCACGCCGCCCACCCTACGTTCGCGCCACCCTGCCTACGTTCACGGCAAATAAGGCCCAAATTTTCGCAATTTTTCGCCCTTATCTACCGTGAACGACATCAAACTGCCGCAAGACACCTCACACAAAGAACCGGTGCCACATCCACGGCGGGTCCAGATACCGCTTTGTCCCTTGCGCCACCCCGCGCACCTGCTCCACCACCTTGTCGAGATGATGCTCAATTGTGGTCGCGGTGAAGTGGAGCGGCGTGTAACCGCGATGTACGGCGTCATTCAACTTCTGACGGTCAAGCTCGAATTGGCGGCGGTTCTCCCCTCGGTGATAGGCGTAGCCGTCGACTTCGATGGCAATCTTGTACTCCTCTAAAAGGAGATCCCACCGATAGGGCCCAATTTTGGCGTTGTTGCGCACCCTAAAGTAGGGCTCCAAGGCACGGGTAAGTGCCCGCTCAGGCACGCTATCCGCACCGATCACCGCTTTCTCCAACACCCGCCGAGTGTGCTGCGAGAACCGCCGAAAATCCATGGAGAGCAACTTCAGCCGTCCTTCGGCGTCCCTGCCCGCAAGGAACTTTTCGAGGAACATCACCGCATGTCGTTCTTCCATGGCTTCCACCGCCTGCAGCGGATTGCAGACGTTGATCCCGTCATAGGGGAATACCCCCTTGGGGCGGGCGCGGCGACAGACATAAAAGCGGGTGTCTTCCAGGCCTTTTTCGCGTATGAGCTGCAGCGGAAACCCAGGTTTCCGCTCAAGAAGCACCATCGCCGCGGAATATCCGTCCAACGCACTGTCTGGCCAATGCCGGCTGAGCACTTGCGCTAGCTCGTATGCCGTTGGTTCACGTGGCAGATACAGCCCCCGCGTAATTTTGATCGCCTCACCTTTTGCCGCTGCCGCCGAGCCAGCACGGCCGACAATCTCCTCCATATAACCCCCTCCGATTGAAAGCCCCACCCCCATACTGCTCACAGTAAAGTGCCCCCACCAGCCCTGCAACCGCACCCACGTAAGCTGGGGCGCATGCAGAACGTACAACCTACCGAAGTACCCGACAACGCCCAGCTTATCGACGTCCGCGAGGACTTTGAGTGGAACACCGAACACGCTCAAGGCGCAACCCACATCCCCATGGGCGAGCTCGTGGAACGACTCGACGAGATTGACCCGGACCGCGATATCTACGTCATCTGCCATGCGGGCGGGCGCAGCATGCAGGTCTGCCAGTACCTCGAACATGCGAAGGGCTGGGACGTCATCAACGTCGACGGCGGCACGGACGCGTGGAAAGCACAGGACTGCCCGATGGTTTACCCGAATTAGCACTCCCTTTTAGCTTGGTACCATATGCGGTACCATAAACTCGTGGTTTCCAAAACCGACAAAGCTTTAGCAAAGATGCGGACCTCGAGAAACAATGTCCGATTCTCCGAGCTGCAGCTCGTATGCGACTTCTATTTCTAGGAGTAAATCATGAACCTCGCCGACAAATACACCTATCAAACCGCCTGGTCCGAAGAGGATGGAGAATTCGTTGCCACAGTCCTAGAGTTTCCTTCCCTGTCATGGCTGGATACCACTGCAGCCACCGCAGAAGCCGAGTTGCGCAGCGTCGTCGAGGAAGCTCTCGAAGACATGCAACGCAACAACGAACGCATCCCCGAACCATTTGGACAGCGCAGCTTCTCAGGAAAGTTCAATCTTCGCATACCTCAGTCACTTCACCGAGACCTGACCATCGAAGCGGAACGCGAAGGGGTGTCCCTTAACACTCTCATTGTGCAGAAGTTGGCTTCCACATAAAACTAGTGGGACGCGACCCATGATTTAGGAATGCTACGGTAGGCACGCTAGAATCATCGGCATGTCTTCATCAAATTCTGTATCGATTCCCACCGCGCTGCTGGAGTCCCCCTCCTTCCAGCTGGAGCGCCTCCGCCGCCGCACCCGCGAAGGCGTCGAGGCTGCACTGCAGACTCAGCAGACCACCCTGCGCGAGTACTGGGTTCTTACCTGCCTCGTAGAAGAGGCCGCGTCTTCCCAGTCCGCGCTGTCGGAAACCCTGGCTATCGATGCCTCCGATATGGTGCGCCTGCTCGATTCGCTAGAGTCTCGCAATTGGGTCAAGCGCGAGCGCGACGCCAAGGACCGCCGCCGCCAGATCATTGCCTCCACCAAAAAGGGCACGAAGGCCCACAAGGAGCTCGCTGTGCTCGTCGCCCAGGCGGAGGACGCTGCCTTGGACGAATCCACCAACAAGCAGCTCAAGCACCTGCGCAAACTGGCCACGGCCATCATTGCTGCAGATGCGTCCAACGACGCCGAAGGTGGTGATGCTTAAATGACAGACTCTGAAACTAGTCATGGTCGCCACGCACTCAAGACCGAAACCGCGAAGGTCCCCGAACAATATCTCCTGGGCTCCCTAGCCCCGCCTGAGCGCACCTTGTGGGACATCGTGCGCACCACTGCGGAGCAGTACCCGGATGCTGCAGCCCTCGACGATGGTGAGATCCTCACCTACGCCGAGCTGCTTGCCGACGTCTCCGCATGGGCCTCCGAGCTCCACGCTAACGGCGTGCGCCGCGGCGACCGCATCGGTATCCGTATGACCTCCGGCAAGCGCGAGCTCTACCTCGCCATCCTGGCCACCTTGGCCGCCGGTGCTGCTTATGTGCCCGTCGACGCCGACGACCCCGACGAGCGCGCCGAGATGGTCTTCGGCGAGGCCGACATCGACGGTGTCTTCACCGACGAGGGCTTCCGCATGCTGCGGGAGGTTGATGCCTCCCGCAGCGGCAATGAAGATGGTACGCCGTTCGAGGAGCCGCGCCCGGAGGACACCGCGTGGATCATCTTTACCTCCGGCTCGACGGGCAAGCCCAAGGGCGTGGCCGTCAGCCACCGCTCCGCGGCCGCCTTCGTTGATGCTGAGGCTGCCCTCTTCTTGGCCGATAGCCCGCATGGCCCGCTCGGCCCAGACGACCGCGTTCTGGCTGGTTTGTCTGTGGCCTTCGACGCCTCCTGTGAGGAAATGTGGCTGGCCTGGGGCCATGGCGCCTGCCTGGTCCCAGCACCGCGTTCCCTCGTGCGCTCCGGTATGGACTTGGGTCCTTGGCTCATTCGCCGCGACATCACGGTGGTGTCTACCGTGCCGACCTTGGCTGGCCTCTGGCCTGCCGAGGCCCTGGATAATATCCGCCTCCTCATCGTCGGCGGCGAAGCCTGCTCCCAGGAGCTCACAGACCGCCTGGCCACCGAAGACCGCGAGATGTGGAACACCTACGGCCCTACCGAGGCCACCGTCGTGGCCTGCGCACAACACATGCAGCCAGGCAAACCGGTATCGATTGGTTTGCCGCTGAATGGTTGGGACCTGGTGGTCGTCGATAAGCAGGGCGATCCCGTCGCCATCGGTGAGGTGGGCGAACTCGTCATTGGTGGTGTGGGCCTGGCTGCCTACCTGGACCCGGTGAAGGACGCGGAGAAGTACGCGCCGCTGGAATCCATGGGTTGGGAGCGCGCCTACCGCACTGGTGACCACGTGCGCCTGGAAGAGGACGGTCTGTACTTTGTGGGCCGCGTCGATGACCAGGTCAAGATTGGTGGCCGCCGCATCGAACTTGGTGAGGTCGAGGCCAACGTCGCCGCCTTGCCGAACGTATATAACTCTGCCGTGGCCGTGCAGAAGACTCCGGGCGGCGAGTCCGTACTCGTTGGCTATGTTTCCCTGGATGACCCGGACGCTGGTTTCGACCACGAGGCAGCCCATGCCCGCCTGGCAGAATCCATGCCGGCCGCGCTCGTCCCGCGCATTTGTGTCATGGATGAGTTGCCGATTCGTACCTCCGGCAAGGTGGACAAGAAGGCGCTGCCGTGGCCGCTGCCAGGAGTCGGCGTGGAGGCAGACGGCCTCAACCCAACCGAACAGTGGCTGGCGGAGCTGTGGGTGGACACCCTGGGCGTTTCTGTGGACGACGTCAACGCCGACTTCTTCTCCCTGGGTGGCACCTCTTTGGCCGCCGCCACGCTGGTGGGCCGCATCCGCGAGCGCTTCCCCACCGTGGCCGTGCGCGACCTCTACGACCACCCGCGTCTGGGTTCGCTCGCAGAGCAGCTGGCTGGTGCCGAGTCCGTCGAGGACGCCGGGCCTGCCCGCGAAGTCAAGCCCGTGGGCGCGGGCACGCGCATTGCGCAAACACTCATCCAGATCCCCGTCATGACGCTGGCTGCCACGACGTGGCTGGCCTGGCTGCTGTTGGGCTCCAACGTGGCGAACCTGCTCGGCGTGGAGTGGGCCATGACCACGCCATGGTGGCTGGTTGCCGTGCTCCTCGTCGTCTTCGTGACTCCGGTGGGCCGCATCCCCATCGGCGGCTTTGGTGCACGGCTTATCACCGCCGGTATTAAGCCCGGTGAGTACCCGCGTGGTGGCTCAACGCACCTGCGCATTTGGGCGGCGGAGCGATGGGCAAACGCCTCCGGCTCGCGTTCCATTGCGGGCGCGACCTGGGTCAACAACTATGCCCGCGCGCTTGGCGTCAAGATTGGTCGCGGCGTGGACCTGCACTCCCTGCCACCGGTCACGGGCTTGCTTACCTTGGGCAAGCATGCCGCCATCGAGCCGGAGGTAGACCTGTCTGGCTACTGGCTTGACGGCGATATCCTGCGCGTCGGTGCGATTGAGGTCAAGGAAGGCGCTCGTGTGGGCGCACGCTCGACGCTGCTTCCAGGCAGCGTCGTGGGCAAGGACGCACACGTGGAGGCTGGCTCCACTGTGACGGGACGCAAGAAGATCAAGGACGGCCAGCGCTGGTCCGGCTCGCCTGCCAAGAAGGTGGGGCGAACCAAGCACCGCTTCCCGTCCCATGCCCCGAAGCGCCGCCCGTGGTGGGTCGCCATCTATGGCGCCACCTCCATCCTGCTAGCCATTCAGCCCATTGTGGCGCTGGCCGTGGGCGCGGCGGTCGTCGTGAGCCTCATTGCACTTACCGACGGCTCCCCCTTCATCGGTTCCCTCTTCTTCGCACCGCTCGGCGCCCTCGCTGCGTTTGCCACCTACATGCTTCAAACCTGGCTCGGTGTGCGCGTGCTATCACTTGGCCTCAAGCCAGGTGTGGCACCAGTGCGTTCCTTCAAGGGCTGGCGTCTGTGGGCCATCGAGCGTCTCATGGATGAGGCTCGCACGCAGCTCTTCCCCATTTATGCTTCCCAGCTCACCCCGGCCTGGCTGCGCTCCCTGGGTGCCACGATTGGCAAGGATGTGGAGATTTCCACGGCTGTCATGGTCCCTAAGCTCACTGAGGTCAAGGACGGCGCGTTCTTGGCGGATGACACCATGATTGGTGGCTACGAGCTCGGCGGCGGCTGGATGCTCACGGGTGAAACCAAGGTGGGCAAGCGCTCCTTTGTGGGCAACTCTGGTATTACGGGTCCGGGCCGCAAGCTGTCGAAGAATTCGCTGGTTGCGGTGCTCTCCTCGACGCCGAAGAAGACCAAATCTGGTGCCAACTGGTGGGGCTCCCCGCCGGAGCGTATGCGCCGCGTCGAAGCCCACGTGGACGGTGTGGAGGGCGAATCCCTCACCTACAACCCAGGCTTCGGTGTTAAGGCCGCCCGTGGTGCGATTGAGACGATGCGCCTGCTTGCGCCGATGACCTCGGCCATGCTGCTGGCCGGCACGCTGTCTGCTCTCTACGCGCTTGCCGACACCTTCGGAATCGCCGCCGCCTGGGCAGCTAGCGGACTCGTCCTCATGGTGGCCGGTGCCATCGCGATGACGATTACCGTGGCCGTGAAGTGGATCTGCGTGGGCACGCAGACCCCGGGCGATCATCCGTTGTGGTCCGCCTTCGTGTGGCTCAACGAGCTGCAAGACACCTTCGTGGAGGCTGTCGCTGCTCCGTGGTTCTTTGTCCACACCTATGGTGCGGGCGAAATCAACCAGGGCTTGCGCGCCCTAGGCGTCAAGATTGGCCACGGCGCGTGGATTGATTCCTACTGGTTCCCGGAGACCGACCTGTGCTCCGTCGGCACCGGCGCCTCTGTGGGCCCTGGCACCGTGGTGCAGACGCACCTGTTCCAGGACCGCGTCATGAGCCTCGATACCGTGACCATCCGCGACGGCGCAACGTTGGGCTCCCACTCGGTGGCGTTGCCGGCGTCCGTCATTGGCTCCACTGCCACGGTGGGCCCTGGCTCCCTCGTTATGCGCGGCGACCAAGTTCCGCGCAACTCCGAGTGGCAGGGCAACCCGATTGAACCGTGGAAGAAATAAGGATTAGTTAACGAGCAAAGTCAACGACATCAATGATCTCGTTGGCTTTGAAATCCCAGGCCTCCACGCGGACGCGGTCAGAGAACACCTTGACCCGCAGTCCGCTGGAGGCCTCTTCCTTTTCTTTGACAATCTTTTCGTCATGATCGCCATCCGGCAGGTACTCATTGAGGATTGCGCCGGTGTTGACTACAGGGAATCCGGTGCGCCCGGCCTCGCCGGTGCCATCGTAGCGGCGCGTACCCCACCAGTTATTCTGTCGAAGGGAAGAATGGCTGTGGCTACTGAACCACACGATGTTGGTGTACTTGTTGACTACGTTGGACAGGGCTTCAAGGTCCTCAAAGTCATTCTGGTACCACGCCGAATGGGACATCGACACCGTCTCAGGCAACAGCGGGTGGCTAAAGACGAGCGCCGGAGTTCCCTTCTCATCCCAATAGTTCAAACGCTCATCGAGCCAATCCAACTGTTCCTGGCCCAGCCGCTGGAACGGTTCTTTTCCGCCACGGTCAACGTCGGAATAGTATTCCGTGTTGACAGAAATGAGTGGAACGCCATCGACCACAATCTCGTTCCACGGCTTGTCCTGGCCTGCATAGGTAAGGAAGCGCTTCAGATACGTTTCTGAGCCTTCCGGACCGTACATCTCGTGGTTGCCAATAGTCCACAGCTGTGTTCCCGCAGCATGCGGTGCGTCCTTCTGTGCTTGCAAGAAGGTGTCCCATTGCTCTTGGGAACCGTCATCCACTAGGTCACCATTGAGGACCAACGCACCGGCTTTGTCCTCCATAGCGTTAAGCAGCCCAATTGCTTCCTTATAATCTTCGGGGTCGCCTTGAACATCGGATAACACATCGATGATGGCCTGCGGCTTGCCGGTGACCTCAGGCAAGCGCTTGACGACGCCCACGTTATCCACCGCCCACCACCAATCATCGTTACCGTTGGCGTAGGTGAACGTGACCTGCATGGACCGCGCGCCCGCTGGGACCTCAATAGGTAGCGACTCATGCTTGGAGAAGACATCGTGGTCGAATGACGCGATTGTCTGCGGTGCGGCTCCATCGAAGGACACCTGCACCATAGCGTTCTGTCCCTCTTTTCCTTGGCGGTAGTGATGATCAAACTCGAGGTTGATGTCACCTTGGCCCGCCACAGGAATGCTCGGGGACGTCAACTGGGCGGTCATGGCATCGGTGTCATTGAGGCGCTGTTGCTTGCTGTCAATGATGACTAGATTGTCGTGGGCTTGGGTAAACCAATGGCGCATGTCCGTCCCAGCAGCCCACGTCCAGTCCCTCATCGTTGACGCAGTCCATCCCTTCCACCGAGCTTCGCCAGAGTTCACACCGTCGACAGAAGTCGTCCATCCCTCCGGCATGCGGTGCGTAAAGTGGGCGGGATTCTCCAGCTCATCGAAGCTCTCGTGCCAGATGACTCGGTTGTCCGCTGGCGTCAGTGGAGTCTCAGTCTCCTCCGAGTCCCCTGGAGCGACATCCTCCGGCTTCTTGGAGCTGCTCGAGGAATTCCAGTTAAAGAGTGAGGACGAAAAACTAGATGACGAGGACAGGGGGCTAAAGGATGACTGGGCAGACGCGACCGGCGCTACAGCGCACAGGCCTGCGACGGCGAGCGCAGCAGGTGCAAGAAGGTGATATTTCATAATGAAATGAATATCTTGCCTGAGCAACGGCAGGGTAACGCTGACATGAATTTTTTCACCTAATCTCACTGCACGTCATCCCTCTGCCGAGATGCGCAAAGAGGCGGCAGGGATTCCTGCCGCCTCTCTTTCATTCCTAACTCGCGCTACTGAGCGGTCAGTGCACAGTGACTAGTCACCAATCTGGTCGCGACCGCGCTTCACAATCTTGTCATCGACTTGACCCACCAGCTCGTGATCCTTGTTGGTGTACTCGAACTTGGAGAGCACATAACGCATAGCGTTGATGCGGGCACGCTTCTTGTCGTTCGACTTGATGGTGATCCACGGGGACTCATCAGTATCCGTGTAACGGAACTGCTCTTCCTTCGCGCGGGTGTAGTCATCCCACTTGTCTAGGGAGGCAAGGTCCATCGGGGACAGCTTCCACTGACGTACCGGGTCAATCTGACGGATAGCGAAACGAGTGCGCTGCTCCTTCCTGGTCACAGAGAACCACAGCTTGGTCAAGGAGATGCCGGAACCAAGAAGCATGTTTTCCAGCATGGGAACCTCACGGAGGAACTCTGCGTGCTGGGACTCAGTGCAGAAGCCCATGACGCGCTCAACGCCGGAGCGGTTGTACCAGGAGCGGTCGAAGAAGACGATTTCGCCGCCGGACGGGAAGTGCTGAATGTAGCGCTGGAAGTACCACGAGGTGGACTCACGCGGGGAGGGCTTCTCCAGTGCGACGGTGCGGGCACCACGCGGATTAAGGTGCTCGTTGAATCGCTTGATGGTGCCGCCCTTACCGGCAGCGTCGCGACCCTCAAAGATAATGATGTGGCGCTGACCAGTTTCCTTGGTCCAGTTCTGCCACTTCAGCAGCTCGATCTGCAGGGCACGCTTGATGGACTCGTACTCGTCGCGCGTCATGCGCTCCTCGTACGGGTAGTTCTCACGCCAGGTCTCAACAGGCGAGCCATCCGGCATGATCAGCGCAGGATCGTCTTCATCAGAGTCATCAACGACGTAGCCGTCGGTCTGTGCGAGGTCGATCTCGGGGAGTTCGTCGTCTTTAATGTCAGCCATGCTCATAATTCTATCTATGAACCAGACATCTGGCTGAGTAAACCTTTCCCGGCGACCCCATTTACCCCCACTCCCGAAACAACAGCGCCATCAGCTTCGCCTCGCCCGGCGTATCCCACCGCAACAAGTACGTTTCTGACAAATAGTGCCCCGGAAACTCGAATGTGCAGGGCCTTAAATGATCGATCCGTACTCAGCTGCCACCACCACGGTACGTTTTCGCACCGAAGCACTAAATTTTCGCGATACTAGGCCACTATTTACGAAAACGTACCGCGTCGTTCTAGTACCTGGGGCGGTCAAAACATGAGAAACCCCGCTGCCCAAAGTGGGTCAGCGGGGTTAACGCTTAGTTCTGCGTGAACAGCGTGCTGCTTAGAGCAGGCCGATCAGTTTCTTGGCGCCGGAGGCCATGTCGCCCAGGTTGTAGAGAACGGACAGGATGTCACCGAGGATGCCGGTGGAAGAAAACAGTTCCATTGTGAATCTCCTTGAAGTGGAAGTGAGTATGTATCAGTGCGCCCTAGAGCGCGAGAGGCTTACTTGGAAGCGGAGGACAGGGAGTTCAGGCCCATCTGCTTCTCGGTGGAGTCCAGAGTCGGTGCAAACTCGTAAGAGTCACCCTGCTGAACAGCGCCAGCGATGACGTCAAATGCGCCAGCGAAGCCCTTGAACAGGTTCTTGATGCCGGAAGCGAAGTCAGCGAAGTTGCCCAGCTGATCAGCAACGAAAGAAAGATCCATTATGGTCTCCTTTTGTGAAGTCCGGACTCAGAAGTGCCCGGAGGGGGTTTGCGGTTTTGCAGACACCCTCAGCGGGCGTCACAGGAAACTATTTTGGCATAGCTTCCCCACATTGCAAATGGATTGGATCGTTATTTTTCTCACGGAACTGACGCCCCACACTTATAGTCGCCAGCTACTACAAATTAACCCTTTGTTCACTTTACCTGCGCAGACCCTACCAGCTGGGAAAACGCAGCTCCCGAAAGCTCGGAGAAGTAAAAGTTTTCTCAGACACGTAACACGGAGCGCTCAGGGAGCGATTCATAGGTGCCAAAGGGTTCGAAAATGACCGGAAAATTTTTTAGGAGCCAAAGCTAATTTACCCCTAAACGGGGTTAGATTAGGGCACGATACGGTCTCAACGCAGAGAACGCTCCCCACGCAGAAGCGCGGGGAGCGTTCTTTTTGTTATTAACCGAGGCCGCAAAGCGCCTCGACTCGGGGAGCGATAGCTTAGAAGCCCATGCCGCCCATTGCGTCAGCGTCCGGCATGCCAGCGCCTGCACCAGCCGGCTCCGGCTTATCAGCCACAACCGCCTCGGTGGTCAGGAACAGTGCAGCGATGGACGCAGCGTTCTGCAGAGCAGAGCGGGTGACCTTGACCGGGTCATTGATGCCAGCGGCCATAAGGTCCACGTACTCGCCGGTAGCGGCGTTAAGGCCTTGGCCAGCCGGCAGGGACGCAACCTTGTCGGCGACAACGCCCGGCTCTAGGCCAGCGTTCTGAGCAATCTGCTTCAGCGGAGCAGACAGTGCCTCGCGGACAATCTTGACGCCGGTTGCCTCGTCACCGGTGAGGTCGGAGAGGGAATCCAGAACCTCGGCTGCCTGCAGCAGAGCCACGCCACCGCCGGCAACGATGCCCTCCTCCACAGCAGCCTTAGCGTTGCGCACGGCATCCTCGATACGGTGCTTGCGCTCCTTGAGCTCCACCTCGGTAGCGGCGCCAACCTTGAGAACTGCCACGCCGCCGGCCAGCTTGGCCAGGCGCTCCTGCAGCTTCTCACGGTCGTAGTCAGAGTCAGAGTTCTCGATCTCAGCGCGAATCTGCTTGATGCGGCCGTCGATCTGCTCCTGGGAACCAGCGCCCTGAACGATGGTGGTCTCATCCTTGGTCACAACGACCTTGCGGGCCTGACCCAGGTACTCAATCTCAGCAGTCTCGAGGGAGAGGCCGACCTCTTCAGAGATAACCTGTCCGCCGGTGAGGATAGCCATGTCCTGCAGAGTGGCCTTGCGACGGTCACCGAAGCCCGGGGCCTTCACGGCAACGGACTTGAAGGTGCCACGAATCTTGTTGACCACGAGGGTGGACAGAGCCTCACCCTCGACATCCTCGGCGATGATGAGCAGCGGCTTGCCGGTCTGCATGACCTTCTCCAGCAGCGGGACGAGGTCCTTGATGTTGGAGATCTTGGAAGAGACCAGCAGGATGTACGGATCCTCGAGGACTGCCTCCTGGCGCTCCATATCGGTAGCGAAGTAGCCGGAGATGTAGCCCTTGTCGAAGCGCATACCTTCAGTGACCTCAAGGTCAACACCGAAGGTGTTGGACTCCTCAACGGTGATAACGGAATCCTTGTTCACGGAACCGTTGCCCACGGTGTACATGGCCTCAGCGATCTTCTCGCCGATAGCCGGGTCTGCAGCGGAGATGCCAGCGGTGGTAGCGATCTCTTCCTGGGTCTCTACTTCCTTGGCGGAAGCCAGCAGGGAGTCCACAACCTTCTTGGTAGCGGTCTCGATACCGCGCTTGATGCCCATCGGGTTGGAGCCAGCGGCCACGTTGCGCAGGCCCTCGCGGACGAGTGCTTGGGCCAGAACGGTAGCGGTGGTGGTACCGTCACCGGCCACGTCATCAGTCTTCTTGGCTACTTCCTTGACCAGCTCAGCGCCGATCTTCTCGTAGGGGTCCTCGAGCTCGATCTCGCGCGCGATGGAGACACCGTCGTTAGTAATGGTCGGGGCGCCCCAGGACTTCTCCAGGACGACGTTGCGGCCCTTCGGGCCGAGGGTGACCTTGACGGCGTCGGCAAGCGTGTTGAGACCACGCTCGAGGCCGCGACGTGCCTCTTCATCGAAGGCAATGATCTTTGCCATGTGTTTGTGCTCCTTAAGCTTTGTTGAGGACGACACTCACGTCTGATCTATGACGGACGCCCGCGACGGCACGGCTGGCGAGTGTTCTCCAGCCCCAACCACATAGATGACTCGGTTTATTTCTGGCACTTGCGAAGTGGAAGTGCTAGCGACCATTCTGGCACTCTCCCCCATCGACTGCAAGGTTCAACACGAACGCTATAAGCGAACGGGCGGTGCTGTCGCACCGCCCATAACGTTCCGTATCCCCCGTTAGATTAAGAAGCCTTCTTTGCCGTCCACTTATATGCCGCCGTAATAGCACCAATAAAGAGGATGACGCCGATGATCTTGGAGGCCGTGCCGCCGGAGAAGATCTCTAATGGGGACTCGCCGGCCGACGCCGCAATGAGACCCGCGTTGACCACGCCGAACAGGGACTCACCGACGATGAGGCCGGTAGCCAGGAGGGTACCCATGCGCTTGGCAAAGTCCGGGCTGGCCTGGCGCGCTGCCCAGCGGTTGTAGAAGAAGCCCAGGAAAGCACCAATCGGCACCACAATGGTGATGGCGGCCGGCAGGTACATGCCCATACCCACGGCCAGCGGGGATAGCGAGTACTTGTCGGTGAAGTGGCGCAGACACTCATCAATCACGATGACGACCGCACCAATAGCGGCGCCCAACCCGATGAGATTCCACGGCAAGGAGTTATCGAAGATACCGGAAGCCACCGAGGACATGAGCGCTGCCTGCGGTGCAGCCAAGGCATCTTCGCCAGCACCTTCCATGCCTTGGAAACCGAAGCCGGTAAGCATAATCTGCAGAATCGGCGGAATCACCAAAGAACCAAAGAGAACACCGATAATGAGCGCTACCTGCTGCTTCCACGGGGTAGCGCCGACGAGCTGACCGGTCTTGAGGTCCTGGAGGTTGTCATTCGAAATGGTGGCGATACCGAAGACAATGGCCGCCGTGAACAACGTATAGGCCACGAGCGACAGCGGCTGGGCATCCGTTCCGCGGGTCACGGCCGCAATGATGAGGGCGGCGACGATGACCGCAATGATGCCGATGGAGGAAATCGGCGAGTTCGACGCACCGATAAGGCCTGCCATGTAGCCACAGACAGAAGCGATGATGAGGCCCACGAGCAAGGTGAAGAGAACCGAGACCGTAATGAGGACACCCATGTGGTCATGAATATCGGTACCGCGAACGAAGTTCCACAGCAGCAGGCCAATCGGAACCATGAGGATAAGAATGGTGCCAACGACATACGGAGCCGGAATATCCTGCTCCTCCACGGCCACCTGCTGGCCTTCCTTGCGGTTGCGGGAGGAAGCGAAAGACTCAGCCATGCCCTTGGCAATTGGCCCAGCAATCTTAATGAGCGTCCAGATAGCGGCAATGGCCATGGTGCCCACACCAACGAAGCGAATCTTGCCGGAGAAGACCGTGCTGACGGTCTCCATGAGGGCAGCCGGGTCCCCTAGTGCCTCACCACCGGTGAAGATGGGTAGCAGGAAGATATAGGAGATCACCACGCCAACGAGCATGGCGATACCCACGGCAAGGCCCACGAGGTGGCCCACACCAATGAGTGCGAGGGACAGGGAGGAGCCAAACATCGTGGCACCGGAACCCAGCTTGAAGTAAGCAGTCACCTCAGACGCTGCGGCCTTCATTGCGGCAAGGAGCGCCATAACAGCGGAGAGGATGCCACCGAAGACGATGACGTGCAGGCCTTTGGTGTTTTCCTCGTGGGCGGCCTCACCTTCGGCACCGGTACTATCGCCCACCTTGAGGACCTCAGCCGCGGCCACGCCTTCCGGATACGGCAGGTCGGAACCAGTCACCAGCGCGCGGCGCAGCGGAATGGAATACATGACACCGAGGACACCGCCGATGGCACAGACCGCGGCGGTATCGACGAAGGAAAAGCCCTGCCAGTAGCCCACCATGACCAGACCAGGCAGGACGAAGATGATGGCAGAAAGCGTACCGGCCGCCGAGGCGATGGTCTGCACAATGTTGTTCTCTTTGACATTGTGCCCGGCAAAGCGGCGTAGAACCGCCATGGAAATGACGGCGGCAGGAATAGACGTGGCGAACGTCAGACCCACTTTGAGACCGAGGTACACGTTGGCGGCGGTAAAAATCAGAGTGATGAGTCCACCGATAACGATGCCGCGAAGTGTCAGCTCGCGGAGCGTGGACTGGGAACCTTCGGCGGTGGTCGTCGCCATGTCAGGTCCTTTCTAAGGAATAGTTACTAGAACCTGGAATATATTACTCCCTACTTGTCGATAGACCGATTCCGGGATGCGAGTAGGTTGTAGAGCATGACCACTATTTCTGATTTTGTGACCACTGACCGCGACACCATCTTCCGTCAGCTCAGCGAGCTCGTCTCCTTTAATTCCGTCCACAATGAACCAGGCCTGGAGGACCAGACCGCGAAGGCGGCGGAGTGGGTTCACGCCGCGCTTGCCGACGTCGACTTCACCCCCGAAGCCATCACCACTGCTGATGGTTCCACGGCAATCGTCGCCAAGCGCAAGGGCAAGGACGGCGCAAAGACCGTTTTGCTGTACTCGCACTATGACGTCGTGCCTGCCGGCAACCCGGAAGCCTGGGACTCCGATCCTTTCACCCTGACTGAGCACGATGGTCGCTGGTACGGCCGTGGTGCTGCCGACTGCAAGGGCAACGTTGCCATGCATCTGGCAGCCCTGCGCGCTCTGGATGCTGTCGGCGGGACGGACCTCAACCTCACCGTCCTCATCGAGGGCTCAGAGGAGCGCGGCGGCGAGGGCCTGTCTGCACTCATCGAGGAACGCCCGGAGCTTTTTGCTGCCGACGCTATCCTCATCGCTGATGCCGGCAACGCCAAGGTCGGCGTGCCGACGCTGACGACCTCCCTGCGCGGCGGTTCCCAGATCAACGTCAAGGTTTCCACCCTCCACTCGGCTGTGCACTCCGGCCAGTTCGGCGGCGCGGCTCCCGACGCCGTCAAGGCGCTTATGCGCACGCTGGATTCCCTCACGGATGAGTATGGCCGCACGACTATCGACGGCGTCGATTGTGAAGGCACCTGGCCGCTGGCCGAGGGCCAGGACACCGCCTACAGCGAGGAGAACTTCCGCGCTGATGCCCAGATGCTCGACGGTACCGAGGTCATGGGCGCGAAAGACCCAGCCGGCGCCACCGCCATCGCGGACATGATTTGGGCCCGCCCAGCAGTGACCATCACCGGCTTTACCTCAACCCCGGTGGCCGAGGCCGTCAACGCCGTGCCGGCCACCGCAGAGGCCAACATCAACCTGCGCACCCCCGCCACCATGGATCCCCGCGCCACCGCGGAAGCCGTGGCCGAGCACCTGAAGAAACACGTGCCCTGGGGCGCGCACATTGAGGTCACCATTCTCGAGGCCAACCTGGGCTTTGAAACCGACCCGGCCAAGCCCGCCGTCGCGCTGCTCGGCGAGTGCCTCGGCGAGGCCTACGGGGCGGAGACCATCACCCAGGGCATGGGTGGCTCCATCCCGCTAACCGTGGAACTGCAGGACAAGCACCCGAACGCGGAGATTGCTCTCTTTGGCGTCGAGGAGCCGCAGTGCACCATCCACTCCGCCAACGAATCGGTCGACCCGACTGAGATTGAGAAGATTGCCATCGCCGAAGCACTGTTCCTGCAGCGCTTCGCCTAAGGCGCGGTAAGGGGGCCTCTGCCTGCAGGGTGCCCCTATATAACTGTGTGAAAAGAAAAGTGTGAAAATTTAAGCCCCAATCTGTAGGATGAGCACTAGTCAATGCCTGCCATTGCGGTGGGTTTAGCCCCGTCCCAAACCTGGAAAGGACGCCCCCGCAACAACCGTGCTCACTCTCTTCAGCGCCCTGGTTCTCACCACCATCGCCGCTCCTTTTCTCATCTTCTACCTCGGCCGGCGAGCCTTCGGTCTTCTCGCGATTGTGCCCGCCGTCGGGTTCTTTTGGGTGCTACATCAACTCACCGAAGGTACGTTGCGAGACGGCCATCAGCTCGCCTTCGACGCTGAGTGGATGCCCGCCGCGCACCTCGATATCAGCTTCCGCATGGACGCGCTCTCCGCACTGTTCAGCCTTATCGTCCTTGGCGTGGGCGCCTTAGTACTCATCTATTGTTGGGGGTATTTCGACCATTCGCGTCGCCGGCTAGCGCTCTTCGGTGGGCAAATGGTGGGCTTCGCCACGGCCATGTATGGCCTGGTGATTTCCGATAACTTCCTGTTGCTCTACGTCTTCTGGGAAATCACCTCCCTGCTCTCCTTCCTCCTGGTGAGCTACTACGGCGAGCGCGCCTCCTCGCGCCGTGCCGCGCAGCAGGCCCTCATGGTCACCGCCCTCGGCGGCCTCACCATGCTCGTGGGCATTATTCTGCTGGGCCGGCAGACTGGCGCATGGTCCTTCACCGCCATTGCATCCACCGAACAGCTGGCAAACACGCCGTACCTCACCGTGGCCATCGTGCTTATTCTGTGCGGCGCGCTGTCGAAATCCGCTATCGCCCCGGCCCATTTCTGGCTGCCGGGCGCTATGGCCGCCCCGACTCCGGTCTCGGCCTACCTGCACTCCGCTGCCATGGTTAAGGCCGGTATCTACCTTGTGGCACGCTTGGCTCCCTGGGTGCACGACATTTCCACGTGGCACCTCGTGGTGCTGCCCTTGGGTGCTTTCACCATGCTGCTCGGCGGCTGGATGGCGCTCAAGCAGCGCGATCTCAAGCTCATCTTGGCCTACGGTACGGTCTCCCAGCTGGGGTTTATCACCACCATCATTGCCATCGGCTCCCGCGAAGCCATGCAGGCAGGCCTTGCGCTGACCTTTGCGCACTCTCTGTTTAAGGCCGCGCTCTTCATGATTGTTGGTGCGATCGACCATGCGTCGGGAACGAGGGACATCGACAAGCTTGCAGGGCTGGGCAAGAAGAAACCATTCCTGTACATCCTCGCCATCATCCCCGCTATGTCCATGGCGGGTGTCCCACCCCTGTTGGGCTTCGTGTCCAAGGAGGCCACGCTCGAAGCGATTATGGGTGAGGACCTGCTCGTCGGCATGCCACGCAATATGCTCCTCGTGGCCGTCGTCGCGGGTTCCGCACTAACCATGGCCTATGCGCTGCGCTTCCTCTGGGGCGCCTTCGCCGCCAAGGGGCAGGAGGAGCCTTCTGAGGCCGTTGCCGCCATGCACCCGGTGGGTCCTTTCCTGTGGATCCCGCCGGCCGCGCTGACGCTGCTCACCATCTTCTTTGGCCTTTCGCCCACGCCGCTTTCCCACGGCATCACGCAGCACCTCAACAACACCTATGGCGCGGACGAAGCCTCCCACCTCGCACTGTGGCATGGCTGGACCATCCCGTTGCTGCTGTCGGCAGTCATCATTGTCGCCGGTGTGGTGCTGCACTGGCAGCGCCGAGCGCTCGCCAAGGCACAGTTCACCTACCCGGCGCTGGGCTCGGCGGACAAGGCCTACGACACCGTCATCAACTCCCTGCGCCAGCTCTCGCTGCGTACCACTGCCTCGACGCAGCGCGGTTCGCTGCAGTTCAACCTGACGGTCATCTTTGCCACGCTCATGGTGCTGCCCATCATTATGTTGATCCGCGGTGACCTCACCAACGTCCACATGATCGTGGCGGAAAACCCCTGGCAGGCTATCGCCGCGGCCATCATTATCATCGCCGCGGTGGGCGCAACGGTGCTGGATAACCGCCTCTCTGGCGTCATTGTTGTCGGCGTGACCGGCTACGCGCTGTCCTTCATTTTTGCCCTCCATGGTGCACCGGACCTAGCGCTGACGCAGCTGCTGGTGGAGACCATCATCATGGTGCTCTTCATGCTGGTTCTGCGCCGCATGCCCTCCAATACCGAATGGAAGCAGGACCCCAAGATTGGTCGCCTGCGCGCCTGGCTCGCCGTCGGCGTGGGTCTCACGGTGACCGTCGTGGGTATGTTCGCTGTCAACGCGCGCCGCGAGGAACCCATCTCGCAATACATGCCGGAGTTGGCCAAGGAGATTGGCCACGGCGCTAATACCGTCAACGTATTGCTCGTGGACCTGCGTGCGTGGGATACCTTCGGCGAAATCACCGTGCTCATCATCGCCACGACGGGCATTTCCTCGCTCGTCTTCCGCACTCAAAGCTTTGCGCGTGCTTCCCGCCGCCCCACCCTCCGGGTTACGGGCCGCCGCTGGCTGGCCGCGGGCGTGGAATCGGAGAAAGCTCTCAACCGTTCCCTCATGGTGGATGTCAGCACTCGTCTGCTCTTCCCGTCCATGATGGTGCTGTCTCTTTACTTCTTCTTCAGCGGCCACAACGCCCCGGGCGGTGGATTTGCCGGTGGCCTTGTCGCAGCACTTGCGCTGATCCTGCGCTACTTGGCGGGTGGCCGCGCAGAGCTCGAGGAAGCGCTGCCGCTCGACGGCGGCCGCACCATGGCGGTAGGTCTGCTCCTTTCCCTCGGTGCGGTGGTCACCCCGATGTTCTTCGGCTATCCGCCACTGACCACGGCCTATACGAAGTTGCCCATCCCGCTGATTGGGGATGTGTCTCTACCCTCGGCGCTGATTTTCGACGCCGGCGTCTACCTCATCGTCGTGGGCCTCGCGCTCTGCACGTTGACGTCGCTAGGCGCGAAGCTCGATGAGGAAGAGGAGATGCGTAAGCAGCGAGCCCGCGACCGCGCTCGATCCTTGGCCCGCCGCTCAAAGGAGAAAGAGAAAGGACACGCCTAATGGATGCCAATTTGATGCTTCTGCTGGCTGCAGGCGTGCTCTGCGGGGCCGGGGTCTACCTCTTGCTGGACCGCGCGATGACCAAGATGCTGCTCGGCATTTTGTTGCTGGGCAACGGCGCCAACCTCTTCATGCTCATGGCCGGTGGCCAGGCAGGCTCGCCGCCAATCGACGGCCGCACCTCCCGGCCCTACGGCGAACAGATCGCCGACCCACTGGCGCAAGGCATGATCCTCACCGCCATCGTCATTTCCATGGCGCTGACCGGTTTCATCCTGACCTTGGCCTACCGCCAATACCGTTACCGCAGTGCGGACGTTATTGAGGATGACACCGAGGACACCGCTATTGCGGCAATGGCCTCACGCCCAGGCAATGCGTCCGCAGCGCCGGACCATGATGCCTCCAATGACCCGGCCACGGGCCGCGCCACCAAGGAAGGCGACAAGTTTGGTCCGCAGGTCTTTGAGGAACCGGTAAAGGAGGCCAATGATGACTGAGTCCATCGCCTCCGCTGTGCATGCACTGCTGCCCTATGTCAGCTACCTCATTCCGCTGCCGATTATCATTCCGGCGTTCGCGGCCGTCCTCGCCATCTTGTGCTCCCGCAGCGTAAACGCTCAACGCCGCGTTGCGTTCTTCTCCCTGCTCACCTTGGCTGCGGTCAATGCCATGTTGATTTTCATCGCGGATACGGCCGGTATCCAGACCTTGCAGGTGGGCGGCTGGGATGCCCCAGTGGGTATCACGCTGGTGGCAGACCGTTTGTCCACGGTCATGTTGTTCACCTCCTCCGTCGTGCTCTTCTCCGTGATGTGGTACGCCATTTCACAGGGAGTGCGCGATGGCACGAAGGACGAGCCGGTGGCAGTCTTCCTGCCGACGTACATGCTGCTCACCATGGGCGTGAACGTGTCTTTCCTGGCGGGCGACCTGTTCAACCTCTACGTGGGCTTCGAGATTTTCCTCGTGGCCTCCTATGTACTGCTCACGCTGGGCGCAACGGCGGCTCGTGTGCGCGCCGGCGTGGGATACGTCATGGTGTCGATGGCCTCCTCGCTCATCTTCGTGCTGGCCCTGGCCTATGTCTACGCCACGGTGGGAACGATGAACATGGCGCAGATCGGCATCCGCATGGAGGACATCCCCGAGGGAACGCGCACCGCGGTGTTCTCGGTACTGCTCATCGCCTTCGGCATTAAAGCGGCTATCTTCCCGCTGGATGCGTGGCTGCCGGACTCCTACCCCACCGCGCCCTCACTGGTCACCGCGGTGTTTGCGGGCCTGCTCACCAAGGTCGGTGTCTACTCCATCATCCGCGCTCGTACCTCCATCTTTACCAATGGTGGGCTCGATACCCTGCTCATGTGGGTCGCGCTGGCTACCATGCTCGTCGGTATCTTGGGCGCCATTGCCCAATCCGATATCAAGCGTTTGTTGTCCTTTACCTTGGTCAGCCACATCGGCTACATGGTCTTCGGCGTGGCCCTCGGCACCGCACAAGGCTTGTCCGGCGCCATCTTCTACGCCGTGCACCACATTCTGGTGCAAACCACGCTCTTCCTCGTCGTCGGCCTTATCGAGCGCCAGGCCGGAACCTCCTCACTGCGCCGATTGGGATCACTCATCTACAGCGCACCGCTTATCGCCATTTTGTACTTCATTCCGGCGATCAACCTCGGCGGTATTCCGCCGTTCTCCGGCTTCCTGGGCAAGATCATGCTCTTGGAGGCCGGCGCGAACGAGGGCTCTTGGCTGTCCTGGGTGCTTATTGGCGGAGCGATTCTGACGTCGCTGCTGACCCTCTACGTCATGGTGCTGGTCTGGGCCAAGGGCTTCCTGCGTGACCGTGCTGATGCTCCGGAAGGTCACCTGGCGATGGTGCGCCCCTCCCCACTGGGCGAGGTTACCGAGTACGTCGATGTGAAGGAACGCGATGACGTCGGCCGCGTGCCCTTCGGCATGCTGGCCTCCACCAGCCTGCTGGTTATCGCCTCGGTGTCCATGACCTTCCTGGCAGGCCCCATTTCGGGCGTGACTACCCGCGCAGCCACGTCGGCTCAGGATGATTCCATCTACCGCTATGCGGTACTGGGTGATTCCTTTGAGAACCCCACCCGCCACCTCGATCCGAAGGACCGCTACGACAGCGGCGCGGACTCGTTGCAGAACCGCAGCGAGCCCCTGCCGGAGCGAATGCCGGCGGAGCCGACACGGGAGACGTCGGCAAGCGCGACGGCTCCCCTGCCTACCTCCGTAGGCACTGCTGAAGAGGAGGTCGCACGATGAAACTCTCCGGTTTCAAGCACCGCTTCCGGCCCTGGTTCGTGGTGTGGATTGTGGTCATGTGGTGCCTGCTGATGGGTGAGGTAACCGTGGCCAACCTCGTTGGCGGCCTGCTGGTGGGCCTGTTCATCTTCCTGGCGCTACCGCTGCCAGCCATGCCCGTGGAGGGCATTTCGGTGAGCTGGGGCAAGCTCTTTGTCTTTGCCGCCGGCTGGTTCGTCGATCTGCTCGAGGCCTCCATCAAGGTGGGCTGGCTGGCTGTGCGCCCGCAGCCTGTACCCAAGACCGCCATTGTGAAAGTGCCCATGCGCGTGGAGAATGAGTTTGTACTTTCGCTGGCCGTGAGCCTGTACAACCTGCAGCCGGGCGGAACGGTCTCTGATATCGACATTGCCAACCGTATGCTCACCATCCACCTGCTCAACGCCGACTCCGAAGGCCACCTCGAACGCGAAATCGCCGCGGTGCGCAAGTTGGAGGCGGACATGATAGCCATCTTTGAAAGGAGCCACGCCTAATGGATACGGGACTTTATGAAATCCTGCTCACGGTGGCTGCCGGCTTCCTCGTGGTGGCCTTCCTCATCACAACGTGGCGCATCGTCGTCGGCCCCAATTCGCTCGACCGGCTCGTTGCCATGGACGGATTCGTGGCCATGTTCCAATGCGCCATGGCCACCTATATCTGCTGGACACTGGACACGACGGTATCCAACGCCATGCTCGTCGTCGCACTGCTGGGCTTTATCTCCACGGTGTCTGTCACCCGATTTAGGAAGAGGGACTCATAAGTTACGCACTGATTTCCGATATCCTCTCGATCATCCTCATCCTGGTCGGCTCCATCCTTATTCTGGCCGCCGCCATTGGCATCGCGCGGTTTAGTGACACCATGGCGCGCGTACATGCCATTTCCAAGCCACAAACCACCGGGCTCATCTTCACCATTCTGGGCGCGCTCATCAAGGTAACGGGCTCGGAAGATTTCAGCGTGGCGGAGCGCGGAGACTTGGGCGTCCTCATCTTGCTCGTGCTTTTTGCCATGATCACCAGCCCCGTCACCGCGCAGCGAACTACCCGTATTGCCCGCCGCGAGGGCCTCTACGGCACGGCCGAATCGATGACGCGCAATGAGCATCCGGCGACGCGTTCTATGCGCCGAAAATAGTTAACGGTGGTTCGCTCACCTTTAAGGATGCGCTGCTCGTATATTCTCCTAAGGACACATTTCATCATCTGAGGAGAATTTCCGTGAAGAAGCTGCAGGGCATCCCGACGATCTGCGCTGTCCTCGCGCTGGGGATCGCAGTGATGGTCTACCGTATCATCCAGTTCGACGGCCACAAGGCTTTCACATTCATCCTCCCCTTCGACCTGGCCATTTACCGCATGGCGGGCGAGGACCTCAACGCGGGCGGGCTGCTGTACGACGCCCCCTATATCTACGAGTTCCCCTTCACCTACCCGCCGTTTGCGGGCATTCTTTTCCAGGTCCTGCCGTTCTTCAGCAAAGATACTCTCACCATCCTTTGGCCGGCGTTGATGTTCCTGGCGATGCTGGCCATTGTGGTGATGATTTTCCGCGAACGCGGCGTCAAACTCACTCCTGCGGCCATCCTCGTCGCGGTGTTGCTCACTGCGCTGACGCCGGCAAATGAGACGATGCATGGCTCCCTGTACTACGGGCAGGTCAATGTCTTCCTCATGTTCCTCGTGGCTCTAGATTTCTTGCCGATGAAGCGCCGCCTGCCCGGAATTGGCATCGGCCTGGCAGCGGGTATCAAGCTCACGCCGGCCTACATGGGGCTAGCCCTCCTCTTTGAGAAGCGCTGGTGGGCCGCCGTGGGCTCCGTCGTGACCTTCCTGGTCACCGTGGTGCTCGGTTTCATCTTTGTGCCGGATGCCATGACTTTCTGGACCGACGCCATGTTCAATTCCTCCCGCGTCGGTGAACACGCCAACCCCGGGGCAAAGTCGCTACGCTCGCTCATGTTCCGTCTGTGGGGCATCGACGGCGGAATCCTGTGGCTGCTGGCAGTCCTGGTCATCTTCGTGCTCACGTGCCTGGCGCTGCGCACTGCCTACAAGCGCGGCAACCGTACCGCTGCCTTCGCGCTGACGGGTATTAGCACCTGCTTGGTCTCGCCCTTCTCGTGGTACCACCACTTCGTGTGGACCTTGCCCTTTGTGATTATGGTCTTCGTTGCCGTCAACCAGGCGGTGGGCGAGCGCGTTAGCGGTAAGTTTGGCGAGCAGCTCGCCGCCCTGGCCGGGCTGGCCGCCCTCTTCGTGGTGTCCCTGCCCTTCATGTCGGTGCCGGTGTGGTTCTCCATGTCCTCGGCCAACCTCGACTCGATGACGTCCTTCCAGCCGTGGGCGACGTCCCTGTGGACGCTGTCCTGCATCCTCTTCATCGCCGGCTACGCCCTGTGGGGCTTCATCGCCCCGCGCCCGAAGGCCGGCTCGGCGGTTCCGGCGTCGAAGGCTTAGTCCGCAGCGAGCGGCAGCAGCTGCTCCATCTCATCCGAGGTGGCCTTGACCACCTTCTGCCAGCTTCCGGTCTCCTGATGCAGGCGGCGCTGGCGCTCATAACCCGCCCCGCCGTCGATGATGTCTTGCACCAGCTGCAGTTCCTTGGCGCAGCCGAGCTCTTCAGAAAGCGGGCCCAGCTCCACAAGCAGATCCGCTAGCTCGTCCTTGACCCAGCGCTCATCCGTCGCGCGTGAGGTGATGACCAGCGCGTCCATGCCATAGCGCGCGCCACGCCACTTATTCTCGGTCACGTGCCAGGGCTGGAGGGTGGGCAGCTGCTCACCGGCGTCAAGCAGGCGGTCGTAGTAGACGACGAGACAGTGCGTGAGCGCCACGATGGCGGAGAGCTCGCGGAGGTTGGAGGTGGCGTCGGAAATGCGTACCTCCACCGTGCCCCACTTGGAGGCCGGGCGGATATCAAAGTGCATGGAGCCGGTGTGGTTGATGACTCCCGAAATGGCCTGGTCCCGCATGTAGGACTGCCACTGCGCCCAGTCCTCAAACTGATAGGGCATGCCCGCGGTGGGTAGCTGCTGGTACAGCATGGTGCGGTTGGAGGCGTAGCCAGTGTCGAGCCCTTCCCATGCCGGTGAGCAGGCAGAAATCGCCAACAAGTGCGGGTACTTCGTCATCAGGGCGTTGATGATGGGCCACACGCGGTCCTCGTGGCAAATGCCCACGTGCACGTGCGTGCCCCACAGCAGCATCTGCTGCCCCCAATACTGGGTTCGGTTGATGATTTCGGAATAAGCGGGCTTATCGGACACCGGGTTCTTCCGGAAGTCCGTAAAGGGGTGCCCGCCGGAAGCCCAGAGGCGCACGTCCATGGCGTCGGCCGCGTCACGCACTGCGCTAAGCGACGTCTCCAAGTCCCCCATGGCCTCCGGGACCGTTGCGCATACCCCGGTGACGAGCTCCACGGTGTTCTGGAGGAATTCCTTCTCCAGATGCACGTTGGGGTGGGAGGAACGGACGGCATCAATAAGCTCGGCACCACGCGGTACGAGATCCCAGGTCACTGGGTCAACGAGTGCAACCTCCCACTCGACACCGAGCGTGGGCTCAGGGGAGCGGGCGAACTTCTCTTCCGGAATACTCACCTGTCTATCGTATCTGTCAGGTGGATGAATCTAATAAGTTTTTATTCCTTAGGCCTGCGGAACTGCGAGGACCACGACGACAGCGTCGCCCTTGGTGTAGTCGCCGGTCAGCTCGGCCGGGTACGGCGCGATGGCACCGCCCGGAACGTTGCCGCCGTAGTATTGGGCTGCCAGTTCCTTGGCCAAGTTCTCCGCTGCGGCGTCGCCCTCCGGGAAGTAGATGGTGGTCTGCGGTGCGACGAGAACGTCACCGCTCAAGTTGCCCACCTCGGAGACGTTGAACTTCTCGGATTTGAGGCGCTCGGCCTCGTCGGCGGCGTAGTTAGCGCGGCCGGAGTTGTTGTAGACGTTGACCGGGATGTCTGCCTGCTGGCGGTCAGCGGCGGCACCTCCCTCGGAGCGGTCGCCGGCTTCAGCGTCCTTACCTGCGTTGGCATTATCCGCAGCCTTATCTGCGCCTTCGGCGCCATCCGTGCCCTCAGCACCGCCGGCGGTGCTGCCGCCCTCGGCTGCATCCTGCTGGCCACTGGCCGCGCCGCCCTGGTTCTCGCCTTCGGCACCACCGTTAGCGGGGCCGGCAACTGCGGCGTCGTTAGTACCCTCGGAGGCGACATTTTCAGACTTATCGGAGGTCATGGCGTAGAGCCCCCACATGCCGAGCATAACGGCCACGGCGATGAGCACCATGGCGAGGCCGCGCACGGGCAGCTTGGGTGCAGACGCAGCGGTGGAAGCGGGCGCAGCGGAGGCAGGCGCAGCGGAGGAAGCGGGCGAAGCAGAGTTTTCCGGATTCACATTAGTCACACAGGAAACTCTAGTAGCCAAAAGTGGTAGCGCGGCGCATTGCCACGCGCGGCGCGCCTAGTCGCCCGTGGAGCGCGCAGCACGGCGGACGTCCTCGCGGGCGTCGCGAAGCCGGCGCAGGCGAGCAACGAGGAGGGGGTAGGAAGAGTGGGCCGCGGGGACGTCGAGAAGCACGTTAAGGCGCTGGTGATAGCGCACTGGCGAGATGTCCAGCTGCGTGCGGATAGCCTCCTCCTTGGCGCCGATATCACGCGGGGCGTGGGACTCGAACTCCAAAATGGCGGCGTCTAGGTCTGACAGGGACTGCATGCTTAAACTGTATGTCATGACTATTCGTCCCATCGTTATCCACGGCGACCCGGTCCTTCACAATCCGACCGAGCCGGTGACCGAAGCCATCGATTCCCCCGAGCTGCAGGAGCTCATCGCGGACATGCACGAGACCATGGATGCCGCCCACGGCGTAGGCTTGGCCGCCAACCAGGTCGGCGTGAACAAGCGCCTCTTTGTCTACCACTGCCCCGACACCGACGGGCCGAATGGCACCGAGCTGCCTGAGGGCGGCATGCGCCGCGGCTGCGTCATCAACCCGGTGCTGGAAACCTCCGAGATTCCGGAGACCATGCCCGCCGATGACGGCTCCGACGACGAAGGCTGCCTCTCCGTTCCGGGCGAGGGCTTCCCCACCGGCCGCGCTGACTGGGCGCGCGTGACCGGCAAGAACGAAAAAGGCGAGGACATCTCCATCGAGGGCTACGGTTTCTTTGCGCGCATGCTACAGCACGAAACCGGCCACCTCGACGGCTTTGTCTATACCGACGTGCTCACCGGCCGCTACAAGCGCCAGGCCAAGAAGGCCATTAAGCGCAATGGCTGGACCGAAGCCGGCCTCACCTGGTTGCCGGGCGAAGACGAAGATCCCTTCGGACACGACGACTAATGTCTCGCATCTTCCGCTCCGATGACGTCTCCGTGGGCGAGCGCGTCGTGGCCCGGCGCGATTTCGGCGGCGTGCACAGTGACGTGATTGGCCACGTATTAAGCCTTGATCCGCTGGTCATCCGCCCACAAGAAGTGGGCGACTACCCGTCGTCGCTCGACGCCGTGGAGATTCCACCGGAGCAGCTGAAGATTATTAAGCGCCTCTCGCCGCGAACGGTACGCAACTCCGATATCCGCGCCGTTGAGGTCGCCACCGCAGCCGCCTTTCCTGGCAAGGAACATGCGTGGACCTCTGATGGGCAGTGGCTCATGCGCGCAGGTGATGGTGTGACGGGCCGTTCCAACTCGGCTGTGCCTCTCGGCCCGTCTGCAGGTTTCCTCCCCATCCCCATCGAGGAAATCGATGCTTTCTACGACCGCCACGGGCTGCCAACGCGCTTGGCCATCCCGGAGCGCATCGGGAAGTCAGCCGAGAAGCTCGTTGCCGCTGAGCCGGATAGGTGGTCCTTGGAGCCAGAGATTCTCGTCATGGTCCGGAACCTCGAGGATCTGCCGGAGCTTTCCGACGTCCACTTTGTCATCGATGAGCAGCCCGATGATGCCTGGCTCGACCTGTATCATTTCCGCGGCCAGGCGCTCCCGCCGCTAGCGCTGGAGTACCTGCGCAGCCACATTGAGGGCACGATGGGCTTTGGCCGGCTGCTTTCTGATACGGGCGAGACAATTGCGATTACGCGCGGCACGCTCACCGAATCCGGCGATGGCACGGTGTGGCTGGGCTATTCCGCCGTCGAAGTGGCTGAGGGCTGGCGGCGCAAGGGCCTGGGCACTGCCTTGGGCGCACACATGCTCGCGTGGGGCAAAGACAACGGCGCGCAGAAGGCATACTTGCAGGTGATAGCGAACAATACCGCGGGTATCAGACTGTACGAAAAGCTTGGCTTTATTGAGCAGCATCGCCACCGTTACGCCTGCCGCGAGCTTCTAGTACCCTAAATCACATGCGTATCGCTACGTGGAACATCAACTCCGTCCGCACCCGCGCGCACCGCGCGGTGGACCTGCTGGCCAAGCACGACATTGACGTGCTCTGCCTGCAGGAGACCAAGGTGACGGATGAGAAGTTCCCGCGCGAACCTTTCGAAGAAGCCGGCTATCACGTCACATGCCACGGGCTGAACCAATGGAACGGCGTGGCCATTGTGTCTAAGGACGAGCCGGAAGAGGTCCAGACCTTCTTCCCCGGGCAGCCAGGATTTCACAAAGACCCGGCGAAGGAACGCAAACGTGAGGCCCGGGCGGTGTCTGCACGCATCCGCGGAGTGGAAATCTGGTCGCTGTACATCCCGAACGGGCGCGAGATTACGGACCCGCACTACGACTACAAGCTGCAATTCCTCTATGCGCTGGCGCGCTACGTGGAAACTCGCGCGCAATCGAAGCTCCTGCTCACCGGTGACTTCAACATCGCTCCGCGCGATGAAGACGTGTGGGACATCAGCCTCTTCCGCGGCAAGACGCACGTCACCGAACCGGAACGCGCAGCTTTCCAGATGCTCGAGGAAGCTGGCCTGGAGGAAGTCACGCGCCGTTTTACGGCGAAGGAGCGCTGGACGTACTTTGATTACAAGTCGCTGCGTTTCCAGAAGAACGAAGGCATGCGCATCGACTTCCAGCTGGCCAGCGAGCCACTCGCTCGCCTCGTACAAGGCGCCCAGGTGGACCTAGTGGAGCGCGCCGGCGATAAAACCTCAGACCACGTGCCGCTCATCGCAGACTTCGACGTCCCCGATTTCGCTTCAGTGCGCTAGGCGCTCTCAACACTTATGAGCCTCAATATCGATCTCTCCGCCTGGCAGCTGGCACTACTGATCCTTGACTACGGCATCAAGATCATCGCCATCGGCGTCGTGCCTGAAGGGCGCCGCCCATCGAGCTCCACTGCCTGGCTGCTGGCTATTCTCGTGCTGCCCCTCGTGGGCCTGCCGCTCTTCATGCTTATGGGCTCGCCGTACATCAACCGGCGGCGCCACCGCATCCAGCAAGAGGCCAACGAGCTCATCAGTGACGTCACCGCCTCCACCCCCAATCACCCGGAGGGCAGGCTGTCCCCCGAAATCGAATCGCTCATTCAGCTCAACCGCAACCTCACCGGCCACCCGGCGCTCATCGGCCACAACAAGGGGCTCCACGCCTCCTATGATGAGGCCATCATGGCCATGGCCCGGGCCATCGACCGTGCGGAAAAATACGTGCTCATTGAGATTTATATCCAGTCCTGGGATGAGGTCACCGACGTCTTCTTCCAGTCGCTGAAACGTGCCCGCGAGCGCGGCGTGGAGGTCAAACTACTACTGGACCAGATTGGCAGCTACAAGTACAAGGGCTACCGCACGCTGGGCAAACGCCTCACCGCCATTGACGTGGATTGGCGCCTCATGCTGCCGCTACAGCTGCACAAGGGCCGCTTCCGCCGCCCCGATCTGCGCAATCACCGCAAAATCGTGGTCATCGATGGCCATACGGGATTCTTGGGCTCGATGAACATCATTAAGCGCCAGTACAAGACCGAAGACCGCGCGTGGATCGATTACATGGTGGAGCTCACCGGGCCGGTCGTGACCTCGCTGGCCGCAGTGTTTGCGGTGGACTGGTATCTGGAGTCTGAGGAACAGCTCTCCCTCGACATGCAGCCTTATGACGACGCCATGACGGAGGACTCCAACCACCTCCAGCTTGTTCCCTCTGGCCCTGGCTACACGACGGAACCCAACCTGCGCATGTTCAACTCGGTGGTGCACCACGCCAAGGACAAGCTGATTTTGTGCTCGCCGTATTTCATCCCGGATGAATCCCTCCTCGAAGCCGTGACCACCGCCTGCTACCGCGATGTGGAGGTCGACCTCCTCGTCTCAGCGAAGGCCGACCAGTTCATGGTCAACCATGCACAGTCCTCCTACTACCAAGCTCTGTTGGAGGCAGGCGTGCGGATTTTCCAGTTCCCTGAACCTTTCGTGCTGCACTCCAAGTTCATCCTGGCGGATCCCAACCTCCCAGGACGCGATCCGCTGTGTATGTTCGGCTCCTCCAACATGGATATGCGCTCCTTCGGTCTGAACTATGAATCCACCATGCTCGTGGCCAAGGGCGATCTCATCGATGACTTCACCCAGTTGGCCACCAACTACAAGAAGGTCTGCCACGAGCTAACCCTCGAAGAATGGAATAAGCGCGGGCTGTTGCGCCGCTACGTGGATAACGTCATGCGCCTGACCTCGGCGCTGCAGTAGCGTGCGATCACGTGCCCAGTGCTCGCACACTCGCCTTAGGCACTACTGGCGAGCATGGTGTCATACGTCCACACCTCTGCGGTTATTCCGGTAGCGCGCCTGTACAGCTCCCTTTCTGTCAAAATGCAAAGGTCCCCACCACCGACCTGCTGCATCATCAATTCCACCATCGTTTGGCCAGCTCGATGTTGTGAAATTAACTCAGTTATAAATTCCTTGTTCCACTGAAAGTCATGCAGTATCCACGGGGCTTGCCGTTGCGCGGTCAACTCGAGCATCTGCGAAAACTTTTCCGCAATAGCGCGCCTTACCTGACCATCCGAAAGCTGCGCAATATGATTTCCAGTTTCAATGACAGCAGTGATAGGCAAGATAAACCTAGAGTTTTCGGACTGACGCTTCGAAAAGTCGTTTTTCACTTGTTCTCGATCCTGGCTCTTTTTCGGAATCTCAAGCAGATTATCCAGAACCGAAGTGTCAATGAAGTAAACGCGCATCAGCCAATCCCAAAAAGCTTATTCAGGTTGTCAAAGCTAGCCTTCGTATCGGTGTCATCGACCAATTCGCCGGCAGTTACAGCAGCTCCCAGACTATGTTTCGAAATAGAGTCCACGAAATCCGGTAGTTCCACCAATGGTGAAAGTTCACTATTCCCGGTTTTCTCATCTCGGTAACAAACCGCAACCTGACCGTTAGTTTCACCAGAAATCTGATCCAAAATCGCGGGGCTATGAGTTGTTACAAGAACTTGAGAGTCATGCTTGTGTGCTGATTCGTTAAGCATGTGCATAACTCTTTGCGCCTGTGACGGGTGGAGACCGTTCTCCATTTCCTCGACGACGATTTGCGCTACGGCGCTTTCCACATCATCCCCGCGTGAAAGAGGCTGCTCGATATCTAAATCCCTGGGAGCTGTTTTTAAAGCTGTCGCGATCGCCAGGAAACGAAGAAGCCCATCGCTCATTTCACGTGCGGGTGTGCTTTCATGCCTTCCATCCGCAAAGTGCTCGACAAGAGTAAGCATCACTTCGTCCAGCTGAGTGTCAATAAAATCCAAAGTAGAGTCCACTCCGGTAACGTGAGCAGCCAACTGCCCTAAATCGCGGAAGGTTTCAGGCGAATCCTTTCGCAATTGCCAAAGTACCGCCGACAGGTTTTCGCCGCTGCGTTTGAGCTGAGCGTTCTTCTTCGCAACGTAGTTGCGCATAAGACTTGGCACCGGGTCGAGGTGAAACACAGATCGAAGTGCAGTACTCACAATCGATGCGCCCTTCAGCACCGAATTCTCCGCACGGTTTTTCCCTGCAAGAACTGCCTTTACCTGCCCAAGAATTAGACGGGAGTCCCGCATAAGTGTTGCTGGATTTGCGCCACGCTTTCCATTGAAAATCTCCGTATAAATCCCAGCGAGCTTATCTGCCGCAGGTTGCGTCTTAAAAAGTTCTGCTTCTTCAGTTCTGACCCCATTTTTTACGGAGTACCCTGGCCCCACCAGGCTTTCCTTAAGCACTCGCAGTTCCGGAAGCACCTGTATTTCTACGTCATAGCGAAAGATATCTTGTCCAGCTTCGACAGTGCAGCCCAGTTCAAAACTATCTTCGCCGTGTGGTGCACAACCACGGGAGCCTCCTCTGATTGGCCCTGCGTGCGTCATACGTCCATCAAGAGCATCGCCGAGCTCCGAGCCCGACGATAACCGCGACAAAACCTCAAGCCCATCTAAGGCGTTCGACTTGCCGGAGCTGTTTAGACCTGTAAGAAAAGTCACCGGATGTAGTGTGAGTACGGCATCGTGAAACGATTTAAACCTGCGCAGTCGCAGCTCGGCAAGGCGGGGAGTGGACATGCCGCTCATGATACACATTTGCGCTGGCAATCATGGTCCTCAAGGTGACTCTCGTAATGCGGAGCGCGGACACTTTCCGCCACCAAAATCAGTCTCGCCACGCCAGAAGTCAACCAGCTAGACGAGAGGACGCAAGCAGCCCACACAAAGCGACAACGCTGCACACCACCATGCCCAGCGCCATAGTCTGCGCCGGATTAGATCCCAAACCCATAAGGGGGCTGACCACGCTGGCCAGCAGGGATTGGCCAAAGCCCATAATGGCGGACACGCTGCCAGCGCGGGAGCGCATCAGACCGGTAGCCAAAGCAGTGGCGTTGCCCATGATGAAACCCGTCGGCGCGATGCAGGCGAAGAGCACGATGAGGGACAGCCACACCGGCGCACCCACCATTACTGTGAGCAGCAACAGCAGCGCGCACACCACGATGCCGCCGACACCAATGCGCAGCATGAAGGCCGGGGAGACGGAGTCCATAGCGCGCGAATTCACCAGTGTGGCGGCAAAGAGCCCCACGGCATTCACACCGAAAATCAGCGAATACGCCAAGGGCGTAAAGCCCCATTGGTCCTGGAGAACAAAGGCCGAGGCGGAGATGTAGCAGAACATCGAGCAGAAGCCGAAGGCCATGGTGACGAGGTAAGCCCAAACCCGGACGTTGGTGATCACTGCCCAGTAGTTGCCGGCAACCGTACGCGCGAGGCTTGTACGAGCCGCGCCCGAACGACTCTGGCCACGTACAGTCTCAGGGACAATTGCCCAAGCCAGAATCAGCTGCAGCGCATGAAGGCCGGCAAGCACCCAGAAGATGCCGCGCCAGCCCAGCGGCTCCGCCAGCACGCCGCCCAAGACCGGGGCCACTGCCGGGGCAATTCCTTGCAGGGCCATGAGCAGCGAGTAGGCCTTCGCCGCGGCAGCACCGTGGACAAGGTCAGGCACAACAGCACGCGCGAGCACCACGCAGGCACCGCCACCGAGGCCCTGGAGCACGCGAGCGACCACAAGGATGATGGCGCTGGGAGCAAGTGCTGCCAGTACCGAAGCAGCTAGGGCCAACGCTGCACCACTCAGCAACAGCGGTTTGCGCCCGATGGCATCAGACAGTGGCCCCATGAGCAGCTGGCCGATACCCATTCCGATGAAGAAGCCCGAAATGGTCAGCTGCACCATGGAACGAGTCGTGCCGAGGTCAGCCACAATTGCCGGCATAACCGGCAGGTACATGTCCGTCGCAAAAGGCGCTGTTGCGGACAACAGCGCCAAGGTTGCAAGGAGGGAAAAGGGGATCACGCGTCGCGGCGCTCCAACGCCAGAATGCCAAGAAGCCAAAGGGCCAAGGCCCAACCGAAGAAGATGACCGCGCTCATGCCAACGCTATCCCAGGGCGCGGAATCCTCCACCACGTCCATGGTCCAGTTGGTAAACGCAGTAAACGGCATGAAGTGAATCATCTTGTCACCCACTACCGGCAGGAAGCGCACGGTGTTCTCAATGCCCATGTAGAGGATGAGCGAAATCGCCACGGTACCCGCAGTATGGCGCAGCAACCACCCCAACCCTTGAACGAACATGACCGCGCCAAAGCCCGCGACGGGCAAAGCCCACAGCAAGCGCTGAGCGCGTTCATCCGAGAAAGGCTGGAAAGCCTCCGCAGCAGATTCGTTGGTGGTCATATCCGCCAGGACAAAGATGTAGACCGCGCCCAAGAACAAGATGAGGGCAGCAATCACGCCATAAAGCAGCAGCTTCGCCAGCGCCACCGTCCAGCGATTCGGATTGGCCATGAACGTCACGGTTTGGGTCTTGTGACGGTACTCAGTGGTAATCACCATCGCGCCCTGAATCATGAGAATGGGCACGATCAGCACCAGGAGAATCGCCGCCAGAGCATTGGGCTGCAGCGGGCTAATGCCCAGCACAGCCTCGCCCGCATTGAGCGAGTTGAGCAACGTCCAGCCCGTAATAATGAAGAAGATTATTCCCGAAGTCCACCAGAAGGACTTCGTTGTGCGCAGCTTGGTCCACTCCGCATGCAGCGTGTTAAGAAACATTGGTGGTGACCTCCTTCTGGGCCTGATACTGCACCGCATCCGTCGTCATCTTCATAAAGGCTTCCTCAAGGGACGCGCGGTGCAACGTAAGCTCGGTCAGCGGCACTCCAGTGGAGTAGGCCAGCTGGCCCACGAAGTCAGTGGTCTGATTCGGAATAACCAGCGTGGGGCGCTGCTCCTCATCAATAGTCGTGGAGAACGACACCCCTGCCTCCTTCAAGGCGGAGCCGAATTCACGCAGGTGCTCTGAGCGCACGATGACCGAGGCAGACGAGTTTTCCTTGACAAAGTCATAGGTGCGCTGGTTCGCCATCAACCGGCCACGCCCAATGACCACGAGGTGGTCAGCAGTCTGCGCCATCTCCGAAAGAAGGTGGGAAGAAATGAGCACCGTGCGGCCTTCCGCAGCAAGCGCGCGGACGAGGGAGCGCACCCAGCGAATACCTTCCGGGTCCAAGCCGTTGACCGGCTCATCCAGGATCAACACTCCTGGGTCGCCCAACAGCGCCGCAGCCAAGCCCAGGCGCTGGCCCATGCCGAGGGAGAAGCCGCCGGCTTTCTTACCGGCGACATCGGAAAGTCCCACGAGTCCCAGCACCTCTTCAACACGGGAAGTCGGGATACCGTTGGACTGCGCCATCCACTTCAGGTGATTGGCGGCAGAGCGGTTGGCGTGGACCGCTTTAGCGTCGAGAAGCGCGCCCACCTCCCGCAACGGGTGCTTGAGTTCACGGTAGGGCTTGCCGTGCACCAAGGCCGTGCCCGCCGTGGGGCGGTCAAGGCCCAGGATCATCCGCATGGTCGTTGACTTTCCGGCACCGTTTGGCCCCAAGAAGCCGGTTACCTGGCCCGGCTGTACCTGAAAGGTGAGGTCATCCACGGCGCGGACAGACTTATACTGTTTTGTCAGTCCGGCTACTTCAATCATGACCTACAGCGTGCCACAGCTTCCTGCTACATGCTTGAATTAGCTACTCAATTCCCCGTAGCGCGCCACCAACTGTGGTAGTGCCTCCCGGAAGGGTGGAATCAGTTCCAACGCTTCTACCTGGTCAAACGGCACCCAGCGCAGCTCGGCGGATTCTTCATTGGCAGTCGTCGGCAAGCGCTCGCCCGTCACTGTGCGCGCCAGGACCGTGGTGTAGGTCCACCCACCAACAAAGGGCCCGGCGGTGACAATGGATTCGAGGACCTCCACGTCTGCCGCGGCCACGCCGGTTTCCTCTTCGGTCTCACGCAGCGCCGCCTGCTCGGGTGTTTCCGGCTTATCGCGCGCCCCGCCCGGGATTCCCCACGTCCCGCCGTTGTTGGTCCACGTGGCGCGATGCTGCAGCAGCACCTCGTTGCCCGCTACCAGGAAGAGACCCGCCGCCCCGAATTTTCCCCACACGGGAACCCCGCCCGGGCCCTCGGCCCATCCGTCGCCGGAAATTTCTGGGTTTACGTGTGCACACATGCCTCCAATCTATACCCACTTTCGGGACAAGGGCGCTATCCTAAGGGAATGACCGGCCCGGCCACCGAACTGCGCGAGCACTCCCCCGAATCATGGGGCGATCATTGGCTCGATGATGTCACCGAACCTGCCGCGCCCGCGTTTAGCCGCCCCACCCAGCTGGCCATGAGCTCTTTTGCCGGCCCAGCGCGCCTGGTCCGGCGTCTCTACAGCTTCGCTGCCACGACTCCGGGCAAGCTGTTTAGCGTCACGCTCATCCTCACCGTGGCCTTGGCCGCAGCAGGGTTTTCCATGTCTTCCTCCTCGGCCGCGCGCCACGATGACTTGGATGCCCTGCTGACCTCCACGGAGCCGATGTCGAATGCGGCGCACCACCTCTACACCAACCTGTCCCTCGCGGATACGGTGGCCACCACTGGCTTCGTCCAGGCCGGCGTGGAACCAGTAGGCAACCGCGAGCGCTATAACGAGGCCATCGACGCCGCCGCGGTAGCCGCGACTCAATCCGTGGTGGGCTCCTCCTCCGATGATGAACGCGTGCGGGAGCTCGTCACCTTCATCCAGCGTGAGCTGCCCGTCTACACCGCCCTCGTGGAGAAGGCTCGCGTCAACCACCGCGCGGGCAACGCGGTGGCGAATTCCTACATGTCGAATGCCTCGGCGCTCATGCGTACCCGTATTCTGCCCGCCGCAGCGGAGCTGTTCACCCTGACCTCCGAAAAGGTCACCCAACAGCAGCAGCGCCTCACCCGCCCGCAGTGGGTACCGCTCTCCGGCCTCGTGGCCGCGCTCATCTTCTTGGGCTTGGCGCAATGGTGGCTGTGGCGGCTTACCCGCCGCCGCCTGAACCGCGGCTTCGTGCTGGCCACGGCCCTGCTCTTCATCGCCCTCGTGTGGGCTTCCGCGGCCAACTTTGCCACGTGGGCCTCGGGCCACCAGGGATTCGAGACGGTCTCGCGCCCCTGGGATTCCCTCACCGCCTCCCGGATTGAAGCCCAACAGATGCGCACCTCGGAGACCCTCGCGCTGGTCCTGCGTTCGTCCCAGGAAGATATGTCCGTGCACTTTAACTCCACGGTCTATTCCGTCAACCATGCATTGCGGGATTATGAGCAAGCGTTGGGTGAAGATTCCAACCCCGCCCTTATCCCCCAAGCGCAGAGAGCAGTGGAAGACTGGGCCGTCACCCACGAGGCCTTCATGGACAGCCTCTCCACGGGCAACTATGACGCCGCGGTGTACCAGGCCACCGCCATTGACCCGGATGGTGAGCCAACCGCCGCGAGTGCTTTCAACGCCGTGGATAATTCGCTGGCGCAGCTTATCGACGAAGCCCGCGAGTCCATGCGCGAGTACCTCATGCAGGGCCTAAACGCCATGACCTTGGTGTCCACGGGTGTCTCCCTGGCCACGTTCGGCGCCATCATCGCGGTGTGGTTGGGCATTCGTCCACGTCTGCAGGAGTACCTCTAATGAGACGCCTGTGCTTGACGACGATCCCACTGGCCGCCCTTGCCCTCGGCCTGACTGCCTGCGAATCGACCCACACCACAGCCCCCGCACCCGTACTGTCCACGAGCGCAGATACCCATTCCACGCCCGGCCCACCACTGCCGGAAGATGCCATTATCGAGCCTGCCGGCGCGGGCGAAGCCGACACGGAGAGCGAGGCCGAGCCTTATGGCTCCTACCGTCCGGACGATAAAACGCCCAAGGAACGCGTGCCGGAGATCATAAAACGCGGCCGTCTCATCGTGGGCGTGGACCGTTCGAATAACCTGCTGAGCTACCGCGACACCGCCACTAGTGAACTTCGCGGCTTTGAGGTGGACATCGCTCGCGAAATCGCCCGCGACATTTTCGGGGATCCCTCCAAGGTGGATTTCCGCTTCGTGGAAGCCTCCGACCGCGCCAAGGCCCTCAATGACCGCCAGGTGGACATGGTCATTCGCACAATGACGATTAGCCCGCAGCGCCAGCGTGAAGTCGCCTTCTCCATCCCCTATATGAAAACGGATGCCCGCTTGCTCGTGCTCAAGAACTCCGGTATTCATTCCGTGGCGGATACCGCCGGTCTCACTCTGTGCGCGGCGAAGGGCTCGACCATGGTCAATGCCATCCGCAAGCACGCACCGAAGGCCGACATTTTGGAGACCCGCGCCTGGGGCGATTGTCTCATGTCCTTGCAGCTTGGTCAAACCGACGGCATCGTGGTCGATGATGCATTGCTCTCCGGCATGCTGGCCCAAGACTCCTACACAGAAATCGTCGGCGATGCCTTGGAGACCCAGAGCTATGGTGTGGCCGTGCGCAAGCCCGATGCGTCCTATGATTCCCGTCCACTTATCCGGCAGATCAATTCCACTCTGGAGCGCATCCGCTCGGACGGCACGTGGCTGAAGCTCTTCTACTCCTGGTTGGGCGACTACATGGAGCGCCCCACGCTCCCCGAGCCGAAGTACCTCAACGAAACTCCGCCCGCCACCGAGGACGCATCCGCAAAGGAGGCACGCCCATGAGCCACCGTTTCACCGAGGATGAGCTCGACCACCTCACTCCTGAGGACCACGATCCGGACCCTCAGCCCACGGCTGCCCACAACGACATCAATGACGCGACGGAGGCTGTCCCCTTCGATCCCTTCGCCGACGACGAAGACGGAGAAGAGGCCGAAGGGAACGGCTCAGGCTTCACCAGCACCGACGGCGCGCAAAGCCCCCACAGCAACCTCACCGACGCACACGATGCCACCGCCGCCGTGCCCTACGATCCTTTCGCTGACGACGAAGACGAGGACGGCAACCTTGTTTTCCCTTCGTCTTCTCACTCTGGCTCGGGCGACACTCCGACCAGCCAGGTGTCTCGCGGCGTTCAGCCAGGCGACGGCGAAATCGTTGATTCCGATAACATCGCCGCCCTCATCGAGGAACTCGGCCAGCTGCGTGACCGCCGCAAGGCCGAGGATCCCTCGCATGCATCGCGCCGCCGCGCAATTGACACCTTCCGCCAGCGCCGCACCACCAAGCGCACCGACCGCGAGGTAGCCGATGGCATGGCCACGCTGCCCTTCGTGGTACCCGGCAACCCACAGGATGCCCTCATTGACCCCGAAGATTCACCACGCATTGCACCGCCACAGCTGAAGCCCGGGGACATGGTGGCTGAGCAGTACGAAATCCTCGGCGTCCTCGCCCACGGCGGCCTGGGCTGGATTTACTTAGCCAACGACCACTTTGTCTCCGGACGCATCGTCGTGCTCAAGGGCATGCAGGCCGAGAACTCCGCCGAGCAAACCGCCACGGCGGAATCGGAGCGCGAGTTCCTGGCGGATATTACCCACCCGAACATCGTCAAGATTTTTAACTTCATCGATGATGCCCGCGTGCCCGGCGGCTTCATCGTCATGGAATACGTCGGCGGCCCCTCCCTCAAGAACCGCCGCAACCACCAGGAGGATGACGTCTTCCCGGTCGACACGGCGATTGCCTACATCCTGGAAATCCTCCCCGCCCTGGATTATCTGCACGCCCGCGGCGTGGTCTACAACGACCTTAAGCCTTCCAACATCATCGTCACCGAGGACCAGGTCAAACTCATTGACCTGGGCGCTGTCTCCGGCATCGGCGCATTCGGCCACATCTACGGCACGCAAGGTTTCCAGGCCCCGGAGATTGCCACCAAGGGCCCGTCGGTAGCCAGCGATATTTACACCATCGGCCGCACTCTCGCCTGCTTGGTGCTCAAGCTTCCGGTGGAAGATGGCGTGTACAAGCCGGGCCTTCCCTCCCCCACCGAGGAGCCGCTCCTGCGCCGCTACCTTTCCTTCTACCGCCTGTTGCTGCGCGCCACGGACCCGGATCCGGACAAGCGTTTCCGTTCCGTGTCTGAGCTGCGTGATCAGCTCTTCGGCGTGCTGCGCGAGGTCATTGCTCTCCGCGATGGCATCCAGCACCCAGCCCAGCACTCGGTCTTTTCCCCACAACGTACGACTTTCGGCACCAAGCACTTGGTCTTCCGCACGGACCAGCTTATCGACGGCATCGACCGCACCGTCCGCATCACCGCCCCCGAGGTCGTCTCCGCACTTCCTGCCCCGCTCATCATCCGTTCCGACGTCGGTGCCTCCCTGCTCCAGGGTTCTTCCTACACCGAGCCACAGGAAGCCCTAGAAACCCTCCGCCAGGCCATGCAAACTCCTGAGTACGAGGAGTCCGCGGAAATCCCCCTCGGCGTGGTGCGCGCCATGATTGACCTCGGCTACATCGGCCAGGCCCGCGAATGGCTGGCCTCCATCAAGGACCGCCTCGACAACGATTGGCGCTTTCATTGGTACTCCGGCGTGGCGGAGCTGCTGCTGGATAAGTACCGCGATGCCCAGGCTCATTTCGCCTACGTTCTCGACATCCTGCCTGGTGAAGCCGCACCTAAGCTGGCCATTGGCGCAGTCAATGAACTGATTCTCCAACAGTTAGGGTATTCAGAAGCAGCGCTTATCGATGCCTCCGTGGCCCGCGCCTGCGCCAACCTCACCACCTCGTTGGCGGATCTCCCGAATGAGGCTTTTGAGGACCAACCCGGTATCTGGGACCACGTCACCGACGATCCTGCTCATCTGCGATTCAACTCGATGCGTCTCTACGGCATCGTGTGGGCTACCAACCCCACGACGGTCTCCTCCGCCTTCGGCCTGGCCCGCCAGTTGCGCGCCGAGCACCAAGTGGAGCTGGCCGTGGCCACACTGGATAAAGTGCCGAACGCCTCGCGCCACCACCGCATGGCGCGCCTTACCACGATTTTGCAGCTCATCGTCCACGACTTGTCCGAGTCCCGCATCCGCCGCGCCGCCCGCCGCTTGGAGGAGATTCCGCAGAACGAGCCACGCTTCCTACAAATCAAGATCGCCGTCATCTCAGCCGCCCTCACCTTCCTACGTGACGCCGACCTCGATGCCGCAGCTTCCCCCAACGACCTCTTCGAGTTCCCCTTTACCCAACGCGGCCTGCGCTATGGGCTCGCCGATACCCTGCGCGCGCTGGCCCGTCAGGCCCCCTTCTCCCGCCACCGCTACGCGCTGGTGGACCTTGCCAACAAGGTCCGTCCAGTCACTCTCTTCTAGCGGTGTGCCGCGGTAGGTGCTATCCCCCAGAAGGCCTAGTACAGGCCAGCCTCCCGGGCCATCGCCGCAATGCCCGCGGACTTCTGGGCAATCGCCAGCTCCTCGTTCGTCGGAACAACGAAAACCTTGACCTGCGACTCAGCAGTCGAAATCATGCGTGGCTCCTTGGAGCGCACCAAGTTCGCTTCCTTATCGAAGTCAATGCCGTACATGTCGAGGTTGTACAGCGAATCCTGGCGAACCTCGGTGTCATTCTCGCCCACACCGGCGGTGAAGGTGATGGCATCCACGCGGCCGAGCGCAATCATGTACGAACCAATGAAGCGGCGCAGCTGGTGGATGTAGATGTTGTAGGCCAGCCAGGCATCCTGATCCTCGTTGTTGATGCGTTCACGCAGTACGCGGAAGTCATTAACCCCTGCAATGCCCTTCACACCGGACTGCTTGTTGAGCAGGTTGTCAATCTCATCGATGGACATACCCGCCTGGCGCGAAAGGTGGAAAATGATACCCGGGTCGATGTCACCGGAACGAGTGCCCATGGCCAAACCAGCCAGCGGGGTCAGACCCATCGAGGTATCAATTGGGCGGCCGTTGCGGATCGCTGCGGCGGAAGCACCATTGCCCAGGTGGAGCGTGATCTGGTGGGTATGCCCTGGATCGCGGTCAAGCAGCTTCGGTACCTGCTGTGACACGAACTCGTGGGAGGTGCCGTGGAAGCCGTAGCGGCGGATGTCGTACTGCGAGGCCACATCGTTGTTGATGGCGTAGAGCGCTGCAGCCGGCGGCATGCCGTTGAAGAAGGCCGTATCGAAGACCGCCACGTGCGGAATATCCGGCAGCAGCTTGCGGGCCACACGGATGCCGTCCAGGTTTGCTGGGTTGTGCAGCGGGGCGAGCGGGATAAGGTCCTCAATCATGGACTCAATCTGGTCCACGATGAGCTGCGGCTCACTGAACAGGCGGCCGCCGTGGACAACACGGTGGCCAACGGCGATGACCTCTACGTCCGTCGGGCCCACCCCGTGCTCGTGCATGATGCTGAACGCGCGGTCGAGGCCGAAGGAGTGAGTAGGAATCTCCAGTTCTTCCTTGTATTCCTCACCACCGGTCTTAACGGTAACGGCGCCCTGCGGCTCACCAACCTGTTCCACCAAACCGGAGACCAGTGGGGTATCGGTCGCGGTGCTGTCCGGGTCCACCAGCTGGAATTTCACCGAAGAGGAGCCGGAGTTCAAAACGAGTACGTACGCCATTTACTTCACCCCTGCCTGAATAGCGGTGATAGCTACCGTGTTGATGATGTCAGGAACAGTCGCACCACGAGACAGGTCGTTGACCGGCTTGTTAAGGCCCTGCAGAATCGGGCCCACAGCCAGGGCGCCACCGGTGCGCTGTGCGGTCTTGTAGCCAATGTTGCCGGCCTCCAGGTCCGGGAAAACAAAGACCGTAGCCTGACCAGCCACCGGGGACTCCGGTGCCTTCTTAGCAGCCACGCCCGGGTCACAGGCAGCATCAAACTGCAACGGACCGTCTACGGCAACGGAGGAATCAATACCCTTGGCCACCTCGACTGCCTGCACCACCTTTTCCACGTCCGGGCCGGCGCCAGAAGTACCGGTGGAGTAGGACAGCAGCGCCACGCGTGGCTCAAGGCCGAACTGCGCAGCGGTCTGCGCGGAGACGATGGCGATCTCACCGAGCTGCTCCGGCGTCGGGTTCGGATTCACGGCACAGTCGCCGAAGGCCCACAGTCGGCCCGGCATGACCATGAGGAAGATGGAGGAAACTACAGAGGCCTCCGGCTTGGTCTTGATGATCTGAAAGGAGGGCTTGATGGTGTGTGCGGTGGTGTGCGCCGCACCGGAGACCATGCCATCAGCCAGGCCCTTGTGCACCATCATCGTGGCGAAGTAGGACACGTCCTTCATGGTCTCGCGCGCCTGCTCCAGGGTCACGCCCTTCTTCTTACGCAGCTCCGCAAAGTCCGCCGCGAATTCCTCTACCAGCGGGGACTCCAGGTGGTTGATGATGTCCACGCCGGACAGGTCAATCCCGAGTTCCTGGGCGCGCTTCTCGACGTTCCCATCACCCAAAATCGTCAGCTTCGCCACCTTGCCCTTGATGAGCTCACCGGCAGCCTCAAGAATGCGGTCGTCCTCACCTTCCGGCAGGACGATGTGGGCGCCAACCTCACGAGCTTGGTCCAAGAGCTGCTTTTGGAAAAGTTCTGCAGACATGTAGGGCTCGATGTCATCCAGGGAAGAAAGCGCACCAGGAACGGAGGAGACGTCAGTCAGCGCACCCACGACAGTGGCACCGACCGAGCGCGCGTGATCAAGTGCCAGCTCAGCGGTACGGGCAGGGGCATTGGAAATGAGCACAAACGGCAGGCCCAGGGCAGCAGCAGCCTTGGCATCGAAATCCATGACGCCAGTGCCCTGGAGGACTAGGTCACCCTCCGGGGCGTTTTCGAGGACTTGGCTGAGCTCTGTGCCTAAGTCATCGACTTTGGCGAAGGTGGCGCCGAGTTCCTGCGCCACAGACTCAACGCCCAAGTCGTCGAAGCCGCGCCCGATGACGCTAATGAATGCAGATTTACGTGAGGACGTGATGGGCATATGCAACCTTTCTCTACAGGGAAGGCGTGTACCCCCGCTCACACACAGGGCACACAGTGACACTTTCACACTACGGCAACATGACCATCCTCGCCGCAACCCTTCAACACCCCGGATCACGTCTACCCTGCACAACAGCACACCCATTAGCAAAAAGTGCGCTATTCCACAAAGACTTGTCCCCCGTGAGGTCTTCGGAGTAGGCTCCTAAGCAGGATTGTTACTTCGGGCAAGACCTAGGCTCCCCACTCGTAGCCGCGTGGGGATGGTTCGCTATGGACCATTGTGGCCTAGGTCTTTTGTGGTTTTCACAGGCCCTTTACTTGCGAAAGGATTCTCATGTCGACTGACGTTCGCTCGGCAGCCGAGGCCATCCTGGATGGCATCGGCGGAGCGGAGAACATCACCTCTCTTACGCACTGCGCCACGCGCCTGCGCTTTGAGCTGGCTGATGCCTCCAAGGCAGATAAAGAAGCACTCGAAGCCATCCCCAAGGTTATGGGTGCCGTGCCGCAGGGTGGCCGCAATTACCAGGTGGTCATTGGTGGCGACGTAGCCACGGTCTACGACCAGATCAAGGCTCTTCCCCAAATGAAGAACCGTAGCCAGTCCAGCGGCCAGTCCAACGATGACGTCAAGGCCGCCGCACACGCCAAGTCCAAGGGCAAGCTGCCATGGATGGACGCCTTCTTCGAGTACCTCTCGGATTCCTTCCGCCCGATCCTGGGCGTGCTGCTAGGTGCTTCCCTCATCATCGCCTTCGCGTCGGTGCTCGATGCTTTCGAAGTCGTGGATTTCCGTTCCCCGGATAAGCCGGCTTCCTGGTTCTTCGTGGACGCCATGTGGCGCTCCGTCTTCTACTTCCTGCCGGTCATGGTGGCCTACAACGCCGGTAAGAAGCTCCGCATCGACCCGTGGGTCCCGGCCACTGTCATGGCAGCGCTCTTTACCCCGGAGTTCCTCAACCTTTCGGAAAACCCCGCGGTCCAGTGCGTCACTAATGACACCCTCGGCGCTGAGCAGTGCTCCATCCCCATCTTCGGCATGACCATGCAGTTGCAGGACTACGGCGGAAACGTCTTCGTGCCACTCATCATGGCGGCCGTCGCGGCACTGTTCTACAAGGGCTTCCAGAAGATCATCCCGTCCGCGGTCCACATGGTCTTCGTCCCCTTCCTCACCTTGCTCTTTGTCATCCCGCTAACGGCCTTCATCATCGGCCCATTCGGCGTGTGGGCTGGTAACGGCATTGGCGCGGGCCTGTCCTGGATGAACGACCACGTCCCGTTCGTCTTCGCCCTGGCCATCCCGATGCTCTACCCGTTCCTCGTCCCTCTGGGTTTGCACTGGCCTCTCAACGCTCTCATGTTGGTCAACATCCAGACCTTGGGCTACGACTTCATCCAGGGCCCGATGGGCGCGTGGAACTTCGCCTGCTTCGGTGCCACCGCTGGTGTTCTGGCTCTATCTATCCGTGACCACGACACCGTGATGCGCCAGACCTCTGGCTCAGCCCTCCTGGCCGGCCTGCTCGGCGGTGTGTCTGAGCCTTCCCTCTACGGTATCCACCTGCGTTACAAGCGGATTTACCCGCGCATGCTCGTAGGCTGCTTCGCCGGTGGTCTCACCGTGGCTCTGCTGACCCTGGGCACGAACGGCATTACTACCGATGCCTTCGTCTTCACCTCCATCCTGACCATCCCGGTCTTTACCCCGATGGCCAAGTACGCCATCTCCATCGCCGTGGCCTTCATCGTGGCCTTCCTGCTCATCTTCTTCACCGACTACCGCACCCCGGAAGAGCGCGCTGAGGCCAAGGCCGCACGCGAGGCCGCCGAGCGCGGTGAGACCAACGCCAACACCGCTGAGGAGGCCGCGCTTGGCGACGCCTCCCCAAGCACCGATAGCAGCGCACACGCTGCCGGCGCCGGTGCTGGTGCTGGTGCTGCAGGTGCTGCCACCGCAACTGCCACAAAGGCAGACACCCCGGCCGAAGCTGCTGAGCCTGCTGCTGGCACCACGACCGACATTGCTTCCCCGTCCACTGGTGAGGTTGTCCCGATGGCCGAAATCGATGACCCGGTCTTCTCGGCTGGCACCCTTGGCGATGGCGTCGGCATCGTCCCCGAAAACAACGACGTGTACTCCCCTGTGAGCGGCACCGTCATGAGCGCCATGAAGTCCGGCCACGCCTACGGCATTAAGACCGAAGACGGCGTAGAGGTCCTCGTCCACATCGGCATCAACACCGTGAAGATGAAGGGCGACGGTTTCACCCCAGCTGTCAAGAAGGGCGACACCATCCAGAAGGGTGAGCTGTTGGCTACTGTTGACTTCGACAAGATCCGTGAGGCCGGCTACGACACCACCGTTGTCCTCGCCGTAACCAACACCAAGACCCTGTCTGCGGTCACCCCAGCGGGTCTCAAGCACGCCTCTGCGGGCGATACGGTCATCACCACCACCCGCTAAGGCACCCCACGCATACCCACTGACTAAGCTGGCTCGATGTATCACCATCGTGGCCAGCTTTCGTCGTTTTAAAAGTCGTTGTGGCCCCAACTCGATATCGGTGAGGCCTCAACCAGAAAGGTGCCTTGTGCAACTGTTGCGCGTGTTCAACAACAACGTCGTGCTCGCACGTCGCGGCGAGGAGGAGGTCATCGTCACCGGCCGCGGCATTGGCTTCCAAGCCCAGCCCGGCACTCCTGTGGATCCGGACAAGGTGGTCAAGGTCTTTGTTCCGGATTCTGGCCGCGACCCGGACCACCTCGCCGCGATGATTGCCGGTATTCCCGGCGAATACGTGCAACTCGTCATTGACGCTATGCATTCAGTCGACATGCCGGAAGCACTGCGCAGCAAGCTCACACTCGTCGTTGCACTAGCGGATCACATCCACGGCGCAGTCTCCCGTGGTCATACCGTTTCCTACCCCTTAGAGGCAGAAGTCCGCCACCTCTACGCTGAGGACTTCACCCTCGCGCAACAGCTTCTATCCGCCATTAACGATGGCCTCCAGAAGCCACTAGACCACGACGAAGCCGTGGCGATTACTCTCCATCTGGTTAACGCCGGTTTCGCCGTCGGCGACTTGTCGGGAACGTACCGCATGACGGGCCTTATTCAGCAGATCCTGGCTGTCATTGGCTCCCACAACGGCACTGAGCTCAACAGCGAGGACATCTCCGTCGCGCGCTTCATCACGCACCTGCGCTACCTCTTCGTGCGCATGGCCGAGCACAAACAGCTCGATTCCGACGACCGCCAAGTCGCCACCGCCATTTCCGCCCGGTACCCCGATGCCGGCGAGACCGCCCAGGGACCTGACCCCCATGTGGTGGACACCTGATAT
>NZ_KV810462.1 GCF_001812805.1 Corynebacterium sp. HMSC078H07 | reverse complement strand
GCGGCGTGGATGGTTTCGCCACCAATGTTGAGTTGAAAGCTGCGGTATTTCTTGAGTGTTCTCACGAGGCGTTTGATGGATTGACCACTGCGGGTCTCCATCAGGTGGGCCACGGCTAGTGCTGCCATCACAATATTGAGATGTGCTGTGATCGAGTCTTGTTTTCTGGCGTAGATTGGGCGTGCTTTCAGGTCTGATTTCGACATCCGAAACGACTTTTCAATGTTGAATAGCCTGCGGTAATGCCCGATAACCTCTTGGGCGGCAAGAGCGGTCAGGTCGGTTTCATAGCCTTTGATCCCGGCTAGGGCTCGGTG
>NZ_KV810461.1 GCF_001812805.1 Corynebacterium sp. HMSC078H07 | reverse complement strand
GGCGAGTGCATGTCCGACGAGTTTGCGCGAGTAGACGTCGATGACTGTGGCAAGGTACATGTTCTTGCCTCCCTTACACGGCAGGTAGGTGATATCGCCTACATAGACCTGGTTCGGCTTATCAGCGGTGAATCTGCGGCCTACTAAATCTGGCATGACGCGGTGGCCAGGCTTGCGCCTGGTGGTGATGCACCGACGCCGTTTAGTAAAGCCTTTCAGGCCCATGGATTTCATGATGCGTGCGACCTTCTTGTGATTAATCGGAGGAAAGTCCGTATCGTCGTTGAGGCTTGCAGCGATGCGTTTAGCACCATAAAGCCCGTGCTCATCATCGAAGATGGCCTTGATTCGTGTCAATCCGACGGCAACATCACACTCACCACTTTTCTGTAGACATAAGACCTAGACCCCGCTAGACACGTGTAAAACAATGCTAGGAACGGCCCTATTTTACAGGAAACATTCTGCCGCATACCGGCGTAACAATAGGGTGTACTCCTCGCTGCGGTCTTTGGCTGCCGGCAGGAAGACGCGGTTGATCTGGGGGATAAGCCCTGCCGTGACTGCCCGGTCCAGTGCGCCCGTGAGGTCATGCAGATGGATCCAGTCATCGCCATCCAAAAACACCACGGTGGTATCCGCACCGCGGTCATCGAGGCGCGCGGTGCAGCGCCTGCCGAATACCTTCCGGTCGATGGACAGGCGTGCGCCGGGCAAGTCCGCGATGACTTCTGGGGAGCGAGGCGGCCAGAGTGTCTGGTCCACAGAATCGCCGCTCAATAGGCTCGCCTGTGGGCCTGCGCCGTGTGCGTTATGTGGATCGGGATATTTCAGCTCGCCGGATTGAAAGCTATAGGTCACTGCTGAGTGCGCCGGGATGCGCACATCGACGGTGGACATCGATTCGGTGAGCTCGACGTTCGAGCGGTAGGGGTCCGGGAAAACGAGGGCTTCCGCATCCGCGGGCACCGAGATTCGGTGAAGGGTGGTCACGTCCGGGGAGTCTGGCATGAAAATTGCGCCACTTTCATCATTGACTACATAGGTAAACCTAAGCTAACATCCCCTGCATGCGAGTTGCTGTTTTCGGCTATCAGTCGTGGGGACACCGGACGTTGTCTGCGGTCATCAATGCTGGTCATGAAGTAGTTTTGGTAGTTACGCACCCTGCCAGCGATCACCCTTATGAGCAAATGTGGGCAGACTCCGTTGAGGAGCTCGCCAGCGAACATGAGCTCCAGGTGTGTGTCACTGAGCGCGTGGGTCAAGACGTCATTGAGGCGTTGCGCGATGCTGCACCAGACATCATCGTGGCCAACAATTGGCGAACCTGGCTTCCTCCCGAGGTTTTCAGCCTGGCCAAGCACGGCGCATTGAATGTCCACGATGGTCTCCTGCCCGAGTACGCCGGATTTTCGCCCATCCTGTGGGCGCTGTTGAACCGGGAAACTCACGTGGGCGTCACTGTGCACGAGATGGATGAAGTGCTGGACGGCGGACCCATCGTTGCCCAGCGCGCGATCCCCGTGGGTCCGCAGGACACCACCACGGATCTCGTGGCCAAGACCATCGACCTCATCGAGCCCCTCGTGGAACGCGCATTGAGTGACGTCGCCCAAGGCACCGCCACTGCGCAACCTCAAGATCCCACCCGCGCTACGTACTTCCACAAGCGCGGCGAGCAGGAATCTCGCATAGATTTCACCCAACCTGCGGAAGATATCGCCTTGCTGGTCAGGGCGCAGTCCGACCCGTACCCCAATGCTTACTTTGAATTCCGAGGCCAGCGCGTCCGCGTGCTTTCCGCGCACGTCTCGCAGGGCCGCTTCGGCGGAACCCCCGGCCGAGTCACCATCCCTCACGAGGGAGGAATCGCGGTGGTCTGTGGATCGCCCCGTGCCAACGTGCCGGCGCCGGCGATTGTTCTGGATCGTGTTCGTCTCGACGACAACTCGGAACTGACCGCCACCGAATTCTTTGGACATAGGGCTGGATATATCCAACCAAAGGTTTGACCTTTCCCTTTTGTGTACGGGCCACGCCTCGCGCGGAAATCCGTCACCAGTAACAACGGAGAAAAATGACACTCAAGAAGATTCTCGTTAGCACCGCTGCTGTGCTGACCTTGGGCGCGGCACTGACCGCTTGCTCGACTGATGACCAGTCCGGAAATTCCGGGGACTCCCAGGCAGTCAACGCCGAGCAGGGCGCATTCCCCACCACCATCGAGCACCGCTACGGCTCCACCGAAATCAAGGAAGCCCCGCAGCGCGTGGTCTCCTTGGGCTACACGGATCAGGACGCACTGCTGGCGCTGGGAGTTACTCCTGTCTCCGTGAAGTACTGGGACGGAATGACCCCGGATGGTCAGGCTGCGGGCAACTGGTCCAATGACAAGATCGAGGGCGACACTCCTCGGATCGACAAGGACACAGAAGTCAACGCGGAAGCCATCGCCAAGGACAATCCAGACCTCATCGTGGCCGTGTACTCGGACATCGATGAAGACACGTACAAGAAGCTGTCTGAGATCGCCCCTGTCGTCGTACAAAAGGGCGAATACGAAGAACTACAGCAACCATGGGACGTGACCACGGAAGAGATCGGGCAGGCCGTGGGCAAGCCTGAAGAGGCAAAGCGCCAGGTGGAGCAGGTCAAGGAGAAGTTCGCAGAGCTCAAGGGCCGCCACCCAGAATGGGCCGAAAAGGAACTCGGCGTGGCCACTGTCTCCGACGAGAGCCTGGCTGTCTTTGCCGAGGGCGATCCGCGTAGCCGCTTCTTCACCGAGCTGGGATTCAAGATCAACCCGGCCTACGCGGGCATCACCAAGGACAAGTTCTACGGTGAGGTCTCCAAGGAAAACGCAGACCAGATCAACTCTGACGTGCTGGTGTGGGATCAACTGTCTTACTCTCCGAAGCAGAGCAAGGCTTCTGTGACCGAGGATCCGATCGTGGGCAAGCTGCCCGCCGTGAAGGACGGACACAGTGTCTACCTGGAAGGCGACCTGGAAAAGGCCTTCGGATGGCAGACCGTGCTGAGCCTGAACTACCTGCTGGACAAGATCGAGCAGCCGTTGGCAGACGCCACGAAGTAGTCTGAATCAACTGCCGAACCGCCCCGCATGAACGTGCTGGGGCGGTTTTGCTGTTGCTGGCTAGGGGACGGGCACTCATGGGGATAACGGATGCACGCTAGGGGCGAGCTGCCTGTATTCCGGTCAGAAACCGGGGTAAGAATAGACCAGTTGTTTTCTAGAAGGGATTCCCTGTGCACTTAAGCGACCTCATGGACGCCACCACCCTGCTCCAGAACTTTGGCGGCTGGGCGCTCGGCGGCATTGCGCTGATTATCTTTATTGAATCCGGCGTGCTCTTCCCGTTCCTCCCCGGCGATTCCATGCTGGTCACCGCGGCAATCTTGCGCGATCAGCTGGGCTTGAACGTTCCGATTCTGGTGGGCGTGGCCATCGTCGCGGCGTTCTTGGGCGACCAGGTAGGTTTCTGGCTCGGCCACCGCTTTGGCCGCAAGTTGTTTAAGCCCGACGCCAAGATCCTCATAACCGAGCACCTCGAACAAGCCGAGGCTTTCTTCCTGAAGTACGGGCCGTTGGCTCTGGTACTGGGGCGCTTCATCCCGATCGTGCGTACCTACATTCCCGTGGCCGCTGGTACCGCGGAGATGCCGTACAAGAAGTTCGTGGGATGGAACGTCACGGGTGCAGTGCTGTGGATTGTCAGCATGGTCGGCATTGGCGTGCTGCTGGGGGATATCCCGGGCATTGCGGATCGCATCGACATGATCGCCATCGTCATCGTGCTGGTGTCTGTGACTCCGGTGGTGATTTCCGCGATGATCAACTGGCGGAAGTCCAAGAAGACTCCCGCCCAGGAGCTGATGGAGGACTAAGCCCTGATCGTCACTTGGGGACGATCAGCGGACCGCCGGTGACAGGATCCTCGATGACTAGCGCGTTGAGGGCAAACGCCTCGAGCAGTAGCTCTGGGGTAATGACCTCGCTGGGACGCCCGGTGGCGAGGACCTGTCCATCCTTCATCACCACGAGATTATCGCTGTAGCGTACAGCCAAGTTGAGATCGTGCAGCACCATCACCACAGTCCGATCCAGCTCTCGGCGTAGACGCTGCACCAGCTCCAAAATCTCTACCGACGTGGCCAGATCCAGGTAGGTGGTGGGCTCGTCCAGGAACAGGATGTCCGTGTTCTGCGCAAGAACCATGGAGATCCACACACGCTGCCGCTGCCCTCCGGACAGAGAATCCAGGGTGCGCTCCGCCAGCCCCATCGAGCCAGTCATTTCCAGCGCCTTGTGCACCTCGGCTTCGTCCGTGGACGACCACTGACGGATCCACGATTGGTGTGGGTGCCGACCGCGCGAGACGAGATCAGCCACGTTGAGTCCCTCCGGGGCGGTAGGGGTTTGTGGCAGCACGCTGATGGTCCGTGCGAGGTCCTTGCGCCTGATGGATGAGATATCGGCGCCGTCTAACAGCACTTCGCCCTCATTCGCCGGAAGGAGACGAGACATGGCTCGCAACAACGTGGATTTGCCGCAGCCATTGGGGCCGATGATTGTGGTGATCTGCCCGCGAGGAAAGTCCACGTCCAAGCCTTCGATGACCGTCCGGTCGCCGTAGCCCACGGCGAGGCCGCGTGCGCTCATGCTGTGCTTCTGAGTCATGTGTCCTTCTTTGTTCGCGGCACTGCTAACTTCCAGGGTGGGATCTTTTCTCATGCCGTGGTTGACCTATTCCGTTGGACCAGCAAATAAATAAGGAACGCACCGCCGATTGCCGAGGTGAGAATGCCCACCGGCAGCTCTACGGGCAGAAGAGTTTGGGTGCTGATATCTGCCAGCAGGAGTAGCGCAGCGCCGGTCAGCGCAGAGGCCAGAAGCGGTGGTGCAGAGCAGTTGCACAAGCGCAGCGCCACCTGTGGGGCCACGAAGGCGACGAACCCGATGGGGCCAGCGGCCGAGACCGCCACTGCTGCCAAAGCCACGGCAGCGGCGAGCAGAAGCACCTGCACACCCTGGACGTTTTGTCCCAAAGCCCGTGCAGTATCCGAGCCCAGCAAGGTGGCTAAAAGTTGGTGACCAATCCAGGCCAGCAGCGGTGTAAACACCAACACAACAATGGCGATGGGCCACATCTTGGACCAGTCCGCAGTGCTCAGGGAGCCAGTAAGCCAGAACTGCGCGGCCGCGGCATCGCGCAACTCCGTGCGGATCATCAGGAAGTTGATATACGAGGTCAACAGAGCAGAGATGATGATGCCGAACAGCACTAGCCGGAAGGAATCAGTCGATCTCCTCCACGCCAGAGCCCACATCACCGTTGCGGTGACAGCCGCACCAAGCACCGCGGCCAAGGGAATGCCGATGCTGCTGAGCCAGCCGAGGAAACCACCAGCGCCACCACCCAGAGTGATGACGGTGACCGCGGCCGCGGACGCGCCCGTAGTGAAGCCCAAGATATCCGGGCTGGCCAGCGCATTGCGAGTCACGGACTGAGTGAGGGCTCCGGATAATCCCAGCGCACAGCCCACCAGAATGGCCGTCAGCGCACGAGGCATGCGCCAATCCAAAACCACCAGACGCTCAATGCGGGTGCCCTGGCCGGTGAACAGCACCTCCAGCACACGAGCCGGGGACACAGGATAGTCACCCAGGCCGATGGAGACCGCCGCTAGCAAGACGATCGCCACGAGCAGCAATAGAGACACCGTCAACGCGCGAGGGCGCCAGACCACAGAAAATGAGCCCACGCGGAATGGCGGGCGCCCAGGGATAGTGGAAGAGGTAGGGCGGGCAAGGAGGGAACTCATTAAATGGCCACCACCCGGCGTCGATAAATAAGGGCGATGAAGAACGGCGCGCCCACGAACGCGAGGATGATGCCTACTTGCAACTCGCCCGGACGAGCGATCAGACGGCCCACCACGTCTGCGAACAGCATCATCACCGCACCCGTCAGGGCAGAGTAAGGGAGGATCCAGCGGTAATCAGGGCCCGTGATGGCGCGCACGAGGTGCGGGACCACCAGGCCGATGAAGGTGATGGGGCCGGCGGCAGCTGTCGCGGCACCGGCCAGCAGTGCGATCAGAGCCATGCCAATCAGGCGGGCGCGCTGGGTGTTGATGCCCAGTCCGGAGGCGATGTCATCGCCCAGATTCAGGAGGTTTAGCTGCGGTGCCGTGATGAACGCCAGCAGGAGGCCCACCAGGATAAACGGCAGCACGCCGTAGAACACGGTGAGATCCCGGCCCGCGATGGAGCCGACGGTCCAGAAGCGCATGCGATCCAGATTGGCATCGTCAGTGAGGATAAAACCGCTGATGATGGCGCTGAGGACCGCGGACAAAGCCGCGCCGCCGAGGACCAGCGTCATTGGATTGGCCTGTCCTCCTCCTATGGACGCCAAACTAAACACCAACGCAGTAGCAGCGATGGCCCCACCGAACGCCCACATGCTGGTAGCCCACACGGACGTCACACCCAGCAAGGAGAAGCTGGCAACCACGGCCAGGGACGCACCGTAGTTGATGCCGAGAATGCCCGTGTCCGCGAGAGGGTTGCGCGTGTGCCCTTGGATCAATGCACCGGAGGCGCCAAGGGCAGCACCGGCGACTAGGCCCAACAGGGTGCGGGGAATGCGGAGCTCGACGATCACGCGCTGATCCACATTCAGCCCCTCCGCGTGGCCGAACGCCGTGCCGAGATCGCGGAACACGGCGGACACTTCTCCAAAAGGGATCTGCCGTGATCCAAACACGATGCTGGCAACGATGCTGGCGAGCAATAGGAGGAAAAGGACGCCGAGGCCGACGAGGCGACGCGGGATTTTACCTGATGGAGCGCTGGCAGAAGCGTCCGCAGTAGCGTCCGCGCGAGACCCCAGGTGTGATTGAGAAGGGGATTGCGCATGCGGGGTAGAGATAGCCATGCATCCCTCCTTGACGCGTGAAAGTCCATGATCTTAACGGGAGCAAGCTTATATGAACAAGGTAAGCCTAATCAAAGTACTACAAGGAGGGATTGTGGAGCTGTGCAGGTGAGTGTGTGAGCCAGCAGGTGCGGCTAGTGAGGTCGGTCGGCCCTGAATGGCGCCGACCCTACACCTCAGCTCTATGCTTCTGAGCAGGGATTTGGACATGTTTTAGCTGGTTGCTAGGCTAGTCAGGTCTTGCCGTAGGTAGGTACCCCCATGTTCTTTTTTTCGACGCTAACGCGTCAAAATCCCGGGAATGCCACATGACCTGCGGAAAGAGTCTCCCGCTACAAGGGAGAAAAACTGTACATCCACTTTGTTACAGGCCCCTCGCCCGAAGCGGCCGCACGGATAAAGGCAGCGAGCACCCCTAACTACTGAGTTAGGCGGAGCGTGAGTAGCCAGCGATCGTGCGGTACACGCGATTCATCAAGGGTGAGCACGGGAACCGTAACGAAAAAGGCAACAGGTCACTTCACATGACCATGACTGATCCGATTGCGGACATGTTGTCACGAGTGCGCAACGCAAACAATGCGTTCCACGACACCGTGTCTATGCCATCCTCCAAGATCAAGGCCAACATCGCCGAAATCTTGAAGCAGGAAGGCTACATCGCCGACTACTCCGTTAACGACGAGACCGTCGGCAAGACCCTGGAGCTTAACCTGAAGTACGGCCCATCTCGCGAGCGTTCCATCGCTGGCGTGCGTCGTGTTTCCAAGCCGGGTCTGCGCGTTTACGCAAAGTCCACTAATCTGCCAAAGGTTCTCGGTGGCCTGGGCGTGGCTATTATCTCCACGTCCCAGGGTCTGCTGACTGACCGTGAGGCCAACAACAAGGGCGTGGGCGGAGAAGTCCTCGCCTACGTCTGGTAAGAGGAGGTTTAACCATGTCTCGTATTGGCAAGGCACCGGTGACCGTCCCCTCTGGCGTCACCGTCACCATCAACGGCCAGAACGTTGAAGTCAAGGGTCCTAAGGGCACCCTGGCTGAAGAGATTCCGGCACCAATCACCGTGGCTCAGGAAGGCGAAGAACTCGTCGTCTCCCGCCCCGATGACCGCCGCAAGAACCGTTCCCTGCACGGCCTGTCCCGCTCCCTGATCAACAACATGGTCGTGGGCGTTACTACTGGCTACACCATCAAGATGGAAATCTTCGGTGTGGGTTACCGTGTGCAGCTCAAGGGCCAGAACCTGGAGTTCGCACTGGGCTACTCTCACCCAGTCCTGATTGAGGCGCCTGAGGGCATCAAGTTTGCCGTCGACGGAAACACCAAGTTCTCCATCGAAGGCATCAACAAGCAGCAGGTTGGACAGATCGCCGCTAACATCCGCCGTCTGCGGAAGGATGACCCATACAAGGGTAAGGGCATCCGTTACGAAGGCGAGCAGGTCCGTCGCAAGGATGGAAAGACGGGTAAGTAATGAGCAACAACGCAACGAACAAGGAAGGCCAGCGTTTGCCGGTGGGCAAGGACATCTCCACCCGCCGTCGCAACGCTCGCGCACGTCGCCACTTCCGTATCCGCAAGACCCTGTCCGGCACCCCAGAGACTCCACGTCTCGTTGTGCACCGTACCTCTCGTCACATGCACGTTCAGGTCATCGACGACACCGTCGGTCACACCCTGTGCGCTGCGTCCACCCTCGAAGCAGAGGTCCGTGGAGTCGAGGGCGACAAGAAGGCACGTGGCGCCAAGGTTGGCGAACTGATCGCACAGCGTGCGAAGGAAGCTGGCATCGAGGCAGTCGTCTTCGACCGCGCTGGCTACCAGTACCACGGCCGCGTCGCCGCTCTGGCTGACGCCGCCCGCGAAGGTGGTCTGAAGTTCTAATGACCACCAACACCATGAACTCCAACGGAAGGAACGCGTGATGTCGGAACGTGACCGTAACGGCGGACGCTCCGCCGATAACAACCGCAACGATCGCAACGAGCGCGGCGGCCGCAACGACCGCGGTGGCCGTAACGATCGTCGCAACAACCAGCAGGACGAGCGCAACCAGTACATCGAGCGCGTCGTCACCATCAACCGTGTGTCCAAGGTCGTCAAGGGTGGTCGTCGCTTCAGCTTCACCGCTCTGGTGATCGTGGGTGACGGCCAGGGCATGGTCGGTGTCGGCTACGGCAAGGCCAAGGAAGTCCCGGCTGCTATCCAGAAGGGTGCCGAGGAAGCTCGCAAGAACTTCTTCCGTGTCCCGATGATCAACGGCACCATCACCCACCCGGTGCAGGGCGAGGCCGCAGCAGGCGTCGTCATGCTGCGTCCGGCTGCACCAGGTACCGGTGTTATCGCCGGTGGCGCAGCCCGCCCGGTGCTGGAGTGCGCTGGCGTCCAGGACATTCTCTGCAAGTCGCTCGGCTCGCCGAACGCCATCAACGTTGTTCACGCAACGGTGGCCGGCCTCAAGGAGCTCGTGCGCCCAGAAGAGGTCGCCGCACGTCGTGGCAAGAGCCTCGAAGAGGTTGCTCCGGCAGCCATGCTGCGCGCTCGTGCTGCAGGACAGGGGGGCATACTCTAAATAATCTTTCGGGAACCTTACATTAAACGGTGCTGTTGCAAAGTTGGGGCAGTAGAAAGACC
>NZ_KV810460.1 GCF_001812805.1 Corynebacterium sp. HMSC078H07 | reverse complement strand
ATCTTGTACGACGTGACCACCTTGTACTTTGAAACCGATACTCCTGATGAGCTTCGCAAACCCGGGTTTTCCAAAGAGCGCCGCCTCGAGCCGCAAATCCTTGTCGGGCTGCTTACTGATGCCACTGGGTTTCCATTGCATGTGGGCGCGTTTGCTGGCAACTCGGCAGAAACCCACACGATGCTGCCGATGATCACACGGTTCCAAGATGCCTACCAACTCGACGAGGTCACCGTCGTCGCCGATGCGGGGATGTTTTCAGCGGCGAACAAACAAGCACTCATTGACGCAGGTCTGCACTACATTTTGTCGGTGAAAACCCCCACCGTGCCTGAGGTAATTGAAACCTGGCGGCGGGAAAACCCCGGTGAAGACTACACCCACGGCCAGATCTGGACACAAGCCTCGGCAAGCGATGGGCGCAAACACACAACCCCGAATTCGGTGAC
>NZ_KV810459.1 GCF_001812805.1 Corynebacterium sp. HMSC078H07 | reverse complement strand
GGGAGGTCACGATCGTTGATCCCCGGTGTTCGCGTTCGGCAAGAATATTGAGCAGCTGGTGTGCTGTGGCAGCATCAATCGGGGTTGTTAGGAAGTCGTCAAGAACGAGGACGTCTGCCAGGTGCAGGTCTTGAAGAAACTCCATGCGTGCTGTGTCATTATGGCGTAGCACCATTAGCTGGTTGGCTAGTGTGTCTGTGCGGAAGAAACGGGCGGAGTAGTCGTTTCTGCACGCGGCGGTAAGCAGTGCTTGGGCCAGGTAGGTTTTGCCGACGGATGATTTGCCGAGGATGACAATGCTTTGCGCTTTTTGACACCATTGGCAGTGAGCGAGTCTGGTGATTTGCTCTTTGTTGAGGTTGCGGCTGGGCGCGTAGGTGATGTCTTCGATACATGCATCGAGATTTGGCGATCGGGATGCTTTGAGTAATTTGTTGACTCGCCGTTCACGCTTGGCCGCGACTTCTTTATCGAGTGCGTAGAGCAC
>NZ_KV810458.1 GCF_001812805.1 Corynebacterium sp. HMSC078H07 | reverse complement strand
TGTTGAGGGCCGTGATGGGACGTGTCGGGCTGGTAACTGTGATGTGCCGGCCTGGATGTGTCAGTTGGATCATCGGATTAATTATGCCGAGGGTGGGCCAACGCATCCGGATAATCTGGTGTGTTTGTGCCAGCGTCATCACAATATGAAGACCGAGGGCAGGGCCTTTTATATTTTGGATCCGGTAACTGGTGATGTGGTGTGGTTGTTGGCTGATGGCAGTTGGGTGACAACGCAAGCTACGGGCCCGCTTGCGCCGTCGATGCGCAGGTGGGCGCGCACAGTTGCCGAGGATGTTATGGCACACCGGGCAAAAATGCATGAAGACGCCAAAGCATTAAAGGTGGAGTTGGACAACGGTGAGATCGTTGATGTCTTCGACATGACCGACCCGGCAGACCGCGATAATACCCGCGGCGGCGATATTCCCTTCTAGAGGGCTAGGGCGAAGGTGAGGCGGGCTTGTTCGTCGAACTAAACGACGACGGTGGAACGATTCGCGGCACCGGTACAAAGCTTCATCGTTGCCATAGACGACGAAAAGGTGGCGGCGCCATATGGGGAGAGGAGAACACGGATCGTCGTCGCGGACGACGAAGGCCGCACGCTGATTCATCGATGTTGTTTAACTGAGAACCGGCGTCAGTGACGACGATCGGAGAAAGGGTTGGTCGAGCTTGTGGCAGATGCAGAAGACCATGTATCAGTTGCGCGGTGTTTCACGTGAAACGGCCCCCTGCTCCAAGAGGATAGAGAGGAGGCCTTCGGGGTAATGTTTAACTAGTCGTCGCGTTTGGTGGCAGCCTTCATGTCGGAAACGAAAGCGGTGACGGCGTCGGCAAGTCCTGGCGTCGGTTTATTGTTGTCGTCGAGGTGCGCGTTGACGATCTTGGTCAGAGCGGAACCGGTGATGGCGCCAGCGGCACCGGCGGCGATCGCGTCGGCGACGTGTTGCGGCGTGGAAATGCCGAAGCCCAAGAGAATGGGCGCGCCGCCAAAGCGCGTGACGTTTGCGACGACCTCGTCAAGACCCTGGGTCGCAGATTCTTTTTCGGTGCCGGTGACGCCATCGCGGGAAATGGCGTAGATATAGCCCTTGGAATACTTGGCTACACCAGCGAGGGTCTTCTCGGATGCTTGTGCCGGTGCGATAAAGATCGGGTCAATCCCGGCCTTCTCGGCGGCAGTGACGAAGGGGGCGCCTTCGCGCACTGGGATGTCGGGAATCAAAATGCTGTCGGCACCTGCCTCGTGGAACTCAGAGTAGAAGGTGTCGAGGCCACGGGTGAAGGGAACGTTGCCGTAGATGAGCATGCCGATGGGAAGATCCGGAAACTCAGCGCGAATCTGGCGGATCTGGTCGAGGGCTGAATCGACAGTGGCGCCGGCGGAGAGGGCGCGAATGTGTGAGGCCTGGATTGTGGGGCCGTCGGCTACTGGGTCGGAGAATGGCACTCCGAGTTCTAGAGCGTCGGCCCCACCAGCGACGGCTGCCCTGACGATGGCCAGGGCGGTGTCCGGGTCAGGGTCGCTGAGCATAATGAAGGGGACGAATGCGCCTTCATTGCGCGAGGCTAGTGTGGAAAAGAGTTTCTCGTAGCGGCTCATTAGTGATCCTCCGGGAGCTTGAGTTCGGGCTGTTCGTCGAGGGTGCGTCGGACGTGGTCGATGTCTTTGTCGCCACGGCCAGACAGGGAAACGAGGATGGTGATGTCTTCATCCTTGCGCTTGAGGGCGTAGGCCAGGGCATGGGAGGATTCGAGAGCAGGGATGATTCCTTCGCGGCGGCTGAGGAGCTGGAAGGCTTCGAGGGCTTCGGCGTCGGTGATGCCGACGTAGGTCGCGCGGCCCGTCTGGGAAAGGTGTGCGTGCTGGGGGCCGACGCCCGGGTAGTCGAGGCCGGCGGAGATGGAATAGGATTCTTCCACTTGGCCTTCCGAGTTCCGCATGAGGTAGGAACGAGCGCCGTGGAGAATGCCGATGGTGCCATTGTTAATCGTGGCGCCGTGGCGGCCGGAATCAAGGCCCTCTCCCCCAGGTTCCGCGCCTACGAGCTCAACGGATTCCTCATCGATGAAATCCGCGAACATGCCGATGGCATTGGAGCCGCCGCCGACGCAGGCCACGACGACGTCGGGAAGCCCGCCGGTGCGCTCAATCATCTGGGCTTTGGCTTCTTCGGAGATCACTTTGTGGAACTCGCGCACGATGGTCGGGAATGGATGTGGTCCCGCGGCGGTGCCGAGGAGGTAGTGAGACTCGTGGAAGGTGGCAGTCCAATCACGGAGTGCTTCGTTGACTGCGTCCTTGAGAGTGCCCGAACCGGAGTCGACGGGGATGACCTTCGCGCCCATCAGTTCCATGCGGTAGACATTGGGCTGCTGCCTGGCGACGTCCTTGGCGCCCATGTACACCACGCATTCGAGATCGAGGAGCGCACAGGCGAGTGCGGTTGCGGTTCCGTGTTGGCCGGCGCCGGTTTCGGCAATGATGCGGGTTTTGCCCATGCGCTTTGCCAGGAGGGCTTGGCCGATGACTTGGTTGGTCTTGTGGGCGCCGCCGTGAACTAGGTCTTCGCGCTTGAGAAAGATGCGAGCCTTGCCGCCAAGTTTGGTGGCCTCAGTAAGAGGGGTGGGGCGGCCGAGGTAGTCACGGAGGTAGCCAGAAAGTTCCTCACGGAAGGAGGGGTCATTCTGTGCATCGACGAAGGCTTGCTCGAGTTGGTCGAGGGCCGGGATGAGCGACTCGGGGACGAACTGTCCGCCGAACTCACCGAAGTAGGCGGGGAGAAGTGTCTCCCGGGTTTCTTGTGGAGTAGTCATGGTGTTCCTTTGGGTCGGGGATTAATACGTAAAGTGACGAATAAGGTTGAAGGTCTGGGCAATGAGGCCGGGATCCTTGCGGCCGTTGATCTCTAGCCCCGAATTGAGGTCGAGGCCGACGGTACCGACGTGGAGTGCCTCTACGAGATTGGACGGGTTGAGTCCGCCAGCGAGAAGCGATTTCTTCTTGATGGAGTCAGGGATGGTCGTCCAGTCGAAGGAGGTGCCCGTGCCGCCGGGGCCGGAATCGAGGATGAGGAGATCGGTGGCGTCGGCAAGCGCGGCGGCGAGATCGGGTCCATGTGGAGCGGTCATATCGATGGCGCGCCAGACCTGCCTCTCCCCCGCTACTGTGCGGACGGCGTTGATGAGATTCAGCTCAGCTTCTGTGCTCCCTTGGTACGACGCGTGAACTTGGAAGCAGTCGATGCCGTCGAGGGCGAGCTCCTCCCAACCGGTGGTGCGGCGAGAGACCGCGACATAGGTGAGGTCGGGTTCGTGAGCGATGATGTTGAGCGCGGTTTCACGTGAAACATTGCGCGGAGATGCCTCCTCGAAAATGAATCCGCCGTATACCGCGCCGGCAGCCCGTGCGGCTTGCGCTGCGGACCATGAGGTGAGGCCACAAACTTTGTTGCTGCCAAAGACGAGTTCCCGGGCAGCACGGTCGATGTCGGGTGTTCCGGTGAGCTGCGAACCGACAAGGAAAGCATTGGCGTGAGCGCCGTGCTGGCGAACGGTGAGGTTGTTGCGAATTCCGGACTCGGAAACAACGACCTTGCCTTCCGGAACCAAAGGTGCAAGCTGCGCGGTGCGGTTTAAGTCGATCGTGAGATCGTGCAGGTTGCGATTGTTAATGCCGATGACGGCCACGCCGAAGGCTACCGCGCGGGCTACTTCCTCCTCGGTGATGGCCTCGGTGAGGACGTCGAGCCCGAGGGCGTCGGCAAGCTGCTTCAGCTCACCGTAGGTCTCGTCATCGACGATGGACATCATCAGAAGGATCGCATCCGCGCCGAAATAACGCGCGGCATAGACCTGGATGGGGTCGATGATGAAGTCCTTACACAGCACCGGCAGGTGGGTCGAAAGTGCAACGGTCTGCAGGTGGTCGTAGTCGCCGCCAAAACGCTCGGGCTCACAGAGCACGGAGATTGCGGAAGCATAGCGTGAATAGACCCGCGCAATGGCGCCCGGCTCGTAGTGCTCGCGGATAAGGCCCAGCGAGGGCGAAGCGGACTTGCATTCCATGATGAAACGGTTGGTGCCGTTGAGAGCATCATAGAAGGAGCGCTCGGAACGCGGGAGGGCGTCGAGGTCCACGTGGGCAAGGCGCTCACGGATGGCGGGGAGATGGGTGCGGCGCTTGGCGACGATCCCCTCAAGCACGGTCGGCAGAGCCATAATTCGCCTCCTCGTGCTTCGTGAGCCATGCGGCGACGGTGCCGTCTTTAATGAGCTGGGAGGCGTGGGAGACGCCTTCGGCAATCGAGTCAGTGGTGCCATTGAGGTAGAACATGGCACCTGCGGCAGCAGCGATGGCGTCGTGATGGGCAGGTTTTCCGGTGCCGGCGAAAATATCGCGAAGGGCCTGGGCATTCTCCTCTCCGTTGCCGCCCGCGAGATCAGAGAGATCGTGGCGGGAAATGCCGAGGTCCTCGGGCGTGAGTTCGTAGTGGCTGATCGCGCCGTCCTTGAGCTCCCACACCTGGGTAGTTCCGTGTACGGCGATCTCATCGGTGCCAGCACCGTGGACTACAAGCGCGCGAGTGCGGCCGAGCTCCTTAAACACTTCCGCGATGAGCTGACCTTGGGCGGGGTTCGCAATGCCCATGATCTGGAATTCAGGCCGGCCGGGGCTCAGTAGTGGTCCGAGGGTATTGAAGATGGTGGAAATGCCTAAGCCCTTGCGCACTGGTTGCACGTGGGCAACGGCCGGATTGTAGGCAGGGGCGAAGAGGAACGTAAAGTTCGAGGCTTCCAGCTGGCGGACAGCGCGGTCTGGGTCGAGGTCGAGGGGAATGCCCAGTGCCTCGAGGACGTCGGCGGATCCGGACTTAGAGGAGACGGAGCGGTTACCGTGCTTGACCATCTTCACTCCCCCGGCGGAAGCTACGAGGGAGGCGCCGGTGGTGATGTTGATGGTGTTGGCGCCATCGCCGCCGGTTCCCGCAGTATCCATAAGGCCCTTGCCGGTGACGGGAAAAGGACGTCCGGCATGGAGGAAAGCACGGGCAGCGCCAGCGACGTCGGCAAAGGTTTCGCCGCGGGTACGGATGTAGGTGAGCAGAGCAGCGATATGGATATCGTCATACTCCCCCACCGTCAGCGGGGTGAATACCTCAATGGCCTGATCGAGGGTGGGCTCGGTGATATCAAGAAAGGCTTTCAGAGTAGTCAGGGAAGTATTATCAGTCATTTGTTGACCTCCTCCATTGTGGAGCGGAAAGAAAGTTGTTTGATACAGCGTTCAATCATGAGCGGGCCAGTTGGGGTGAGGAGTGACTCGGGGTGGAATTGGAGGCCGATGGCGCGGCCGTCGAGAGTCTCAGCCGCCATGGTGATCGGACCGATGTCGGTGTCGGTCTCGGCCAGGCTGCGCATGCGGGCGGGGATGTTCGCGCAGCCCAAGGAGTGATAGCGCGCCACGGGGACGAGGCGGCCGACGTAGTTGGGGTTATCCGGCTCGTTATCGATGGTCAGGCCCTGAAAGACCGAATGGCGCGCACCAGCATCGGTCAAGGTCATGGGTATGGAAGAGCCGTGGACGGGGCCGCACGGCTCGACGGTACCGCCGAAGTGATCGAGCAAGGCTTGGAAACCAAGGCAGATGCCGAGGATGGGGATGCGGCCGAGGGAGGACTCGATAAGCTGCATCATTGTTCCGGCATCACGGGGATGGCCGGGGCCCGGCGAAAGGATGATGATGTCGGGTTGGGCGGCGAGAACCTCCTCCACTGGAACCGAGTTGCGGAAGACGGTGGTGTTATAGCCAGCGAGTGCATCGACGAGGTTGTAGACGAAAGAATCGTGGTTGTCGATGAGGACGACGTGCGGGTTCATCGGATGACCTCCAGGGATGCGTTGTGTGCCTGGGCGATGGCGCTGAGTACCGCGTAGGCTTTGTGGACCGTTTCATCGGCTTCTGACTGGGGGATGGAATCGCGGACGACGCCCGCGCCTGCCTGGACGACGGCCGTTCCATCCTTGACGTAGGCGGAGCGGATGACGATGCAGTTGTCCATCGATCCATCACCGCGCAGGTAGCCGATGGCGCCGCCGAAGGAACCGCGGCGAGTCCCTTCAGTCTCGCGGATGAGTTCCATCGCGCGCAGCTTTGGTGCGCCGGTGAGAGTCCCCATGTTCATGCAGGCGCGGTAGGCATCGAGAGCGTCGAAGTCTTCGTGCAGAGTGGCGGCGACGCGGGAGACCAGGTGCATGACGCGCGAGTAGCGGTCGACTTGGAGCAGGTCAGCGACGTGCCTGGTGCCGGGAACTGCGACGCGGGCGAGGTCGTTGCGCGCGAGGTCCACGAGCATGATGTGCTCAGCCACCTCCTTCGAGTCGGTGCGCATCTCAAGCTCGTTGCGGATGTCCAGCTCATGGGTGGCTCCGCGCGGCCGGGTGCCGGCGACGGGATAGAGCTGCACCTGCCGGTCGGAGGCCGTGTACTTGAGGTTGGATTCGGGCGATGCGCCGAAAAGCTCGTGTTCTGCGCCGCGCAGGTAGAACATGTACGGCGAAGGGTTCGTCTCACGGAGCGTGCGGTAGGCAGCGAAAGCATCGGGACACGCAATACTGAACGTGCGCGAGGGAACGACTTGGTAAATATCGCCAGCATGGACATTGCCTTGGAGGTGCTCCACGTGGCGTCGGAAAGCAGCGTCATCGATGTTGGCGCGCGCGGTGACGGTGCCCAACGGTGCGGGTGAGGCTGGGGTGAGGGGTGCGGTACGGGCGGCGCGGTCGAGTTCTTCCTCGAGCACGTGCTTATCGACGCCCCACCCCTCAATCTTTGCCGTCTGCGTCAGGTGGTCCACGGTAAGGACGTGCTCGGCGACGAGAAACTCATAATCCGGATACTCATTCGGACCATCCGGCACCGGGGGGAGCTCCTCGAAGGTCGCGACGTAATCGAAGGCGAAGCCGCCGCCCAGGAACGGCAGCATCTCCCCTGAGTAGAGGCGGCTAAATTGCAGCGTACGCAGCACGTCCGCAGTAGACGTGGCACGCAGGCGGGCGCGCTCATCGTGTTCGGTGGAGAGCTCGAAGCGGAAGGTGATGCTGGCGTCGGCGTCCTTTGTGATCCGCGAGTGGAAGTCCTCGCGGAGGTCGTCGATAAGAATGCGTCCGGAGGGCGTGAGCGCCGTGGCGGTGACCTCCTGGCCGCGGCACACTACCTTCAGGGCTGCCTTGGTGATGGCGATGCAGGTGAGGTTCTTCTTGGTTTCAATGTCCGCGGATTCTAAAAGCAGGGAATCCTGTGGCGTCGCGAGGGCATAAAAGAGCGCAGCGGCATCAGGGGTATAGGCCAGTGTGCGCTGTGCGCTGTGCGGCTTGTGGTTCAACGGCATAATGTGTGTCTTTCGTTAACGTTTTGTGTGCTGCCGCGAGCTGTGTGGAGAGAAAAACGCCGAAAAGCCCGCAGCTGCGGGCCGTAAAAGATGGGAGAACAACGAGGCCCGCGGGTTACGCGCGCCACCACCAAAGGTTAGATGTGTTCTTCACAGCACTGACTTTAACACCAATACCTTCCGCCGTACAGGTAAACGGAAAACGGGGTACCCCCGTGGTCTCACGGCAGTGCGCACCTAAGGAGTGGACAGTGAGGTAGGAAACATGCAGCTAGTGGGTGTGATGTGCGACTCTAAAACTGTAGATCTATAGCTTTTGGAAGTCTAAGAACACCCCCGCGGGAGAAAACATTCATAAAACTGCTGGTTAGAAAGGTAGAAAAAGGATTTAATAACGGTCACTACTGTCACTCTTGAGTAGAAAAGGACCGATATGTTCTCTAAAACTGCCGCTGCTCTCTCAGCTATCGCCCTGAGCGCTGCTGCCTTGGTGGGCTGCTCGTCATCGTCGGAAAGCACCGGCGGCGATTCAGGAGGTGGGGATTCCTACTCCATCGGTATCAACCAGCTGGTCCAGCACCCCTCCCTGGATGCTGCGGCAGAAGGTTTCCAGGCGGCCTTCGAGGACGCTGGCGTGGACGTGGAATTCGACATCCAGAATGCCAATGGTGAGCAAGCCACCGCTGTGTCTATCTCGCAGCAGATGGCTAGTGCGCAACACGATCTCTATCTCGCCATCGCTACCCCGGCGGGCCAGGCGATGAGCAAGTCCATTAAGGACAAGCCGTTGCTCTTCACCGCCGTTACAGACCCCGTTGAGGCAGAACTTGTGGAGTCGGTGGACAAGCCCGGAAAGAACGTCACGGGAACGTCCGATGAGGCGCCGATTGAAGAGCAAGTCGAGCTCATCACCCAGCTCGTCCCGGATGTCAAGAGCGTCGGCGTGGTCTACTCCTCCGCAGAGGTGAACTCCAAGGTCCAGGTGGAACAGCTCACCGAGGCTGCCAAGCCCAAGGGAATCGAGGTGAAGTCTCAGACTGTTACCTCGGTGACCGAGATTCCGCAGGCAGTGGAGGCGCTGGGTAACGTGGATGCTATCTACATTCCGACGGACAACATGGTGGTGTCCGGTATTTCTTCTCTCATCAAGGTGGCCAACGACAAGACCATCCCGGTCATTGCTGCAGACTCTGGCGCCGTTGAAGGCGGTGCCGCTGCCACCATCGGCATCGACTACAAGGAGCTGGGCCGCCAGACCGGCGAGATGGCTTTGCGCATCCTCCAGGACGGTGCCGACCCGGCTGAGACCCCAGTCGAAACTGCCTCCGAGTACACCTACGTCATCAATGAGGAAGCAGTGAAGGCACAGGGTATCGAGGTGCCGAAGGAGATTCTGGAAAAGGCTGAGAAGCTGTGATCGGTGCGCTTGAGCTAGGCCTGATTTATGCAGTCATGGCGGTGGGCGTCTACCTGACGTTCCGCGTCCTTGACTTCCCCGACCTGACTGTTGACGGCTCTTTTACGTCGGGTGCCGCCACGGCAGGTGTTCTGATTACCAATGGGTCAACCCCTTCTTAGCGTCGCTTGCAGGTTTCTGCACCGGTTTCGTTGCCGGATGCATTACGGGCTTGCTGCACACCAAGGGCCGCATCGATGGCCTCTTGGCGGGAATTCTCACCATGATTGGTCTGTGGTCGATTAATCTGCGCATTATGGGCAGCGCCAACGTGCCACTGCTTACCCAGGATTCAGTGTTCACCCCACTCGATGCCGTGATGGGCACGTGGGCTGGTGTTGGTCTGCTGGCTGTGGGCGCGGTGGCGCTGTGCTTGCTCACCGTGTGGTTCCTCTCCACAGATTTGGGCATGTCGCTTCGTGCCACGGGCGATAATCAGCAGATGATTACCTCCTTTGGTGTGTCCACGGACTTCACCAAGGTGCTCACCCTAGCCCTGTCGAACGGTCTGGTGGGCCTGTGTGGTGCACTTGTTGCTCAGTACCAGGGCTTCGCGGATATCTCGATGGGCATCGGCCTTATCCTGGTGGGCCTTGCCTCCGTCATTTTGGGTCAGGCGGTACTCCCCCAGTCCCGTCTCTGGCTGGCAGTCGTTGCTGTGGCACTCGGCTCCGTGATTTACCGCCTCATCATCTTTGCGGCCCTGCAGGTAGGCCTCAACCCGAATGACATGAAGCTCATCACTGCCCTTCTGGTGATCGTTGCTCTGTTGGTTCCGCGCCTGACGCGCGTGCGTGGCGGAAGAAAGGCCAAGGCTCATGCTTAATGTAGAGAACATTTCGAAGACCTTCTTCCCGGGGACAGCTAATGAACGCCGAGCGCTTCGCGACGTCTCCCTGGAACTCGCCCCCGGTGATTTCGTCACCGTCATCGGTTCCAACGGTGCGGGCAAGTCCACGTTGCTAAATTCCATTTCCGGCCGGCTCATTCCGGACTCCGGCAGGATTACCATTCACGGCAAGAATGTCACGACGCAGCCGGAGCACAAACGTGCACAGAAGGTTGGCCGCGTATTCCAGGACCCCATGGCCGGTACCGCGCCGAACCTCACCATTGAGGAAAACCTCTCGCTTGCCTACCTGCGCGGCAAGAAGCGCGGCCTAGGTTTGGGTCTTAACGCGTCGCGCCGAAAGGTCTTTGTTGAGCAGTTGGAGACCCTCGAGTTGGGTTTGGAGAAGCGCCTGGGGACCAAGGTTGGCCTCCTGTCTGGCGGTCAGCGCCAAGCGCTGTCACTGCTCATGGCAGGGTTTACTCACCCCGACGTGATGCTTCTCGACGAACACACGGCCGCCCTTGATCCCCAACGTGCGGAGCTGGTTACTGATTTGACCAAGCGCATTGTGGAGCAAGGAAAACTGACCACGCTCATGGTGACGCACAATATGGCACAGGCGCTACAGGTGGGCAACCGGCTCATCATGATGCACGAAGGTCAGATCATTTACTCGGCAGATGCGGAGCAGAAGGCCAAGCTAACGGTCGAAGACCTCATGGTCGAGTTTGCGAAGATTAAAGGCGCGACCTCCGACAGGACGCTGCTGCAGTAGGACTGGAGTTTCACGTGAAACACAGGCTGGCAAAATCTTCGAGCAGGAGCTGGTAAATCTTCGAGCAAACCCCGGTGAATCTTCGAGCGGTCTCTTAACCTGCTAAAATGCGGGATATGACGCTTACACATGAGGTGCCACGACATGGGGTTTCGCGCCATTACGAACGTGAATGTGGGCCCGGCAATTAGCCGGGCCCACAGTCGTTTCACGTGAAACGAGGTTTAGCTTCGCCTGATGAGTGCGGAGGCGAAATACTCCTCTACCGCATTGGTGTCATCAAGCGGCAGTACCGCGCCAACGTACTGGTCCGGGCGGACAATAACTACGGCGCCGTCGCGGGAGATGCCGCGCATGGTGAAGATGTCCTTGTCTGGAAGTGCGTTGAAGACGTTCTCCCAGTTGGGCACGTTGAACTTGCCATTACGCGGGCGGAAGAGGGCTGGCGCATCGAGGATCTCGTAGTCATGATGATTCGTCTGCTGATAAATCACCTTGACATCGAAGTAGGTGTTCTCATCGGCTCCCTCCGGATTGAACTTAGAGAGAATGGCCGGAATCTTCTCCGCCCATGCGCTAAGCGCAGAGCTCTCCCCTGCCTTAGGAGAATCAGCGAAGGCGTAGATGCGGTAGCGGCCGTCGGCAGTGTGCTGGTGGCCCAGATGCTGCACGAAGGCGTCGCAGCGGCGCAGAACCTCGAGGGATTTAAAACGCCTTCCGACCGGGAAACCTACCGCAAGATCTTGGTGCTTTGTATCGCCCACAATCAGGTTCTCGTCATACTGCGTCATCATGCCAGCAGCGAACTCTTCTGCAGCAACGTAGTACTTTTCTACTGCCTGAGGGTCATCGAGCTCTTCGGTCGGTGTAGCCATTAGGGTGGACCACTCGCGGTCAAAGTTGATGAGGTTCTGGGCTGCTGGCTGGCGCTCACCGTGATAGGTGGACAGGAGTTCCTTGGGCGCGCGGCCATCGAGGACATGACCGAGCTTCCAGCCAATATTGAAGCCATCCTGCATCGAGACGTTCATGCCCTGACCGGCCTTGGCAGAGTGGGTATGGCATGCATCTCCCGTGAGGAAGACACGCGGGTCATCGTTGTTGTCATCGAAGGCATCAACCAAGCGATGTCCCACTTCGTAGACGGAGTGCCACGCCACCATCTTGACGTCAACGAAATACGGCGAGTAGATCTCGTTGGCCTTCTCAATGATCTTTTCAATCGGGGTATCGCGAACCTTGTGGTTGTCATCCTCAGGAACCACTCCGAGGTCAACATAGACACGGCAGAGGTAGCCGCCCTCGCGAGGGATGTGCAGGATGGAGCCAGCCTTCGAGTGAATTGCGCACTTGGTACGCCAGTCCGGAAAGTCCGTATCAACCACGACATCCATAACGCCCCAAGCGTGATTAGCCTGGTCACCCTTCAAAGAGCGACCAATGGACTTACGTACGCGGGAACGTGCGCCATCGCAACCCACGACGTACTTTGCGCGGACGTCGCGTGGATTGCCGTCTGCGTCCTCGAGGTGGACGGTGACTGGGTACTCGCCCTCCCCTACCTCGAGCGAAGTGAAGGTCCATCCATAATCTGGTGTAATGCGCCCCGGTGCGCGGTGGGCATAGCGGGCAAAGTAATCCAGGACGCGCGCTTGGTTCACAATGAGGTGTGGAAACTCGGAGATGCCATGTTCATCATCAATGGGGCGAGCACCGCGGACAATCTTCGAGCGGTCCTCAGGATCCGGGTTCCAGAAGGACATCTCCGTAATCTCATAAGCTTCTTCGGTGATTTCCTTGGCGAATCCAAAGGCCTGGAAGGTTTCTACGGAACGCGACTGGATGCCATCGGCCTGGCCAAGCTCAAGTCGGTGTGGGCGGCGCTCAATGATGCGGGTATTGACACTCGGGAACATCGCCAATTGGGCTGCAGCAATCATTCCCGCGGGACCGGAGCCCACGATGAGTACATCCATTTCATCGGGAAGTTCTTCTGCGCGATCGGCACCGTAGCCGGTGGCTTCATGAACGCGCGGATCTTCGGACACGTAGCCGTTGTGATGGAACTGCACTATGAACTCCTTTAATAAAGCGATGTTGGTCGTTGATCATCGATGGTGATTTAGTTCAACGGACCATCGATGTGTGATCTGCGTCTTAGTTCCGGAATCATATATGATAGCCGCGCGCAGCACAATGGCGTGGGTGAGATTGTTCTACGCCTTCGGCGAGAAGATGAAGTGGCCACGCGACTGTTCTGCTTCGTGCTCGGGGCCCAAAGCGATTCCCTTACGCTCACGCAGCAGGAAGGTGCACATGAGGCCAACGAGAGAAGCTGTAACCAGGTAGCCGGATACAGCGAAGGTGGTACCGGTAGCTTCCACCAAGGAGGCCGCAATCATGGGCGCGAAAGCGCCGCCCAGCACCGAACCAATCGCGTAGGTAACGGAAACGCCTGTAGCGCGGATTGAGGCAGGGAAAAGCTCGGCATACATCGCGGACTGAGCACCATAAGTCAGGCCAAGGCCAACGGTGAGGAAAAGAAGAGCGGCATAGAGCATGCCCAGGCTTCCCGTGTTGACCATTGGGAAGAGGGCTGCTGCACCAATGGCCTGCAATACGAAGCCAATGAGGTACGTGTTCCGGCGACCAATGAAATCAGAGATGAAGCCAGCAAAGAGCGTAGTCAGAGCCCAGGATGCCGCAGAAATAGTGACGGCATTGAGTACATCGCCTCGTGCCAGTGCGACTGGACCTTCAGGGTCGGTGGCATAGCGTTGGATGTATCCACCGGTTGTCATGTAGCCCACCGTGCCGTTGCCAGCGAATACGAGAGCAGCAACGAAGACCAGTGGCGTGAACTTTTTGAACAGTGTGCCGATGGGGTTGGTGGCTTCTTCCTCCTCACGCTGGGCAATCTCTTCGAAAACAGGAGACTCATCTACGCCCATGCGGATGAGGTAGCCCACGAGGACAAGGATGATGGAAATGAGGAAAGGTACACGCCAACCCCAGGCCATGAAGGCGTCGCCAGGCGCAATCGTGTTCATGATGGAGAGAACACCGGAGGAGAGTAGCAGGCCCGCCGGGACACCAACCTGGGGGCCAGCACCATAGAGGCCGCGCTTGTTGTTGGGGGCATGCTCAACGGCCATGAGTACCGCCGAACCCCACTCGCCACCAGCGGAAATGCCCTGGACGATGCGCAGGAGAATGAGCAGGATAGGTGCCCACACGCCGGCGGTCTCGTAAGTGGGAAGGAGGCCGATGAGAGTGGTAGCACCACCCATGGCAAAAAGAGTCACCATGAGAACCACGCGGCGGCCGAGACGGTCGGCGAAGTGTCCAGCGAGGAAAGCGCCGACTGGACGGAAGAGGAAGGATAGGCCGACCGTCAGGAAGGAAATGATGGTGGCTAAACCGCCCTCGAGCGGGCCAAACATGAGGTGATTGAACACCAATCCAGCTACGGCGGCGTAGAGGAAATAGTCATACCACTCGATGGCGGTACCAATGGTTGTCGCGGCGACTACTCGACGGCGCTCGGCCGTGGAGATCGTCGGCGTGACGGTGGTTTGAGACATGTTGATTCCTTTCGACATGTGGTGCGACATATATAAGAGTCGGCGTGTGAGTTGAACCACTTGCGGCGATGCTAGGGATAATATACGATTCGGGCAAGGATTTGTTCACAATTAAGGATTCTTCATGGCTGTACCTGAATTTCTGCCGGTCAAGCCGGGCAAGATGATCGCCGTTCACGTAGCCTTCGAGTCCCGCGCAGCGCAGCGAGGCCGTTGGCCCAAGGCTCCGAGCTACTTTCTCAAAGCCACGAGCACGCTGGCTGAAAGCGGACAGGTAGTTCAACGTCCCGCCGGCACTGAGCTGTTGGCATTTGAAGGCGAAATTGCTCTTATCATCGGCACACCTGCACGAAATGTCTCCCTGGAGGAGGCATGGAAGCACGTAGCGTATGTCACCGCCTCAAACGACATTGGCCTGTATGACTACAAGGTCCAGGACAAGGGATCCAATACCCGCTCTAAGTCGCGTGATGGCTACACCCCAATTGGTCCGGAACTTATCCCGGCACAGGACATCGACCCCAAGGCCCTGCGTCTGCGCACGTGGGTTAACGGTGAGATTGTCCAGGAGGGCACGTCCTCAGATGAGGATTTGATCTTCCCCCTCGCCCAATTCGTTGCGGACCTCTCGCAGCACATGACGCTCGAAGAGGGAGACATCATCCTCACCGGCACCCCGGCTGGGTCCTCCGTCATCGAGCCGGGCGACATCGTAGAGGTTGAGGTAGATATCCCGGGTGGCGTGACCTCTGGTCGGTTGAAGACCACCGTTGAAGAGGTAGCAGCGGACTTCGACGCGAAGCTGGGAAGTCTGCCCTATGTGGATGACAAGCAACGTGAAGATGCTTATGGTGACCGCGAAAGTGCGGGACTTGAACCGCTAGATAATGGTGGGCTTGACCCAGAGTTGAAGGCAGCGCTTGAAAAGGCGCCAACGGCGGGACTTTCGGCACAGTTGCGCAATAAAGGCATTAACCAGTCCGTCATTGAAGGTGTTTATCCGCAAACCAAGGGAACCAAGATGGTCGGCGTTGCTCGCACCTTGCGCTTTGTTGCCGGCCGCGAAGACCTTTTCAAGTCCCACGGTGGCGGGCTGAACGAGCAGAAGAAAGTTTTTGACACTGTCAAGGAGGGAGAGGTCATCGTCATCGAAGCCCGCGGAGAGTCGGGCTCCGGAACCCTTGGTGACATTCTCGCTCTCCGCGCAAAGGTGCGCGGTGCCGCTGGAGTCGTCACCGATGGTGGTGTCCGTGACTTCGAAGCCGTGCGAGAGATCGGTCTTCCTGTCTTTACCCAGGGCGCTCACCCCTGCGTACTTGGCCGAAAGCACGTCCCGTGGGATAGCGATGTTGCCGTTTCCTGTGGAAACGCTACCGTACTTCCAGGAGACATCATCGTCGGTGATGATGATGGCGTCATCGTCATCCCCCGGGAACTGGCAAAGGACGTTGCTGAAGGTGCTTTGGCCAAGGAACACGAAGACGAGTGGGTCGCTAGCCAGGTAGAAACCGGCGCTAGCCTCGACGGCCTTTTCCCACCAACGGGGAAGAACAAAGAGGCCTACCTTGCCTTCCGTGACGGGGCTGCCAGTGGGAGCAAGGAAGGTGATCAATGACATCACCTTCCACACCTATTGGGGAGAGTAAATCCCAAAAAGCCTATAACTGGATTAGTGAAAAGATTCGTACCCGCGAGTACGAACCCGGCTACCGCCTAGTGCTGGCCACCATCGCCGAAGCGCTGGATATCAGCGTGGTTCCTGTCAGGGAAGCGATACGCCAGCTGGAGGCGGAGGGCATGGTCACGTATGAGCGCAATGTAGGAGCAAGTGTCACCACCTACAACCGTGAGGCTTACTACGAGTCCATGGACATCGTGGCCACCGTGGAGGCGAATGCCACAGCCCAATCCGCGCCCCTGCTTGAACCCGAAGACCTAGCCCGAGCACGGGAAATTAATCAGCGCATGAGTGAACTCGACATCCACCATGACCCCGATGAATTTACCCAGCTCAACAAAGAATTTCACAGTGTTCTCTTTGCCAAGTGCCCTAATGAGAGATTGAAGAACTTGGTGGTCGACCAATGGAAACAGTTGGAATACCACCGCGTGTCGACATTTCGGTACGTGCCAGAAAGAGCCCAAGAATCCGTCCGCGAACATGAACGACTGGTCGACTTGATCGAGGCAGGCGCAGAGCCTGACTACATAGAAAAGGTCGCCCGCGAACACCGACTAACCACACTGCGCAGTTACCGCGAAAAGAATACCTAAGGAGAACGATTAGACATGGCTATCAACAACGATGCTGCTAAGCCCACCGATCTTCCAGAGAAGATCCTGCACTACATCAACGGTGAGTTTGTCCCGTCTATCGACGGCGAGGAATTCGATGTCCTCGATCCAGTGACGAACCAGCCTTACATCAAGGCCGCCTCCGGCAAGCCAGCTGATATCGATAAGGCTGTTGAGGCTGCCAAGGATGCCTTTGAGAACGGCCCGTGGGCCAAGGCCCTGCCACGTGAACGTGCACGTGTCCTGAACAAGATCGCGGATATTGTGGAAACCCGCGCAGAGAAGCTCGCCGCATGGGAGTCTTTCGACTCCGGTTTGCCCATTACTCAGGCAAACGGCCAGGCTAAGCGTGCCGCAGAAAACTTCCGCTTCTTCGCCGATTTGATTGTTGCCCAGGCCGACGACGCCTACAAGGTACCGGGCCGCCAGATTAACTACGTCAACCGTAAGCCGATTGGTGTTGCTGGCCTGATTACGCCGTGGAATACCCCGTTCATGCTGGAGTCCTGGAAGCTGGCCCCGGCTATTGCTACCGGTAACTCCGTAGTCTTGAAGCCGGCCGAGTTCACTCCCCTGTCTGCTCAGCTGTGGGCGGGAATCTTTGAAGAGGCCGGCCTTCCCAAGGGCGTCTTCAACTTGGTCAACGGCTTTGGTGAGGAAGGCTACGCTGGTGACCCGCTAGTCAAGCACCCAGATGTGCCGCTCATTTCTTTCACCGGTGAATCCCGCACCGGCCAGATCATCTTTGCCAATGCGGCTCCGAACCTTAAGGGCCTGTCCATGGAGCTCGGCGGTAAGTCCCCGGCAATCGTGTTCAACGATGCTGACTTGGAGACTGCGATCGACGCCTGCATCTTCGGTGTCTTCTCTCTCAACGGTGAGCGTTGCACCGCTGGCTCCCGCATTCTGGTCCAGCGCGATATCTACGATGAGTTCGTTGAGCGCTATGCCGCGCAGGCCAAGCGCGTCAAGGTGGGTCTGCCTTCCGATCCGAAGACCGAGGTTGGTGCACTCGTGCACCCGGAGCACTACGAGAAGGTCACCTCCTATATTGAGATTGGCAAGCAGGAGGCTACCTTGGTGGCGGGCGGCGAGCGCCCAGAGGGCTTCGAGGACGGCAACTTTGTTCAGCCGACCGTCTTCGTCGATGTGAAGCCAGATGCCCGTATTTTCCAAGAGGAAATCTTCGGCCCTGTCGTTGCCATCACCCCATTTGATAGCGACGAAGAAGCCCTAGAGCTGGCAAACAACACCAAGTACGGCCTGGCTGCCTACGTCTGGACCTCTGACCTCAAGCGCGCCCACAACTTTGCGCAAAACGTTGAGGCAGGCATGGTGTGGCTTAACTCCAACAACGTCCGTGACCTGCGCACGCCATTTGGTGGCGTGAAGGCGTCCGGTCTGGGTCATGAGGGTGGCTACCGTTCCATCGATTTCTACACCGACCAGCAGGCGGTGCACATCAACCTGGACAAGGTACACAACCCTGTCTTTGGCAAGCAGGACTAACCTCCCCTAGTCCCTATCCTTATCGCTCTTATTCACCATCAATCTATCCACAAAGGAGGCCACCCCCATGGCTGACATTCAGGCACCCGACATCCTGCGCTGCGCGTACATGGAAATCGTCGTCACCGATCTCGCTGCATCCCGTAAATTCTACGTGGATACCCTCGGTCTCGTCGTCACCGAAGAGAACGAGAATGAGATCTACCTGCGCACCTATGAGGAATTCATCCACCACAACCTGGTTTTGCGCCAGGGCCCGGTAGCGGCAGTGGCAGCATTCTCCTACCGCGTTCGCTCCCCAGAAGATCTCGACCGTGCGGAAGAGTTCTACAAGGCCCGTGGCTGCGAAGTTCGTCGTAACAAGGAGGGCTTTGTCAAGGGCATCGGTGACTCGGTGCGTGTCCAGGATCCGCTGGGCTTCCCCTACGAGTTCTTCTACGAAGTCGAGCACCGTGAGCGTTTGGCATGGCGCTACGAGGCGCACATTCCGGGTGCACTCGTCCGCTTGGATCACTTCAACCAGATCACCCCGGACGTGCCGAAGGCAGTGGCGTACATGGAAGACCTCGGCTTCCGCACCACTGAGGACATCCGTGATGAAGAAGGAACCGTCTATGCTGCATGGATGCGTCGCAAGCCCACGGTCCATGACACCGCTATGACCGGTGGAGATGGCCCTCGTATGCACCACATTGCCTTTGCCACGCACGAGAAGCACAACATCATCGCCATCTGCGATAAGTTGGGCGCGCTGCGCGAGTCTGACCGCATCGAGCGCGGCCCTGGCCGCCATGGTGTCTCCAATGCGTACTACTTGTACCTGCGCGATCCAGACGGACACCGCGTGGAAATCTACACCCAGGACTACTACACCGGTGATCCGGACAACCCGGTTGTGACGTGGGATGTGCACGATAACCAGCGCCGTGACTGGTGGGGTACGCCAGTTGTTCCGTCGTGGTACCGCGATGGATCCACCGTTCTGGACCTCGATGGCAACCCTGTCCCGCTGGTGAGCCGTGAGGATGCCTCTGAGCTGGAAGCCACCATTGGTGCCGATGGCTTCTCCTACACCCGCAAGGATGATGCCGATGCCATGCCGGAATGGAAGCAGGGCGAGTACAAGCTGGGACACCAGCTGTAGACGTAGGTGACGGTTCAACGTGGCCCCGCGATGCTGTGCGCTAAGCGCGGTGACCGCTGGGCCCGTTGTCGTTTCACGTGAAACCACAACATTCAACATGCTCCAGGAAGTGACAACATCGTGAATACTGAGCAGCACATCGCTATCGCCGACGAGCTGGCGCAAGCGGAACGAGACCGCACCATGGTTAAGCGGCTCACGGCCCGCTACCCAGAAATGACCATCGAGGATTCCTACGCAGTACAACGCGAGTGGGTACGCCGGGGCGTCGAAAATGGCCGGCGTCTGGTGGGCAGGAAAATCGGTCTGACCTCGAAGGTCATGCAGGAAGCCACGGGAATTACCGAACCGGATTACGGTGCAATTTTTGAGGACCAGGTTTATGAGAATGGCTCGACCATTGAGCACGCGCAGTTCTCCAACGTTCGCATTGAGGTCGAGCTGGCTTTCGTGCTCAAGGATGAGCTGAAGGGGCCGAATTGCAGTATTTTCGACGTCCTTCGTGCGACGGAATACGTCGTTCCAGCACTAGAGATTCTCTCCTCCCGCATTGAGATGGAAGGCCGCACGATCGTCGATACCATCTCGGACAACGCGGCACTGGGCGCCATGGTCTACGGCGGCAACCCGGTGGATCCCGCGGACGTCGATCTGCGCTGGGTCTCCGCGCTTCTCTACCGCAACGAATCCATCGAGGACACCGGTGTGGCGGCTGCGGTGCTGAACCACCCGGCCATGGGCGTGGCCTGGCTAGCCAACAAGCTACATGCACACGGCGACAGCCTCGCCGCTGGCGATATCATCCTTGCCGGATCCTTCACCAAGCCCATGTGGGTTGAACCCGGCGATACCGTCCATGCCGATTACGGAAAGTTGGGGTCCATCACATGCCGGTTCCAGTAAAGTTGCCGCCCACCTTCACGCAAGAGCTTGCCACGGCTAAGAGTCCTCTCGTAGGCGCGTGGATCTGCTCAGGCTCGGAAGCTGCTGCAGAGATCATTGCGTCGGCAGGCTTTAGCTGGGCGCTTATCGACGGCGAACATGCCCCCTACGGCCTCGAAACAGTCCTGTCTCTGCTGCGTGCTACCGATGCTTATGGCATCACGCGTGTTGTCCGCATCCCAGTCAATAACACTGCACTCATTAAGCAGTATCTCGACCTTGGCGCACAAAACTTGATGGTGCCCATGATTGATACACCCGAAGAAGCGGAAGCTGCCGTGCAGGCCATGCACTATCCGCCACGCGGAGTACGCGGGGTGGGCTCTGCTTTGGCACGGTCCTCGCGGTGGAATGGTGTGGAGAACTATCTGCCCAACGCTTCCGAGACAGTCAGCCTGACGGTACAGATTGAATCCGCGAAGGCCGTGGACAATGTCGAAGACATTGTGGCCATCGATGGTGTGGACCAGATCTTTGTAGGCCCGTCTGATTTGGCAGCGTCCATGGGACTGCTGGGGCAGCAGACCCATCCGGAGGTGCTGGCAGCCGTCAATCACACATTTGAAGTGGTGCGCGCTTCCGGAAAGAAGGTAGGCGTTAACGCTTTTAACCTCGATCAGGCGCAGAAATATTTGGATGCTGGGGCATCATTTGCACTGGTTGGCGCGGATGTTCAACTTCTTTCTGGTGCGGCACGCCAACTCGCAGACAAATTCACTTTGGGAGAGTAGAAAAGAACCATGACTCAAACAGCAAAAGTAAACGTCGACGAGCTGCTGGCAAAGGTACCGACCGGCCTGCTTATTAATGGTGAATGGGTAGACGCCTCCGATGGCTCCACTTTTGATGTGGAAAACCCGGCCACCGGTGAGGTTATCGCTACCCTTGCGTCTGCAACCTCTGAGGATGCGAAGAAGGCTATGGACGCCGCCTGCGCCGTGCAGGATGAGTGGGCGCGTACATCCACCCGTGAGCGTTCCAACCTGCTGCGCCGAGCTTTCGAACTGGTCCAGGAGCGCAAAGACGAGTTCGCCACCCTTATGACTCTGGAGATGGGCAAGCCACTGGCAGAGTCCTACGGTGAGGTCACCTACGGTTCGGAGTACCTGCGCTGGTTCAGCGAGGAAGCCGTCCGTGATTATGGCCGCACGCTCCCGGCACCGGAGGGCACTCTGCGCATGGTTACCCGCCGCAAGCCGGTGGGCCCCTGCTTGCTTATTACCCCGTGGAACTTCCCGCTGGCCATGGCTACCCGCAAGATTGCCCCGGCCATCGCTGCTGGTTGCACCATGGTGGTCAAACCCGCCAAGCTCACCCCGCTGACCACCCAGTACTTCGCGCAAACCATGATTGATGCCGGCGTGCCGGCCGGCGTGGTCAACGTGGTCTCTGGCAAGTCTGCCTCTGCTATTTCTGAGCCGATTATGGCGGATTCCCGCCTGCGTAAGATTTCCTTCACCGGTTCTACCCCGGTGGGCAAAACCCTGCTCAAAGCCGCTGCCGATAACGTCCTGCGCACCTCGATGGAGCTGGGCGGCAACGCTCCGTTCATCGTCTTTGAGGACGCCGATATTGACCAGGCCGTCGAGGGCGCCATGGGCGCGAAGATGCGCAACATTGGTGAGGCCTGTACTGCGGCTAACCGTTTCATCGTCCACGAATCCATCGCTGACGAGTTCGCGGAGAAGTTCGCCAAGCGCATCGGCGAGCTCAAGGTGGGCAACGGCCTCGATGAGGGCGTTACCTGTGGCCCGCTCGTGGAGCAGAAGGCACTGGATAACATCACCGCGCTTGTCGACGATGCCGTGGACAAAGGCGCCAAGGTCCTCATCGGCGGCAAGCCGGGTGAGGGCAAGGGCTACTTCTACTCCCCTACCGTTCTCACGAACGTCTCCCGTGATGCCCGCGTGGCGCAGGAAGAGATCTTCGGACCTATCGCTCCGATCTTGACCTTCTCCGATGAGAAGGAAGCCATCGCGCTTGCGAATGATACCGAGTACGGCCTAGCTTCCTACGTCTTTACCGAAAACTCCGACCGCATGTGGCGCCTCGGTGACGGCCTCGAATTCGGTCTCATGGGCTTCAACGCCGGCGTCATCTCCAACGCCGCCGCCCCATTCGGTGGCGTCAAGCAGTCCGGCATGGGCCGCGAGGGCGGTGCCGAAGGCATCGACGAGTACACGTCGCTGCAGTACATCGGTGTGCGCGACCCGTATGCCAATGCTTAAGTAACGCGCTACTTTCGCCGCTCAGAATGCTGGCATCTCCTTTGTCGGGGGTGCCAGCATTGTTGTTTTGCACATAGTATTCCTCTCCTTGTGTCTGACAGCACTCATAGACAAATCGTGATCACGGACAAACAACAAATCACGTGTGCGTTAGGACACAATTATTAGCTACACACCGATACGCACCGGGGCCTGAACCGGTGGGTTGTCGGGCCGACATAGCTAGTAAGGAGGAGTTGGCGTGGATACATCGACGCAGTCAGCTGTGCTACCCACTCGAAATGTACAGCCCGGGCACCGGGCTCCCACCGAACCGAAGGGCGGCCTGGGCGCCGGGCGCCTAGGGACAACGTCGCTGGTCTTCATGATTATTGCGGCGTCCGCCCCTCTTACTGTGCTCGCAGGAGGAGTACCGACCAACTTCGCGGTATCCGGTCTGTTGGGTGTCCCCTGGGGTTACCTAGCCCTTGGAATCATTCTCGTGTTCTTCGCCGTAGGTTACGGAACCATGAGTTCGCAGATCCAGAACTCGGGAGCGTTCTATGCCTACGTGTCTGAGGGGCTGGGTAACCGACAAGGAATCGCGGCGGCGATACTAGCGCTGGTTTCTTATAACATGATGCAGGTTGGGCTATACGGTATCTTCGGATTCTCTCTTGCCAACCTGATAAACGGCTGGTTCGGAACAGCCGTCCCGTGGTGGCTGGCAGCCTTGGCTGGCTGGCTCTTAGTAGCTGTCATGGGCGTCAGCAACGTTGACTTTTCAGCCAAAGTCCTAGGGGTTCTGGTAGCCCTTGAGTTTATTGTCGTAGCTGGAGTATCGCTCTTGTCCCTTGGTGTGGCTCCTGAAGGGATCTCTGTAGAGACGATGCGTCCGAACCAGTTCTTTACCGACGGAATTGGCGTTCTTCTCGCTTTCGGGATTGCTGCCTTTATGGGTTTTGAGTCTGGTGCAATCTATTCGGAAGAAGCGCGTGACCCAGAGCGGACCGTACCAAAGGCCACTTATATTGCCGTCGGAACTATCGCACTCTTCTACGCCTTTTCAGCGTGGTCCTTCGCCCAAGGGGTAGGGCCGAGCGCGATCATTGACAAAGCGATTGAGCTTGGTCCGGACCTAGTTTTCGTCTGGTTGGGTGACTATTCGCCGTTTGCCGCCAACGTAGCGAACTTGTTGTTTGTGACCTCACTTATTGCTGCACTCGTTGCGTTTCACAATGCTGCCGCGCGGTACTTCTTCTCCTTAGGGCGCTCGCGCGTTCTGCCTAAGAGGTTCGCGGCATCATCCGCTAAAGGTGCTCCTATTGCTGGGTCCCTCACACAGACTCTCATTGCTGTCGTTGTAATTGCCGGCTTTGCAGTGGCTGGAAATGGCAGTGAAATGGGTGAACTGTTTCCAGTCCTCACGCTCTTTACTTGGTTGACCAACGCGGCGGCGTTTGGCTTGGTCTTTCTTCTGGCCGTGGTGAGTGTCTCCATTATGTTCTGGCTCAACAAGCAAGAGAAAGGCTACAACCTCTTTACTCGGGTCATCGCACCGCTTGTGTCAGCCTTCGGACTCGTGGCTGTCTTCGTACTAGTGCTAATGAATTTCCCCCTCATGATCGGTGACACTGGCCCAGATGCTCTCGTGTGGGTGATGCCTGGCATCATCATCGCTTCTGGACTCGTGGGACTTGCTTGGGGCGAGTATTTGAAGCACAAGAAGCCACATATTTACGCAAGTCTTCAAGACAATCTTGATCGAATCTAAATTCTAAGGAAGTTAAACATGGACAAGAAGCACGTTATTGTCGTTGGCGCTGGGTTTGCTGGCCTTACTGCGGCTCGTGAACTGCAGACCGCGGGAATCGACTATCACATTGTGGAGGCACGCGATCGTATTGGTGGTCGTGCATGGACGGATGACAGGCTCGGACGTCCTCTAGAGATTGGTGCTACCTGGGTACACTGGCATCAGCCGCATGTCTGGTCCGAAATCACCCGCTACGGCCAAGACATTATCGCTTCGCCGGTTGTGGATACTGCGTATTGGTATGCCGGTGGTGAGCTCAAATCCGGTACAGAAGCAGAAATGGATGCCAAACTGGCGCGGCCAATGGAGAAAATCTTTGAGAAGTCCCGAGAGTTTTTCCCAGAGCCGCACAAGCCACTGCTAGTGCTTGATGAAAAATTCGGAGCGTCCCAAGAATTGAAGGATGCTTTCTTGGCTGCAGATCAGGCAGGAGTTCTCGACGCCTTGGAAGACGGGGATTTCACACAGGAAGAAAAGGACCTGTGCAACGCGTACTGGTCAGCTGGATACATTGGGTATCCCGAGCAGGGTTCGTCCTTGATGGCTAAGCAGTGGGCCGCTCTGTGTGACCATCGCCTTTCGTTAGTGGATGAGCAAACGCTTCGATACAAACTGGTCAACGGCATGCGAGGCATCTACGGCAACATTGCGAAGGACTTGACCGGTGAGATTCGATTGAACACTGCTGTGACCGCAATCGAACACGATGATGATTCCGCAACGGTTACCTATGCGGACGGCACTTCCGAAACCGCGGACGCGGTGATTGTCACGGTTCCGGTTGGCGCATTGGGGAACATTACGTTTACGCCAGGTCTGCCCGAGGGTTCGCAGAAGACTATTGAGCAGAAATGGAACTCGACTGGTTTCAAGGCTTGGATCAAGATCAAGGGCCACCACAATATCTTCGGCTACGCGCCCCAACCGGCTGTTGTGTCCGTGCTGCGCTCTGAGTACTTCGAAGATGATGGCACGACCATTTGTGTGGCCTTTGGCTCCGATCACGAGAAGATCGACTTAGAGAGCATTGAGGATGCTCAGAAGGTCGTTGACCAGTGGCGTCCAGATCTCGAAGTTGTTGGCGTCACCGGCCATGACTGGGTTGCTGATGAGTACTCTGGTCAGGCCTGGGCTACGTTGCGTCGTGGACAGTTCACTGAGGGGTGGCACCACTTCCGCACCGCTACCTCTTCGCTGCATTTCGCGGGAGCTGATTGGGCTTCCGGTTGGCGTGGAGTGGTCGTTGATGGAGCCATTGAAACCGGAATCTCCACTGCTCGCGAGGTCATCAACAAGCTGCGCGGCTAATCGCTAGCCGCTGCTCGGTACGCACTCGGTGATTTGCGGTACTCCGCCTTGAAGATGCGTGAGAGATGCGAGGGATCGTGCAGGCCATAGCGGGCGCTGATGTGGCTGATTGATTCCTCGGAGTGCCGCGGGTCCACGAGCTCCCTGCGGATGTGCTCTAGGCGCCGCGTTCTGATGTAGTGACTCACGGACAGGCCCTGCTCCGAGAACTTGGCGTGGAGATGGCGTACCGATACGAACAGTGCTTGGGCGATGGTGTTGGGGCCTAAGTCCGGGTCGCCCAAGTGCTGTTCGATGTAGGCGGTGGCCTGGTTGAACAGCAGCGTGCCGGCTGAGGGCTCATCGGCCACATCGGAGGCTAAAACCGACACCAACATGGTGAGCGCGGAGCGGACCAAAGCTGTGGCGTGGGGGCCCTTGAGTAGATCGAGGTTCTTGGCCAGCTGCTCAAAGAGGGGGACGGCCACCGCGCCCAGGCCGTGTGAGCGGGAGATCGGATTCGCGGTAAGGCGTTGGATCTGCGCTGGTGAAATGTCGAGAAAGCTCTGCGGGAAGTGCACAATGAGTGTGTTCTGATCTTCCGGATAGCGCAGCGTGTAGGGCCGTTGGGTCACGTATAGAGCTAGGTCCCCTGGATGCAGTTCACACGTCCGCCCGTCCTGGCTCATGGTTGAGGAACCGGTGATTTGCAAGCTGAGCTTACAAAAGGGGGCCTCGTTGGCGGCTATTTTGTAGCGATTTACGGTGTGCGGGGAAGTGCACATGTCGAAGAGGGAAATATCCCCTACCTTCGTTGAACGCAGCGTGGCGTGAAAAGTGGCAGGGTCTTCGGTGTCCACGTCGAGTTGGCCAAAAGACCCGGATGACGCGGTGCGCCATGACGCGATATCGAAATGCTCAACAGCTGAAGCAGACATAAGTGGAATCATATCGTGAGAGCTGGCACATTTTTGGACAAATTGTGTGCGCGCATAGTCAACTGGTTTAGTGTGTCGCAGGTAACATGGCCAAAAAGAAGTTTCTCTTGGCTTAGTTTCTTTGGGTTCTAAGCTGTTGACCCCCTTAGAAGGAGATCTCATGACTCAGTTCGCTACCTATGCTGACCTGCTCAACGCGATTACGGACGAGAACGGACGCGAAATCCTCAACCCGGCAACCGGTGAGATTGTCGGCCGCGTGCCGGAAGGTTCGGTGGAGGACCTCAACGCTGCGGTGGAGACTGCACGCGCAGCGCAGAAGGAGTTTGCCAAGCTTAGTGACGCTGAGCGTTGCGAGCTTCTCACCAAGGCCGCTGCTGCCATCGACGCCAATGCAGAGGCACTCGTTGAGCTTCTCTCCCGTGAGCAGGGCAAGCCGCTCAACGGCCCGAACGCCCGATTCGAGGTCGGTGCCTGCTCCGGTTGGCTGAATGCTACGGCTTCCTTTGAGCACCCGAACTACACCGCTGTGGATGATGACATCACCGCCACCGTCAACTACCGCCCGCTCGGCGTCGTCGGTGCTATTGGCCCGTGGAACTGGCCGATGATGATTACCGTCTGGCAGATTGCACCGGCGCTGCGTATGGGTAACGCGGTCGTCGTCAAGCCTTCGGAGTACACCCCGCTGTCCGTGCTAGGTCTAATCAAGGTCATCAACTCTGTTCTGCCGGAGGGCATCCTGCAGGTCGTCACTGGTGCTGGTGAGGTTGGCGCGGCGCTGACCACCCACGAGGGCGTCGACAAGATTATGTTCACCGGTTCTACCGCCACCGGCAAGAAGATCGTGGAGGCCAGCGCCGATAACCTCACCCGTCTCACGCTGGAGCTCGGCGGCAATGACGCGGGCATCGTGCTGGATGATGCCGACCCGAAGGAGATCGCCGGCGACCTCTTCTGGGGCGCGTTCATCAACACCGGCCAGACCTGTGCGGCGATGAAGCGCGTGTACGTGCCGGAGTCGCTGTACGACGCCGTCTGCGAGGCCCTCGTCGAGGTAGCCAAGGCCTCCCCGATGGGCGTGGGCCTGGAAGAGGAGAACGTGCTCGGCCCGCTGCAGAACAAGCAGCAGTTCGACATCGTCGACAAGCTCGTCAACGCCGCCAAGGACTCCGGCGCCCGAGTTCTGCTGGGCGGTGACCCAGACTACGACGCGCCGGGCTACTTCTACCCCACCACCCTGGTGGCGGACATCGACCCAGACAACCCGCTGGTCGTGGAGGAGCAGTTCGGTCCCGCACTGCCGATTGTGAAGTACACGGACCTGGATTGGGCCATTGAGCAGGCCAATAAGCTCGACGTGGGCTTGGGCTCTTCCGTGTGGTCCTCCAACCGCGAGCGTGCCCTTGAGGTGGCCGCGCAGTTGGAGGCTGGCACCACCTGGATCAACAGCCACGGTGCGGTGGATCCGCGCGTGCCGTTCGGCGGCATCAAGTCCTCCGGCTACGGCGTGGAGTTCGGCACCGAGGGCCTCAAGGGCCTGGCCTACCCGCAGATCATCAACGGCTAAAACCGCCATGGCGCTGCTATTCTTAGCGCCATGAGCACCGCCAAAGTCCCGGAGATCGAGTACGCAGCCTTCGACGCCATGAAGGAGGTTGCGTCCTCGCTGAAAGCTGCCTACCTCACTAGGGCTGCTGAAGCAGGCAACGATGTTGAATCACAATGGTGGATTCGTCAGAATTGGCTGGTAGAGGACATAGTCAGTGGTGTTGATTCAACCGACATTGAAGCCATCCGCGCCGCTGCGGCTCTCTTTGCGCAGCGGCTTGAAGCCCTCTCCTCCGAGCACAAAGCGGCATAGCTTATGCTTTCCGCCGCTGATTTCCCCGTTGATCCACAAGTTATGGAGCAACGGCTAAAGACTCTGCAAGCCAGCTACTTTGGCCGATCGAATACTCACAGTCCGTCTGTTCCAGAAGTCATTTATGTGGCGGGGCAGCCAGCGTCAGGCAAATCAACGGCCATTGAATCGGTAAAGAACGGTCACGCGGTCCTTGATTCCGATGAGATTCGGAAGCTGCACCCCGCCCTCGACGAGATTGTGGAGCGCGATCCCTTACGCATGGACGTACTCACCAATGGGCCGGTGCCCTATTGGATGTCCTCGCTGATTGAGTATGGCCGTCAGCACGGGCACTCCCTCATCATTGAGAACACGCTGTCCAACCCGGAGTTCATCGCGGGTGAGATAGCCAAGTTTCGGTCTGCGGGTTTCCGCGTGAAGGTCGTGGGCCTGGCGGTTGCTCAGGAGGTTTCTCGACTGGGTGTGGTCCAGCGCTACCTGGAGGCGCAGCGCGTGAGCCGCTACCCGCGCTGGACCAATGAGGTTTCCCACACGTCGGGCTTTCAGGCCATCGTGCCAGGGCTGCAAGCGATTGCGCCGCTTGTCGACGACCTCGAGATCCGCACCCGCGATGGCCGCACCTTGAGCGGCATTGAGGATATTGAGACTGAGCGCGCAACCTGGTTCGACTCCCCCGCTGTTCGGGCCGACTGGCTGGCCCGTTTTGACAGCTGTGACTTGAGTGGGCTTGAAGCTGAGAAGCTCACGCACAACCTCGTGGCTGATGCAGAGCGTATCCGCAAACTTTAAGGCTGTGCCCGTGGAACTGCGCGCCCGGTAGGCGGTGGGAGCTTCGTGTCAAAGCGGCTGCTGGCGAGCTAGCGGTCTGCGAGGTCGAGCAGGCTGAGGATGTCGTCTGCGTTGAATTTAAGTTCAATGTGTAGCTAGGCCTTATTAATAGCGTTTGACAACACGCGCTCCTATTTGCCGTCGTATCTCACGAGACGCTGACGTGGATGGCCGCACCATCGACCTGCAGCCTCAGGACTGTGAAGTCATTGCAAAGCAGCGTGGCTTGCACGTTGGACATAGGACATAACGACGTCGATCAGTCCATTTCCGCGTCAAAGAAGAATGTGGCTCGCCCCAACTACGACGCCATGGTGGCATCCCTCGAACGCGGCGAAATCGACGCGATCATCTGCTGGGACCTCGCTGGACAGTCCGATCGGTCGGACAGAATTACTCCCGCACCCCAGCGTAATCAGGGGTGCACCTTAAAAACATTCGGAGGTGGGGGTAACTCCCCCTCGTTGCCCAGAGACAAAATACGCCAGTGGCGTCTGTATGACGCCCCGAAGGTAGGACAAATTCCAATCCAGAGAGGTCTTGCACTGTTGCGGTGCGGTTGTCTTCTTTCTCACCGTATTGCACCCTGCGAAATTAATTGGATACGATAGAACCATGTTGATTTCAGGTTCCGTTTTCATGCGGCCGCTCACCAACCGCTAAGGCGGTTTTCTCCCTCCCGCGGGTCAAAAACCGCTCCGGTCCTTTAGCCGGGCGGCTATTTGTCATGCCCGGCTCCCTTTCAACTCCAAGGAGCACACCTGATGTCTGCATACGGACACGGCCGTCACGAGCATGGCCAAAATTTTCTCACCAACCACAAGATCATCAACTCCATCATCGACCTTGTGAAACAAACCTCCGGCCCCATCATTGAGATCGGACCAGGAAGCGGTGCCCTCACTCACCCGATGGCCCACTTGGGGAGGGCGATAACGGCAGTTGAAGTGGACGCAAAACTAGCTGCCAAAATCACACAAGAAACCTCCTCGGCGGCGGTCGAAGTGGTCCATGATGATTTCCTTAACTTCCGGTTACCCGCCACTCCCTGCGTCATTGTGGGAAACATTCCCTTTCACCTCACCACTGCCATTCTTCGAAAGTTGCTGCATGCGCCAGCATGGACTGACGCTGTACTCCTCATGCAGTGGGAAGTCGCTCGCCGCCGGGCCGGGGTAGGCGCAAGCACGATGATGACGGCTCAGTGGTCCCCATGGTTCACATTTCACCTGGGTTCTCGGGTACCAAGGTCTGCTTTCCGGCCACAGCCAAACGTTGACGGGGGGATCTTAGTGATCCGCCGGGTGGGTGACCCGAAGATTCCGATAGAGCAGCGCAAAGCCTTTCAGGCGATGGTGCACACCGTTTTCACTGCCCGGGGACGCGGGATAGGGGAAATCCTCCGAAGGGCAGGGTTGTTTTCATCACGTTCAGATACACAATCATGGTTGCGCTCGCGAGGAATCGACCCCGCGACCCTACCCCCCAGATTGCGCACCAGCGACTGGATCGATCTCTTTCAGGTGACTGGTTCCTCTCCATCGCACCATCGGCCAATTTCACAATCGGGAAGTAGTCAACGCCCTCCTCAACGCAAAAAACGAGGCCGGCGGCGTTAATCTCCCCGCCACCCAAACCGAAATCCACCAGTAGTAGTGGACGACCAGTGCTGGTCTACCGTGAGCCGGGTTATGACAGTGACGTGTTCTCGTCGGGCACAGTCATAGTTCCCGGCGTTGCCGGCGACAGGGTTCTATACCCAGCAGCGGGGCCGATCAAAATTACCCGCACGGGGAACGACCCTGCTGGTGGTTTCGATTTTGATGGAAGCGAGGAGATTAGCCCCTCGACAACTCCCCGTAGCTGGCGAACAGTAGCTCCTGGCGCTGGCGCTCGTTGGTGAGTTTGCGTGCCACACCGAAAGCTTTATTTACTTCTCGGTCCATTTCGTCGTGAGCCTTGAGCAGAGTTTGGTCCATCGCTAACGGGTTGTAGTGCTCCGCGAGTGACCCCTCGGGGTGCCGCTCGCGGGCCCGCAGTACCAACTGTCCAGCGTCGATGATTCGCTGCTGCGCTTTCTCATCTAGTTCACACGGAGCTGGTCCGAAGGAGTAGCTCCCGGTGTACTCCGAAGAACGGAAAAATGAATAGTGGGGATACATCGACTTCCATTTTCCATTCTCCCGGCTCAGAGTATTGAGGGGGCTGGGACCGGGTCCGTAAACCCTTTATGTTTTCCACGCACAGCGGTTTATAGCGACGATCCCTATAGGTTTTCCGCAGAACCTATATGTATTTCTGTGCACCCCCATGTTGTCCGTTTTAGCGGTATTTCGTTGCTACTTCCGCACTTGCGAATAAAATGGTTATTTATCGCCGACACTCCGTCGAGTTCAAGTTCAACGTGTAACGCGAGGCGTTAATGACGTTTCGCGTTATTGGGGGTAGGTTGAAGAGCGCTGTCTCTAACTCCGGTTTTCGTTC
>NZ_KV810457.1 GCF_001812805.1 Corynebacterium sp. HMSC078H07 | reverse complement strand
CGCGAGGTTGACAAACTATATAGGAACACCCCCCGCAGCCAGCGCGACCAAAGGCCACGCGTTTACCGCCGCCCTAAGCAGGGCTGCTAGTCTTACCTAGGTGCGCAACGCACCCCCTGCCCCAGTAGCTCAGGGGATAGAGCACGGCTCTCCTAAAGCCGGTGTCGGAGGTTCGAATCCTCTCTGGGGCACGCTGTGAAGTCTCGAGACATCGTTCCGGTCGGTGTCTCGAAATTTTTTGTTTTTAGTTGCCCCGTTGGGGTTGAGTTCGTTGTCTTTCTTGTTGTAATAGATCTTTTCCTCGGTGCGTGTGTAGGCGGCGATTTGTGCCCCGGTGGCGGTTATTTTGATGTCGACGTGGTTGTCGACGCAGACCATGGTGATGGGTTCTCCGCCCCATCGGCGTCCGATGTAGAGGCGGCGTAGTTTGTCGCCCCATCGCAGTGCTGTCTTGCCGTTCGTGCCTACTTTGTCGGTGCGTAGTCGGTAGTCGTGCTCTGGTTTGATGTCCGCTTATCTGCATTCGCCCCCATTAAGGGTGAACCTTCAGATCAATACTAGAAATAGTTTATAAACAGCATTATATTTATTAGGCAAGCCTTACCTTGCCCAATTTTCATGAATCGAGGTTTACGATGACCCAACAGTCCTCTACGCCCGCACGGAGTACAAGCTCATCCAGTGGGTCGACGGCACGTTTAAACACCAGAGATCTCATCAACGCTGGCATCTTTGCTGCACTTTACTTTGTAATCACCTTTATAAGCGGAATGATTGGATTCGCAGGACCACAATTCATGTTTATTGGATGGTTTATCGCGACAATCGCAAACGGAATCGTGCTAGCGCTTTATGCCGTCCGCACGTCCAAAATGGGTGCTTTCACCCTCGTCGGTGGTATTAACGGATTAGCATTCATGCTCACCGGACACTACTTCTGGACCTTGCTGGGAAGCATAATTCTTGGGTTTATCGCAGATTTGATTATTACAAAAAGCCACCTCAGTATTGCCAAGTCCTTCCCTATTGCCTACGGCATCTTCTGTGTCTGGATTTCTTTGCCTTTTATCCCGCTAATTCTGGATACGGACTCATACTACGTCGATATCGCAGACCAAATGGGTCAAGAATACGCCGATGCTATGTCGGATATCTTCCAGCCATGGACCATTGGAGTACTGGCCATTTGTGCGCTCATCGTCGGCTTTATCGGAGGAAAGGTCGGAGTTCGCGTCAGCCGCAAACACTTTGAAAGCGCTGGTCTCCTGTGAGCCTGCAAAAACAGGGCGTGCTTCGTCGATCTTCGATCGATCCACGGACCGTGCTGCTTTCTGTTCTAGTAATCAATGCGGTAGCTCTCAGCCACGGCCACCTACCGACACTGCTGATTTCTATCGCCTTCAGCTCCATCGCACTAGCTACAGTAAAGCCACACTATGGTCTTATTTGCCTGTTCGCTTTTGCATTATCCTATCTAGGGTATTGGGGCCTATTACAGCTTCCTGGCTCCACATTTTTCGCTTTTTCAGCGGCAATTTTTTCGTGGCTAAGCCGTTTTGTCATCAGCATGTCCATCGGCGCATTCGGCTTGCTCACTCTCACACCATCCACGTTGACCTCAGCACTGCGGGACCTGCGTTTACCAGGCTGGGCCACCATTCCACCGGCGGTTTTCCTGCGCGTTTTGCCGATAATCGTGGCAGAAGCCAAAGCGATCCGCGATGCCATGGTCCTTCGGGGTCTCCAGCCTGGAGTAAAAAGCTGGATCACACAGCCCACACAATCGTCCGCGATGCTGATCATCCCCCTATTAGGCGCCGTCGTCCGCGCTGGTGATGAGCTCGCTGCCTCTGCTCTTGTCCGCGGATTGGGAGGCCCCACACGCCCAACCACCACCGCCGATCTTTCCTTCAAGCTTGTCGATGCAACTGCACTAGCTGGGTTGGGCCTCATTGTTGCCTCTGTCTGGCTCCCCACGGAGGTCCACTTATGAACGAACGCAGTATCGCAACCAGTGTAAACGCCCACAACGCTTCTTTTACATATCCATTGGGCGCTCGGCCAGGCATTCAAGGTGTATCTGATGTGTCTTTTTCTGTCTCTCCAGGACAGTGTCTACTGATTACCGGTGATTCCGGATCGGGAAAGTCCACGGTACTCAAGTTGATCAACGGACTCATCCCCCATTTCAATCCAGGAGAGCTACTAGGCGCCATCACTATTATAAAGGATGACCAGGCTTTTAACCCTGCGGAAGAACCGCTGTCCCGAGCCATCGAGTTCAGCGCCTCAGTATTCCAGAATCCAAGGACACAATTTTTCACTGAAAGCGTCAATGCAGAATTGGCCTTCGGGCTAGAAAACCTTGGTGTGGATCCCACAGAAATTGAGTCGAGGATTCAATCAGCGGTCGAGCTACTAGGCATTAACGATCTTCGGGGCCGGCGATTCAAAGAATTATCCGGTGGACAGTTACAAAACGTGGCATGCGCATGCGCGCTTGTGTCCCCGGGCAGTCTCGTGCTTCTCGATGAACCCACGTCCAATCTCTCCATGGAAAGCATCGATATTCTTGCACGCGCGCTACACCGCTTGAAGGAATTAGGCACAACGATCATTATCGCTGATCACCGCCTCTTTTTCTTAAAAGATATCGCTGACCAAGTTATTTACTTGACTCAGGGAAAAATAACGCGGAGTTTCCACGCTCAGGAGTTTTATGCCTTAGACGAACCCGAACGCAAACAATTGGGGCTACGCAGCTTACACCACGTTCCCCTGCCCGCGAGCGTGCCGGTACCACCCACGCTCGAAAACGCCGATCCCCAGCGGAGCGGACTCGAGTTAAGCAACATCTGTTTTTCTTATGGCACGCATGAGGTGCTAAACATTGACCACGTATTTTTCCCCAGCGGCGAAGTCACCGCCTTAATCGGGCCCAACGGCGCTGGAAAAACCACCCTCGCCAGGATCATTTGTGGTCTTGCTTCTCCCAAACGCGGCGGTAGTCTTCGTTTGAACAGCAAACGAGTAGGAGCGGCTGCCCGCAGACGTACCGCGTACATGGTGATGCAAGATGTTGGCCGCCAGTTATTCGCAGCCACCACCGAAGAAGAAGTAACGCTCGGACTGGCAAAGAAGAAGCGGGACCATATCGATGTCAATGAGATTCTCCATCGCCTCGATCTGGCAGGAATGGCCCAACGGCATCCGCAGTCTCTGTCCGGTGGGCAACGGCAACGCTTAGCCATAGCTTCAGCCCACGCCAAGCAAGCAGAGGTCTACATCTTCGATGAACCTACCTCTGGCGTGGGCTGGCGCCAACTGCAATCCATCTCTGCGCTCCTTCGATCTCTTGCAGCAAGCGGAGCAGTGGTCATCGTCATCACCCATGACCACGAATTCATCCAAGAATCAGTCACCAGAATCATCGATATGACTGACATCAACAAGAATTGAGAAAGTAATGTCTGAAGTAAAACAAAGTTCCACAGAATCAAGCGGAACCCACGCACCAGAATCACACGGTGCGTCACCGGAAGAAGAGGCTCGCGCAAAACTAAAAGCCGGGCAGGTCGCTCTAAAAAAGCTACTGGCCCCAGTGCAAACAACCATCTACTTCGCACAGTTTCTCTCGCTTATATCCTCGGTACTGGCCGTAGCACCCTACGTCGCGTTGGTGGCACTGGGAAATGCTCTAATCGACGGCAATACTGATGACGTCGCGTCCATTGTGAAATGGCTACTTGCTGCATTTTTGGGACAGCTATTCTTCTATTTCCTTGCCCTTGCGATCACCCACTTCGCTGATGCAAAGCTGGTGGGGATTAACCGGCGCCGAATTATTACCGCTATTGCGAAAGCACCACTCTCGTGGTTTAGCCAGACTAATTCCGGCAAAGTCCGCAAAGCCGTCGAGGACGATACGTTAACTCTGCACACCCTGACAGCCCATGCTCCTGTAGAGAAGGTCGCCGCGATCTTTACGCCCCTCGCGCTTCTGGTTTATGCCTTTATCTTGGATTGGCGCCTTGGTCTACTTTCTATTGCCACTGTGCCCATTTTCCTAGCAATCCAAGCGTATTCAATGAAAGATATGGGCACAAAAACTGCGGAAATGGATAATTATCTGGGTGAGGTCTCTGCGACTGCGGTGGAGTTCTCCGAAGGTATTTCCGTCGTCAAGGCTTTCGGCACCGTTGGCAAAGCCCACGCTCGATATCGCGAAGCTGCCCAAAAATTCGCGGAATTCTATTACGAGTGGGTACGTCCGCTTCTGCGTGTTTCCGCAATCTCAGAGTCTGTGGTGGCGGTTCCTGTCCTCATCCTTATCAATGTAGGAGCCGGTTCCCTGCTGATAGCTGGTGGCTATGTCACGGTCGCTGAAGTCATCGCAACAACGTTAATTGCGCTGGTGATACCGGGCACGATTCAAACCGTCGGCCAAATGATGTGGTCTTACCAGCTCGCTGGCAATGCGGCGTTGCGCCTTGATGAAGTCATGACAATTTCCCATGTGAAAGAAGGCCAAAAGAGCCTCGATGCCAGTAGTCAAGACATGGAGGTGGAGTTCCATAAGGTCAGCTTTAGCTACGCCCCAGACAAACCAGTCCTCCAAGACTTTTCTGCGCAACTAAATGCAGGCACTGTCACGGCATTGATTGGCCCCTCCGGGTCTGGCAAATCCACAGCAGCAACGATGCTGGCGCGTTTCCAGGATCCAGATTCGGGCACAATCACTATCAACAACGTGGATATCCGTGATCTCACTTTCGACAGTTTGTACCGCATTGTGGCTTTCGTCTTACAAGATCCTCACTTACTGCGTATGAGTATTCGGGAAAACATTCGCCTTGCACGCCCAGAAGCCCGCGATGAAGAGATCTGGCAAGCCGCAGAGGCTGCGCACATAGCTGCTGATATTCGCGCTTTACCGGCTGGGCTCGACACCGTTGTTGGTGAAGACACCTCTTTATCCGGTGGACAACAGCAACGCATTTCTATTGCCCGGGCAATCATTACCAATGCCCCAATCTTGATCCTGGATGAAGCTACTGCGGCAACTGATCCTGACTGCGAAGCAGAAATTCAAGCAGCTCTAGCCACACTCGTCAGAGGCAAGACCGTCTTAGTCATCGCCCACAAGCCGGAGTCCATCCAAGGAGCAGACCAAATAATCTGCCTCAAGCCTATGAAGGATAATTCTCATGTCTAATGCCACTACGCCTGTTAGTTCGCGTCTTCGTGATCCGCTACTCACTCGCAGTGTCAAAAAGCTGCAAAGTCCTGTAGGCCATAAGCTCAATAAAAGGTATGCTTGTCTATCGCTTATCGTTGGCGTGCTTGATGGCCTCGCCGTTCTCACGCTCGTGCCACTTACAAAGGCACTCGATGGGGATACGACGATCGCACCATGGATGTGGACGCTTTTGGCAATTGCGCTCGTAGCTTTTGCGCTACGATTTTTCGCAACCCTGGCCTCTTACCACACGGCCTTGGATTTCATCCGAGCCGCGCACACGACTGTGGGCGATAAATTAGCAACGCTACCGCTCGGCTGGTTCGTACCGGCTAATACCGGCGGCCTATCTCGCCTCGTTTCAGATCGCTTTATGGTGGCGTCCGAGACCATTGCGCATGTTCAAGGAACGATATACCGCGATAGCGCGGCACTTGTCACCTTGTTAGTAGGAGCGTGTTTCTGGAACCCGAAGCTGGGCTTGGTCCTTCTTATCATCGCACCATTGGCGCTCGTGGTGATGCAGTTGGCTGCATGGATTCGTGAGAAAGCATCGAACCGCGCACTGGGGCCGAGTAAAGAGCTCTCCCAGCGCATCGTAGAATTTGCTAACCGTCAACCAGCCCTGCGCGCGGCAGGACAATCACAAGTTTTTGCGCCACTAGAGCAAGCGCTAGAAATCGACCATAAAGCACGAATACGCGAGCTATGGGTATCCACATTAGCTTTGCTACTCAACGGCATAGTAGTGCAGATCTTCATTGTGGCTCTCATTATGGTCTCCGCGGATCTTGCCGTTGAAGGCGCCCTATCGCCACTAGAAACAATTGCGATCATCGGAATCAGCTTGAGGTTTACCCGCACGCTTGAGCAGCTGGGTTCTTCTTTCGTCGGTTTAGATGCCGGCCGTATCGCGCTTGCAGAAACTGAGCTCATCACCGATGCTCCTTCCCTGCCAGAACCCACTACTCCGCGCCTAGGCGATGGTTCGGGAAATGTAGAGCTGCTTAATGTCACGTTTGGATACGGCGATAAACCAGTATTGGTAGATGTCACTTTCCATGCTCGACCAGGCACCGTTACCGCCATTGTCGGTCCTTCTGGCTCCGGAAAGACCACAATTGCGCGCCTTATTTCGCGATTCTGGGATGTAGATTCCGGGGCGGTGATGGTTGACGGCGTAGATATCCGCGAGCTTGGAACCGAACAGTTAATGTCCAGGCTGTCCATGGTCTTTCAGGACGTTTACCTCTTCGACGACTCGTTAATCGCTAATATCCGCGTTGGTCGTCCCGACGCCTCCGATGAGGAAGTCTTCCGCGCAGCTGATCTTTCAGGCGTGACTTCTATTGCCAACCGCCTAGGGTGGCATACTCCTGTTGGTGAAGGCGGGCGGCTTCTATCCGGTGGTGAACGCCAGCGCGTATCTGTAGCTCGCGCGCTTCTCAAGCAAGCGCCGATTGTACTCTTTGATGAGGCTACCTCCGCGCTCGATGCAGAAAATGAGGCAAACATTCTTGCTGCGATGGACGAGCTACGGGAGCAATCTACTTTTATTGTCATCGCCCATAAGCTGGATACAATCAAATCTGCTGATCAAATCGTAGTCTTGGATGAACACGGGCAAGTCAGCCAGCTGGGCACGCATTCTGAGCTTTCCGATGTCCCCGGTATCTACCGTCACTTCTGGCAGCAACGCAAAGCAGCAAGCGGGTGGAAAATCAGTTCGGGACGCGATTAACGCGGGCACCGAGATCGGCATTGTTTGCGGGGGACACCCTTCTCTCCCCCTCTCCCCCCGCAGCACGGAGCACCCTAAGTGCACCGACAAGGCTCAGAGCGAAGAATGCGGTAGCGGCTACGAGCGACCACTGCGCGGCGTTGGCCATGCCTTCGCTTAAGGTCTACACCACTGCCCCTGGCGCACGGTGGTTTGCGTTGCGGAGGCTTGCCTGGAGTCATCGACGGGAATATCCCGCAGCATCGTGCCGGTCGGCTGCGTGGAGGCGAACCCCAGGCCCAAGCCGTACAGGGTCAGCGGCGCGGCGATGATCCAACCATTCGTATCCGGCCCCATAAGCAGGACGAGGATAAGGACGCCGACGGCTTCCAAGCCGAGCCCAATGAGCACGGTGCCAGGCGCCCCGTACCGTGCCGCGACGTGGGGGCTGCTGCAACGGAGAAGAATGCACCGATTGTCAGATGCGAGTTTTTGGTACCGGTGTTCTG
>NZ_KV810456.1 GCF_001812805.1 Corynebacterium sp. HMSC078H07 | reverse complement strand
TTGTCAGATGCGAGTTTTTGGTACCGGTGTTCTGGGGACTCGGTACTGCCGTGTTCCGAGTAGTTGGTACCGGGCCGAGGGGTGCGTCGGCCCGGACGGGCTACAATTTCAGGGTGGAATCACAGCTAGTCGCCTACATCGATGAGTCCTCCGCCCTTAGACCCCCAGACCGGCAGGAGTACATGGTGTGTGCAGCTATCATCGACACTCAAGACTTGGAAAAAATACGCGAGGAGCTGCGTCCACTACGACTTCCTGGCCAGGTCAAACTTCACTGGACCGACGAACGTAATAGCCGACGCCGAAAAATCGTGGACACCCTTTCTGAGATCGACTCCATGCAAGCGATCATCACCCACCGGAGTGAAGTGAGCAAGAAGACGGAGAGGCACCGCAGGAAATGCTTGGAGCAGATGTACTTCGAGCTCTCCGAGATGCACGTCCACAACGTCACTTTGGAAAGCCGGCAAGAAGCACAAAACAGGCGAGACGTCGCCCATATAGTTGCCCTGCAGGGCCAGGGACAAAGTGCTGGCATCCGACTGCGACACGTACGCGGTGGCGATGATCCCCTGCTCTGGATTCCAGATGCCGTTCTGGGAGCACTGAACTCCGTCCATCTAGGGGGAAGAGCAGTACTGGGAGAAGCTGCACGAGAAAGTGGTCCTCAACCGTCCCACCCCGGATTCCCTCTAGAGGCAGGCGAAGACCCTGGGTCCAGTCGTCCGGCTGGGGTCCCAGGGTCTTCTTCCGATCCTGTCGTAACAGGTGGCAATAACACTAGGGTAGCACCATTTGGCACCATTTGGCACCGATAGGCCCCGTCCGTTTCCTTAGCTGGATCGGCGGCCTCATCCTGGGTTCCTGACAAATCCACATCGACCAAGCCGAACGCAGCGGGCTAAATATCACTCTGCTCAATACCCCTAGACGTTGACACCGACATGCCCCGCCGAGA
>NZ_KV810455.1 GCF_001812805.1 Corynebacterium sp. HMSC078H07 | reverse complement strand
TGGGACTTCGGCTTCTCCCCCTCGGACGGAACCTCGTCATTGTCTTTCTCTTGGCCGCAGCCCGGGGCGAGATTGAGGGTCAGCTGCGCGCTGTCCACCTCTGGGTTGTAGTCGTGGCTGTACATACCCATGAACAGGAAGTCAACGCCCTCGACGTCACCAGAATCATTCGTTCCGGGCTGTCGCTCGTACATCACGTCGGAAGCATTAAGCGTGAGAGTATCGCCGTCCTTGCTCCACTGTGCCTTACCTTGACCGAACGCCCCTTCACCAGTACGCTTGTTGGCTTCAACGCGGTCCTCCGGGGTGTACTGCGTCATGTGCTTGCCTTCAACAAAGTAGGCCTCGTAGCCGGAGCCGAGCTGGGCCTTATCGCCTTCGGTCTGCACGAATGGGTTCGTCATCTTGGAGTACAGCGCTCCGTGGTGTCCAGTGAAAGTAATCGAAGAGTCCTTGGCCTTGATCTTCGATGCAGTGACATTGCCGGCCTCGTCCACAGAGACTGTGGACGCTTCCGGATCGACTTCGAAACCGAAGGTGAAATCGCTGCCTGTCGGATCGCCGTTTTCCTTCACCGTTCCGGTCGTCTCCCAGTCACCGTTAGCGATTCGTCCCTTGATGTAGGAGCGCCAGGAGTGCTTGATACCCCAGTTGAAAGTGCCGGATTCGATGGTGCAGGATTCTGCTTCTGCCGCGGTTGCCTGCGGCACAGTAATCGCCGTCGCTGCGATAGCGGTCACCAAGATTTTTTTAAACATGGAAGTCCTCCAGTTGATGCGAGAAAAATGAATTGATTGTGGGCGCGGCACGCTGTGGTTGTACCTGCAGCCCGTCGACGGAGATCGGCCAGCCGTACACCTCTGACAAGATGGGACCGGTGAAAACCTCCGCCACGCGCCCTTGAGCTGCGATCCCCCCGCGTGAGACGCACACGATGTGATCGCAATATGCGGCTGCCGCGTTCAGGTCATGGAGCACCACGAGTGCGGTTACTCCTGCCTCGCGGGCTAGGGCTTTCGCAGAACCCAGTAGCTGTTCTTGGTGGCGGATATCGAGGGCCGCTGTCGGTTCATCCAGCAGGATTATTGGAGTATTTTGTGCAAGAACACGGGCAAAGGCCACCCGCGCACGTTCACCACCGGAAAGCGTGCTGATATCGCGTCCGGAGAGATGCGCGGCTCCAGCTGTTTCAAGGGCAGCTTCGATAAACTGCTCGTCAAGTTCGGCGTGGGGCGTTCCGCGCCAAGGGCGGCGGCCCATCGCGACAACATCGCGTACCAGAAATTCAAAGGACACCGAAACATCCTGAAGCATCACCGCACGTTTGCGTGCGAGCTCACGGGGCGAGGTCTTCGGCGACAAACCGCCGACACTGATTTCACCGGAGAAGTCGATATCACCCGCGATCGCGCCAAGGACAGTTGACTTCCCCGCACCATTCGGGCCAATTAGTCCGGTGACCTCGCCTGGCCGGGCATTAAAGGTCACGCTGTCAACGAGGGTAACCCCGTCGACTTGGACGGTGAGGTTGTCCACGTTCAGCATCAGTGCACCCCCTTTCGCATCATGCGGCGCAACAGGATGAAGAAGGTCGGTCCGCCAACTAAGGCGGTAAAAATACCGATTGGGAGGTCCGCAAAGGGAATCAAGGTTCGTGCTGCCACATCCGCAAAGCCGATGAGCACCGCACCACCTAAGGCGGATGCAGGAATGAGGATGTGGTTTTGCGGTCCTACGATGCTGCGTAACAAGTGGGGAACGATGAGCCCAACGAAGCCGATGAGGCCGGCGAAGGACACAGCAGCTGCGGTAAGCACTGCGGATGCCACAATTGCCACGATGCGCAACACAGACACATCTACGCCAGTGTGCACAGCAGCGCGTTCGCCCAGCGCAAGAATGTCAAGTTGCCTGCCCAAACGCAGGGCTACTGCTATACCGATAAGGACGATGGGAAAAACAACCCATACGTGCTTCCACTGCGAGCCATTGAACGAACCCATCTGCCAAAAAATGATGGCTTCCCGGTTGGCGGTCGGTGCTAGGTACACCATGAAGGAGATGATTGCATTGCACACTGCATTAATGGCGATACCCGTGAGGATCAGGTGAACCACCGTGACGCGACCGTTATAGCGTGCAAGTTGGTAGATAATGAAAGTAACTAAAAGTGCGCTCAAGAAAGCCAGCGCTGGCACAGTGAAAGTTCCCACGAAGGTGAGGTTGAAGACGAATGCTACAGCCGCCCCAACACCTGCACCGGAGGTCACTCCGATGATGGATGGCTCCGCCAGAGGATTGGCAAAGATGGCCTGCATCAACGTGCCGGCAACGCCTAGAGCAGCACCTACGAGTAGCCCCAAAACCAAGCGCGGCAGGCGAATATTCCATACCACGCTGGCTGTGAGGGACTCTTGCCCCGGCCCTAAGGCCAGAATCGGGAACAGATCAGAAAGCGCAATGTAGTACTGTCCGAGGACGATCGAGATGAGTCCCGCTAGAACAGCAAGCACCGCTAAGAATATGAATACCGATATCCGCTGAGTGCGGCGTCGTGTGAAGACGTCGCTATGCATTGTCTGGGTCATATACAGCCTTTGCGAGTTTGACCAGTGTCTGACCGGTCATGGGGCCGAAGGCCAGGGACTGGCCGTCAGGAATGGTGACGATGCGCTGCTTTTGACCAGCAATGGTCTGAGCCACACCAGGACGTTCCAGTAGTCCGTCGACTCCGCCAGTGGATTTCAAACCATCGGTCATCATGATGATCACCTCTGGGTTGATGCGGGCCAGCGCTTCTGCGTTAGCAGGTTCGGCATAAGAAAGGTTGTTCTCCGCAGCGAGGTCGACTCCCCCTATTCCTTCGATGAGGTCTTGGGCGCCGGTCCCCTCCCCCATGATGAAGAACACGCCACCGTTCCCGCGGGCGTAGAGGAAGGCCATACGCATTGGTTCCTCGGGGGCAATGGTCTTAATGGCTTCCTTCGACTCATCAATTTCCTTGATGGAGCGCTCTGATAACTTGCGGGCCTCGTCCGGAAGCCCGACGGTCTCACCCAGCGTAATGATGTCTTCGTCAACCGAGTCGATGGTCCGCTGCGGTTCCATGACCACAGTGGTCACGCCTGCTTCACGGATCTGATCGATCGCATCACGGGGCCCAATGGAGTGGTCCACGATAACGAGCGTCGGATTAAGTTCTAGGACTGCCTCAACATTGATATTGTGGCCGCCTTCAGTCACGACAGGACGATCCGCCAGATTCGGTTCAGTGGAAGAGACGGTGCGGCCAACGATATTGTCCGCGAGCCCCAATCCACTCAGCGTTTTGGTGTAGGTCCCATAAATATCGAGCGCCAGAATCCGCGAGACGTCCGTGACGGAGACGTCATAACCATCAGCGTCAGTAAGTTCCACCGGAAGGGCGGGCTGGACTTTAGTACTTACCGGCTCGATATCGGCGAAGTCACTTACCTCAGTAACGCCTTCGAAGGAGCGCGGGTCGGAAAGGTCCTGCGGGTCCGGTAGCTGGTCTGTATAGCTTCCTTGCACGCCACAGGCAGTCAATCCCACGATGCACAGAAGCGGGAAAAGGAGACGTAGGAGAAGTTTCACGGCGATCTTTCTAGGAGTTGTTCATAATGAGGCGGCTGGTGGAGCCTCCGGCGATAATGAGCCCGGCGATGAACAGGAGGAGGTAGGTAACTAGGTCATCGGTGGTGCCGTTCTCGGAGTTCGCGGACTTGATCTGGAATTTCTTTGAACCATCTTCGTAGCCCTGCGACGAGTCACTGGCCAGCGCGTTGTCTACTGCTTCGGAGTTGACGCCGCCACTGCCCTTCGCCTCGGAGCCGGCACTGTCTCCCGCACTGGACGAGCCGCCACCACTATTGCCGCCAACAGCGTCGTTGCAATCGGCGTTTCCGCCCAGGCTGGCGTTGAAACTTAGCGGATCGAGTTGTGTTCCAGGTTCATAGAATTCGGCGAATGCCTTGGAGCCAACGTCAGTCAGGGATACTGTTGCTTCACCCGAAACGGCATCTGTCCCCACTTCCAGAGACGTGAAATTCAAGTCGGCGATGGCGGTGCGTCCGAAGTCCTTCTTCTCGCCTTCCATGTTGGAGGAGCGCACGTCGCCGATTAGTTTTCCGGTTTTACCGTTGAAGGAGATTTCTAGATTCGCAATATTGAGGTCGAGCTTGCCGTGGTGGCCGGTGAACTGGATGCTTCCGCCGTAGCGCACGGAACCCGCGCCGTCCTTAACTGCGCCTGAGTTGCCGGAAAACTGGAATCTACTATTGCTGTATCCGACTCCCGAGAGATCCCATTTTCCTTGCGCAATGGAGCCGGTGATATAGGACTGGAATGACTTCTTCACTCCCCACTGCGCCCTAGCTTGGGTCACACCGGTGGCTTGGCAGGTTTCGTTGGCTGCAGAGGCTGCCCCTGACGAAGAATCCGCCGAGCTCGTCGCCCCCGAAGCACCGGAGTTAGGCACTCCAGCTGTCGACGCTCCCACGCTGGATCCGTTGCCAACTGCTGCTGTTTCTGGAAGGCTGTTGGCGCTTCGGCCCGGGGTACTGGTGCTACCGGAGGTAGAGTTGCCAGACTGCGCGCTAGCCGACACCGCTGGAGCCGCAGCCGAGTTGGTGTCGCCTCGCTTCTTGAATGAGTCCAGCTCGTCCAAGAAGGCTTGGGTATTACCCATAAACGTGGTGACACCGTTCATGGTGTCGTTGGTTTCGGACAACATAGCCATGACTTCCTTGTTGAAGCCCGTAAAATTGCCGGTAATAGAGTTCAGCTGCCGTTTCGAGCCAGATCCATTGTCGGCTGCACCGCCGGAACCAGAGCAGGATCCATCCAACGCGATGGTGCCTGAGGAAGGATCGAGTTCTTCGCCCTGCTCATAGAAGCCCGTGAAGAGCTTGACTCCCCCGGCGCTAAGAGACGTGGTTCCCGTCAGGTTCACTGCCGAGCCGTTGTCCTTGACAGGCTCCTGCAGATTAATGGTGGCGATGACCTCATCGTCGCCCTTAATCTGGGCCCCGCGGGTGTAGTTGCTTCGGTTCAGTTCATAAGAAACGTAGTCAACCGTCACTTTTGCTTGGTCACCGGAAGCAATGACCTTGAAGTCCGACATTGTCATGTCGAGAACCCCGTCATGTCCTGTGAAGTTCAGCGTGCCTTGGAACGGGATGGTGACTGTACCGCCAGAGGACGTGGGCGCGCTGGCTTGGAACACAAAAGCACCGTTGCCTTTTTCATCACCGCTAAAGCCGATACCGCTGGCTCCCCAGCCGCCGCGGGCGATATTGCCTTTGATGTAGCTTCGGAAGGATTGCTTGATCCCCCAGTTCCACGTACAGGAAGTCTCTGCGTGAGCTACCGGGGCGCTGTTCAAAAATGGAACGGCGCCGAGAGCAAGGGGAGCTGCGATCATCACACCGCATGCTGAGCGCCAGAGATTGCGAATCATGTTGAGAACCTTGTTTCATCCAGGACTAATTATAGGCTAGGCTTGCCTTGGTAAGGTCAGCCTGCCCTAAATTAACAGGTTTGTCAACATATCAACTAAACCGGAGGAAACAGCATGCACAGCCACCCCCACACCGATATCTTCAGGAGCATCTACCCCGACGTAGATCCGGCCCAAAAGTTCCCCCCTACTCTGTCGGAACGCGTGGCGTTAGCGTTCGCCGTCGGCGTTTTCATGTTCGGCGGAGTGAAGGGAGACCTACTCATCGCTGGCGCAGGGCTGGTGTTTGTTGTGGGCTGCGTTTGGACGCTTTCCCGAAAGACTCCCCGGCGCATCCGTGCCGAAGCGCGTAGCCGGTTCCCCCAAGAACCATGGGTGGAAAACCCTAGCCCCCTTATCCCCGCTTTATGGCTCGTGCTCGGTGCACTCGCCGTATCCGCGTGGTGGTTTACCCCTGATGAGTTTCTCACATGGAGCGCTTCCGCAGTGGCTATCCTGGCAGCCGCTGTAACGTGGTACATGCCGGCTATACAAGCTCGTCGCACGGATGTACCTGAAGGACCTGATTCAAACCCATAACAACCCCGAGCTTCCGTGATGCCGCGAGCCCGATCCTTGAAGCTAGCAGGCACAAATGGGCAGGTTACCCACCCCACAGGAGCCCGGTTCCGCAAAGTTCAGCACATCAATAGGACAGTAGGCGGGGAATACAGCTACCATGCCATCTGTGTCTGATAGATTCCGCCAATTGCCGCCGCCTGGCCCCGCTTGGGGAGGCAGTCTCATGGGTACCTCGATCGTATCCCGCCTCCTTGTCGAAAACGGTTTGATGATTGGCTCCGCCGTGTTTGCTGGCATTGCCTGTGTCATCTTCTTGGTTCTCACCATCGGTTTTGCGCGCTACCGCCAGCCCAGCTTTGCGCGCACAACAATGGCGGAATGGTCGATGTACTTTATTGGAATCTTGGCGCTCGGCGCGGCACTGTCGGGTCTAACGGGTATTCCAGCGTTCCGGCTCGTGGGTTTCTGGATCGGTGCTCCCGTCACCGTTGTCACGTGGGCTATTCAGCTCACCCGCTTCGACGGCCAGCCACGGTTTACCTGGGGATTGCCGCTGGTGGGACCCATGATTTCCTCCTCTGTCGCCGGGTTCTGTGCCCGCGATTACGGCCAGTTCTATCACTTGTTGGGCACGGGCTTTTTCGCCATGTCGATTCTCACGGCCGTCCCAACGTTCATCCGTGTGTACTGGGCCGCGTGGCACAGCAAAGTGGATCTCAGTGGCCCGAACTCCGCCACCGCCTGGGTGCCGCTGGGTGTGGTGGGACAGTCCACCACTGCGATGCAGATCCTCTACCCAGGTAAGTTCTCCGTGTACTACGGTCTCACCGCGATGATTATCGCTATCCCCCTTGCTCTGTGGGCAATGGCGAAGTTCTACCCCAACGTCGTACGGTGGGCGGAGTACACACCGGCCTGGTGGGCATGCACCTTCCCGCCGGGAACGGTGAGCATGGGAGGCCACCAAGTCGCTCTCGTCAACGGCTCTGAGCTTTTAGATCTCATCTCCCTGAGCCTGCCTATCTTGCTCATTGTTCACTGGACAGCCTGTTCCAGCCGCTTTGTCAGCTGGGCAATCGAGGGCCGCCGAATTGCTGAACGCACAAAAGAAAGTGGCCAGCCCGTTGCGGGCTAGCCACCGTGCAGCGCAGTTTGTTTACTTTATTTACTCCGCAGCTTTGACGAACTGAATGACGTGTCCCTGGGTGACGAAGGCAATGGTCGAATCGTCGATGGCGTAGACGTGTGGCTTGGCGTAGACAAGATCGGTGAATGCCTTAGCATCCTCCATCACGGACTTTTCGCAGCCCTTTTTCGTGGTCATCACGTCCTTCAATTCCACGGTGCCGTTCTTTTCGTCGACCGCGTAGGTGCCGCTGCCGCCGTTGCAGCCGTCATCAACGGCAACGGTGCCGTCTTCTTGGAAGCCGATGGTGATGTTCTTGTTCTTCTTGGCTTCAAACGGGCCGTCAAGGAGAACCTTGTTGGCCTCATCGGCAGAGAGTGGTGCCTTCAGGCCCTCGACGTCATCGATCTTTTCGACAACGCCGGAGCCCTTCTCATCATCTTGGCCGCCAAAGATCTTGGAGCTCAGCTGTGCGAACTGGCTGGAGCCGGAGGCGAAGGGGTTGGTGGGGGCAGATTCCACAGCACCAGCAACGCCGGTGCCAAAGGCGCTGCAGGTCAGTGCTGCGAACGCGGTTGCAATGGTCGCTTTCTTGAATGTGTGCGTCAACATGGTTTCACCCTAAAAAGCATCACGCTACAAACACAAGGCTTTTCATGGGTTTGTACTACAACTTTATACTTTCCCCAAGGAAACCATTTGTCTCACAGCTTTGACACGCACCGGCAAGATTTTACTTGTCTTCAGACTTGACGAACTGAATGACAATACCCTGGGCGCCCAAGGCATAGGTGGAATCGTCGATAGGGAAGACTGCAGGCTTAATCTCTAGAATCGACTTGAAATCCTGGGCATCAGCCATCACCGGCTTATCGCATGCCATCCTGGTCTCAGTGAGATTGTCAATGACAATCGCATCAGCCCCGTCGAAGTGGTAGGTGCCAGAACCGTGGTTGCAGCCATCGTTGTAGGACAGGGTGCCGTCCTCGTTGAAGGTGACAGATACGGCATCGTTCTTCTTGGCCTTGAAAGTGCCGACAATCGCCTTCTTCGCTTCATCGGCAGGAAGCTTGTCCTTGAAGCCGTCGACCTCCTCATACTTCTCGATGAGGCCGGAGCCCTTCTCATCATCCTTGCCGCCGTCATTGTTGCCGCCCTTGTTGCCAAACAGCTTAGAGCTCAGCTCTTCGATCTGGCTGGAGCTGGAGGCGAAAGGGTTAGCGGAGGTCGGTTCCGCAGCACCAGCAACGCCGGTGCCGAGGGCACCGCAGGTCAGTGCTGCGAGTGCGGTTGCAATGGTCGCTTTCTTGAGTGTGTGTGACATCATGGTCTTCACCCTAAAGAGCGCCCCACCCGCGTCTCAAGGGATTTCATTTGTTTGTGCTACTACTTTATGCTTCCGCCAAGAAAACAATCTTTCTCCCAGCTTCGCCATGACACCACCACTCACCTTCATCGCGCTCGACGGCGCCGACGTTGATGCGGTGCGTGCTCTTCTTGCGGGCTTGCCCAGGGAGGGTATATATCTGCGCCGCGGCACCTTGCTGCTCGAAACCTCCTACCTAGGGCCGGGCGCGCGAGATGTGTACGCCACAGCATGGGGCTATGGGATGAGCGATGTTACCTTGCTCTTTGCCCTGTCCTGTCACGGACGGCTGCTGATGACCGTGGGACAGCTGGTCTTGGTAGGCGTCGACAAGCACAGCCCCTGGATTGGCCGAGAAGAACTGGAGGACTCCATCGTCGACGGTGAGGTCAGTGTGGTGACGGAGCCGAAAGAACTGGCTTACTGGTTACGCTTGACGTAGCCCATGCGGGGCCGGAAGCCCTGTGGGTGTTTCATCTGCGCCACAGCATCGCCGATAACCATGCGGTGGCGGGCGCTGACGGACGTCGGCATCTGCGCCACGGAGAACCACTGGGCATCCAGGTTTTCCTCGTCAGAAACGACGGGTTCAGCATCGTCCGGAACAGACACGCGGAGGGTGGTGTCCATAAACATGCACTGATCCCCATTGGGGAAGGTAACGGGGCCGACCTGACCCACGCCAAGGAGAGCCTCAATGCGCCCATCGAGGCCGATTTCTTCCTTGACTTCGCGCAGCGCTGTGGTGGTGATTTCCTCACCCGGCTCGCAGATTCCAGAGACCGGAGCCCAGGCACCATTATCGGCACGCTGCGCCAACAGCACCGAAGGCAGCTCCCAGATAGCGGATCCGGTAGGCACCGCGCGCACAATTACCGCGGTAACAGCGGGAAGAAAGAGCTGGTCGTGGCCGATTTTCTCACGCAAGGACACAATATACTCAGGAGTGGGCATGGCCCTTATCCTACTGGTTTAGAGGGGGTCCAGAATCTTCGGGAGGACGGCATTGATATCGGCTGCCACGGTAAAGGACATTTCCGCGCCGGCAGCGGGCGCGCACTCGGCGCCGTCGATAGCCGCATCAGTCGTACCGGAAAGCACACCCACGATGACTCCTTCCTGCGGGGTTCCTGGCGCTCCATACACCGGCGCGCCGGAGTCGCCGCGGGCCGAGCAGGCCTGCGCCCGCGCGGACATCGTATCCACCGTGCGGTCGTCATACGTGAGCTTGCCAGGGCCCGCGCGGTGTGTGAGTTGACCGCACGTCTCTCCTGTGATGCGCCCCAGCTTGCACACCTGGTCAGGCAAGGTACTCTCCCCCGCCGCGGCGACGGAGGTCGGCATATCCTGTGGCGTGTAGAAGTCAACGTCGCGGGTAATCTCCACCAATGCGAAGTCGAGCTCGTGTGTTTCCGGCGCCAACAGATCCGAATAGATGATGGTTCCCACAGGCTCCGCTGGGTACGTGAATTCCCCTTCGGCGTTGCCGGCCCACACGGTATCGCCAGGCTCACCGCAATGGGAGGCGGTGACGGCGATCGTGCGGCCGTCGCCAAGCACAAAGCTCCATGCCACCGTGCACAAGTTGAAGTCGAAATTCTCCCCTGGAACGGGCTCACCGGAGCTGACATCCAGGGCGGCGCCTGGAGGCACCGGGGATGCCTGCGGTGTTGTTGCCTGTGGTGGTGCGGCCACCACGGTCGAATACGGCGCGCTGCCTGCCGCAGAGAGGGGTTCCTCCACAGGAATGCAGGAGGCCGTAGCGAGTCCCACGGCGAACAGGACGCCGGGGAGGATGCGCCTAGTCATCCTGCTCGGGGCTAGCCTCTTCCGTGTTCTTGGCCTTTTCTTTTTCCATCTCCGCGACCTGTTTCATGTCACGGATGAACTTCTCTGGATCAAACTCGGTGTAGTATTCCGGTCCTGAGAACTGTTCCTGTGCCATGGTTTAGACCTCCGTTGTGCTAATCGACGCCATAATGTAATCCTTCACCGCTGCCGCATCATTTGGCAGTTCCTTAACGCGGCGCTCAGAGTCGAGGATGCCCTGGAAGCGCTCAGGAACCTCTGGTTCTTCACCGATGGCCTCCACGATAGTCTCGGAGAACTTCACCGGCAGGGCCGTCTCCAGACACACAATGGGGCTTTCCACTCCGTATTCTTCCTTCACAGTGCGGGCCACCTTGATGCCGTCTGCGGTGTGTGGGTCGACGAGGACATCGTACTTCTCGTGCACGTCCTTGATGGTGGCAAGACGGTCTGCGTGCGTCGAGGCACCAGACAGGAATCCATAGTCCGCGTGGGCAGAGTCGAGCACGCGCTTGTCGACGCTAAACCCGCCTTCCTTCACCTTGGCACCGAAAAGCTCGTCCACCTGCGCGGCATCGCGGCCAAGCAGATCGAAGACGAAACGCTCAAAGTTGGAGGCACGGGAAATGTCCATCGACGGCGAGGAGGTCTTGTGCGTCTGCGCCGAGGAGCGCGGACGGTAATTACCCGTGCGGAAGAATTCATCCAAGACGTCGTTCTCATTCGTGGCCACGATGAGACGGTCAATCGGCAGACCCATCTGGCGGGCAATGTGCCCGGCACAAATATCACCGAAGTTACCGGTCGGGACACTGAAGGAGACTTTCTCGGTGTTTTCCGCGGTGACTTTGAGGTAGCAGTTGATGTAGTAGACAATCTGCGCCATGAGGCGAGCCCAGTTGATGGAATTCACCGCACCAATGCGGTATTCCGCCTTGAAGTTTGCGTCAGCGGACACAGCCTTAACCACGTCCTGACAATCATCGAAGACACCATCGAGGGCGATGTTGAAGATGTTGGGGTCATCCAGGCCGAACATCTGAGCTTGCTGGAACGGGGTCATGCGCCCGGCCGGGGTCAGCATAAACACGCGGATGCCCTGGCGCCCGCGCATGGCGTACTCCGCAGAAGAACCCGTATCACCCGAGGTAGCGCCCAGAATATTGAGGGTTTCACCCCGGCGCGCCAGCTCGTACTCGAAGAGCTCGCCGAGCATCTGCATCGCCATATCTTTGAACGCAGCGGTGGGCCCCTCAGAAAGGTGGCCGATGTACAAGTCCTCCCCCAGCTCGCTGACCGGGACGATCTCCTCGTTGGCGAACTTCGGGAAGGTGTAGGCGCGCTGCGCGATAGCCTCGAGATCCTCTTCCGGAATATCATCCACGAAGAGTTTCAGTACCTCCGCCGCCAGCGCTGCGTACCCGCCCTCCGCGAGCGTGTGGCGCCACGAGGTCAGGGTGGCATCGTCGATGCGCGGGTAGGATTCCGGCAGGTACAGGCCTCCGTCAGGGGCCAGGCCTCCCAGGAGGATGTCCGTAAAGGAAGCCGGCTGGCGGTCGGTGTCTCGGGTCGAAATGTACTTCACCCCCTGCATCTTAGTGGGTTGGGCGTAAAGTATCAGCCATGTCGGCTCCTCATCCTCGCGAAGTCATCACCACTAAAGCCCTGTCTGTGTGGGTTGCCGCGATGATGGTGTACATCGTGGCGATGACTGGCCGTACCTCCTTCGGCGTGGCAGGGTTGGAAGCTATTGACCGCTTTGAGGTGGATGCCTCCCGGATTGCGGTTTTTACCTCGGTTCAGCTGGGCGTTTATGCTCTCGCGCAGATTCCTACTGGGTTGCTCATTGATAAGTTTGGGCCTCGGCGCTTGCTCGTCATCGGCTCCGTCATTATGGGTATCGGCCAAGTGGTCTTGGGTTTTACCGCCAACTATTGGGTTGCCATCGCCGCGCGCATTTTAATCGGCTTAGGTGATGCCACCGCCTTCCTCTCGGTGATGCGCATCCTGCCTTATTGGTTCCCGCTGCACCGCACTCCTATGTTTACTCAGGTGACCTCATCACTAGGTCAGCTGGGCCAGTTCATGTCCGCCATCCCGTTCTCCCTGGTGCTGGGGTGGGCTGGGTGGACCACCGCTTTCGTCACCCTGGGCGCGGTGGGCATCCTTATCGCTGTGGCCGCTGCGGTGGCGGTGGCAGACTCGCCTGAGACCCTGGGCATTGTTTCCGCCCCGAAGGAGCGGCCTAATGCTCAGCCACACCGCTTGGGCTCACTGCTAGCCTCGGTGCTGCGTTCCCCGGTGGCCTGGCAGGCTTTCTTTATCCACTGGGTGGGACTCGCTGCCACCAATGTTTTCGTCATGCTGTGGGGAATGCCGATGATGACCGCGGGTCTGGGCTTTTCCAAAACGGAGGCCGGATGGGTACTCACCTGGTTTAGTGTGTGCATGGTCCTCGTTGGACCTCTCCACGGCAAGATTTCCTCCCGTGCCAGTGGCTATCGCCCGTGGCTCACGCTTGGTTTCGTCGCGGTTAATATCACTGTTTGGATTGTCTTCTTCCTAGCGGGCGGCAGCTACTTGTCCTTGTTTATCCTCATCAGCCTGGTGTCGTTGTGCACGCCCGTGGCGAACTATGGTTTCGATATCGTGCGGGAAAACCTTGACCGCACCGTGGTGGCCACCGCGACTGGCCTGGGGAATATGGGCGGATTCATCTCCTCCATGCTCGGCGCGCAACTGTTTGGCGTGGCGCTCGACCACCTGGGTCACGGCCCGGACTACCCCATGACGGATTTCAAGCTTGCTGCGTTCGCAGTGCTGGGCGTGTGGTGCATAGGAATCGTGGGCGTCATCGTGACCCATTTCTTGCGTGGAAAGGACTCTGGCCCACGCGCCACCATCGTGCAGGTGGGTTAATCTGCGGGCAGCGCGCTTATCGCCGTTTCCAAGGGCACCCCATTCGCCACCGCGAACATTCCCAGTCCCCCGCCGATAGGAACGAGGATAGCGAGGCTTACGCCGCACACGGTTCGCAGGAACTCTCGCAGTTGTCGCCGTTTCTCCACGTCAACGCACCAACCTTTATCGTTTCGTTATCTGTGCGTTTGAGAATAAGGCGTCCTCCTGCCAAGAGCGTGCTGGGTTTCTGCCGACTACCTGCCAGAAGCTGGGGGTTTACTGCGCTGGGTTAGATTCGGCGACGATGGGCCCCATGGCCGGGGTCACCAGGCCGGCGTCAAAAGCAGCGAGCGTGCCCGCGGCATCCTCCTTGGTGATCTTGTTGTTGGCCACGGCTTTATCCAGCTCGGCTTTGAGAATCTGGCGGGAGCGATACACATCTGAGGACACCGAGAGGATTCCGCGCGGCACGGATTCCGCGGGGATGCCGAGCGCTTCTGCCAACGCCACGATGCGGTCTTGCTCCGCTGGATCCACGTACGCGTTAAGCGATTGGTCTTGGGGCACTCCACCATCGACGACGTCCTTGACGGTGAGAGCACCTTCGGATACCTGCTGACGCTCTGTCACCCACCAACCAGTGACGACAACAGCGACAACCGCCAGCACCACCGCGATCCACACGGCGATAATTTGCTTGGACTTCACGCCCATCAGTCTAGTTCGCTCTCATCCGCACGGCTTAATCCGTGTCGGGGTCAAACGTGCCAAAGGAGCTACCACGCGGCGGGTACGGCCGGTCGAGGCGCTCGGAAAGGGCATCAATGATGGAACGGATGGTGTTTTCGGCAACGGGACGGTCAAAGTGTGAGCGCTGCTGTGTGTCCTTCTGCGGTTCGACTGGGCGCACGCGTGGCTTATCGACGTCCACCCGCATCACCGTTCCATCCACACTCAGCGCTGCGTGCGGATCACTATCGGCAGCCCGCGCTGCGGCGAGAAATGCTTCGAGGTCGGCGAGGGTGGCATCTTTCAGGTCGAGGGAAAGGTTAAGGCTCATGATGTGGTGTTCCTTCTCTGTGGATTGAGTGTGGTCTGTTGTTTGTGCTTCTGTGGGTCTTCAGGATATGAGCAGTGGGAAAATCTTTTCCTAGTGCTAAGGATATAGATTTTTAGGGAATCGGTTTAGTCATGTTCAAAGGACTCCGCTTCTCCCCAGAACACCTCATCCACCACTTTGCGGGCATGGCGTGTGACTTTGAGATAGTGCTCGAGGAAATCTTGGTTATTCTCTGGCGCCCACCCAGCAGCACCGGCGACCTGCGCCAACTGCGGTCCTGGTGCCGGTAGTTGGTCCACGCGTTTGCCGCGAACAAGGACTAAAGCATTTCGGGCATCGGTGGCCAGTAACCAGGCTTCACGCAGCTCCTGGACCTGCTGTGCCGGAATAACCTCATGTTCCTCCAGCGCATCCAGCACGCGGAGCGTGGAAGGATCATGTAACTCCGGTACCTCGTGTGCATGCATCATTTGCAGCAGCTGTACGGTCCACTCGATATCGGTCAGACCACCTCGCCCCAGCTTGGTGTGGGTATTGCGGTCAGCACCGCGCGGCAGGCGCTCATTATCTACGCGTGCCTTCATACGGCGAATATCACGAAGCGTCTTCTCGCTCGCTCCTTTGTCTGGGTAGCGGAACGTATCGATCATGGCCATAAACCGCTCTCCTACTGCCTCATCGCCGGCAACAAAGGCGGCGCGCAACAGGGCTTGTATTTCCCAGGATTCGCCCCATCGCGAGTAGTAGCGCTCATAAGATTCAATCGAGCGTGCTACGGCGCCTGACCTTCCTTCAGGCCGCAGGCCCAAATCGACCTCAAGTGGCGGGTCTCCAGAGGGCTTAGCAAGGCGACGACGCAGCTTGTCGATGATGCCAATGGCCCACGCCATGGCCTCTGATTCCTCATTGCTTTCAGTGGGCTCAGCAACGACGATGACGTCAGCGTCCGAGCCAAAGCCTAGCTCCATTCCGCCTAGACGCCCCATGCCGATGACCGCGATACGTGCAGGAGGTTCCGCGTCCTCGTTGTCTATCCGCCACGCGCGGACTTCAGCCCTCAGTGCAGCTTCAAGGACGGCATTCCAGATCGTGGAAAGCTCGTGACACACCTGCTGGACCGGTAGGAATCCGAGAAGGTCTGCTGACGCAATACGGGCAAGTTCCACGCGGCGCAGCGACCTCGCGACGGCCACAGCCTTATCCGGATTGGCATGACGCTTGCTCGAATTGATGAGTGCCTTCGACACCTGCTCCGGCTTAGTCTCCAGTAGCTTCGGCCCGGCTGCTCCATCAGAAAGCTGCTTGACCACATCTGGCGCTTTGATGATGAGCTCCGATGTGAACGGCGAGGTGCCCAGAATCTTCATGAGGCGTTGTCCTACGACACCTTCATCACGCAACATGCGCAGGAACCAGTTACGGTCATAGGCTGCTTCCGATAGTTTGCGGTAGTTCAACAGCCCCATGTCGGGGTCTGCAGTAGCGGAGAGCCATTCCATCAGTGTGGGCAGCAAGATGGCCTGGATACGGGCCTTGCGTGAGCTGCCTGCTGCCAAGGATGTGAGGTGCTCGAAAGCGCGATCTGGGTGCCGGTATCCCAAAGCTGCGAGCTGCAAAAGCGCGGCTTCTCGGGAAAGTTTGAGCTCGTCTGCCGACATCGACGCCACAGAGTTGAGAAGTGGGCGATAGAACAGGCGCGAGTGCAGTTCTGAAATGAGCAAGCGGATTTTTCGCAGATGCTCATTCATTCTGTCCGCGGCTGATTGCTGGCCGTGGGAGTGAAAACCTGCGTTAATAGCAAGCCACTTAAGTGCAGCGGCATCATCATTTGCCGGCATTGTGTGCGTGCGGCGGAATCGCTCCAGTTGTAGACGGTGCTCTAGCAACCGCAAAAACTCATAAGCTTCAATGAGCTGTGTGCCGTCTTCTCGCCCCACGTAGCCCGCACGCACAAGAGCTGCGAGCGCATCGACGGTGGCCAGCGAGCGAAGCGTTTCATCAGAGCGCCCATGCACCAACTGAAGCAATTGCACTGCGAACTCAACATCGCGCAAGCCGCCTTCGCCGAGTTTGAGCTCGCGATGGCGCATGTCCTCCGGTACATTCTCGAGGACGCGACGACGCATGGCTTGAACATCCTCAACAAAGGACTCACGCTGGGATGCCGTCCAGACCATGGGTCCGATTGCGTCGAGGTAGTCTTCCCCAAGCGGTAGATAGCCGGTTTGTGGACGTGCCTTGAGCTGTGCCTGGAACTCCCACGTTTCTGCCCACCGCTTGTAATACGCAACGTGCGAATCCAAGGTTCGTACTAGTGCGCCAGATTTTCCCTCTGGTCGCAGGTTCGCGTCGACCTCAAAGAAGCAGGCCGAGCCGATGCGATTGAACTCTGAAGCCAAGCGCGTTACTCGAGGCGAGGCGTCCGAACCAACAAAGATGACGTCAACGTCTGAGATGTAGTTAAGCTCCCCTGCTCCACACTTGCCCATTGCCAGGACGGCCAATTGCGCATCAAGCGGTTGATCACCATAGACAACGCGAACTGCGCCTGCTAGAGCGGCCGTCAATGCGGCGTCTGCCAGAGCCGTCGTAAGCCGCGTCACCTCGCGGAAACCGACGCGAGGTTGCGGTCGCGACTGTCCCTTTCGCGAGTGAAAGGTACCAGCAAGGTCGTGCGCGGCGATGCGCATCATCAGAGTGCGGTACACGGTTTTGAGTTGCGTCTTATGATCTCCTGGCGCGGCGCGGTAGGTTCCGGGGGTCGTCAGATCTTTACTCGCGGAATCAGGGCGCTCTGGCTCCTCGACGAAAGTTGCGGGTTCTGCCCCCACCGTAGTGAGCAGGGTATGAAGCATCTCGGTAGGCGTCGGCAGTGCTCGCTGCAGTTCCTTCCACGTGTCCGGGTGCGCTGCGAGATGATCACCAAAGGCCGAAGAACCACCAAGTAGTGCAATAAGACGCACGCGGAAAGTCTCGTCTTCCTGCATCGCGGTAATGACCTCGGGTGCTCCGTCAACAACCCGCATGAGGGTATTGAGCGCCATGTCAGGATCGCCTGCCGCAGCCAAAGTCCACAGCACATCGAGTGACTCGGCGTTGTCCCACCCTAATTGAGCAAGGTCTTCGGCAGCAGTTGGCCTCGTCAGCCCGAGAGTTGCCGGTGACGGTACAGATGCAGGACGCATGCTTCTCCTAGAAGTTCAGGTTGTGGCGCAGCTCAAAAGCCGTAATCTGCTGCTGGTATTCGTGCCATTCATCCCACTTAGCGCGCAGGAAGTACTCAAAGACATGCTCTCCCAAGACTTCCGCCATAAACTCAGAGCGCTCAAATTCACGAAGCGCCTGATCCAAGCTCGTAGGCAAATCCTTGTAGCCCATTGCGAGGCGTTCCCGTCGCGTCAGCTGGTGGACATCGTCTTCTGCTGGATCTCCAAGCTCGTATCCTTCCTTAATTCCTCGAAGACCTGCGGCGAGCAGCACCGCGTAGCCCAAGTAGGGGTTCATTGCCGAATCCAGCGAACGAATTTCTACCCGGCGCGACATTTCCTTGGACAGGCGGTACGTGGGCACACGCACGAGTGCAGACCTGTTGGATACTCCCCAGGTCACCGACCCCGGAGCTTCGCTACCGAACATGAGGCGCTTGTAGGAGTTTGTCCACTGGTTGGTGATTGCGGTCATCTCGACGGCATGCTCGAGAATTCCAGCAATAAATTGCTTTGCCGTTTCCGACAGAGAAATTTCGTCATCCGGATCGTGGAAGGCATTCGAGTCACCCTCAAAGAGGCTCAAGTGCGTGTGCATACCGGAGCCCGAACGGTGCTCGAAAGGCTTGGGCATAAAGGTGGCATGCACGCCTTGCTGAGAGGCTACCTCCTTGATGACGTATCGGAAGGTCATAATGTGGTCTGCCATCGTCAGCACATCCGCATGACGGAGGTCAATTTCCTGCTGCCCTGGGGAGGTTTCGTGGTGACTAAATTCCGTAGCGATCCCCATGGACTCCAATGCATACATGGAGCGACGACGGAAACTGGGCGCGTTGTCATGAGTGGCCTGGTCAAAGTACCCGCCGTTGTCCGTCGCAACGAGGTTGTTGATATCGCGGGCATCTTCGAGAAGATAAAACTCGACTTCCGGCGAGGCCATACAGGTAAAGCCCTCGTTGGCGGCCTCGGTGACTTGGCGGCGCAGTATATGGCGCGGATCCACCATTGAGGGTTGGCCATCAGGCTGGGCAATATCGCAGAACATGCGCGCCGACAACAGCTCCGGTTCACCTTTGTCGAAGGGCATGATCTGAAATGTCGACGGATCCGGCATCGCAATGGTGTCCGCCTCAGAAATGCGTGAGAACCCCTCGACCGATGAGCCATCGAAGCCAACGCCTTCTTCAAACGCAGATTCCAGTTCCGAGGGGCTCATTACCACGGATTTCAAGGCACCCAGGATGTCGGTGAACCACAGACGGATGAAGCGGATATCGCGTTCTTCAACCGTGCGGAGGACGAATTCGTGTTGGCTGTTCATGCTTTAAACCCTACCGGCGGTCACTGCACGCGAGCCGAAAGTTGCCGTGATTGCCCCCGCGCTGTCAATCGTTGTTCCTGTTCGCAAGAGTAACTCGGGGGCAAAGAATTTCTAACTCACAAACGCCTATCCAGACAGCATGCTTGAATGGCAGCACACCCCGAACACATGTACCAAACAGAAAAGGGCAATTATGAACGCTTACCACTCAGCTCTCTGCGACCGAGCCATTGAACTCGTCATTAGCGCCGCGCAACGTGGCTGGTCTCCTAAAGACCTTCTCCACGTACTTGGAAACTACTGCTACCCCATTATCTACCGTGCCGCTGGCCGGATACCGGCCCACATTACGTCCACGGTTCTCCGCAAAGAATGGCTCACCCTCGAACCGCCAACATCCATGGCTATGAGTACTCAAGAGGTGGAGACTCTCGTTGAAGAGGTAACGAGACTTCCTTGGCTGCGTGACGTCGATGTTCTCGCAGAGAAGACCAATTCCAGTCCTTTACGCAACAGAAAGGAAGAAAAGATTCGAACCAAAATCATCAATCTTCTCAAGAAGGCAGAGTCGACTCCATACGAGGAAGAAGCCAGTGCGCTCATTGCCAAAGCTCAAAGCCTTCAGCAACAGCATCGCCTCGACGGACTGTGTAGCGATTCCCCTCTAAAATTCGTCTCCAAACGAATTCACATCAGCGCGCCGTACATCAACCATCAATCGACATTGCTCAGTGCTATCGCTGACAGAAATGGCTGCTCCGCGCTACAACTTCACCCTAAGGGAATTATCACTATTTTCGGCGCTGAAGATGACCTCGACCATGTCATCGATCTCTTCACATCTCTTCAGCGGCAGTGCGATTGGCATATGCGCCACGGCGAACACGCCGAGATTGCGCAGCAATTAGGAAATCTCGCTTCATACCGCCGCAGCTTCATCTTGTCCTACGCTTCTCGCATTGGAGAACTCCTCGATGAAGCTAATAAGTCTTTTACGCCTCAGGACGCTGACGACACTGACTCAGGACCGTCAGCACAGCAGGATGCTCAAAACGCACTAGCTCAATCGCGTCGCGCACTTCATGCTCTGGATCAGCGAAGACTCGATGCAGAGGCAATCCGTGACCGCTACTTTCCACGCGCACGGACGATATCTCTGGCCATGGGAAGCCATGCCGGCGTCTCCGCAGGGGCATCTGCGGCCGAAAAATCTCACCTCAGCGGCGATTCTGCAGGGGTGAAAGGACGCCGACAGCTAACACGCTAAGCAAATAGAAGGACGCACAAATGGGTCCCGTACCCAGGTAAACTAGGTACATAAGACAGGGCATTTTCCGCCCGACAATGAACAATCCCTCCTGCCGACGAAGGTGTGTGTATGTCTCCGAAGACGTTCTTAGAAGTCGAAGCCAAGTTCGCCGTGGACGAATCCACCCCGGTACCTGATCTCACCCAGCTCGAAGAGGTCGCACGAGTCGCGGAAACCCGTCATCACTCGATGTCCGCGATTTACTATGACACCGAGGATCTTCGCCTTACCCATGCGAAAATCACGTTGCGTCGTCGTACAGGCGGCAATGATGATGGCTGGCACATCAAGATTCCAGGCGATGCGGGACGCACTGAGATTCGTGCCGAGTTGGGCGAGCCGGTTGACGGCCGCTACGAGGTTCCGGCAGAACTCATCCACGAAGTTCGCTCTGTAATCCGCAATCATCCTCTGGCCCCCATCGCACAGGTCGACAACAACCGCACCGAGTTGTTGTTGGTCGACGACACTGACCAGCCTGTCGCGGAGTTCTGCGATGACCACGTCACCGCTTTCTCCTTCCTTCCCGGCGGCACGCAGTGTGCATGGCGCGAATGGGAAGTTGAACTCGCGGGAGAACTTCCTGCCACCAAGAAGGGCGGCTCACTCCTTCGTCACGCCACTTCGCTTCTTATTAGCTCTGGGGCTCGCGTGTCGTCTTCACCGTCGAAGCTAAAGTCAGCCTTGGGTGACTCCATCAACAGTGTTGCGTTGCCGCCGGCTCTTGCAGTGTCGAATCTTGACCCGGACTCCCCCGCTGCTGCTGTTGTAAACGCGCTCAAGGCTAACCGCGACAAGCTCGTGGAGTACGACCCACGCGTTCGCCGCGACGAGTGGGATTCCGTTCACCAGATGCGCGTTGCTACCCGTGAGCTTCGCAGCCACCTCCAAACGTTCCACGGAATTGTTGTCGGTCCGGAGATCGAACGGTTGGAGTCGGATCTCAAGCAACTGGCCAGTATGTTGGGCGTTGCCCGCGATGCTGAGGTTGTCGAAGAACGGTGGCAGAACCTCCTTGCTTCCGAAGATTCGGATGTGCTGGATGAGGCAACCCGTGAGCACATCGCGCATGACATGGGCCGCGACTACCGCCGAGCTCATCGTCGCGTCATTGCCGCTCTCGATTCCGACCAGTACCTTGACCTCCTCGATGCTCTGGATGCATTCCTGGCTAACCCACCAGTCGCGGGTGAGGACACCGAGTTCGAGGGCGATGCAACTGATTCCGATGCGGAGTCTGCAGCATCCGAATCGGCAGAAGAGATTGAATCTCCAGAGAAGCAGGAACAGCCGAAGGAATCCAAGCCGAAGCATGCTAAGAGCGAGGATGCGGAGCACCATGACCTCGACACCGTTATGGCGTTGCACCTCAACCAGGCTTACGACAAGCTGGTGAAGCGCCACAAGAAGGCGGTTAAGAACTGGGATAACACCGAGTTGACCTTGCATGAGCGCGAGGAGTACTTCCACGACATGCGTAAGGCTGCCAAGAAGCTGCGCTATGCTGCTGAGGCTGCGGGCTCTGCCACTAACCTCAAGACCAAGAACCTTTACAAGGCCTGCAAGAATATGCAGTCGGTCTTGGGTGACTTCCAGGATTCGGTCACGTCCCGAGACAAGCTCATTGAACTGGCAGAAACGGCACGTCGCCGGGGCGAAGACACCTTTGGCTATGGCCTGCTCTACCAGCGTGAGCGTGCCATCGGCTTGGAAGCACTCGACGCTTACGCAGAGAGCTTCAAGGCGATTAAGTCAGCCTTCAAGCCGCTGCGTAAGAAGCTGGATAAATAACTCTGCCTACTCGAGCGGTGTAGAACGACACTGACCCCGCTGTTTCCCTTATCACCCAGTGTGCGAGGCACTCGGTGGATGGGATTCAGCGGGGTCTCTTCTTTGTCAGCAGTCGCCGATCAAAGGTGTTGCTTTAGTAATCGTCTTCGGCTGCGTCCTCGGCATCGGCCGCGGCCGTGCGGGCATTGGCAATCTCGATGGCGTGCTCGGCTTCCTCACGGGAGTCATAGGGGCCCATGCGGTTTTCCCAACCGGAAACCTTGCCCTGTGATACCTCACCGGTAGAGGGATCGTAGAACCACTTCTTGTCAGCGTCAGCCATTGTCTTCTCCATTCTGGGATGCTCATCCCTCATACTGTGAACCGCGGGAATTCGCTCACTTCTCTGGCGCGGTGGCCGGAAAGGTGGGCTTTCGGGTCTCGGTGCACCCCACACTACAGACCGGCGGCGCATCGTGCGGCTAGAATAGACAGGTCACTCTCTTCTGCACCTGTGCAGAGAACCTATCGCCACCAGCAAAGGAGTACCTTCCCCGATGCCCCAGTGGACTGCCCCTTCAACACCGGTCGTCGACCGCGCACGCACCGCTCACCGCGATAATGTCGGCACCGAGCCAACACACATCGCGAGTGCCCCGGCCACGTGGTCACTCATCGGCGAACACATCGACCACTTCGGCGGCATCGCCATCATGGGCTTGGCGGATCTTCGCGCCGCAGTTGCCGTTAGCCCCAGAGGCGATGGCACCGTGTCCGTTCGCTGCCTGTGCGCTGACGGCAGCACCACCGAAGATTCCATCACCTTGGAAAAGGTGTCCGCTCTTGCTGCCGAGCAGCAGCCCAGCGTCGATTCTGAGGGCCAGCCTGTTGTACCCCCTGCACCGAAAGGTGGGCTGGCAGCCCGTCTGGGCGGCATCGTCCACACGATGATCAACCGCCAGCTGCTGTCCCGCGAAACTGCCGGTGCAGACATCACGGTGGTCACGGACATTCCAGACAACGCGGGCTTGGGTGCTGCTGCAGCAGTCGATATTGCGACCGCTCTTGCGCTGCTGGGAGGGGCTGATGAACCGTTCGATGCGCCTTTGCGCGCACGTCTGGCTGAGGTCTGCTCACAGGCCGTAGGAACCTTCGCGAGCTTCCCCGCCTTGCGTGCCCGTCACTCCGCGGCACTGCGCGGAACGGGTGAATCCATCACCATCATCGACTACGCCGATGGTTCCGTCACTCAGGCACCACATGCGGTGAACCAAGACCTCGTAGCTTATGCGCTTGCTGTCCCCGGCGACTTTGACTGCGAGGAAACGATCGCTGATATCCGTGCCCGCGAGCGTTTCATCGATGATGCCTGCCATGCCTTCGGCACGGAATCGCTACGTCTCTTGCCGGATGCACCACAGCGTGTGCTTGATTGGTTGGCAGCCGTCCATAAGATTCACGGCCCTGAGAATCAGCCCACCATTGCCCAAGCCACGGCATGGTTGACGTTTTATGCAGAGGAAACCCAGCGTGCCCAAGGCGTGGCCCGTGCGCTGCGCTCACGCCGCGGCACGGAGCTTTTCCCGTTGCTGACGCAATCGCAATCTGCCCTTGCTACGGTCTATGGTTTTGATTCTGCGGAAAAGCTTGCCCAGCTGGCGACTGCCCGCGGTGCTGCTGCCGCACGCTCAGCGCATGCGGGTACCTCAACAGCGGTCATCGCGTATGTCCCGAGTACTAAGGCCACCAACTTTGCCGCAGATTTGGCTGAGGATGGGTTGCTCGTGGTTCCACTGAACGCCGGCGCACCGGCGGTGACCGAAAGCTAGTCGGCGGGCCAAGCAAAGAGCACGTCGCGCCCAGCGACATCAGCCTTAACCAGCGATACGGTGGTCTCGCTACCCGTGGGAGGCTGGCCCACAGCCTCCCCCATCACGGGCGGCTCAAGGATAAACAGGCGTGCCTTGTCACGCTTTTCGCCGCCATCGACCACGACTGACTCGAAATTGGTGCCTACCCAGGGAGCGAGCACGGTGGCCTCAGTGAGATTGAGGCAGGCTCGGTCTACCTGCGAAGCTAGCTGGGACGTGGAGCGCATCGTAGAGATGACATCCCCGGCGCGGTTGCGTACCCATTCAGGAACCTCGTAGCCGCCACTTAACGCGAGGCAGACTTCGGTGGCGAAGCGATCGACGAGTCGACGCAATGGAGCGGTGACGTGGGCGTAGTAGCCGCCGATACCCGCATGAACGTCAGCTGGAGATTCTTCGAGCCACACATAATCAGCACCGCGTAGCAGGCGCTGGGCTTCGCGCATAACTGCCATGCCGCGGGGAGAATCAGCATCGACTGAGTGCAAGAACTCAGAAATCGATTGGCCTTCCAACGAGAAACCCAGTGCTTGGGCTTCGGAACGGAACTCAGCCTCAGCTTCCGGGGTAGCAGCTGCCAAGGTGCGCAAGAAACCAACGCCATGGGATTCCATGAGGCGGCCCGCGCACATGCCAGTCAGCAGGGAAATCTCCGAGTTATAGTCCATGACTTCGTAGCGCGGCTCGATGATGAGCTCATAGTGGTCTTGGTCCTCGCCTGCTTCTGAGTCGGAGGCCTCGGACACTCGCTGAGACGGCAGGCGGAGGTTAATGGCGTCGCGGCGCAACGAGGAGGCTTGGCGTAGCTTGCCTACTTCCGGTAGCAACGCAATGGAGGAATGCAGGGAGCCGTTCTCCAAATCCTCGTGAACCCGGTCGTAGTCCAGCCGTGCGCGGTTGCGCACGAGGGCACGCTCCACCGAGAAATCTTCCACCTCACCGGCGGAGTCGAGGTCAAAGGTCCACAGGACGGCGGGACGGTCGACGTCGGCAAGCAGCGAAGCCCTATCCTCCGAAAGCTCAGCCGGGTGCAGCCGCGCGGGCTCATCGGGAAGGTAGATGGTCTGCCCGCGCTTGAGGGACTCCTCTTCCAGGGCTGAGCCGGGTTCGATGAAAGCAGCGACGTCGGCAATGGCATAGAGCACGCGGTAGCCGCCATCGCGGGCTTCGATGAACACCGCCTGGTCCAAGTCCATAGAACCTACCGGGTCGATGGTGACCAGGGGAATATCGCGGGCATCGCGGCGCTGGTCCGCGTAGCGGTCCTGCGCGGAGGCAGCCTGTGTGGTGACCTCTTCGGGGAAGGTGGTCGGGACGGAAAACTCCTCCGCGATGGCGCGGAAATCCAACGGTGCGGCATACAGCTTCATGCCGCCCCATTGTTCCAAAAAATAAAAGTGTGGGCACGAATGAGCCAACCTATAAGCCGGATTCTGTACCGCGCACCACGGCGCGGTGGTAAACATCCATCCAGGCCAACCGTTGCCAGTTGGCTCAAGCAGCTACCTTCAGGCTTCGGCGAGCAACCTACTAACGCCTGATCGGGCCCGCTAGCGTGGCGGGCCGTGATGCCTTGCTCCCAGTGGGGTTTACCCAGCCACCGCCATCACTGACGGTGCTGGTGCGCTCTTACCGCACCGTTTCACCCTTACCGCTTGTCCTACGCCGCACCGAAGCGAAGCGGAGGCACGCGGCGGTTTACTTTCTGTTGCACTTGCCCGCGGGTCACCCCGGGTTGCTGTTAGCAACCACCGTGCTCTGTGGAGTCCGGACTTTCCTCGGCCCGCGCCTAGCCCCAGGAAGGGGCCGGTTCGACGGAACGCGTTTACCCGGTCGGCTCATTCGCGCCTGTTAGTTTATCCCAGTGCTGCCAAATGCCCCACATCGTTGAATCGGTGCAGGACACCGCGGTCATCGAAGAACTCGACTTCGCTAAGAGAGGCCAGGCCCAAGAAGAGGTGGAGCGGGGTCTGCGGCCCCGAGTCAAGGGCTTGGCGGATAAAGGACTTAATCGGGTTGACGTGGGAAACCACGAGGACCGTCTTGCCTTCGTAGCGCTTCTGCAGCTCACGACGGGCAGCGCTGACGCGGCGGTGGACCGCACGCAGGGACTCACCACCGGGGCAGGATACGGAGGTATCCTGCAGCCAGCGCGCGTGGAGCTCAGGGTCTGCGGCGTCGGCTTCGGCGAAGGTCTTGCCTTCCCAGCGGCCAAAGTCCACCTCGATAAGCTTCTCCACGGTCTCAACCTGCAGGTCCCGGCCCTCCACTACCGCGGCCGCGGTCTGCTGGCAGCGGCGCAACGGGGAGCAGACGACGGCGTCGATGTGGGTATCTGCCAGAGCCTGGGCGGCAGCGAGTGCCTGCTTCTTTCCCAATTCGTTGAGCTCCGGGTTCGCGCGGCCGGAGTACTGCTTGGCAGCGGGCATCGGCGTCTGGCCGTGGCGCAGCAGGATAAAACGCGTCACGGGGCCGGACTCGAGGCGCCAATCGGAGGCCGTCGAGGAATCGGTTGGGGTTTCCGCAGGCGCAGTGCTTGGCGACGCCTCCCCCGCCTCCCCACTACCCATATCGAGGATGCCAACGGGCTCGCCCTTCGCTGCGGCATCCATGGCGACGTTGGAGAGTTCATCGGCCACCGAGTTCTGGGCGCGTGGAACCCACTCGAGGGTGTAGCTGCCAATCTGGTTGAGCAGGCCACGTGCCTCAAGGGCGAGTTTTTGCATGTCGGGGTGCTTGATCTTCCAGCGCCCGTTCATCTGTTCCACTACGAGCTTGGAGTCCATATAGAACTCCACCTCGTCCGCGCCCAGCTCCACGGCGGCCTCCAGACCGCGGAGGAGGCCATGGTATTCGGCCACGTTGTTGGTGGATTGCTGGCCTACCACGTAGGCGATTTCCTTCAGCAGCTGCGAGCGGTCCTCGTTGTAGACCGCAGTACCGGAACCGGCGATGCCAGGGTTGCCGCGGGAGCCACCGTCAGCAAAGATGACGAGTTTCATGATGCCGGGCGCACCAGGTAGGAACCGCAGTCGCCGCACTGCGGGAGGACGTCGGCAGCCGCGTTGCGCACCGCATTCTGTTCAGCCGGCGGCAACACGATGAAGCAGCCGCCGCAGGCACGGCCGGTGAACGCCGCTGCACCTACGCCGTTTTCTTCACGTACGGTCTCGTACTCGTCGAGGACATCCGCCGGCAGCTGCTCACGCAGCTCGTTGATGCGAACCTGCGGGTCCGGCTGGTTTGCGGCGGCTTCCTGGGCAGCTTCCGCCGCGCGTTTGAGTACCTCGAGCTTGCGCTCAGAATCGGAGACCCTGGCGCCGTGAACATCCAGGTTGGCGCGCAGAGCGTGAATTTCGTTGTGGGCTTCCTGCAGCTCGCTCATCAGGTCTGCGATGCGGGACTTGGCTGCATAAAGGTCGTGCTCAAGATCCTTGCGCTGCTCGGGGTCGGTAGCAGCACCAAGCTGGGCCTTGTCGTCGCGCTCGCGTTGGCGCAGCTTGCGCTCATCTGCCTGAATGCGCAGGATTTCCAGCTCCATGTCGTCGACGGCGAGTTGGGCGGAGCCAGAGGCGTCGATAAGCCGGGCGTGTGCGGCCTGGGCCTTCTCGTATTCCTCTTGTTCCGGGATCGTGGCGGTACCCCCCAGCGCCTGGGAGCGCTCCAATGTGGCCAGTTCGAGCAAGGTCTGCTGCAGGTCCTGTGACAGCTTCATTTAGTTCTCCTTCTGCGCAGAAATAGTCCAAGGGTCAGTGCGGAGATCAATAATCTCGGTCTTCACGCGCAATACGCTCTCCACAATATCGCGCGCCTGGGCGGTCCAGGGAAATTCGCTGGCCCAGTGGGCAGTATCCACCACGGCTGGGCCTTCCGGATCCATGAGGTGGGCAGCACGCAGGTGCTCATCCACCGGGTGGTGGCGCAGGTCAGACGTGACATAAACATCCACGCCCAGCGCTGCTGCCTTATCGAGGAAGGAGTCTCCCGAACCGCTGGAGACTGCCACGCGCTTGACCATCCGCTCCGGATCACCAGCCGCACGCACTCCCCACTCGGTCTTCGGGAGGGCCTCGGCCACGCGCTGGGTGAACTCCCGCAACGTGATGGCCTCCGGCAGCTCACCAATGCGCCCCAGCCCTAGGGCTTCGTCGAGGTTGTCATAAGGCTCTACCGGAACGATGGGGCGGCCGGGTGTGATACCGACGAGTTCCGCCAGCTTGTCATTGACGCCGGGGCGAGCCTTGTCAGCATTGGTGTGCGCGGAGAGCAACGCCACGCCATTGCGGATGAGGGTGTGGATGACCTTGCCCTTCGGAGTATCCGCGGCGACTGAGGTCACCCCGCGCATGAGCAGCGGGTGGTGCACGATGAGCATCTGCGCGCCGAGATCCACGGCCTTATCCGCTACCTCTTGTGTGCAGTCGAGGGCGAAGGCCACAGTGCTGACGTCATCCTGCGGGTCGCCACAGACCAAGCCCATCGCGTCCCATGATTCGGCCAATTCTGGTGGGTAGGCCTCATGGATCACGCGGCGGATTTCGCCGACAGTCGTGCGTTCTGCCATCTCGTTTGCTCCTTAGTTGAAGGTAGGTTTCACGTCAGTCGCGTTGCTGCTATATCCTAGCTTTCGTTCGCCAGCGCACCCTCGATATTGTAAGGAGTCCCCTCCATGACGCCTCCGGAGAACGATAACCAGCTCCACATCGTCTTTGTGTGCACTGGCAATATTTGCCGCTCACCGATGGCGGAAATCATCACCCGCGATGCCATGGAGACCGACATGCTCGATCTTCTAGCTCGCGTCTCCTCGTGCGGCCTCGGCGGCTGGCACGTGGGCCAGGGAGCCGATGAGCGCGCTGTGGCTGAGCTGCGCCGCGGCGGCCACGATGGTGCAAGCCACCGTGCTGCCCAGCTCAGTGAGGAGCACATGGATGCCGACCTGTTGGTGGCCATGGATACCGGCCACCGCGATGCCCTCCTTGAGCGTGGCATCCCTGAGGAGAAGGTGCGCCTCATGCGCAGCTTCGATCCGAATTCCCCGGAGGATGCCAGCGTAGAGGATCCCTTCTACGGCACCGAGGAGGACTTTGAGCGCACCCGCAAGGAGATTGATGCCGCGGTGCCGGGCCTGCTCGATTGGATTCGCCAGCAGCGCGACTAGACTGGGCCTCATGCTCAAGACGTTCCTCAAGCCTGGGTGGGTACTCCTGCTCATCTTTGTCGTCGCTTTTAGCTACTTCACCTTCACGGTGCTTGCACCCTGGCAGCTGGGCAAGGACGACCAGATTGTGGAGCGCAACCACCTCATTGAGGAAGCCTACGACTCCGATCCGCAGCCAATTGAGGAGGTCTTCTCCGCCGACGGCACTCTCAACAAGGAGTGGACGCGCGCTGAGCTGACCGGCCACTACCTCCCCGACCAGGAGGTCTTATTGCGCTTGCGCCCGGTGGGGTCGAGCCCTGCGTTCCAGTCGCTCGTTCCTTTTGAGACCACCTCGGGCATGACGCTGCTGGTCAACCGCGGCTGGGTGCCCACAGATGAGGGCAACGCCGTGCCCCACATCGACAAGGCTCCGAGCGCGGAGGTCACCATCGAGGCCATGGCCCGCGCCGATGAGCCCCAACACACCTCCGCCCCGACTGAACAGCAAGGCTACACGCAGGTCTATTCCATCAATACGGAACAGATCGCGGAGCTTACCGACGTCCCCCTTGCCCACGATTACCTCCAACTCACCGCCGATCAGCCAGGTGAGCTCAATACTCTCCCGATCCCGAAGCTGGACCGCGGCAACCACCTGTCTTACGGCTACCAGTGGATTGCCTTCGGAATCATGGCGCCGCTGGGCTTCGCATATTTCGTCTGGTCTGAGATTAGGGAACGCCGCCGCGCCCGCGAGGAGGAAGCTGCACTTGCTGCCGCTGCCGCTGCAGTCGATGGCCCCACCACCGACGAGACTGCTCCTTCCGAGGCAGAGTCCTCGCAGTCTCTTACTCCGAAGCAGGACGAGCCCGACACCACAGCACCCTCCACGGAAGCAGCTCCGGTCTCCTCGCGGCGTACCCGCTCACGGTACGGCGCCTCCAAGCCGGACTTCTACGAGAAAATCCGCGAGCGCGGCCACGAACGCTTCTAGCGAAGACATGCCAGAAGCAGTGTGGCCAATCAACGGTAGTGAAGAAGAATGTCTCCGAATCGGCAAGCAGGCCTTCTCATTCACTCCCGACGCTACTAAATACGGGTCAATGAGGATACCGATGCACCTTCCTGTGCTCGAACCAGGCCCAAATCAAAGAAGCCAAGAACAACAGTGGCGTAACCCACGCCAGACGATGCCACCAATGTGCTCCAAAGTATGATTCATCAGCACTTAGTCCTGCTAGATAATTGATTACAAGCGTTGCGATAAACAGCACTACAACGGCAGTAACGCTCCACCAGTAGGCTGCGCTTTTCTGTTTACGCATCAATGCCATCCCTCTCAATACGTGTTTGCTGTTCTAGCGCGGGCGCCGTCCGAGCACGACGAAACCCCTCTCCAACTTAACGGAAAGGGGTTTCATTTGGTGCGGCCTGAGGGGATCGAACCCCCGACCTACTGGGTGTAAACCAGTTGCTCTTCCAGCTGAGCTAAAGCCGCAGTGCACTTGGTGCGCTCGCACAAGATTAGCCTATAGGCACCCGCAGCAACAAATCAGGGTTCCTCTTGTTGCTGCGAATGCCACCTGAGCAGGCTTTTCGCCTTAATCCTTAAGGCTTCTTGGTGTAGCCGCGCGCAACGAGGCAGGAGCCCTGCCACTCACCGAGACGCTCAGCCTTGGTCTGTACGAGGCCGGCCAGCTGAGCGGATTCAGAAATCTCGCCCGGCTCCAAGTTGCCCGGCTTTCCAGCGCCCGGGGTCATCAGCCAAATGCGGCCAGAGTCCCCGAGGGGGCGGGTAGCGTCTACAAGGCCGTCAACCAAGTCGCCATCCTCAGCGCGCCACCACAGCAGCACAACGTCACACAGCTCGTCGGTTTCCTCGTCAAGGAAGTCATCTCCCAGTACGTCCTCAATGGACTCGGAAATCGTGGAATCGCAGTCCTCATCCCACCCGAGCTCGAGGGCAATCTGTCCCTCTGTGATGCCGAGCTTGGCTGCCGTTCCGGTCACGCGTTGAGTTCCTTCCGATGGAGTCGTCGTTGTCATGCAGAGTATTTTAACGTCTGCGGTGCAGTTTTTCGCGTCGAACCGCCCCCAAATCTGCCTAGAAGTGGACATTTTCCCCTGTAAAACCACCCGTGGGGGCCTCGACGTGTCTCCCCAAAAGGAGGCGCGTATCCTTGTGACAGATCTTTGTACCACGAACCAGGAGGATTCCATGGCCGACTTGGACGCTGTCAACGGCGACTCCAACTTCCCCATCGTTCGCGATGGTGTAGCCGCGTACTTGCACGATAACGACCCGGAAGAGACCCGTGAGTGGATGGACTCCCTCGACGGTCTGCTGGATTCTTCCGATCCGGAGCGCGCCCGCTACCTCATGCTGCGCCTGCTGGAGCGCGCCACGGCAAAGCGTGTACCGCTGCCGTCCCTGACCTCCACAGACTTTGTAAACACCATCCCCACGTCTCTCGAGCCGGAGTTCCCGGGCGATGAGGAGTTGGAGAAGCGCTACCGCCGCTGGATTCGTTGGAATGCAGCCATCATGGTGCACCGCGCACAGCGCCCAGGCATTGGCGTGGGCGGCCACATCTCTACCTATGCGGGCGCTGCCCCGCTTTACGAAGTTGGCCTGAACCACTTCTTCAAGGGCAAGGACGATCCGTCTGGTGGTGACCAGATCTTCTTCCAGGGCCACGCTTCCCCGGGTGTGTACGCCCGCGCATTCATGGAAGGCCGCCTGACCGAGGAGGATATGGACAGCTTCCGTCAGGAGCACTCCCGTGGCGAGGACAAGGGACTGCCGTCCTACCCGCACCCGCGCCTTATGCCGGACTTCTGGGAGTTCCCGACTGTGTCCATGGGCCTCGGCCCGATTAATGCTATCTACCAGGCTCGCTTCAACAAGTACCTGGAGACCCGCGGCATCAAGGACACCTCGAAGCAGCACGTCTGGGCCTTCCTGGGTGACGGTGAGATGGATGAGCCGGAGTCGCGCGGTCTGCTGCAGATGGCGTCCCTCTACGAGCTGGATAACCTCACCTTCGTGGTCAACTGTAACCTGCAGCGCCTCGATGGCCCCGTGCGTGGTAACACCCAGATTATCCAGGAGCTGGAGTCCTTCTTCCGCGGCGCTGGCTGGTCCGTCATCAAGGTCGTGTGGGGCCGTGGCTGGGACAAGCTTCTCGACGCCGACAAGGAAGGCGCCCTTGTCAACATCATGAACACCACCTCCGATGGTGACTACCAGACCTTCAAGGCCAACGACGGCGCCTACGTCCGCGAGCACTTCTTCGGCCGCGATGAGCGCACGCTCAAGCTGGTCGAGGACATGACTGACGATGAGATTTGGGCACTGCGCCGCGGTGGTCACGACTACCGCAAGATCTACGCTGCGTACGACAAGGCTCTGAGCTACGCCGGCACCGGCCGCCCGACCGTCATTCTGGCCCACACCATTAAGGGCTACGGCCTGGGCCACAACTTCGAGGGCCGCAACGCTACCCACCAGATGAAGAAGCTGACCCTGGAGGACCTCAAGCTCTTCCGCGATAAGCAGGGAATCCCGATTACGGATGAGCAGCTGGAGGCTGATCCGTACCTGCCGCCGTACTACCACCCGGGTCCGGAGACTCCGGAAATCAAGTACATGCTGGAGCGTCGTAAAGAGCTCGGCGGCTTCCTTCCGGAGCGCCGTGAGAACTTCACTCCGTTGACCACCCCGGACCTGTCTAAGCTGCGTTCGGTGCGCAAGGGTTCCGGCAAGCAGGATGTGGCTACCACCATGGCTCTGGTCCGTACCTTCAAGGAGCTCATGCGCGATAAGGAACTGGGCAAGCGCGTGGTGCCGATCATCCCGGATGAGGCCCGTACCTTCGGTATGGACTCCTGGTTCCCGACCCTGAAGATCTGGAACCCACGTGGCCAGAACTACGTGCCGGTGGACCATGACCTCATGCTCTCCTACCGTGAGGCCACGGATGGCCAGATCCTCCACGAGGGTATTTCTGAGGCCGGCGCTGCTGCCTCCTTCACTGCGGCAGCAACGTCCTATGCTACGCAGGGCGAGGCCATGATTCCGCTGTACATCTTCTACTCGATGTTCGGCTTCCAGCGCACTGGCGACGCCTTCTGGGCCGCCGCCGACCAGCTGGGCCGCGGCTTCATCATCGGTGCTACTGCCGGCCGCACCACCCTGACCGGTGAGGGCCTACAGCACATGGATGGTCACTCCCCGATTTTGGCGTCGACCAACCCGGCTGTCGAGGTTTACGACCCGGCCTTCGGCTACGAGATTGCTCACCTTGTTCCGCGCGGTATCGAGCGCATGTACGGCGAGGACCACGAGCCCGTCATGTACTACCTCACCGTGTACAACGAGCCCGTGAAGCAGCCGGCTGAGCCGGAGAACCTCGACGTTGAGGGTCTGCACAAGGGTATCTACCACTACAACACCGCTGAGTCTGGCTCCATCCCGGCCAACATCCTGGCTTCCGGCGTCGGTATGTATGAGGCACTGCGTGCGCAGGAGATTCTGGCTGAGCAGTTCGACGTCAAGGCTTCTCTGTTCTCCGTCACGTCCTGGGTCAACCTGGCCCGCGATGGCGCTGCCCGCAACCAGGAGGCCCTGCGCAAGGGTGAAGCCCCGACCGAGGCCTTCGCCACCACCCAGCTCAAGGGCTTCGAGGGACCGTTCATCGGTGTCTCCGACTTCGCCACGGACCTGCAGGAGCAGATTCGCCCCTACGTCCCGGGTGATTACATCGTCCTGGGCACAGATGGCTTCGGCTTCTCCGATACGCGCGAAGGCGCTCGCCGCTTCTTCAACAACGATGCGGAGTCCATCGTTGTCGCAGTTCTCGAGGGCCTAGCTCGCGAGGGCAAGGTCGAGCGCAGTGTCGTGCAGCAGGCTGCTCGCGACCTGAAGCTCGATGACCCGACGGCCACCACCTCCCGGTCCACCGATGAGGACTAAGCCTGATGCGGAATAAGGCTTAGGGCTTAACAGCCCCAAGCCCTCCAGCCCCTTCTGCCCCATTTTGGGAGGGAGGGGCATTCTTCTTGCCTAAACCCAGGGGAGCCAACTGTCGTTGTTGCCAAAGATCTGGCCAGATCTTGAATCAGAGGCTATAACTTTGGCAGAACGGGCGGTTCGACCACCACAGGAGACCCAGCCAACGCCAATACAAAGCCCAACCGCCACCAGCAGCGGGGACTAGCCGCCAAGTACGCGATCGAGAACTCGGCCCAACGCCTTGGACACCTCGCTGGGCTCTTCCAGGATGACCATGTGCCCAGCACCATCGATAACGGTGAGGTTGGCGGAAGGCCAGTGGCGGGCAATGACCTCGGATTGGCGGTGAGGGGTGACAATGTCCTGTTTGCCCACAACAATTTCGCCCGGAATATCGCGCAGACGCGCGGCGGCACCGAATTCGGAGTGCTCCACGAGGTCATCGAAGAAACCGGAATAGCTCGACATCGGGGTATCGAGCAGCATGGACACGTGGAACTGTAGCTTGTCCATCTGGGGGAAGCCCTGCAAGAGCGCCGCAAAAGCTGGGGCCACCACGGCGGCTATCTCAAAGCGCGCGGTGTTTGCGCGTTCTGGAAGCCGCAAGCAAGTCCGGTACACCGCCTTCATAAACTGTGTTTCGAGGATTCGCGCAACCCCCTCTGCGGCAAAGCGCTGCATGGAGGTCGACACCAGCACCATGCCGTCAATGCGCTGGGCCACCTGTCGAGGTGCGCGCCGAAGGAGATTGAGGGCAATCATCCCGCCCATAGAATGGCCCAGCACGACGAGAGGGCCGGAAGCGGCACGTTCAGCAATAACGGCAAGCACATCGTCGGCTGCGCCCCGAACCGTGCACTCGGAGGGGGCGACGTGGGTGGTGAGGCCGTGGCCGCGGACGTCGACAAGCAAGCAGCGTACCGAGGGGTAATTCGCGCGGACGTCCTCGACTTGGGAGTAGAAGCTCTCCGCAGACAAACAGTATCCGTGAATAAAAACAGCGGTCACCGCGGCATCGGAGGGCCCGACTTCATACCAGGCCACGCGCACGCCATCGTTGTCCACGAAGCCATGGTCGCTGACCTGCGTCAGCCCTGGTTCCGTGGTGAGATCGTGCAATTGCGAATAAACAGTATGCTCGACGCGGCGCATCTGTGGGCGGACCCGGCGGGTCCAGCTGCGGGCGATTGCGGAGGAGCGTGCTCGATAAACCATGACATTTCAATACTAGACTGAAGCACATGGCTAACGACCTTTCCGCACAACTCGCAGCCCGCTTCGGCTCAGCACCGGCCGAGGACACCGATTCGGCACCTGCCGGCGACACGTACGGCGAACTCACTCGCCTCATCACGAAAGTCACGGGCATCGAGGAAGGCTTGGAGCGCGATGCCCTTCTAGAAGACCTTGGGGTGGAGTCACTAGAGCGCATTGAGCTGGCCGTTCGCCTCGAAGAGGCCTGTGGGGTGCGCCTTGATGAAGAAACGATACTCTCCGTGACTACGGTGGGCGACCTTGCTGATTATCTGGAGGAACACTCGTGATTTCTTATCTCTCTGACATGGACGGCGTCCTCATCAAGGAAGGGGAGATGATTCCCGGCGCGGACGCCTTCATCCAGGCGCTGAAAGATAATGACATCGAGTACATGGTGCTGACTAACAACTCGATGTCGACGCCGCGCGATCTCTCCGCACGCCTGAAGAACACCGGCCTGGATATCCCGGCGGAGCGCATCTGGACTTCGGCTACGGCTACCGCTGCGTTCCTCTCGAACCAGGCGGGGCTGTCCACTGCCTACGTCGTAGGCGAATCTGGCTTGACCACTGCCCTGCATGAGGCGGGCTGGATTCTCAATGACACCGACGCGGATTTCGTGGTCCTGGGTGAAACGCGTACCTATTCTTTTGAGGCCATCACCACCGCAATTAATCTCATCCGCAACGGCGCGCGCTTCATCGCGACGAACCCGGATGTCACTGGTCCAGCGCCCCAAGGTGTGCTTCCGGCAACCGGTGCGGTGGCCGCGCTCATTACCGCAGCGACGAACCGCGAGCCCTACTACGTGGGCAAGCCGAACCCAGTCATGATGCGCAGTGCGCTGAACAACATCGGCGCGCACTCGGAGAACACCGTCATGATTGGTGACCGCATGGATACAGACGTCAAGTCTGGCTTGGAGGCCGGCATGCGCAGCATCCTCGTGCGCTCAGGTATCAGCGATGACCGCGAGATTGAGCGCTACCCCTTCCGCCCGACGCGCATCATCAATTCCGTGGCAGACCTTCCTGAGCGCATCTTCGATCCTTTCAAGTATTAGGGTTCAGGCGGCGCGCTTGACGACGGCCCGAAAACCGTACTCCCCTGCCAGCATCTCCACCGCACGGCCCAGGGCCTCCAGCTCACTGGGCGTGCCAGTGAGCACCTGACGGCAGCCGATTCCTACGCCGCCCGCAGCGCCGCCCAGCGACGTCCCGCTGACGGGGTCCCAATCGGCATCGCGGCACCAGCGGGTGCACCACTGCGCGGTGAGGGGATCATCGCCGGGCACGATGAATTCACTCTCGCTGCGAATGCAGCGCGCCATAGCCCGCTCGATGGCTGGGCGCAGGCAGCGGGGCATGCCTGAAATCTGCAGCACGGCTGTGCAGACCTCACCGCTGACACGATTCGGCCAGCTGCTTGCCGGGCAAGCTTGCGAGTCACCGACTGGACTCGCTGACGAGACCGACGCAGATGCGTCAGCCTGTTGCGGGTGAACGCGTAGATTCACTCCTGTGTCTCCTTTGACATCCGTGTGATGGCACGCCGACTCAAGCCGACGCAAGACGAGCTTCGTCTTCCCCTACGAACTTGTCTGCATCACGTGCGGTGCGTCTGAAGTGTGACCACAATTTTCCCCTTGCCACTCGCGCCCCATCAACCCTCAACCTGCACTTAAACCCCCACAGCCTCAAGTGGAACTTGAGACTTCCCCCTCTAAAATCGCCCCACGCGCCACTGAAATCACAAACGTTTACATAAGTCACGTAGATACATCGCGGCCACAGCACCCCCACTACCCCCTGTGCGGACCAGCTTCACCAACCGCGCGGGGACTTCCCGGCGCGGCTAGCGGGACTGGCATTCCTCCCAGATGGCCGTGTTGGTCTCCGCCCACAGGGGCTTGCACCAGTCCCCAAAGTCGCGGTCAGTCAACGCCACCATGGCCCACTCGCCCGCCACCCAGAGAAAGGTGCCGCTCATGCCGAAGTGGCCAACAGCATCGGAAGGCAATCTCCCCATCCACTGGTCTTTCTCACCATGAATCTCAAAGCCCAGGCCCCACGTGCAGTCTTTGAAGCTGCCATAGCCCGGAACAATACCGCGCAGACCAGGGAATTGGACGCGTGTCATCTCAGCCACCGTTGAGGGATCCAGCAACTGTGGCGACTGCGCCTCACGGGCAAAAGCAACAAGGTCCTCTACCGTAGACGTCAGACCATGCCCAGCGGATCCCTCAAGCGTGGTGGCGGACATGCCCAAGGGAGCACAGACACCTTCAGCAAGGTACTCAGGGAAAGGAATCTCGGTTGCCCTCTCCACTACCTCCGCAGCCCACTCATAGCCCGCAGAGGAATAGATGCGCCGCTCCCCTACGGGTTTTTGCGGTTCGCGGGAATCAAAGCCCACGCCGGAGGTATGCGCCAAAAGGTGGCGCAGCGTGGAGCCTTCGGGACCAGCTGGTTGGTCCAGCTCCACCGCACCTTCTTCCACGGCCACCATCACCCCATAGGCGGCCACCAGCTTGGTCACTGACGCGACGGGGAAGCGGCGGGAGGTATCACCCACCTGCTCCACTACCTCGCCGCGGTGCAGCAGCGCACCGGCGACGGTATCGACAGGCCAGGACTCGATGGAAGAAAAAGCGCTCATGCGCTCTAGCTTAACGAGGATCGCGCTCGCAACCTACGCCATCACCATCACGGTCAAACTTGGACTGGAAGCCCGGGTCGCTCGGGTAGATGGGACGGCCCAGTGCGTTCCACACATCGAGGCAGCGACCGTAGGTGGCAGGAGCCGGACGCGGTGCCGGGGCAGGTGCAGGTTTCGGAGCCGGCTTCGGTGCAGGAGCTGGCTGAGGCGCTGGCTTAGGGGCCGGAGCAGGCTCGGGCTTAGGCGCCGGGGCCGGGGCGGGAGCCGGCGCAGGAGCAGGAGCCGGGGCCGGAGCGGGTGCTGGCTTCTGCGGCGACGGGATGACTCCCGGCAGCGGGTTCGGGATGATGCCCTGCTGCACGGCCCAGTACACGCCACCAGCGACGGCGGCGAGAACAGCAGCAGTGATGCCCACGCCCAGAGCAATCTTTTCGCCCTGAGAGGATTGCTGGCCTTCAGCATCGCCGGCTTCTTCCTTGCTGGACGATTCCACGTTCAGGTCAGACGACAGCTCACCGCCGAGTTCAGACACCGAGGATTCAGTCGGAGAGGATTCAGACACCGAAGCTTCCGAGGCGGCCGGCTCCACGGCGGGAGCGTCGACCTGTGCGTGTGCGGGAACGACGGACAAGGACAGAGATACAGACAAAGATGCGGCGAGAACCGCGCGAGAGAACTTCTTCATAAAAATAAGTTATAGCCATAAACCTCTACTTCTGGAAATCCTTCCACCCCTAGGGGTAAAGCCTTCGTAACATGCGGGAAAACGGTTTTTAACCAGCGGGCGAATTCTCACGCCTCAAGTTGCACTAATGCTTCAGTGGAGAAACCGTGGAGGCATGCGCCGTTCCTTCTCTCGTCGCCGCCTCCTTCACGCCTCCGGCCTGGCCACCGCCACGGCCGCTTCCCTCGCCGCTTCTTCCGCCTCCGCTGCTGACCCCAACTCCACCGCGTCCCTCGGCTTGGTGGACCCGCCGCAAGGCGAACTCCCCTTCCTCCACGGCGTGGCCTCAGGAGATCCGATTCCGGATTCGGTCATCCTCTGGACGCGCATCACGCCCACCGACGAGGCTCTCCCCGGCAGCGGGCGGGGCCCCGCAGTCACCGTGGAGTGGGAGGTGGCCCGGGATGGGGAGATGGGGGACGTCGTCAAGCGCGGGCACACCCTAGCCACCGCGGAGCGTGACCATACCGTGCACGTGGACCCGCATGGTCTGGAGCCGGACACGGTATATTTTTATCGCTTCCTCATGGACGGGGTGTCCTCCCCCATCGGCCGCACCAAGACCGCACCGGCGGCGAGTGCGTCACCGGAGAAGCTCACTTTTGGGGTGGCGTCATGTGCGAATTGGGAGTCGGGCTTCTTCAGCGCCTACCGTGACATTGCGCAGCGCGCTCATGCGGGCCAGCTTGATTACATGGTCTTTTTGGGCGATTACATTTATGAATACCGCTCCGGGGCCTATTCCGGTTTCGGCCCGGTGCGCCTGCACCACCCAGCGCACGAGATTACGACGCTAGCGGATTACCGCACGCGCTATGGCCGCTATCGTACCGACCCGGACCTGCAGGCCGCGCATGGCGCGCTGCCGTGGGTCGTGGTGTGGGATGACCACGAGATTGCGAACGATAACTGGTCCGGCGGCGCGGAGAACCACGACCCAGCTACGGAAGGCCCGTGGGCCACGCGCCAGTCGGCGGCGATGCGCGCCTACTTCGAGTGGATGCCGGTGCGCGCTACTGCGCCGTCGGAGGCAGGGCATCTCTACCGTTCGCTGACTTTTGGTGATCTGGTGGAGCTGACCATGATGGACCTTCGCACCTACCGCGATGAGCAGGTCTCTTGGAACCCCGTGGCGTTCACTAAGGAAGGCCGCTCGATGCTGGGTTCGGAGCAGTACACCTGGCTGCTGGGCAAGATTGAGACCTCACAGGCCATGTGGAAGCTGCTGGGCAATTCCGTCATGTTTGCCCCACTCAACCTGGTAACGCTGCAGGAGAATTCCGTCACCGCGCAGGTGGCCAACGCCTTCACGAGCAATATCACGGGCATCCCCGTCAATGGGGATCAGTGGGATGGGTATTCCGCGGAGCGCCGTGCGCTTATCGACGTCCTCCCAGACCATACCCTCTTCCTCACCGGGGACATCCACACCGAATGGGCCCACACCATCTCCAAGGGCGACCGCATCGTAGGAGCAGAGATGGTGTGCGCCTCCATTTCTGCACCCAATATCAACGAGGCGCTCAACATGCGCCCGGGTAATGCCGTCTCCCACACCGCACAGCAGGTGCTGCGCGCAGCCAATCCACACTGCAAGCACGTGGACTTAGACAGCCACGGCTATAGCTTCGTCACCGTCACTCGCGAGGAAGCCCGGATGCGGTGGCTGCGCGTCGACGACCTACTCACACCGGATTCCCCGGTTCATGAAGCAGTGTCGATGACCTTTAAGCCAGGCGTGGGTTTTATTAATTAATTAATTCCCCGAATCCAGTAACGAAGGGTCCTCGGGGACCGATAAGTCAGATGTAACGCTTCACCGCGTTGCATCCCTATCACTCATATGTCTCATGCGCTCTCTCCCGAGCGTCTCCCACGGTGAGCCTCCCGTTAATTCGCGGTAGAAGGCTCGGTGGCGTCGGTGGTCGCCACCGCCGTCTCCGGCACGTGGGATTCCTCGAAACCCGTGGCGGTCTCCGTGGCACCCTCAGTGCCCGAACCGCCACCATCAACCGCTTCGGTGGTGTCTACCGGCGCTGGTGCAGGGGAGGTCTCGTCCTGCGGGGCTTCCGCCGTAGTCTCTTCCGTCACCTCTGCGGTGGGCTCTTGACCTGTGCTTGCCGGCGTCTCGTGCTCACTCGGCGCGGGTTCCGGCGTAGCGGACTCGGTGGATGGGACTGCGGATTCCGTAATCTCACTCATCCAGCGCGATGGAGACAGCCACCCGGCATCCACACCATCCGGGTTCGCGGAGGCCAGCCACAATGCGCCAACAACGCCGAGGCCTGCTAGGAGGCCGGTTGTCGACGCCCTCACGCGCCCACCTACCGTCCAGAAATAGGCCCACCTATTCTTCGGCTTATCCGCACGCCAGATGCCTCGCCCGTACTCGTCCGGTTCTTCGTCTTTGTCGTTGTCCGAATACGCCGGGCGGCCCGGCCCATTGTCATTGCTCGTGTCCGTCTTGGCCACGGCCCCCGACACCGCCTGTGACGCTTCCTGCGACTCTACAGCAGACTCTGCGGCCTTGTCCGCTTCCTGCGCTTTCGCTGCCGACATGACCGTCGTGGGCGCCTCGTTCAGGTCCACAGGGATATCATCCGGAATAGCTTCCGACTTCGGCAGCTTATACAGGTCCCAGAAGGAGGCCAGCAAGGCTGAGCGAATGGCGCGTTCCACTGCCCACTGGCGCGCAGGGTTGACCTGCACGAGCACGCGATACTTCACCTGCCACGGCTGGCCGGCAACGGTCGGCGCCACGATTCCGGTAGCGGGGAGAACATCCAGCTCGCCGGCCACATCCGCGCGAATGTCTGGGGTACGGATGGCATGTTCCGAAATCTTTTCCACGCGCGCAGTAATGTCCGGCAGGTTATCGCCCTCATGAACCGGAATGGCAATATCCACCACCGCACGTGACCACTCTTGCGAGAAGTTCGTCACCACGCCCGCCGAGCCATTGGGCACCATGACCACCTCGCCGGTAGGGGTACGCACTGTGGTCGTGCGGAGGGTCAAGGACACCACGGTGCCCTCCACGCCCGTCACGCCATCAAAGCTCACGTAATCGCCCACACCGAACTGCTTCTCCGACAGAATGAAGAAACCTGCGAGGAAATCACCAATAATGCTCTGCGCGCCGAAACCAACGGCAGCAGACACGACCGTTGCGGGGATGGCCGCTCCCAGGGGCGGCACGCCGAGGTTGGCCAATGCCGCGACGATAAGAAGGAAGTACGCCACCGCCTGGGCCACGTACACCAGCGCGCCGGCCAGCGCTAGGCGCGCCTTGGTGGACTCCTCGTTCTCATCAAGCCGAGACTCGATTACGCGCACGGCCAAACGGCCGATGCGAGGAATGAGAATCGCCGTGAGCAGCATGCCCAGAAGCGGCAAACCGTGGTCGACAACAGCCTGCCAAATGGCGAACATGTAAAACTTCAGCATTGCACCAAGAGTAGACCTCAATGCTGCCAGAAGCCTTGGAGAACCAGACTGCCTTAGCGCTCAGCGCGGTGAATCAGATAGTAATTGGGCGTTGGCTTCCATGTGTATCCTGCCGGAACAATATCCTTGCCATACGCGCCCAAGGACTTCGACGTCCACAACGGAATCGCTGGCATCGCCTCCACCAGCAGGTCCTGAGCTTGGGCATAATACTCGTGGGCCTCGTCCTTGGTTCGAGCCTTACCGGCCTTCTCCAGCAGTTTATCGAACTCCGGATTCTCAAAACCAGACTCATTTGCCGCCGAGTAGGAGGCAAACAGCGGCGCTAGGAAGGACGACTCGTCTGGGTACTCCGCCTGCCAAGAGGTGCGGAACGCGCCGGTGATATGGCGCGCGGTGACCTCTTGACGCAGCTCCTTGAAGGTATCGATGGGACGGCCTTCCACCTGCACACCGAGGGTATCCGTCATCTGCTTCGCCACTGCATCGACCCACTCCTTATGGCTGCCGTCGACGTTGTAGGCAATGCTGAAGGTCCCTTCGAAGGGATCCATCTTCTCTGCCTTGGCCCAGAGCTCGCGGGCCTTGTCTGGCTGGTGAGTCAACGCCTCCGCATCTTGCGGTGCTGGCGGCATCTCTCCATGCAGCGGCGCGATAAAACCATTCGCTGGAATCACCGTGTCATAAAACAGCTCGGTGGCCAGCTTGTCGCGGTCCACGGCCATCGACAACGCTCGGCGGCGCAGGCGACCTGCCTCGCCGGTGAAGTTGGAATCATTAGCCGGGATGGTGATTTCCATCATGGAACCCACTGGCCTGCTAAAAGCTTGCGAACCCAACTCCTCCTCAAAGGTGCCGAGCTTCTCCGCCGGAATGTGGACGAGCACGTCCAAGTCTCCTGACACCAAGTCCTTATAGGCCTGCCCCTCGGAAGGGTAAATCACGAACTTGATGCCCTCATTCTGCGGAGTGCGCGGGCCCGTGTAGCGCGGATTGGGCACCACGGTCAGCGCTTTTTCGTGCTCCCACGAGGCCAAGACATATGGCCCGTTGCCAATGGGATCGGTACCGCGTTCGCTGAGCTCATCCTGATCCTCAGAACGCATGGGGAAGAACACCGAATAACCTAAGCGCTCGAGGAAGCCGCTGGTGGGGCGGGAAAGCTCAATGCGGAAGGACTTCTTCCCTGTCACCTTCAGCCCGCGCATGTTCTTCTGGCCTTCATGGAATCCCAGGATCGGCTCGAAATGATGGGCGGAGAGCAGGGACTGGCGCACAGCAGTATTCCACGTATCCACGAAGTCCTCGGCATCGACATCGGAGCCATCGGCAAAGACTGCGTCGTCTCGGATGACCACGTCATAGGTCGTATCGTTGACCTGGGTCACGGACTCCGCCATGTCGTAGTGCGGGGTCCCGCGCTTGTCCAGGTACATCAGGCCGGAATACACCAGATTGATAATGGTGTGTCCGCAAACATCATTGGAGTCTGCTGGGATGAGAGAATTTGGTGGTTCCAATATATCGGTGGTGATAAGGTCTAGGCCTTCAGTGTCCACGGGTGAGGTGTCCGCAGTACACCCAGTAGACACAGCTGCCGCAGCACACACTACGGTCAGCGCTGCCACTACTCTGTGGCTCAGCCGAACAATTCTCACCTTTGACTCCTCTCGCACCCACTTACCTTAACGTATTTATTAGCTTCTAATCATCTCTTTTCTCATAGCGCCGCATAAGTTTTTCCACCAGCTCATCGGTGAGCTTGTCATCAGACAAAATTCGGTCCAACAGCTCACGCGGCGTGGGGCCATCAGTGTTCTGAGCATCATAAGAATCACCAGAAAGGTCTACGCCGAAGTCAGAGTCGGTATCGGAGGAGGCCGCCGCCATCTCCGCGGACATCTCGGCGACCTCTTCGTTGAAGGAATCGAGGAACTCGGAGGCGTCGATAGTCGCGTCGGCCCTGCGCTTGCCTGCGCGCACCTCACGTTCAATTCGGCGCTGTAGGGCTTTTTCCATCTGATTGTGGCGCCACGCGCGCAGCTTGGTCGGCTCCAGGCGGCGGCCGACGGCACGGCCCTTATTCTCCGCCTTGCGCGCCATGACCATGACATAGGCCGCGGTGTCATTCACCGGCGCCCACTCCTGACGAGCCGGCACTCGCCAGCCCGCCCAAATACCCAGCATGGTCAATACAAAGGAGACAATGGGGCCAATAATGACGCCCAACGCCAAGTGCCCCGTGGAATTCGCACCCAGCACCACCAGCGCGCACGCCACCGCCGGAATCACGGTGGGGGTGTTGTCACCGAACACCGCCGGCTCACGGCCCATCGCAATGTCACGGATCATGGAACCACCCGTGGCCGTAAACACGCCCATCATGATGCAGGGAATGAAGGGCAAGCCATAGGCGATGGCTTTGAGCGCGCCTGTCGACGCCCACAGGGCCGACACCACCGCATCACCATGGGACTGCACGTAATCCCAGGTCTTTCCCTTGAAGTAGACAAAACGGGCAATGAGCGCACCCGTGAAGGCGAGGTACAGGTACTCCGGCTGACTCATCGCCGCCACCGTGCCGCGGTTAATGAGCACATCACGAATCATGCCGCCGCCCAAGGAGGAAAACATCGCGATGAAGAAAAAGCCCACGATGTCATAGCCGCGCTGGCGGGCCATCGTGCCGCCAATCATGCCCATGAGAAGGACGCCGATAATGTCGGACCAGTAATACAGCGACTCGATTAACGGGTCCATCTCAACACTCATGTGGGTCATCGTAACGGGTAGCGCGCCGATTCTCGCATTAAGGGCACGCTGACCCGCAGGCTTCGCTACACCACACCACATCGGTAATGGAAGTGGGGCCACCGGGGCTCGAACCCGGGACCAACGGATTATGAGTCCGTAGCTCTAACCGACTGAGCTATAGCCCCGCGTATTCCCTGCTCCCATGTTCGCACCGGGCCTCAAGCCAGCCGCGCCACGTTCAGCAGTGAATCCGCTCCCCGCAACATTAATCGGCAGGCCAAGAAAACAGCAATTTGCCGCTCCTCGTCGTTGTTCTTAAAGGCCGGTACGGATCGATCATTTAAGGCCCTGGATCTTCGAGTTTTTGGGGCGTTATTTGTTAGAAATGTACTTCGCCACGGCACTAGTCTGCGGATTCCTGCGCCGACGCACCAGGCCCCTCACATACGACCGCACAGGCTTGTGTAGCGTAGCGGACATGAGGCTCCTTTCCTTCAGCGTGTCGAACTTCCGCAGCATCCGCGCGACGCAAACGCTGTCGTTTTATCACCACTGGACGCACTCGACGCCGCCCGAAGATGGCTGGGCCACGGTAAGCCAGCCCATCACGGTGCTGGTGGGCCCGACGGCGTCGGGAAAGAGCAGCGTGCTCGACGCGCTGAACTTCGCGCTGCGAGCTATTTCCTTATCTGCCACAAAGTGGCTAGATAATGCCCCGCCTAACCAGCTACCCCACGCGCCGTTTCGGCTCAACCCCACCACCCAGCGCCGCCCCAGCACCTTTGAGCTGGAGTTTGCAGTCGATGGTGTGCGCTACCTTTACGGTTTCCAGTGGAGCTACACCGGTGTGCATACCGAATGGCTCAGCCGCGTCCCGGCAAATCGCTGGACTCCCTGCTTTGTGCGCAGCCGCGGGGAGGAGACGCAGTGGACGCGGACGTTTATGGATACGGGGGACGTCGCCAAGCTTGGCCGCGTTGAGGACACCGAGCTGATTCTGTCTGTCGGTTTGCGCGATGAGCACCCCGTGCTCGCCCCGTTGGCCCGCGCGCTGGTGCATGATGTGGCGTACCTGCCGCATGCGCATTCCGCGGCTAACTATGCCGCGCGGTTTACCGCCCTTATTCGTGAGGGCAAGCTGCGCCTGCACGAGGCTGCCCCGCTGCTGCGCGCGGCCGATGCCGGCATCCATTCCGTGCGGCTCAACCAGGACCAGATCCCACGGCATGTCTTCTGCCAGATGCGCCCGGTCATTAATGCGTTGAGCAGCACCGATGGCGCTATCCGACGTCCCGACGCCTTCCGCGCCTACTCCGACGCCGAAATTGAATCCCTGCTGCATGCAATCATCGTCGAGCACAAGGGCGAGTCCGCACACTATTCGCTGAGCCTTACCGATGAATCCGGCGGCACGCAGACGTGGATGGCCACCGTGCCGCTTGTGCTCGATGTCCTGCGCCGCGGCGGCATCCTGGTTGCTGATGAGCTCGATTCTTACCTACGCCCAGCCCTTCTGGACTTCATCATTCAGGCCTTCCGCGAGCCCAGCATCAACGTCAACGGCGCGCAGCTCATCTTCGCCTCCCACACCTTCAGCGTGCTCGAGCGCGCCGCCGAGCTCGGACTTAATCCGGAAAGCTTCTGGTCCGTGGAGAAGACCGCCGCCGGCGAATCCGAGCTGCACAACCTTGCCGATGTCTCCCTCGACAACCCCGACACCACCCACCGCTTCCTCACTGAGCGCTACGGCACCGCCCCGCGTGAGGCTCTCGACGCTCTCAAGGAGCTCGTCACCACGAGCGAGTGAGCTAGCCTATTTTCCCGCGTACAATCGGCGGCCACAGAACCCCTCAACGAACAAAGGAGTTACGAATGACCGCCGCGTATACCACCGAAGCACTCTCCACTGGCGCCGGCCGTGATGGCCGCACCGTAGTCCAGGATTCCGACCTCGACTTCACCATGACCGCCCCGAAGGAAATGGGCGGCAGCGGCGAGGGCGTCAACCCCGAGCAGCTCTTCGCCGCCGGCTACGCCGCCTGCTTCCACTCCGCACTCAAGGCCGTGGCCAAGGACAAGGACGCTGACGTCACCGACTCCGCCGTCGGTGCGCGCGTGACCCTCCACAACGCTTCCGAGGGCTTCTTCCTCAGCGTCGAGCTCGAGGTCACCATCCCCGGCGCGGACCCGGAAGACGCCCAAGCGCTTGCCGACGCCGCCCACGAGATGTGCCCCTACTCCAAGGCCACCCGCGGCAACATCGACGTCAGCGTTACCGTGGCCCAGGACTAAAGGACTAAACCTGCACCAAGCCAGGCTCTAGGTCCCATCCTCAGGGGCCAGTGCCAGGTATTTCTCCCGCGACGTCTGCCCCCGTTCCAGTGAACCGGCGTGGCTACTGGCGTGCGAGAGTCTTCAAAGCTTCTCTCACCGCTCGTGCAAAATTGGGGCAGTCCGCACGCCTCAGAGCATCATCCAAACCCCTGAAGTTCTCTTGGGTCTGCCAATAATCGAGCTGCTGCTTCGTACACGTCAGGACTAGCTGAGGCGCGGAGTCGTGAACAAGCATTAAGAATTCATCCGCACCTAGGATCTCGTAATGCTGCACATCGGGAGACCTTGTTATATCTTCCTTCGAGTTATTTGTAAGGATGATGTCGGCATACGAAGCAACAGCGGCCGCATGAACGTGGTAGTCGTCGCGGTCCATACCATCGAAAGGCAGCTCGCCTGGAAAGTCCTGAATGATCTCTTCCACCACAGCACTAATTTTCGTGATGCGGTGGTCAATTATTCTTCCGGGAGCAAAGGGATACTTTCGCCGCAAGGCCCGCGAAGTCTCCGCGAGCACGTCCTGCGAGGTATGAAAAGTAAACATCCCCCTTGATAAACACTGCAACGCAAAAAGCCAATCAAGAATCGTCCGGCTCGCTAAGACGTTTGCATCAATGAATACTCTCTGCGGCATAGTCACAAAGATAGTAAGTTCGCTCGCCCCTCGCAGAACCTCACGATTCGCCCTGCTGCCCTGCCTTGGACTCCGAGAAAAAGCCCTGATTCTCTTCTTCGAACGCGCGCCACTCGTTGAAAGCACGCATACGCTCTTCAGCCCGCTTCCGCTTCAGGTCCAGCACGTTATCGCGCTTAAAACGGGTGTGCGTTCCACACTTGTGAGCCACTATCTTTCCCTCTTTAACCCATTTCATAAGGGTGGGACGGGAGACACCCAAAATCTCCGCTGCGACGGTGCTCGTAAGCTCCTCGGGTACGCGTGAAATGGTAACTTCACCGCGCTGCGCGACAGAAGCTAAAACTTGAGAAATCAGTCGCTGCACATCGATAGGCAGCGTGACCGCGCGCCCTTCCGCATCTGTCGCTCGAAAAGTCGCAGTACCAAGAGAAGGTAACGACTTAAGGTCTTCGACCGTAGCATCGTCGATCATCACCCGATCATTAATTAAAGTAGCGGAGTTCACCGGCGCTCCTTCCTCTCTATCACGCCAACAACATTTTTACACTTACAAGTGAAATCCCCTCCAATCGTAGCCATACCGCACGTACGTAACCACAAACTACCCCAATTCGGCACCCCCTAAGCCCTTTGGTCAAGCTAGACGGCGGTTAAGATCCGCGGACCAATTGGCAATCTCCCGCCCTAAGTACTCGACGTAGCGGCGACGGTCTTCCTCATCCATGTTCTGTACCTGAGCTACAGAAGTATTAATGTTGTCTGGCTTTGAAACGGTTGACTTTGTCAATTTAATCCGTCCTTTGTCCTTCAGTAGTCAGTGCCTGCTTATCTCAGAGATTAGCGCTCGTGGAGAATCTGCGTAGAGGAAGCCTTCAGCGCTCCTTTCCCAGCATGACACTTACACCTGAAGCGTCTTTCACCTAGCAGTGAGACTCTTCTCAAGAACAACCGAGTTGTGCGCGAATGCCTAGAGGCCACTCCAGTGCTCCACTTGCTGCGTATATCCGGCACACCTGTCAGAATCAAGGCTTGACTGTTAAGGCACGCTCTCCATCTCTGCGCCCTGAAGGCCCTCCACAAAGCTCTGGAGCCTACGCGGCTCCAGGCGACAACGTTTCGGTAGCCGGCTCGTCGTGCGATTATTCTAAGTAATACAACGCCAAGCCGACAAGGTTTATAACGGCGTGCCGTCCGATAAACTAGTTCCGACGCACAAGGAACACGCACCATGACTGAACAGGAACGCCTCCGAGCGCTTGAGACTCGCGTTAGCGAATTGGAGTCCCAGGTAGCTCAACTACTACAGGCCCTCGGTCATACTCCTTCCCGCCCCAGTACTGCAGACACACCGCCACCGGCAAACGTTCATACTGTAAGGCGCTCACCGGAGGAGAAGATCACGCTCTTCATGGATTACTTCACGGGGAGGACAGACGTCTACGCAGTCGCCAAGAATACTGCGGAGAAGAAGGCCTGGTACCCGGCCAGCAATGGCTACTATGACCGAAGAAATCCCGATCTAAAGCCCCTAACACCGAAGGTGATCGAAGGACACCTTCGCCGAGACAACCGCTTCCACGTCGGCCTTTATCCACTGTGCATAGATGATAGTTGCCGGCTATTGGTCTGCGATTTTGACGATGACGACTTCAAGCAAGCTGGCCGTGCCTACGCGGAAGAATGCAAGAACCAGGGCCTCGATCCGCTCATTGAAGTATCGCGTTCTGGGAACGGAGCTCACGTCTGGGTATTCTTCGGCGAACCTATTCCCGCCAGCCTCGCTCGTTCTGTAGGGATCGGGCTTCTTGCCAAGGCTAGTCCGGATTCATACTTCTCTAGTTTCGACCGGTTCTTTCCATCCCAAGACACACTGCCGGCGAAAGGACGCGGTTTCGGTAACCTGATTGCTCTCCCGTTGGCTGGCCACCATCGATCCGAAGGTACAACGGTCTTCGTCGACAGTGAGTTTCATCCTTTGCCAGACCAATTCGAAGCTTTGGCCGGGACGAAGAAGTCAACGCTTTCCGAGCTCAAGAGAATCTACGCTGAGCTGCAGCCCGATCCCGAGACATCCCTCCCCCAGGCACCCACCCGCGAAGAGCTGAAGAAACTCAAGGCATCTGGAAAAGTCCATGTTACGCACGATTCACATGTCCACGTCGATTTATCGGGCGTCGACGCCACCACCCGTACGGCCCTGCGGCACCTAGGCACTCTTGCCAACCCGCAGTTTTATATAAAGCAAGCTCAGCGTTTCTCCACTTTCGGCACTCCACGGCTCATCGTACGTTTTGATGAGAAGGACCAAGTCCTCACGCTCGACCGCGGCACGCTCGATGACGTCCTCGACATTTTGAAGACTGCAGGATATACCGTCACCCGCCGCAGCCGAACGCCCAAGCCTCGGCGCATCGATGCATCATTCGTCGGCGAACTACGTCCATACCAACAGTACGCCGTCACACAGATGCTCAAGCAAAAGTCTGGAATGATCGTTGCTCCTCCCGGCACTGGAAAGACCGTCATGGCATGTGCCATCATCGCCCAGCGTTCAGTCCCCACTGCAGTAATCGTTCCATCGAGGGAACTTGCTACCCAATGGCGCCAAGCTCTGAAACAATTTCTCCCTGATGTTCAGGTGGGACAATACTCGGGCGCCAAGAAGAAGCTCAGCGGCGTGGTAGACATTGTCACAGCCCAGTCCATTAGCCGCAATGATTCCAAGACTGATTTTCTCTCTGCCTATGGACAGATCATCGTTGACGAATGCCACCGAGTCGGCGCTGCGGGTTTAACCAACGTTCTAGCTCACCTCAACGTTCGTTTCATGCTCGGCATGACCGCGACGCCCTACCGTTCCGACGGTCTCGATAAGCTGCTTCCCCTCATTTGCGGCCCTATCCGCCAAACCGTCGAACTCGAACGCCCTGGGCGCCGCGACTATGTAGTCCACAACACGGAGTTCACTTACGATGCTCCTTACCAGTTCTGGCCCGATCTCGACACCGCTCTGGCGGCTGATGCACACCGCAACCAACTCATCGCCGATGTCATCACACAAGCAGCGCAGGACAAGCACACGGTCCTCGTCCTGGTGAAACGACGCGAACACCTCACTGCCCTCAACACATTGCTTGCCGACGCCCCCTTCCCCGTCCTTCAGCTACACGGCGGGCAAAAGGCAAGCGAGAGGCAAGCCGTTCGTGAGAAACTTGCCGCAACACCGCATTTTGTCCTTTTGGCCATGTCCCAGGTAGCCGGCGAAGGCATTGATCTTCCCGCACTCGATACTCTTGTCCTGGCAGCGCCTGTAAGCTTCCGTGGCGTTGTCATTCAACAGGTTGGCCGAGTCACTCGTGATACCAAGGACAAAGAGAGCATCTCTGCCACCGTGCACGATTTTCTCGACGCCAACGTCCCTGCCCTCGCCTCGGCCTTCAGAAAGAGAAGTTCGACCATAGCCAAGCAGGGATTCACTCGCAATGATATTTAGGGTTTCCCCGTGCATGGCCGATTCCTACTAGATTAGGGGCCGTGCACAACCAAAGTCCTTGTTGGACAGCCAGATGAATCGGAGCAGCACAGTGGCTGAATTTGTAATAACCTACAAACGTCGCTCAGGCGAGTCTTTCATCAAACAACTTTCGGATTCAGCTGAAGCGCTTAAGGAACGCCTCCGCCGCGAAGCAGCAATTAACGATCCTGACGTGGAGATCGCCCACATTTCAGCGCCCTCCCTGGAATCCTTGAAAAAGTCGCATTCGCGCTATTTTATGGGCAGCGTTGAGGTGCAAGGCGACCAAGCGGACGCAGCCTAAAGCCTCGCTCATGGCCCCGCCTCCGTGGGCGTGATTATTTTGACCTGCGCTCTGCAGATCGAATGCCAGACAGCGGGCTTCGAATATTTGAGCCAGTCTTCGCTGCGCATGTCCGCCCCACCTGTCAGAATCGAATCATGTCTGTTGAAGCACGCGCGCTGTCACTCCGGCGCTTGATGCACGATTCCGCCGCGATTCGGCTCCTCGCTGCGGATAATGCGCCGGTGATTCTGGCGTTGATTGCGGAGTACTTTCCCCGCGGCACTCGGGCGCGCCCGGCGGCGGAAGTCTATGAGCTCATGGTCACCGATTTCGAGGTGATTGCCAGCGAGTTTCCCATGCCGCGCACCCCACAAAACTATTGCAATGACTGGGTCAAGGCCGGTTGGTTGTTGCGTAAATCCGGAAGGAGCTCGCGGGGTGAAACACTAGAGCCCAGCGAGGAAGCCCTATCGGCGTTGGAAGCTATTGAGCGCTGGGAACAACCGGTGACCACGGTGACGGCCTCGCGTGTGGAATCCATTAGCTCGGCTCTGCAGAGGTTGGCGCGGGATACCAATGAGGACATCGCCAGCCGCGTGGCCAGTTTGGAGGCAGAACGCGCACGCATTGACCGCGAGATTGAAAAAGCACAACTGGGTCAGTTTGAAAGGCTCACTGCCGCCGAGACTGAGGAACGAGTCCAGGATGTGCTCAATATGGCTATGGCGGTACCGAGCGATTTCGCCAGAGTTCGCCACGATCTTGAAACGCTCAACCACCAGCTGCGCCGGCAGCTTTTGGATCCGGAGGGCTACCGCGGTGACGTGCTGGAGGAGATCTTCAACGGCGTGGACCACATCGCAGAATCGGATGCGGGCCGCAGCTTCCAGGGCTTTTATTCCCTCCTTATGGATAGGGAGCGCAGTGCCTGGCTGGACCAGTGGATTGAGCAGGTGCTCGATAGTGAAGCGGGCCAGGATTTGGCACCGGAGAGACGAAGGCAGCTGCGTCGTCTCTTCCGCGATATGGAAGAAACCAGCTTTGAGGTCAACCAGACCATGACGGGTTTGGCGCGCAGCCTGCGCCACTACGTGTCCTCGGAGCAGTTCGCGGAGGACCGGCGCATGATTGAGCTGCTGCGAGAAGCCCGCGGTATGGCTATTGATGCCGCGCAAGCAAGAGAGCTTAAGGCCTTTCACCGGATGGACACGCCCCTGCAGCGCATCGGCATGTCCATCCACTCGGTCTCCCGCATCCGCTTGGCTAACCCGGGACGGGAGGTGGTCGAGGAAGCACCCGTGGCCTACCAACCGGGCGAAGACGACGCACACGCCCTTTACGAGCTGGTTCGCGAGTCCGAGATCGATTTCGAGGAGCTGCACGAGGCGATTCGGCAGACAGTGAGCGACTCCGGCCCGAGCACCATCGCCCAGGTGTTGCAGGCCCATCCCGCAACACAAGGATTAGCCAGCGTGGTGGGACTGGTCCACATTGCTGACCAAAATCCGCTGCCCGCTGTGCGGGAGTCGCATGAAAAGGTGACGTGGACCGAGGAGGACGGCACCGTGCGCGCCGCGCAGATTCCCACCATGTATTTCGATCACACAACCGTTGAGGAGCTTCAGTGACCGCCGCCAACAGCCCCCGCGTGGATTCCGCGCACGAGCCCCCGCTGTGGGAGCACGATAAAGGAACGCTGACCTACCACTCGCGTCGCGCCTTGGTGCAGCTGCTCCAGGGCCCACTTATCCGCGCGCAGAAGGAGCCGGTGCTGTGGTCAGCGATCATCTCAGATGAAGACAATCTCCGCGCCCGGTTGCATGACGTCTTTTTGGAGCTCGTCGTCGATGAGACCGAGGGATTTGCCTTTACCCGCATGGTGGAAGAGGAGAGCTTGAGCATCCCGCAGGTGCTGCGCACGGACAAGCTCAAGCACATCGATACCGCCATCTTGTTGAACCTGCGCCAAGAGCTAGGACTGGCTCTGCCGGGTGAGCGCGTCATCGTGGACGTAGAAGATCTCCGGGAGAGCATCGGCTATGTCCGCGCAGTGGATAACCGCGACGAGGCCGGATTCACCAAGCGCTTCAACGCGGCCATAAAGCGAATCCAGAATGACTATTCCCTGCTCAGCGCCACGGAGACCGAAGGCCGGTTGGAGGTCTCCCCGGTGCTGCGCCAGCTTTTCGACGCCTCCACGGTCACCGCCATCCGGGATGAATACGCCCGCTTGGCACGCACCGAGGACGCTGAGGAGGACATCTCAGATGACTAAACACACGGACCTTTACCCAGGCCAGTTCCGCATCAGCCGCATCCAACTCATCAACTGGGGCACCTTTCACGGCTACTTTTCCATCCCGGTAGCGCGCAAAGGTTTCCTCATTACGGGTGGCTCGGGCTCAGGTAAATCCACGCTGCTGGATGCCATGTCAGCGGTCCTTGTCCCCCAGAACCACGTGAAGTTCAACGCGGCCTCGCAACAAGACCTCGGACGGCACAACGGCCGCAACTTGGTCTCCTACGTGCGCGGAGCGTGGCGGCAGCAGGAGAATACGCAGACCGGCGAAATTACCCCGGAGTACCTGCGCGAAGGTGCCACCAACTCGGTGGTGGCGCTGACCTATGACAATGGCCAGGGCAAGCAGCACACCCTCATCGCCATTTTCCGCCTCAACGGCGGTGAGAACTCCGTAGGCCAGGTAAAGAAGTTGTATGGGCTGGTGCCGGGCGATGAGGACGTCGATAAGCTCAGCCCCTTGCTCACCCGCAGCCTGGATAGCCGCAAGATCAGGGCGCTGTATAAGGGCCCCGGCGCGTCCTTCACGCCGACCTATGCCACGTTTGCGGACCGCTTCCGCAAACGCTTAGGGATTAAGAATGTGGAGGGCCAGCTCCTTCTTCACCGCACGCAATCCGCGAAGTCACTGTCCAGCTTGGACCAGCTCTTTAGGGATTACATGCTGGATGTGCCAGATACCTTCACCAGAGCGGATGAAGCCGTGGAGCAGTTTGAGGATTTGCGCCAGGCCTACCTGCGGGTAGAGGACGTCAAAGCGCAGATTGATACGCTTAGTACCCTGCCCCAACTTCACTCTCAGCGGTCTAGCGCTGAAGCGGATAAGGAGAAAGCAGAGGCCATGAGTGAGGCGCTGCCGGCAGTACGCACGCGCCTGGTGGCGGAAGAATTGGACTACCTCATCCGCGCATTCACAGCACAGCTGGCGGAGGCCCAGTCCCAGGCTGAGGCCCTCAACGCTGACGTCGCGCACCTGGATGATGCCGAACGCCGAGCCGCGCTGGCCGTGACCCAGCTCAGCGCCGGCGAACTCGATGCTTTAAGCGCCAAGATGGAAACTGCGGACAAAGAGATTGAGCACCGCAGAAAGGAACTCCAGCGGCTGGCTGCAGCAGCTGGCGCGTGGACGGAGGATTATGAGTTCAGCCCGCACGGCTTTGCAGAACTCCAGGCCAACGCGAAGCTGCGGATCGCGGACTTTGAGGCTGACTTCGCCAACCTCATCAACGAGCAGCAAGAAGCCGGCGTGGCCGCCCGCGACGCTGCCACCGCCTGCGCCGCGCTCGATAGCGAGCTGCGTTCATTTAGCTCGCGGCGCACCAACATCGACAAAGCCTTAGTAGAACTGCGCGCACAGCTGGCTCGCGATACCGGTTATGCCGAATCCGAGCTTCCCTTCGCCGGCGAGCTCATCGATATCAGCCCGCAGCAGGCGGAATGGGAGCCGGTGATTCAAAAGCTCCTCCACGGTTTTGCCGCCACCCTGCTCGTTCCCGAGGCTGCCCGCGACACCATCAACCAGTGGGTCAATTCGCGCAACGTGGGCACCCGTTTGGAGTACCGCACCATTCCGGAGTTTGCATCACCACCGGCGTCCGCGCGCAGCCCGCGGCAGCTTATCCACAAGCTGGAATTCCAGGACCACGCCATGGCGCACTGGGTGCGGCAGCACATTTCGCGCCGCTTCAACTACGAGTGTGTGGACTCGGTGGCAGAGCTGGACCAGGTCACCAGCACCCCGGCGGTGACCCGCGATGGCCTGGAAAGCCGCCCCAAGGATAAGGACGGCTCAACCCGCTTCATCAAGGATGACCGCAAGCGCTTTACCGGCACCGCCTGGTACCGGGTGGGCTCTACCAACACCGCCAAGATTGAGCTCTTGCGCGCCCAACTCACGGAGGCCAAGGCCACCGCTCGTGCCACGGCCAAGCAGGTCCAGAACTTGAACCGGAAGGTGGACATTCTGCGCTCCCAGCGCGATAAAGCCCAACAGGTGCTGGAAACCTCCTTCCAGGACATCGACACCGCCTCCGCCGAGGCTCGCCGGCGGGATCTGCAGGAGCAGTATGACTCGCTGGCCTCCTCCCCGGAGGCCCAAGCCCTCGCCGCGGCCCACGAGCAGGCCAAGGCCAAGCTCAAGGCCGCACGCGCCCGGCTTAACGACGCCCAGAAGCACCTGGGCAACATCGAAGGCGAGCTCGAGCGCTCCACGGAGCGCCGCCGCATCATTGGCACCGTGCCTGAAATCGAAAACCAGGACATCGCGAAAGCAGTCGAAGAAGCCCTGCACAAAGGCAAGCGCAAGCTCACCATCGATGACATCGATGCCCGGCGCGATGAGGTCCAGGCCAGCCTCCAGAACACCGCCCGCACCGCCACGCGTAGCATCGAGGACGCCAATGCCAAAATTGTCTCTGTCCTCCACACGTATCTGGCCCAGTGGTCGGCGGAGGCCGCGGACCTTGAGCCACAGGCGAGCTTCGCTGGCGAAGGCATTGAGAAGCTCAAGTTCCTCCGCGCTGACCGCCTGGCGGATTTCCGCGCCCGCTTCCTCGAGCTGCTCAACGGCTCCACCGTGCGCAACCTCTCCCACCTCACCACCGACCTGCGCCGTGCTCGCAGCGATATTGAGAGGCGCATGGAATACATCAACAAGTCCCTGGAGCGCTCGCCCTTTAATGGAGAGCGCACCCTGCGCATTGACGTCAAGGATGCCCGCGGCCAGGTGGTCCAAGACTTCCAGCGGGACCTGGATGCTGCCACTTCCCACAGCTTGGGCGAGATCAACGCCGATGATCAAGAGGCTGCTCTGCAGCGCTACCACGCGTTGGACAAGATCTTGAGCCGTTTGGGCTCGAGCCAGCCAGAGGATATCCGCTGGCGCAACGTGGTGCTCGATACCCGGCGGCACGTCAGCTTTATCGGCCGCGAGTTGTACCCGGATGGCACCACGGCCAACACCTACCAGGATTCGGCCTCGCTGTCTGGCGGCCAGGCCCAAAAGCTCGTCTTTTTCTGCCTGGCAGCGGCCCTGCGCTTCCGGCTGGCGGAGCCGGACCAGGACGTGCCCACCTATGGTTCCATCATTCTGGATGAGGCCTTTGACCGCGCCGATCCTACGTTTACGCGCACGGCCATGTCCGTCTTTACGTCCTTTGGTTTCCACATGATTCTGGCCACGCCTTTCAAGCTCATCCAGACGCTGTCTCCTTACGTGGATGGCACGATTGTGGTCAAGTACGACGAGCCCACCATCAATGGTCGCCCGCAGGCGCGCACGGGCTATTCGCTTATCGACGCCTCCACCTACCAGGACCCCGATCATGCGCAGCCCTAAAGATCTGCACGACCATGCCGCAAAGTTCCTGCGCAACCACTTTGCCCAAGCACTGGCTGACCCGGATTCTGTGTGCGTCGACTGGCCCCTGCACCCACCCACCGCCGCTGCTGCCGCCCGCGATATCGACGCCGCACAGGACTTTGTCCGCGCTTGGCAGCGCTGGCCCCACCAGGAGGAGGTTATCTACGCCTCCCGCAATTGGTCACGCGCGGGCCTCGGCACGAACACCATCCCGACCCGCATCACAATCACCGGCGCCGAGCGCATCGCCACCGCCGCCGGCTTGGAACGCGAGTATTCCACCGCCCGGCAGCGCGCCCGGAACATCGCCGCCATTTTCCCGGACTCCCCTGACTTCGCCCACACCGTCCGCCGGGCTTATACCCAATGGAAGGATTTAAGCGCCTATGACCTGGAGTGCCTAGGGCCGTGCCTGACCTGGCTGCGCGCCAACCCTGACTCCGGCGAGTGGGAGCGCGCCGTGCCGGTCGAAGGTGTGGACGGCAAGTGGATTGGTACCCACCGCCGCCTACTCCTCACACTCCTCGCGCCGTTTGGCATCACAGACTTAGGCCTGCGCCGCAGCGACTCCCGAATCCGCCTGCGCTACCTCAACCACGCTCCAGCGCTCAGCGATATCGAAATCCCCCTAGCCCACGCCGCCACGCTTTTCCCGCACACCCCTCCCCGCGTCCTCATCGTGGAGAACAAACAAACCTTCCTGGCCTTGCCCATGCTTTCCGACGCCTCCCCTCCCACCGTCGCCCTCCTCGGTGCCGGCACCGCCGCCCGCCAACTCCACGCACTGGGCTGGCTTAGCCACACCGACATCACCTACTGGGGCGACCTCGACGCCGCCGGCTTTGCCATCCTCAACGCCGTGCGCGCTCACTTCCCCCACACGACGTCACTGCTCATGGACACAGCCACCGTCACCGAATTCCAGCACCTGGCCGTCCCCGACCCCGGCGACGGCTCCGCCACACTTACCCACCTCACCACCGAAGAGCAGCGCGCCTACCTCCAGCTCTTCACCGCGGGCCGGCTGCGCATTGAACAGGAGAGGATTCCATTTGCGCATGTGAATGCGGTGATTCATGCAGCGCTCGCAGCAGCGTGACGCTGCCAGCCCCCACGAACGCTGGACAATATCGCCTCTTCCTGCAGTAGCTATTCTTCCTTTTCTCTTTTTCTGGCCTGTCTGCGCTCACGCCTTCGGGCACGCTTTGCTGTGCGGATATCGGCGACCCAACGCGGAACAAAAGGCCATGGAAGCGGAACCCCGACCGCGCCCGTAAAACCAATGACTCCGATAACGAAAGCTGCCGCGAGCCAAACCTTCAGCAGCGTGTAGACAAACTCGGGAGGGTTGACACTTGCGACCAACCCCATGGCGCCGCCAGCGCCCATAATGAGCGAGCAGTAAGGATAAATGAAAAGGACACCATCACTTGCTGCGCCTACAGAGTCGACATCGTCGTACCACTTTTCCGATCTGGGTTGCCTCCGCACGCACCTAATGTAGTAGGTCCAGTAGAGCACCATGACAAGCACTAACCCGGCGTATACAAGCAACTCAGTAAGTTCGCCGTTCACAGAATAGGCCTCCCGTGGCTGCCGGTTGCGGTATGTATAAAAGCTACCAGCGCCTGCTGAGATGAGGCTTAGGATGAAAACGACACATGGATGCGGGCAAGCGCCCGAACCACGGACGCAGACTTTGACCTTTTGGAAGCTGATCCCGCCACCGGAAATAATAGAAATCAAGGCAAATGCCTAAGAACAAAACTCGGGGCACTTCAAACCGTCCATCGACGTCGACCGTTTTGAGAAGGGCCCCAAGTCCGATCTCGCCTTGCTGCACCTCGAAATACCGAAGGAGCTCGACAAGTACGCCAAGGTCGCGGACGGCCATCAGTACCACGACGGTGAGGAAGCCGACTTCTACGGCTTCGGCAAGGGCTTCAAGGACGAAGACGTGGACTGGCTACAAATGGCACGTATGAAGGTCATCGCCCAGCGCGACAACATCAATGCCGGCGAGGTCACCACCATGCACGGCATCACGGGCAGCTCCAACCACGGCGACTCCAGCGGACCGGTGTTCACCAAGGACGGCGAGCTCATCGCCATCGACGTCATGGGCTCCCGCTTCGTGTGATTTGACCCCTACACCGTATACCTCAAGTATTACCGCGACCGGACTCGCGATACGGCGGGCGTCTAACGCCTCCAGACCCACTGCGCGAGCTTCCCCCGGGGGTCAGTTCCCGACAGCAGTCGATTTTGATGTTTGCGCTCCTCTTATTCGAGGCGCGATTTGGGAGTTCGCGGAAAAGATCGCCGTTAAGGTCCGGTCTACAACTGCGGCGGGCAGGTTAGAACGAGGGGGTTCATACGCTTTTTGACATGGACTCCGGTGGGGCCATCTTGCGAGAAGCAGAACTTCCAGATACATCTTAACGGCGCGGTGGGCCGACGTTCGAGTATGACTGCTGCCGCGCTGCGCAAGACGCGAAGAACTAGACCCAGTGGTAAATCGAGGCTATTGAGCTATAGTTCTTCGTCAACCTCAGCGGTTTGTTCCGGAGTAGTTCCATATAAAGGATCGTCTTGATTCTTGGGTGGTTTGAGAACGCACTCACGGACACCATCAACATGTTCATTTAAGCTCTCAGAGACTGAGGCCCAGAGCGGGTCTAATATGAAATCGATTCCTGACCTACGCGCATGCTTAGCTGCGGGGACGAAATCGCTATCACCTGAAATCATGATGATTTGATTCACAAGTCCGCGTTCTGCCAGGGAAGCTATATCCAAGCCTATCCGCATATCTACTCCCTTCTGAGTGATATCCAGTGAGAAGTCTCGCTCAGTCAGATCTGAAACTTCAATTTCCCCGCGACAGAGCCTCTTTAGCGGCCTAGATTTAAGGGTATACCCATTTTGGGTTTCAAGTTCTTCGCCTCGGCGTAAAGCGACTTTTCGCTTCTTTACGATTTCTTCTAGAAAGTCTATCATCCAGCGGTATTCCTCAGTTTTTCCGAGGTTCTTCTGTGTCTGCGTTAGCGGATGAAACAGCACCTTCGATGAAGGCTTGCAGTCGTAGTAGAAGATTCTATAGAGACTGCTTCCGGACTCCCGTATGTGCCTATGGCAATACCCTAAAAGTTCGTTTGCTCGATCTCGCGGATTTTTCTCGCCGAAGAGAACTCGCGCACGGTGTCTGTAAAACCCTCCGTCTACCAATATGGCCGTGACAATTGGTCGCCGAGGGAAATCATTAGCCGATTTCCCTGAAGAGTGCTTTCCCATTTTAACCTTCTGAAGAACTAGTTGGGGCCCAGTCATCGGCGCTCTCCTTATCGGTGGAGGGTCAACGGCTAGGCCCAGTAAGTCGATAATATCACAGGTTCCCTCGTCAAAGTCAATATTCGTTCCGTCCTGTGGTTCGACGAGATGCTCAAAGAATGCTCTACGACATGGGAGCGAGGCTGTCGGGGAGCGAGAACGGTCAGTCCATATTAAAATTCCGGGGGATATAACTGCTCCATTAATGGACGGTAAAACAGCCAGACTTCAGCGCATCGAGAAGACCGGCGTGCTCGTAGCTTATCGATCGACCTGGCTCGAAGCTGACATCACATCACAAGTCAATCCTGACCAAGCCTGACCTCGCTCGAGCCATAAGGCATTAGTGTTGAGAAATGAACGATAGGTGGTGCCGAGAATGGTGGCGCCGCAGCCTGTAGTGGAGAGCATGGCGCCATAAGAGGTCAATCTCGCCGTGCTGATCGGAGCCTTTAGAGGGATAAACTACGTACAAGTAGGCCGGATGAGGGATAAATGAAGGTCACGAGTGTTCCCAAACGAACGCTACCGCACGCAAAGAATCCTTTCACCCTTTGCAGGTCAGGGCTAAGTAACAAAAGTGTGTCTGATTCCAGTCGTTGATCCTGTCCAGGGTTAAGACCAATGCGCCGTACTTGGTGCACGCCAGTCCCTGGGCGCGGTGGGAACGAGTGCCGATAAAGCCCTGGTAAGATCATTTGTTGTCGCCTTAAAGCGTAAATTCCTGCGTAACCGGAAAGTCTTTGAGAATCCCCATCACCTGCCGCCAAGAATTCTCCCGAAAGTGCTTGCGCTACAACTCGCGCAGACGACACTCCTACTGCAATCTTCTAGCCTCCCCGGATGACTTCGAAGCACTCACATTAGCTACGCTATCCCAAAACATAGCTAGCCGCCGACATGTCTACTTTCCGGGGTTCAGGCCCGCCATCGTGAGGGCTTCTTCGACCAACTCCGTGCGCATGTGGTCAGCGACCGCGAAACCGGTCAACTGCCGCCAATAGCAGTCGATGACGGTTGCCAGGTACATATTCGACCCGTCCGCGATCGGCAGGTACGTGATATCGCCGACGTAGATGGTGTTCGGCTTCTCCGCGGTGAACCGGCGTTTCAGCAGGTCGGGCAACTTCGGAGCCCGTTTCGCAGACACGGTGGTTATCACCCGGCGTTTTTTGGTGTAGCCGAACAGGCCCATCTGGCGCATCAACCTGGCGGTGCGCTTGTGATTGAAAAGGTCGTCGTTGGCTGGATCGGAGTTAATGGCCGCCGTCACGCGTTTCGCCCCGTAACAGCCGTTCTCGGCCGTGAACACGGCCTTGATCCTCGCTTCCAGCACCGCGTCGTCAAGGGCGCGTCGCCGGCGGGCAGGAGCAGCAGATTTCCATTTGTAATACGAGGACCGGTTGATCTTTAAAAACCTCACATAACCGCTTGACCTCGTAGAGGCCTCGGTTGTCATCAACGAACCGGAAGCGGTTTATCAGTTCGTCTCTTCCGCAAAATATTTGGCCGCCTTGCGGAGGATCTCTCGCTCCTCCCGGAGCTTGGCGTTTTCGCGTTCCAGCACGCGGATGCGTTCGGCGTCGGAGAGTCCTTCAGCAGGCGTGCGTGCGCTGTTGGCTGCGGCAATGGGGCTGGCGACTTTTTCACCGTTGGCGTTGGTTTTGGTGCCGGTGCCGAAGGCGTCGAGCCAGGTGCGCAGGGAGTTGCGGTTGACCCCGAGATCGGAGGCGATCGCGTTGAGCGTTGCTCCGGGGGTCGACTCGTACAACGAGACTGCGTCGCGCTTGAACTGCTCGGTGTAGGTCTTGCGTGGCACGGTGGAAAGGTACCTCACTTCCCCAGCGAGATGCTGGTTTCAACGTGTCCACCACCAGGGGGTCAGGTCCGGTCAGACTTCCAGGCGCGGCGCACGAGGTCCGCGGAGCTTGCGCCTAGGGCACCGGCCCAAGCGGTGGCCAGTCTCTTATGCTTCGAGCGGAAGAAGAGGCCGCTCCAGCCGGCGTTCAATGCGAGGTTCGCACCGAGAGCCGCGGCATGCTTGCGCGCTTGGAAAGGCCATCCGCCTTATCCCAAGGAACGGCACGGACTACTCCGTTTCCTTGTCCGCAGCGTCTTGGCGTAGGGCTTCCAATTGCTCTTGCGGAATCGAGGGTGCTGACACGCCAAACTTAGGCGCTAGGTTTTGCAATTCGTAATTGACCACAGCAACGAGCTCATCAAGCTTGTAGCCCAAGAGAAGCTGAGCCAATTCTTCCGGCGTTAACTCTTTATGTTCCGGCTTTGGCCAGTTACCACGCAGGGCCAGCGCCAACTTCGCGCGCTCCGGCACGTCAACATCAATGCGAACTTCAAGCACCAGAGTCTCACGAGTCTGACCTTGCGAAACCTGGAAAGATACTTGGCCTTTCGTTTGCACTACATCCTTCGACTGTTGTTCCCCGATGCGCTGCCCCTCAGCACGAAGCAACTGCCACGTCGCATAGCCAGCCCGTTGTTCTTTAGACAAGAGTCCCCTCCATTGTGTAGTCCATCTGCTGCAGTACTCCTGTTTCGGCGGACTCTACCGGGGCAGCGAATACAAAGTCCGTTCCCAGCTGACCACGGCCAGCCTCTGGGAATTGTTCGTGAGCCTCATTCGCGTTTGCCAAAGCGGTAATCCGCCGAGCAATTTCTTCTTTAAGCTCGGCATAGGGAGCACTTCCGTGCTGGATACGACCATCTACTACAACGTGCGCCACATACGCTTCAACGGAGTTTGCGTACGCACGAATCATCTTCATTGTGTGGTTCTTCTTCCCAAGTCCCACCAATGATTCAAACTTGGTGACAACAGAGCGGTCGACACCCATGCGCGATGCCACCTCGCTTTGCGTCATGCCTCGCAGTTTTCGAAACTCCACGAGTTGCTCAATGAGGTCCATTTGCGACCCGATGAGGTCCCCGGGCAACGCATTCTTCGGCTTGATCGTTAACTTCGCCATTATCAATTCACCCATGCTTCCCTATGTTCCATCCCATCATAAGCTATGTGCATTTTAATGCACATCCCTATTTCGGCGGCCATGGCCGAAAAGTGACCCGATTTTTCTGACACCATTGCTTACCTAGACGCATAGCCAGCAAAATGTCTCGATCCTGCGCCTCGTTAGTCTTACGAACCCCCTGACGCGTGTTATCAAAGATCCGCTTTTCTTTACACAAGCTCACAAGCATCTGGTGGGCCGGTTCACCCGGCCTCGAAGAAATATCGAGGAAGTACAGTCGAAAATGACGGTCCTCGCCATTCCCACCAGTTCCCCACCCTTTCAACTCGCCTAACCATGGCGGGTTCAGAATTTCCTTGAGAACCCTCCTGCCCGATGGCTCCACCAATGCAACGTCATCCTCTCGGGCGCCACGTTCGCCCCAACGCAGCAAAAGTTGTTGCATCTCGAGAAAAGCATCTTCATCGATACCCTCAAGATTCTGGAACTCATCCAACGCCCCCGGCAGAAACTCCCAACGCGTCAGCCCCTCGTCCGCATTGACTGCCGGCAGATACACGTGAGGCATCTCCGGAAACTCGAAATCATCCACTAGTTCCTCCCGAACTCCCCTACGCAGATATGCCCTTCAAATCTCACCTTCCGCCGTGACAAGCTCCAGCCGTGCCTGCACAGCGGTATCGTTATTCATGTTTTCTCCTGACCCCGGCACGCGTCGGCGAGTGCGATGTTGTCAATACTTTCGACAGTACGCGATTACACTAAATCATGACCTCCCGCGTCGAGCCTCTCTTTGATTTCCCCACTGTGAAAGGCCTTCATGCCGCACGTCGATGCCACCGCCGGGCCCGACCCGCTTTCACCCTGCTCACTATTGAGTCCTCTGCCGCCGCCCAGCTTGCCGACGCCCCGACCATCCCCTGGTACATAGCGCTTATCCAGAACTTTTGGGCTGAGGTTTACCCTCGATGGTGTGCGCTGCCTCGACGGCTTCAAGCGGAGTGTCACCGGCGTTCATTCAGTATGGCTCAGCCTCTAGCCACTTACGCGGTGGAGCCTCTGCTTCGTGCACAGCCGCGGTGAGGAGGTGCAGTGGACGCGGGCCCTGATGTATGAGGGCCTCGCTAAGCGAGGTCCCGTTGCGGACACCTAGCAATGGGAACCCCGCCCCACGCGCCCGCACATTGGTGCACGACGTGGCCTACCTGCCGCACGGCCGCACGCTGCTCAGCACAGGCTCCCGCATCACCACCCTCATACGCACCGGCTCACTGTACCTTCAAGACCGCCCTAGCTGCGCCCAGAGTGCTTTCGGAGTGTAGAGAAGACCAACACCGATGAATCAGAATTCCACAGCCTCAGTGAGGCGTTGACCGCGCTGCGGGAGCTCGTTAGAACTGGGGTATGGAAGGAGCGGGCGCTTAGCAACGCCTTTCTCAGGCCCCTCTACCCTAGTCCTGCAGCAAAACGACTGCCCATTTTAATGGTGCCTGCGTTACTCTGAGTAACACTACAAGATACCTTGGTTGCACAGCCGAACGGAGGTAAATAAGACAGTGAAAAATTTCATCATCACATACCGCAGGAAGTCCGGCGAATCCCGCATTACGCAATTTCACGACTCGGTTCAAGCAATCAGGGAGCGCCTTCGCTTCGAAGCTGAAATCAGCGATTCTGACATCGAGATTGCCCACATTTCCGCGCGGTCACTCGAATCCCTAAAGAAATCCCATTCGCGCTACTTCATGGGAAAAGTTGAGCTTGATTGCAAGCTGATGGACGCAAACTAAGGCACCATTAGTTTACTTCCCATGGTCGGCTCCTCGGTACCCCAATATCGATCCCTACGTACCAAATGGTGAGCGTTGGTGGCACCTTGATGTTCAGCGCTACAACGGCGAATACATCGGCCTCGTGCACGTTATCCCGAGCGAAACTGTCCAGAGGGGCAACCTGTACCTACTTCGCTCCAAAGACGGCATCACTTGGAAGCGCTCAGAGACGCCAATCATTTCACATGAGGAGTCCGGCTACCCCAACCTCTATAAATCCGCCCTAGTCCCCCACGGCAACGGGGACGACCTCACCTTCGAGCTGTACTACTCCGGTTTTAGCGAAGACCGTGCTGACTGGCGCAGCAACCGCACCGTAGCGGAGCGTGTCCACGCGGACTTCTAATCAAGAAACTCGTCTACCCACTGTGCAAAAGTGGGGCATGCTTCCTTCAGGATGGGCCATGGAACCTCATTGAGTATTCGTGGCCCATCAATTTGTTTTTCATAGCGCTTGCCTAGCTTGTCTTCCCACCACTTCGCCACACGATGAGACGGTGAAGTTACTACTGAGCCGTTAATAGCTTCTACATCACCGTGCGCCTTCGTTACAGCTGCTTGCGCTTCTCGGACAACAGCGGGCTTTTCCTTGGTGGTTTCAGAAGCCAGTGCCGCAATCACGAGTGTCTCAAACTCATAGAGGACGGGGCCAACCACTAATTTGTTTCCGTCAACGTCAAGACCTTTGAGGATCGATTCCGTTGCGTCACGTTTCACCGCATTCCGGAGTTCGGAGCCAACAAGCTCAGAATGCGTCTTCTGGAATTCTGACCCGTAGACATCGAAGAGAACACCTACTTTGTCTATCCCCGGGTTCCTCAAGAAATTGCGCGCAGGATCCACCATATGCTTCCACGCGCCTCCACCACGAGCGCTGATGCCACGTTTATTCGTGCCAGTCTTTGGAGGATTCGTGACTACATAGATGCCTTTGGAAGCCGCTAGCTGAACCAAAATACGCTCGGCAAACTGCTGTTCCGTTTGCCCCTCGACAATCAGGTGACGCACGGACATATTCACAGTGCTTCCTCGTACCGTAGATTTCCGCCCAAGAGGTTCATCCGCCACATCTCTCCTAGGGTGTAGTCGCTCAAGAACGCTTCCAGCTGTTCTTCAGATGGAGAAACTACTTGACTCTCTCCATTATTCCTCGTTAGTACCGCCACGTTGTGCACAGAGAATTCATCAAGAAGGAGTGCCGACTGCGTAGCGACCACGCATTGACGGCCTGCATGGGCAGCCTTGCGCAATAGTGCCGCCAACTGCACGATGGCATGTGGGTGCAGGCCCAACTCTGGCTCATCAAGAACAATGCACTGTGGTCTATCAGGCGCAAGCAACAACGTTGCAAGGCAGATAAATCTCAGCGTGCCATCACTAAGCTGCGCCGCGTTAAAAACCGTATCAAGGTTCTTCTGCGCCCACCTCAAACGCACGTTGTCTTGCGAAGCTCCTTCCGGGACCAAGACGAAGTCATCGAAAAAAGGGGCCACGTTGCGTATTGCCGAGACAATCTCAAAATAGTCATCAGGAAGCTCGGCCTTTAGCCGCAGAAGGTACGCAGCTATATTGCCAGCATCGGGATGAAGACTTAAGTTGTCGGCCACCGAAGAAAAGGTTTTCGGTGGGGCCTGGGAACCGACTTCGTCGAAGTGAAATACCCGAATACCGGCAAGAAGTGGGCGAACATATTCAGCAAAGCGCTGCTCCTTACCGCTGAGTTTCTCTAAAGCAGTCTCAGTTCCAGCCGGCAGCGGGCTATCGTACGGCGCCGCATACTTCTTGCGGTCGTGGAAGGTCAACCACTCCTCGAGAAAAGCGCTATCCTCATCTGTGCTCCTGAGACGCGCAATATATCCATTTGATGTGTCGGCATCGTTGGGGCTGAACTGCACATTCAAGGAAAGAGCTGAATCACGCCCTTGTGGTCCAACGTGGAGGAGATTATTCATCCCGCCACGTGCGAGCACATAATTTTGAAGTCGACTCTTCATGATGTGGGCCATCAGTTCAAAACTTCGGATGATGTTGGATTTGCCTGCACCGTTTGCACCGATGAGAACTGTCACGTCCGGTGCCAAGGTGAGCTTTACATCCTTGATGGACGCAAAGCCTTTAACGGCGACGTACTCAATTGGCTGAATGGTGCTCATACAGGAAACAATACAATCTTGTTCCCCGCCGGGCGCGTCACCGTGAGCTAAGCCCGCCGTCGGCATACCCCCGTTCAATTGGGGCGGAGAGTGCCCACACGCTTTTGCGTTCAACATCATATTCGAACAAGTAAGTTTGGACTCCACTATTAATGCGGAGTACCCGCTTGCCGGCCCCATAGTCCTTGAACTTGTACTCCACCTTCTCCTCTGGCCCAGCCACCGCAACAGCGGTGAGCAGTCCGAAGTCCCGGCTCGCGCGTCCGAAGCCCACACTTCACGTGTCAGTAGGCTTTTCGTTGCGGAAAATAATGCCCCGCAGCTTCACGCCGATAATCCGGCGTGTACTTCTTGCGCTGTTGCCTCACAATGAACATCCTCTCCTACGGACAAAAGATCCGTACAAATAGGGTGCCCACTAAACGGGGGTTACCTCATAGAGGTTCATGCCCTAGCTTTCCAGTGTTATCCCCAGGACAAGAAGAGCTCCAACAGAGCAATTAGTAGCTCTATTACCTCCACCGCCGCCTGCGATACTCAACCCGAACTGGAATCTCGTTGGGTTCTAATGGTCTGTCAGGGGTCTCGCGGATAGTATACGGCGTTATCTGCTCCGCAAGTAGTTCCTGCCGGTACATTTGGGCAATCTCTGGTTGTTTCTCTTCAATAATCTCGATTAGCCGCTTAGCCAAGTCGAAAAGCCTTGCCCCCTCTGCTTCTGCCGCAAGTTCTCGTTCGTACTTCCGTACCGCAGCAAACCCGCACCATTCACGCCAGAGTTCAAACATCGGCCGGTAGTGCTCACAATAGGATTCCCATTCCCATCGCGCAGAAATAATTCCCTGATGCTCTCGGAGCTTAAATTTCCACTCCTTCTCTTCTTTTTCCACGACCTCAAGCACTTCATCAGGAGAGACTTCCGCGAATCTTTGCACAATGCGGACCCCGCCTAGAGGAGATATTTGCAGCCCTTCCTCGCAGGGGGCGGTTAGCACTCCCTCCAAAAGCACGTCCAATGGGGAATCTACTAGTTGTTCAAGCGCTTTCGGATCGGTGACTATGAAATCATCGTCGCTTCCCAGCTCCATGGCTTCTCCTAGGCGGCAACTCTCAATCATGAAACTTGCGGCACTGTCTTCCTCTTCCCCACTTCGTTGCGCGTGAAGCCTGACCTGATGATTCACTAGTTCATCAATCTCAGCGGCCTTGGCCCACGGTCCCTTAATTCGCGGCCGTGGGACCTTTCGGATGGATCCATCCTCAAGCTCTAAGGAGTACCGAAACGAGGCCTTCCCCGAAGGCTGAATGTCCACAACCCGAGCTTTTAAAGATTGTCCGACGATGGAATCGCTTTCCCTAAACGCAACGACGTCTCCAACCTCGACCTTGTCCATTAGCCCATTCCTCGCTTCTCGACGCCAACCGAACACTGCCCTTTCAAAGTCTAGTGCTAATGCGTGTGGTCAGCGCCGTGCTTGCCGACGTCTCCCTCACCAATTCGACCACGCAATCCCAGGACACCGCACTTTTCTAGGACTACAGTCTCCCCTATGCATAAACTCTCTTCTCTCACTCTCGCCGCCGCAACGGCATTGACACTCTCCGCTTGCAGCGACAATGATCCGATTACGTCCGAGTCCCCAGATCCCGTCGCTGCCGAAGAAACAACAACGGCTGAAGAATCAGCTTCGGCAGACATCGCCGACAGTGCTTCAACCACCACCGAGGAAGACGAAGGTCCCTCCCCCACCCGAGCTGACGAGCAGCAAGAGGAAGACGCTGGCGAACAGACCATCAACGCCAGCCAAGTCGGCGGCGACTGCGGCGTGACACCAGAGGGCGACACAATCTTCGCCGGCAGCGCTACCTCTTGTGAGTTTGCCGCGGCCATGTTTGGTCCTGCCAAGAAGGCCAGCTACGCCCTCTACCAAGCAGACCCCACGGTCAATCCTCTTTACACTGCAGACATCACTGCTAAAAGCCCCGTTACCGGTGAGAGCTACCCGCTCACCTGCCAAATTAGCAGCGATTTAGCTGGTCTGAGTTGCCGCAAACCTGGCGATAACAGCGTGCTCGCCATCTTCACCTCGGATGCCCGCGACTGGCCGCAGCGTCTGAACACTGCGGACTAACCACCCCAGCTATTCCAGAATCAACGATGCCGTCTTCTCCGGCGGCACGTCCCGCAATTGCCGGCGCTTAACGGACCACGACGCCAGCCCCAGCACAATCCAAACCACCAGTGCGATAAGCGGCGCTGTTCCCAGCATGCCGGGCGAGCCAGGGATAAAGAGCAGCGCCATGAACGCGACGGAAAGGATGCACCCGACCAAGGCAATCAGCTCGTAGAACTTGTTTGGTTCAATGGGCTTCGTCATTCCAGGCACGTGTCCAGTGCGGGCAATCTTCCATGCACAGAAGCATGCGTAGAAGTAAGCCACTGTAATACCGGTGCTGGACATATCGACGACCCAGGTCAGGGCTGCACGCCCAAACCATGGGGTGACGAGGCACACTGCGCATACCAAGAGAATCGCGTTGCGCGGCGTGCGCCCTTGTCCTTTGAGCTCGCCCAACCGGCGCGGAACCAAGTTTGCGCGGCCCAAGGTAAACAGCACTCGGCTTGCCGCTGTATAGAAGCCATTGAGTCCGGTGAGCACGCCCGCGCTCACGGCAACGACCATGAGCACCAATCCAGCGGGTCCCATCACTTCGCTAATGGCTGCAGCCGGCGGCCATGCATCGCCCTCGAAATCACTGTGGTTGGCGCCCACGGCAATCGACGTCGCCAGCATCATCGCGATATAAATCGACGTCGCCACGGAAATACCCCACAGCAGAAGCCCAAGAGCCTTCCGCGGAGAGAAGTTAAACTCGCCCGCCAGCTGCGGAATGGAATCAAAGCCCACGTAGGCCCACGGGGCAAAAGCGATGATGGTCGCCACCGCCGCAACAGGCGGCACATCTACGGGAAAAGCGGGAGCAAGCTCCGGGCGCTCGACGACGTAGTAGATCACCATCGACGCCACAATGACCACCACCGCCAGGATCATGAGCACAACAGCAAAGAACTGGAACTGGCCAGAGAGTGCTGCACCTTTAGAGTTCAACCACGCAAACCCAATGATGAACAGTGAGCAAATCACTACTTCGGGGAGATAGATGGGCCACCCGGCGACGTCGTAAAGCGCGCCCTGCATAACCAGCTCAGGGAACGTGACGCGGAAGACGAGCGTGACCGCCGACGCATTCAACGCGACAACGCACGAATACCCAAGTGTTAGCGCCCACCCCGCGATAAACGCATGAGTCCGGCCGAGCGCAGCCATAGCGAACGCCACACCACCACCGGTCAGCGGCAGCGCGCGAATGGTAAAGCCGTAGCTCAAACCGATAACCGCAATCATGAGACCACCGATGACAAAACCGATGAGTGTTCCAGCAAGCCCCGCCTTCTGCATCCAGTCGAACGGCAGGATATAGGCGCCCCAGCCAATCGCCGCGCCCAACGCCATGGCAAAGACCCACGAGGGCTTCATCGTTTTCCGCAGTGTCGCATTCTCCGACATGTAGTTTCACTCCAGACAATTCACCTTGAGCGCCAGGACCTTGCGGACGATCCCAGCGCGCGTATCTGGCAAGTCTAGAGATTCTTGATTAGGTGTGCTGCAGATCTAAGAGATTTAACGCGGGGTTCCACCTCTCATTCCATGAACGCAACCGATGGTGGCCATTGGAGAGCCCGGTTACCAAACACTCGCATGCCCTGCGCTCTTGCGAAGTCACTACGGGTTGGCTCAAGGATCGCACCCCAACTCCCGCACAAGGCGCTTGACGACGTCCCCCTTGTGTCTAACCCCCCCCGTCGCATAGCGCCGGCAACTGTTGCAACCCAACCGCCACCCAGACTGCGTGTCGCTTCGCCAAGAAGCCGCACCGATCCGGGGTCCTTCATAAACCAAGACGCACGTGACGCTAGTTCGCCGAGAAATTCCGTTTCCTCTCGCCGCATCGTCCCCGCGCCAACTCTATGCATTCTCCCCAGGTATCGACATCCGCATGCTTATTTTCGTCGGGCAATCTCCGCACTGAGAAACGTGGCATCACCCTCAAAGACCTCCACCTGTCCGGCGCCGGCTCCTGGCAGTTCTACCTGGCCACGTTCTTTACCGCCGCCATCTGGCTGGGTACGTGGCTGAAGTGGGGCGACCGCCGGTGCTTTTCCGGCGCCGCCCCGCGTGAATTGGCCCGGGGTGCCGGCATCGGCATCGCGCTCATCATCCCGTTTCTCCTCGGCGCCCTTATCGTGCGCTCCATCCCTGCCTTGGCCGGGCCGGTGAGTGACCTGCCGGACAACATGTGCCACGGCAGCGTCCCCATGACGCTGGCCACGCTCGTCATCAACGGCGTGGGCGAGGAACTCTTCTTCCACGACGTGGCACGCCGCGCGCTTTCCGACATCTCCTCCCCCACCCCCTCACTCATCTCCCAGGTTGCTCTCTACATCGCCGTCACCGCTGCCATGGGCGTTTCAAACATTTTTCACGAATAAGCAGGTCAGACCACCATTCCCGTATATACTTCTGTGCTATGCATAAACTCTCTTCTCTCACACTCGCTATCGCCACAGCATTCGCGCTGACCGCATGCAGCACTGACACCTCTTCCCCAGCCACATCACCTGACACCGACAACGTCGACGACACCACGGTTACCCTGGAGGAAACGACCACCGAAGACAGTGATGACGACACGAGCACAGAAAAAGACTCCACTCCCTCCCCAACTACCACCACGGACGACGATGACGCCGACGATGAGGTTGAAGACGACGCAGAGGAAAACACCACGAATGCCAGCCAGATTGGCGGCAACTGCGGTACGACCCCGCAGGGCCACCCCATCACTGCCGGAAGCGCCACGTCCTGCGAGTTCGCGGTAGCCATGTTCGCCCCGGCCTCAAAGGCCACCTACACAATGACCCCGTACGACTCTTCAAACCCCACGGTCGGCTCCCTCTACACCGCTCACATCACCGCCAAGAGCCCCGTGACTGGTGAGGACTATGACCTCATCTGCCGCATCGCCAGCGACCATGCTGACCTAACCTGCCAGAAGCCCGGCGATCGCAGCGTTTCCGGTTCCTTCAACTCCGCCGCACACGATTGGCCGGAGCGGGTGAATACGGTCGACTAGTTCGGCAGCGGGTCGCTTCCGCTATTCCAGAATCAACGATGCCGTCTTCTCCGGCGGCACATCCTTCAACTGACGGCTCTTGACGGTCCACGACACCAGCCCCAACGCAATCCAAACCACCAGCGCGATAAGCGGAGCCGTTCCCAGCATGCCGGGCGAGCCCGGGATAAAGAGCAGTGCCATAAACGCAACGGACAGAATACATCCAGCTAGAGCGAAGTACTCGTAAAACTTGCTGGGAGTGGTGGGCTTTGCCATGCCGGGAACCTTTCCAGTACGAGCGATCTTCCATGCACAGAAGCAAGTGTAAAAGTAAGCCACAGTGATACCCGCGCTCGACATGTCAACGACCCATGACAAGGCCGCACGACCAAACCACGGGGTAACGAGGCAGACCGCAGACACCAAGAGAATTGCGTTGCGCGGGGTGTGATGTTTGCTGTCGAGCTCACCCAAACGATGAGGAACCAAATCGGCTCGGCCGAGAGTGAACAAAACACGGCTAGCTGCAGTGAAGAACCCATTAAGCCCAGTCAGAACTCCGGCGCTCACCGCGACCACCATCAGTACCAATCCAGGTAACCCCATGACTTCGCGGATAGCCGCCGCGGGCGGCCATGCATCGCCTTCGTAGGCCTCGTGGTGTGTTCCTACAGCGATAGAGGTCGAGAGCATCATCGCCAAGTAAATTAAAGTGGCTGCAACTATTCCCCACATCAAGAGACCTAGAGCCTTCTTCGGAGAAAAATTGAACTCACCTGCTAGCTGCGGGATTGAATCAAAGCCAACATAGGCCCACGGAGCAAAAGCGACAATGGTCGCCACCGCCGCAACAGGCGACACATCTACGGGAAAAGCGGGGACAAGCTCTGGGCTCTCAGCGACGTAATAGAGCACCATCGACGCCACGATAATCACCACTGCCAGAATCATGAGCACAACGGCAAAGAACTGGAACTGTCCGGAGAGCGCAGCACCCTTAGAGTTTAACCACGCGAACACAATAATGAACAACGAGCAGATCACTACTTCGGGCAGATAAATCGTCCACCCGGCAACGTCATAAAGCGCACCCTGCATCACCAGTTCAGGGAACGTGACACGGAAAACGAGCGTGACCGCCGACGCATTCAACGCCACAACGCACGAGTACCCCAGCGTCAGCGCCCAGCCTGCGATAAACGCATGAGTCCGGCCAAGTGCAGCCATAGCAAATGCCACACCACCACCGGTCAGCGGCAGCGCACGAATGGTAAAGCCATAGCTTAAACCAATAACGGCAATCATCAGGCCACCGATGACAAAACCGATGACCGTTCCAGCAAGCCCCGCCTTCTGCATCCAATCAAACGGCAGAATGTAAGCTCCCCAGCCAATCGCCGCACCCAACGCCATGGCGAAAACCCACGAGGGCTTCATGGATTTCCGCAAAGCCTTCTGTTCCGACATTAATCCTCACTCCAAGCGTCTCAACGATTCGCGCTCAGCCCTGCAGACTTTCCACGCGAAGGTTTCCAATAAGTCTAAACGCTGAAGTTTCATAGCGCTGAACACCGAACGATATGGGTTCTTAATCCTAGATCAGCAGGAAATTCACGCTTCCTTTGCTAGCCGAGCTCGGACCGATACTTTTCCATGATCGATTCCAAGTCATGGAATAGAGCCGGTCCGTACTTCGGATGGCGCAAGCCAAATTCCACGCTGGCCGGGATAAAGCCGGCTGGGTTGCCAAGGTCATGGCGGATGCCGTCGTGGACCACGACGTGAACGGGATGGCCTTCCGAGATAAGCAAATCAATTGCGTCAGTCAGTTGAAGCTCCCCGCCTTTGCCTGGTTCGATGCGGCGAAGGGCATCAAAAATCGCACGATCCAGCAGATAGCGTCCCGTAGCCACCAAGTTTGACGGTGCATCCTCAGCTGCAGGCTTTTCCACCATGCCCACGACCTTCTTCACGCCGTCCTCGTCGGTGTCCTCAATGTCAAACACGCCGTAGTTCGACACGTGCGCTGGGTCTACCTCCACAGCTAACAGCACCGATCCTCCATGCTCCTGGCGCACCCGAATCATCTCACTCATGGCAGCAGTTGGCTCAATGACATCGTCAGGAAGCATGACAGCAAAGTAGTCCTCGTCATCGTCCAAGACAGACTCCGCCAAACCAACAGCGTGCCCTAGGCCCAAAGGCTTGTCCTGGACAATAGCAACGGGGTCAATGATCTGCGCGGCGCGCTCAACCTTCGCTGCCTGCTCATCCTTTCCACGAGCACGCAGGATCTCAACTAGGTCAGGAAACTCATCGAAATGGCGCATGACCTCATCCTTGTTAGGCGAGGTCACAATAGCTAGCCGTGTTGCCCCGGCCCCCGCGGCTTCCTCAGCAATCATCTCAATGCCGGGAGTGTCGACGACAGGCAAAAGCTCCTTCGGGACAGTCTTCGTCGCAGGCAGGAAACGCGTACCCATACCCGCTGCGGGGACAACAACAGTGCGGACGGTAGTGGAATGAGCCATAGCTCAATCTTAATGCACTGGGAACCCAGCATCCGGCCTCGGCCTACTAAAGAACGTAAGTTGTGGCGCACGCGCTTGTCGATGTCCACCCGTTCCCCTGCCTCACACGTCACCACAAGCTAGACTTCGATTTGTCTCGTCCTCGTGCACAAAGGAGTCTCAGATGCGTCGACCGCCACGCACCGGGAAAGCACTCGTTGCCTTAGCCCTCACCGCCTCTCTGGTTACCGGACAGGCAACCACCCCAGCACCTGCAGAGGCACAACAATTCCCATCCTTCCAGATGCCTGCCCTTCCCCAGTTCAATGAGGAACAGGTTCGGCAGGCCGTTGCTGCACTCGTAGCGCTTGCTGCAAGCGTTGGCGGTTTGGCTCTCATCGCCGGCATACTGCCCGGCATCGGCTCCTCCAACGGCTCCTCGTCGACCCCAGCGCCGAAAACCACCCCTGCTGCAACTCCAAGCACTCCCACTTCCACGCCTGAGTCCACTAAACCTTCAACCTCCCCGGCACCTACTGAGGAACCCAGCTCCTCGACGGAACCGACCACAAGCACAGCTCCTGCCCCAGTTACTTCCGTGGAGCCCTCCCCTGGTTTTGCGCAGCACGTAGCCGGCATCAAAGACAGGCTCGCCATCAGTAAAGATAAAGATCCTTTGTGGGCGTGGACCGCTCCTCGCGGCCCGCAGCTGACACTGCCCACCCACGAAGGCAGCGGCCAAGCCACGCACCCTTCAGTCCTCTACTTTGAGAACGGATGGAATGGCTGGAAATACTGGATGGCAATGACCCCGTACCCAGCCAGCGATGAAGGCGCTGAGGATCCCAATGTGCTCGTCTCCAACGACGGCTGGACCTGGCAGGTTCCAGACGGACTAAACAACCCCATCGATGACCAGTTGGGCAAGCCTAACCCGCACAATTCCGACACCCAACTCGTCATGGCTCCTAGCGGCGAAATGTACCTGACTTGGCGCATGGTCGATCGCCCGAACGGAAAAACCAACCGCATCTACCTAGTGAAATCCGACGACGGAGTGCACTGGTCTGAGAAAGAAGAGATCTGGACCGGTGAGCCTCAGTTCATGTCTCAAGCCCTCATCTGGACAGGAGAAAAGTGGCGCCTCTACGGTGTAGCCAACGGCGGTGGTGTACCTAACCGCGTGGTCTTTTACGAAAGCTCGAATCTCAAAACCTGGTCTGAACCAACCACCGTGTCGTTTGACCCTGGCCTCACGTCTGGGCAGCGCCTGTGGCACATCGACGTCCAACTCCACAACGGTGAATACATCGGCCTCGTTCACATCATCCCGGGCACGGTCAAGCAAGGTAACCTCTACCTTCTGCGTTCTCAGGACGGTGTCACTTGGAAGCGCTCGGACACCCCGATCATCTCCCACGAGGAGTCCGGCTATCCCAACCTATATAAATCCGCCCTAGTCCCCCACGGCAGCGGGGACGACCTCAGCTTCGAGCTGTACTACTCCGGCTTCAGCGAAGGCCGCGCTGATTGGCGAATCAACCGCACAGTGGCGGAACGCGTCAGCGCGGAGTAAGCCCACCGTCCGCGTACCCTCGTTCAACGGGTGCGGACAAAGCCCGCACTCGTTTGGACTTGACGTCATAATCAAAGAGGAAGGTCTGGCTCCCACGCACGATACGCAGTACGCGTTTGCCGGGATCATTCTCCTTGAAGGTGTACTCCACCTTGTCTTCCGGCTTGGCAACAACCACCGCGGTGAGAACACCGAAGTCCCGGCTGGCGCGGCCAAAGCCTAATGCCCACGTATCAGTGGGTTTCTCGTTACGGAAGACAAGTCCACGCTGGCCCTCACGATTGCCTCGGGCGAGATTCGTATCCGTAGGCTCGAAGTAGCGCGAGCCGTCGATACCGTAGCGGATGAACACCAATTGGGTTCCATCGACAACAGATTGGAATCGAACTGTCTCGTACTGCGAGCCCACGTATTTGAACTCTGGGGCCACATTCCAACGTTGCTCCGCGTACTCCACAGTGCGCGTCGGTTCAAGGCTGTCCGAGACCACAAAGGGGCCGCAGTCAACAAAGCACGCACTGCGATTCCAGCGAAGGCCTTCCCAAGCAGTGTCCTCAAGATCGAACGCCGACCACGATTCTTCGATCTGGTGATCGACCAGTCGTGAGGCTGCTTCAGCGTCGTGTTCCTTTCCACGAACAGTAAGCACATTATGAGCTAGGCGGCTCTGGGCATAGGAACGCAACGGGCCTCTCACATAACCTGGATGACCTGCATCAACGATGATGTTCCTTCCGCGGTCCCAGTAAGTCAGTGACAGGTGGTCAAAATGCCCATGAATCTGACGCGGCGGCCCAAAGCGCAAGGTGTAATAGCTTTCCAAATCCTTAGGCCTGCGCTGACCAAACCCGGAGCGTCCAAAAATGTAGCCCGCTTCGTATACTTTGACACGCGGTATCTCAGCCCCAATGGCACCATTCGATAGCGCGAATTCCAACGCCCCTCCACGAACATACTCTGGACGCCTCGGCATCGAGTCGCCTACCTCCACAAATGTTCCGCCAGGGGTAAGGGAATGGGCAATAAATTCCTCCAGAGGCTTTTGCTTCGCACGCAGCTTTTCCGCACCCGGTGCCCCAAGCATTTCTAAAGCGTCAACAGCAGTCTTACGTAAACGCTCAATGTAGTTCGAGTACTCCGGTGCTTGTTCGTTGATAGCACCTTCGCCATCAATCATGACCTCCAGGCACGCTACAGCGCGTTCAGAACCGGTGGAAAGCATCGACTCATTACTCAGCCTATCCCCCACCACGAGCAGCGCAAGAGCCTGAGAGAGCCCATGGTTCCAGTAGCCGTCAAAATGCTCCATGAGCCACTGCCCGTGATAAGCGATAGCTTCGTACAACCATTCGTCTTCAGGGAAGATTTCACTGAGAGCACTCAGCGATGCCGCTCTAATCGCGACCGCGTGTCCTCCCCACACATGCTCATCGTCCTTCCATCTGGGAGTGGCATGGTTCATCTCCCACCAATTCCACGCCACCGCCCAGACAAACTCTACGCCTGCTGCAACTTCCTCAGTCCAATCCAACTTAGGAAGCTCTGCTGCACGGTCCACAACGAAGTCGATCCAATTAAGAGAGTGCAAATAAAAGCGCACCGTTGGGTGTAGCTTCATCGATTCGATCTGCGGCCAAAACGGTTCATTAATGTCAAATACGACAGGATCGTACGAATGAATGACGAGATTGCCGCCCAACACACGCGAAATCGAATTGACTCGCCCGAGTCCACCGGAAATCAAAATATGACGACCACGGTCAGGAGCAGAATAGAGAGTCAATTGGTTTCCTTTCAAGACATCACACGTGAATCTTTATACAGTCAGCTTCAGCGACTCTGCAATCACTAACCCTCATGTTCAGAGCGATACAAAACAGTGAATCGAAATGTTACCGCGTAGGTACCACCTCCTGGGAACATCCCACGGACTAGATACCAGTGGGATCCAACGGGTACAAAACAGTAAAGCCGTCACGCGAAGTATTCACCGACCAGATTCTACCGAGGTGCCCCAGCGACGAACAGGATTAATTCGGTCGCGCTAGCAGTTCCAAAAGAGGAGACTCTTCACAGAAAACACGCGTGGTAGTCTGGAAAAGACTCGAAACGTCTTCAATCCCCGCAGTTTTCACATGATTGAAGAATACGCCAGTCCATACCGAAGAGGAACACAATGACAACTTGGGTTGAACATATAAAGAACCGATTGAGCAACAATGAGGAGAACATTCCTTGGTGGGTTAACGACAAAGCCAAGCTCCATAGCTTTGCTGATTCAATTGGCATACCGATGCCGAAAGTCTACGGCTATTGGGAAAATCCTGGCGAATTAACAAGTCTCGACAATCTACCCCAAAAGTTTGTGCTCAAACCCACAGTAATGCACTCGAACTGGGGGGTTCAACTCCTCGAGAAAACCGAAAATGGCAAGTACTACGATTCTTTGAACGGAACCGAGTACACGTTTGAAGGAATTAAGGAAGTACAAAATTCCGCTTACGAAAAATGCAATTACAAAGGCCAATATAAGCTTATGGCTGAGGAGCTAATCGAGAGCCCAGATCCACAGAAACCAATTCCCTTCGACTACAAAGTCTACTGTTTCTATGACACTCCAATGCTCATCCAACAAGTAGATCGAAATGGTTCGAAAGACGAGCACGCGTTTTTTGACGGTGAGTTTAACCCGCTACCACGGATTGGTTTTGTGGAGAGCAACTGGAAGCATATTAAACAGGGAGACCCTATCGTCCCCAGAGATCCACAGCAGTTGCTCGACTCCGCCATCAGAATTACACAAGCTTTGAACACGCCATTCATGAGAGTTGACATGTTTCACGGTACGCGGGGAACTGTTTTAGGAGAACTGACCCCTGCACCCGGCCCTCTCTACTACAAAAAGATAATGTGGCTAACTGATGAATTCGACTCCAAGCTTGGTGAGGCTTGGGATGACGCCGCTACACGAATCTCGTCGAAATCGACATTCCAGTAGAACACAGGCAATAGGAGTCCACGCATGATTTACACACCAGCCACGGTCGAGCTGCCAGTAGACGCGCCGATAAAGAGGGTACCCCCTCGCAACCCTGATGATCGCCAGCCCAACTATCTAAAAAAATTCGATTACCACACGGTCTTTTCCGACATATTTGTCAACAATGGGACACTTTGGTTCATCGGGCCTCGCTGGGAGAATCTCGAAAGAGAGCTAAGAGCAACTCGATTCGAGTGGAACTGGAATGACATCACTCAAAACATTACGTTTGAGTCACTGAATCGAATGTCCCGTGCTACAGCGCCAGTATCGGATACGCCAGGCATTCTTATCATCGATGGCCCTCTTGGGTATTGGGAGGTAGAAGTTCCCTGTATCTCCGAACACCCTCTACCCAAAGGGCACATTCTCGTCACCCAGCAAAAAGACAACCGCCTCGAGTGGATTGCTTATTGGGCGTTTTACAATTCCTTAGTAAACGACACCGACACCATTATCGTTTACGACAACAACAGTTCGCTCTACTCAGCCGAACGCGTCGATCAGGTGCTTTCACTGATCCCCGGTATTAAGCGCCACGTTGTAGTCAAATGGGGTATGCCATTCGGCCCAACTGGGGGCCCAAATGATGTTTGGGATTCAGACTATAACCAGCACGTAGCATGGGAGCACTCTCGCAGGTTTTTCGCCCCGAGCGCCAAATCTGTACTTATGATTGACATAGACGAGCTACCAATTCACGTAGCCGGAAAGTCACTTCCAGAGGCTCTTGAAGAATCAAATCAACCCGTTCTGCATTTCAGTCGCCAACCGATTCGCCAGTTCCCAAATAGGTCCAAAAAACTGGATGGCATTCGAGTCCATGCCGACTACTCGCTGGGAGAGAAGCGGGGTGCGTGGCTAGCCCCGAAATACATCTATAGTCCATCTTTAATCAAGGAAGACGACCAGCTAATGGTTCATGTGGTTGTAGGTGAAGACACTACACCCGCCCCCTCTGACCACGTTTTTGCAGGTCATTTTGATGCCATTCGTATTCGTTGGCGCTTTGAAGAAAAGACTCAAATACCGAATTTCAACAAGGTGGAAGATATCGTCGAGCCTACGGAACTATCCCGCGCATTTAACGAAAGGTTCGACAAACTCGACGAAGCATGGAGGGAACTATTGCCCAAAATCGCCCCAATAATTAACAGCCAAGGCCTCCCCCATATTGATTAACACCGATTGGTTCCCTGCCTAACAAATCATTAGGCAGGGAATTACATGTATACGCCTCAACCCTAGAGATTTAGGGCACTGAACATCAAGTTATTCACCAAATCTTGGTTGTTACCCGTCTGCACCTTGTCACGAGCAACTCTGACGGCTTCGTTGTATCGGTGTGGATCTGAAAGCAGATTGAGATCAGATCTCACATCAGTTTTTTCAAATCGTTGAACACCATGGTCACCAAAATTCGACCACAAGCCAGCTCGTAGGTTACGGCCCATTTGAATGCCAACGGTATCTTTAGCGCCTGCCCCAAGACATAGCGATCCCGCGGCAAGTGCACGCATTCCGGCCATTCCCGCAGTAACAGTCAAGTAGGCTCTATTCATGAGAATCGGCACTTCGTGAGGCGCAACCCATCCGTGAAACTTATAACTTACATTCGCTAGACGACGTGATAATACAGCATATCGCTGCTCGTATATCGCTTTAAGCGGGCCATCACCGTAGATGTCAATGACCCATTTGATATCGGGATAGAGCCGACTTAGGCTCTCCGCAGCCTCTTCGACAGCAGCGATTTGGGGAACCTTATCTGGCGAAAGACGCGAGGCAGTTAAGATTCTTCCTACACCACCACTGAGTTTCTCATCATGTGAAACTAGCGGAAGGTTAAAAATTTCGGAGGGCGCCGCATTCGGAAGATTGGTTACCTTCCAGGGTGCTACTCGTCCAAAGCGCTGTACGAAATGCACCAGTGATGGACTTGCTGCGACAAAAGCATCGACTCTGTCAGACCACTCGTACATATAGTCGTGGTAGGCGCCGTGAACCATAACGACGTGTTCTTTGTTGGCAATTTCGTTTACGGCGAGGCCGATCTGTCGACCACCGGGGGCATGGGAGAATATCAAATCAAAATCGACATCTTCAGCGATTCGTTCAATATCGTTGTCCCATTCGTTCCAATCGATTTCAAAGAACGAGGCTCCGACCGCTTGCGCTCTTTCTCTAAAGGTGTCACCTTGCCCAACAAAAGTGACGTCGTTACCGCGAGCTACTAGTGATGAAGCGGCGTCGACAGTCCACTCGTGAACACCTCCCCATTCGGCGACAGTTCGAACAGGCATTAGGATCTTTTTACTTGGCATAGACAAGCATCTCCTCCATTTGCGCTGTATTAAGTACGCGAAGCTTTATCCCAATCGACGCACAGAGATCAATAAGGTCTCTTTCATCGAACCCTGAGTTATTGATTTTTGGACGCTCCACTACAAGTTCTGAAGAACGCCAATCACCGCACAGTAAGAGTGCGATGGCCACACGAAAGGCTAAATCATCCTCGAATCGCTTCCCGAAAGCAGAAATGTTAGCTGCAAATTCTACACGGTCGATCGAAAACATCTTTCCAGTCCAGTACGCGCTATCGCGTACCTGAAGTAACACCTGACGCGGCTTTTCGATTGATTGGATGGGAACAGCGTGTGGGCGGTTATCACAAAGGATCAAGACAGTGTGATTGTCAGGAGTCCAGCTGGGAGTCTGGTCGATTTCGAAGCGAGGAGCCAATTCTCCCCACGCTCTTCTGACACTATCGTCAAATTCAAGGGAGGCCTGCGGCCAGCTTATTCGCTGTCGAGCTATGTCCTGACTGAAAATTAGCATTCCTCCCAAGAGAGCTATTGACTTATTCATACCAGTCAGCACAAGATCCAACTTTAACTCTCTTGGGAAAGAGACCGACTCGTTCGGGTATTCTGTCCGCTCCCGAAAAGCAAATTTACCAGTTAAAGAATTCTCCCAACCGAACCTCATTAAAGTCCCCTATCAATACCAGAATCGTTCAATTCTACGCTTATTTCTTTCTCATTTGTGCTAGAGAACTCTTTTGCGAATGTTGCGCTTGAAACTCCCATTCGGTAGGTCGAATTCCGTGGATAAGCCGCACGCAAGTAGGTCTCCAGCTCGTGTGCTGTGTAGTGATCCTTGGTGACAAAAATATAGGCAGAACTCTTGTAGCCGAACTCGCCGACGCTCACAATCTTCCTTGCCTCTTGTAGCAGTCCTTCAAAAGCTTCTATAGAGACCGCTTCAACGCTTTCTGGGAAGTAAAGAACGCTCATCTGTACTGTCCCGTCGTGTTTACGGAGCATCTTGCTGCTCTCTAGTAAACGCTGCTGCAATGATTCGTCGACTCTCGTTTGCGGCGGTATTGGGGCTTCTTGTGCTTCCTCCGTACTAGCATTGGCATGAAGTTCAATTTGATCACGAACGCGAAGTTTAAACGACCTAAAGCCAATCCGACGAAGATTCACAATGTCGTCCTGGCTAACGTCTTCGATTACAGCGGTTTCAAAGACGGCACGATCACGTAAAATGTCACGCTCCGTGACAATCGTCGTCAATTTGTCCGGCATATCGGCATCGATAGCGAGATTTACTGTGTTCCCTTGCAAGATGATGTCTCGTGACACCAGTTTGTCCGGAAGATACGCACCGAAGGCATTAAAAAGATCCGTTCTTCCCGGGACATCTGGATATTTTAGTTCCTCGCCTTTTTTCCTCAGAGAAGCTTGGCTCGGTCCGGAGGTCAAAAATCTATTCGCGAGTCGAGAAAGCGTATGCCCCGCCTTTTGGTTATCGGAATCTTGCGCGGTGATCTGCAAGTCATGCACACGGCGTAAGTACATAAACCTTTCGACGTGACCCCAATTTACACCAGCATTCATCAGACGGGTAGCTAGTTCATGATCGACCGAAGAGGTTAGCCTCTCATCGTAAGAGAAGTCCCTAATCAATTGAGTTGGCAAAGTCCAAGTGCTGTGGCCGGGCCCTGCCCCATTAAATGCCACCATCGCTGCGCTGAATCCCTTCAAAGTCAAGAAACCCCGCAATTCACCTGTGTCATCTTGGAAATTAATCCAGCCACCGTAGGTAGCGTCGACAGTTTGAGACAATCCATCAATACCAATTTCGAGACGGTTAGGAAGCATGATGTCGTCATCATCATGCACAGCGGTCAGCAAACAACTTGAATGGGTTGCAGCAGTATTCCGAGCAGCAGCGACTCCTCGAGACCGATCGTGATGAATCAGCTTTATTCTTGCATCATCGATGCTGGCGATTACCTGTTCCACTCGAAGGGGGTCTTCCGAACCATCGTCGACTACAATGATTTCGAACTCTTGGAATGTCTGGTATAGAACAGAATTGATACTCTCAACCAGCATCTCGTAGCGGTCTTTGGTTGCAATCGCTACGGAAACCAGAGGTAGACGTTCATCTTGTGGAACAGACCAATCGATCAAGTTTGGATACAGACTTTGCCTGTTATCCACGCACTCCATAAGACGAATTTCATCTTCGGTAGGTACTGATATTGACTGTTCTTTTGCCACAGCCTTTACACCCCGAACGCTCGCGACTTTTCCGCCGCGGCGTCGCTGTCGGAGAATAAAATCATAGCCGAGCGCTTCACAAAACGAAGCGTTCTCGTCAAAACCACGAACTTCCAAGAAATGAGCCCGGTCAATAGCAAAAACTCGGCCAAGCGAGGTATCTGGTAGGCGGGTTAGATACTCGGGTTGACCTAGTACTTCGTTTACCTGACTATCGAGACTCCTAAATCGACTGATTTCAGCAACCACTCCGCGCTGTAGCTCGTCCAAGCTGAGCATGGTTTCGCTGTCTCGGACAACCGTAAACCCCCTCTCCACGAACAACAGAACATCGCCTCGAGACTTGACCGCGGAATTATTCATGCACGCAGAACTTGAGAAATCAGACGGGCAGACCTCAAACCTAAAGAACGAGTCGGCTAGAGCATCCGCAGTTTCGAAGAGGCCGGATAGTGCTGGGCCATTAAGTAAATTAGGCAGACTGAGAATGCACTCCTTCACGCCCTCAATCCCCTTGAAGCTTTCAATATAGGCGCGAGCCTCTCCAACATCCTCGGGTATCAACTGGAGAACTACCGATACCGACATTACTGCGCCACCTTCCAAATTAGGCTTTCCTTGCTTTCTGCCGTAATCGCGTGAGCATATATTGATTCCGTGATTAACTCGAGAACGCTAAGATTTTGACTCTTCCAAGGGTGCACCGTGAGATCGATGGCTTTAATGCATGGATTAAACCTAGCCACATTTGTCTCCAAAAATACCCCTTCAACACCCGACTCCTTTAGGTACATAAAGGGCTCATTGAACGCCTCAGTCACAGGCGCGCTACATACCGCCGGCGGAAATTCAACGCCGTCAGCGTCAAAGAAGCGAAAACTGACAAGAAAGTCACGAAATTGGAAAGGTACGGATGCCTCTCCAGGTATGAAAAGGTAAATGCTACTTACCTCGAATGGAAATACCGTTCTGTGAGAGTTTTCTGGCATAGGGCAAGTGTAATGCAATAACAACGTTTTTGCAGGGCATCTGTCCGCACCCAAAGCTTATCTAGCCCGGCCTTAACGGTTGACAGCTATTTCACCTGCCCATCGAAAAAGCCAACCGTTTCTTTGATTCCAGCTTCTAGTGTCAGACACGGTTCCCAACCAAGTAGTTTCTTGGCTTTCGAGGAATTAAGAGCGGATCTCGGCACATCACCCTTTCTTGCGGGAGCAAAGATAGGTTCGTCCGGTGCTCCCACAGCCTTCGCTACCAATGTGTGGAGTTCGCGGTCGCTAGTTTCAATTCCGGTGCCAATATTAAACCGCTCGCCGTTTGCTTCATTCTTCGATGAAAGATAAAAGGCTCGTGCAACGTCCTTGACGTAGACGTAATCACGAGTATTTGAGCCTGAGCCAAACACTTTAGTTGGTTCACCGTTGAGAAGACGCTGGCTGAAAATTGCCACGACACCCGCTTCACCGTGGGGATTCTGGCGCGGCCCGTAAACATTTGCAGGGGCCACGAAGCTACAACCAATGCCGTAGAGGCGGCTAAACATTTCCAAATAGAGTTCACCCGCAGCCTTCCCAGCGGCATACGGTGATTCTGGTGCCACGGAAGTCTCCTCGTCAACGGGGAACGATTCAGGCTGTCCGTAAATAGACCCACCAGAGGAGGTATGGACAATTTTACGAACGCCATGGCGCCTTGCCACGTCAGCAAGCTTCACCGTGGCCAGAACGTTCGTCTCACAATCGTTTACGGGATCCTCAACAGACTTACGCACATCAATCTGCGCTGCTAGGTGGTAGACAACCTCCGTTGGGTGCTGCGTAAACAGCTCATCGTAGTCAACGGTACGGATATCGCCTTCAATTACGTTGACATCACCGTTCTGTCGAGCAGATGCAAGGTTGACCAGACGACCGGAGGACAAGTTGTCCAAAACTGTGACTGTATGGCCTTCTTCAACGAGAAGATCGACGAGATGGGAACCAATAAACCCGGCGCCGCCGGTCACGAGACAATGCATAAATGTGATGATAACACTGTCGCTCGTCACTGCATCTAATATCAGTTCGCGAGTATTTGCTCCCACTGCGGCATTACAGCAGTCACATCCCAGCTGCGAGAATATTCTCTCGCTGCTGATCCCATCTCTTTAAAGGATGCGTTTTCCCGGCCTTTCAGAATGACCTTAATGTGAGCCTCTGGACTGCAGTCTTGGGCATAGTCACCGAATACTTCCTTGACGCCTTCGCGCTGCCAGAAGACTGGAATCGTCCGAGCGGCCATTCCCTCAGCTGGGGCGAGATGGAAGCTCTCCAGCTCGCTTGGAGACAAAATATATCCAACGCCACGATGCCAAGAAGCAATATCAGCACTAAAAGGATCAAATACGACGTGCTCAGTAAGTAACTCGCTTCGGGCAATACGCTCAAAGAAGTCTAGGTAAAGTTGCTTTTGGACGGGGTCACTCCATACATGTGGATACTCCCACGGCATTCGTCCCTTGATACGCAAGATATAACGTTCGTCGATCTTCGCAAGTTGCTCAATTAAGTCGAGCGCACGATCCGGACGCTTGAGAAACGGAACCATGCCGACGAGCCCCAGTGCAAACTGCGCGTCACTAGTCTTCGGGCGATCAAAGTCAAGTAGATCGATGGTATTAGGCAAAACCATGGTCTTACTTTCGGCAAGTCCGAATCGCACAATCGCCTGTTTACGGACCCAATCCGAGACAAATATCATTTTGTCAACCTTGTCCCAGGCGACGCCTTCCATCCACGGACCGTCAAGTTCAAAGCGGTGCAGTCTGGCGACCAGTCTCGTCTCATCGGGAAGGTTATTCGAATACCAAGCCAGCGAAGGTCCTGCCCATTCGCAAAATACTGTGTCGGCCCATTCTGCGAGTTGCCGGCTAGTCTCCTCGTCATGTGTGTGGAGCGTTGGCCATTTGTCTTGGCGCACTTCAAATGATGGATTTCGGGTAAGGAACTCCATCAGCTCGCCCATGAATTTTAGGTCATGAGACGCAACAACTATCCGCCGCTGCCGAATCTCTTCGGACTCTAACGTCGTGGATAAGGAGCCAGCGCGTTCGAAGTATGACATAAACCTTTCACGGGCTTTGCTCATCGAGAAATACTCGCTAGCTTCTGCCGCCTTCTGACGTGCTTCGGATATAAGTGGAAGGCCCGCTGCGACTCTTCTCGCGACTTCCTCAACTGTGTCATCGGCGCGAACAAAAAACGGGTAATTTTCGCCCCAGAGCTGTCGATGATCCTCAGTTTCGTTGACGATTGGTGCTGCGCCGGCCGCACCATACTCTAGCGCCTTCGTTGAGACCTCAAGGCTCGAATCTAATTCCGCCGTTCGCCATCCAAAACCGAGGTCAGCTGCCATGATCCGCTCGATGGATTCTGTACGGGGAAGCGCTCCCAGCCACGTCACCCCGCTATCAGCGTTGGCATGTGCCTTCTCCAGTGCTTCTCGCATTTTCCCAACCCATTGGGGGTCATCTTTGGCCCTGTTAAATTTCGCCCCCACCACATCGAGCTGAGCGTCAATACCGAGTTCCTTTAGTTTCCGCGGAAGCTCCAGCATTTCAAGGGTCCGCCACTCACGAGCAAGCTTTCCTGCGTACACGATTTTGAGTGTACGATGCGTTGCGTTCTGCGGGTTTCTCGCAGTATTGAACGCGAAGTCCGGAATCATTGGAGGGATGAGCAGAACTTTTCCGGCCGCCTGCGGAACCAAGGCTTCCCAATACGAGCGCGCAGCCTCGGTTTGCGCGAAAATCCGACGCGAACACTCTGCAATGTGTTTTAGCCGCTGTACATTGGTTCCGGATAGCTTTTTCGGGGGAAAGGGCAGGTCAGTAACATAGGACCACAGCATCGGAGAGATTTTCTCGTTCAAGCTGAAATCATAGACTGCTTGGAAGCCTCTCACTACGACCGCGCTAGCACGGTTCTCCTTAACGAGCCTTTCCACCAACTCAGCCGCAGCCGTCGTACTAAGGGCCGCGTCGTCTGCGATACCTTCGGGGGCATGGATGTAGATGTTTGCAATCCCATCGATTGCGCTCAGCAGAGTACGGTTCTGCGGATGGCTTTTCAGCTGGATATGGACCTCATCGAAAACGCCAGAAAGCACTTCAGAAATTGACATCAGCCAGATAGAAGAGCCATCGATAACGTTCGGACTTACATCGCCGTAGACCACAACTGAGCTCATTATTCTGTCCCCTCTTCCGTACTATTGCGTTCTGTTTCGCCGTGGAGCAATGCTCTAAAGACCGGTGCGTAAATATCATCATCCCAACTCCACGTAGTGGAGCTCTTTGAATTCACCACTGTCGCACGTTGACGAAGCTCTTCGCTGAAATGATTCGAGGTTTCGCTGGGGCAGACGATAACTACAGTTCCGTTTTCCTTTGCTTTTGTCATGTGGTCTAGCAATCGGAGAAAACTGCTCGTCTTCTGCGTCGACAAAAGGCCCGACCACAAACCACGCTCGAACTGGCTTTCTTCAATTACGAGATAGCTAGCATCTCTCAACGGTTTCCCTAAGAGGTGAGGCGAGGAGATGCGCTCAACACTCGCCAAGTTTTGCAAGGATTCCGCAGATTCGTGTGAGCCAATAAGCTCAATACGTCGCGTCCACATTTCAGAACGCGCGCTCATCAATGCGTGTAGAACTTCAGAGCTATCACTGTCCATAGTCTGTTCAGCAGCCAGGCGTCCAGCTGTATGTGCGTCAGGGCGTCCGAGGATGTGCGACGCCGGAATAGTTGATGGCGCAAATATGCTTTGTTTAGTGTGCCTCTCCTCATCAGGCTTTTCAGACAGGTCCGCTGTCAGCAATGACATGGGTTCCCTCGCAGCACGCCGGTCCTGTTCTTGGATAGCCGTGTAAATTTCCTGGAGTTGCTTTTCCAAGCGCGAATTGCGGCGTAAGGCTTCTTTGGTCAACCCTTCCGACTTCTTGCGTGCGGATATCGACATCACGGCAAACACAAACCCGACCACAACTGCGCAAACCAGAAGCACCCTACCGATAGCGCTGCTCGCCACTACAATCGCGCCAATAAGAAGTACAGTCGCCAATCCTGCGAGGATAATTAATCCCCGTCCGCGGCGAAAATAGTCAAGGCTCATGGAGTCATTCCTTCAAACGATTTCTTGCTTACAGGGTGGCGGATTTTAGACGAGCCACATCATAAGCAGTGACCTAGCTTTGGACAGGTTTTTCGAGAAGCACCATCGGTGGTTGGTACGCAGCTGTGACTTCCTCGAGATAGTCGTGAGCCGGCTGCTTATCGTCTTTGCCCATGAGTCGGGCCCACTCGTGATATTGGGGTGCAACGACACCGGTCGGGCCATCAGCAATAATACGTCCCTTTGAGATCCAGATCGTTCGTTTGCAGTTGTTCTCGATTTCCTTGATGGCATGCGAGACTAAGAAGAGGTTACCGGCGCGCTCTAGGAGCTCGTGCATTCGAGCACTAGCTTTGGCTCCAAACGCCGCGTCACCAGTTGAAAGTGCCTCGTCAATCATGAGGATGTCAGGCCGCACCGCTGTCGAGATTGCGAAGGACAACCGCGCGGACATTCCGGACGAATACGTTTTCATTGGGCGTTTAATCGCATCTCCGAGTTCTGTCCATTCAGCAATCTCACCTATTTGAGCCTTCGCTCCTGAAGGGCTCATTCCCAACGCCAAACACCCCAAGTAGATGTTGTGTTCTCCGGAAAGATCCGGCTGTAGTGCAGGTGAGACGCCCATAAGTGTGGGTTGAGAGCGAGTTAGAATGCGGCCTGAGGTCGGCGCCAAGCCGCCAGCAATCATGCTGAGAAGAGTCGATTTTCCCGAGCCGTTAAGGCCAATGATGCCAATTGATTCGCCGGGTAGCGCAATGAGTGAAGCATCGACAATGGCATCGACTACTGTCTTGCCGCGGCTGACACGAGTCATACTGGCGTCTGAGGAGCGCCCCTGACTAATTACATATCGTTTGGACACGTTGTCTACGACGACGTTGGCTCGCTCCACATAATTGATGTCTGGAACGGATTGCATCTGAGTCGTATCCGTAGACACCTCGCTCGAGGATTCAGAAGTTTCTTGAACGTCTTGGTCGGCAGGTTGTTTCTCAAGGTCCTTTTTGGCGTCGAAGTATTCCCCTGGTGCGGGAGGCAGCTTAGACGAGTCGAACATATTTATCCTCCGCTCTCCAGAAGAAGATGAAGCCAAGTACAAATGCGCCTAAACTCCATGCCAGAAGCTCTCCCCAAGTCGAAAGGCTTGGAGCGGTGCGATAAATCGAGGAATCGCGGACTGCGGTGAGGAAAATATAGCAGGGGTTGGCAGTCATTATTTGGTGAACGGCTGAATGCTCGGCAAATCTATCGACAGAAAACATCACGCCAGATAAAAAGAACAATCCGCGGGTCAAAAGGCCCAGTATTGTCTTCGCCTCCGGGACCTGGGCGGTGAGGCGCGCGGTAATCATCATTAACCCGCACCCAAAAACGTGGATTAAAAGGAACAACGGAATGACGAAGATCAGGGTCCACGAGGGGCCCGTTCCCCACTGAAAAAGAAACGCCGCTGTCAGCGCGACAATGGCGGGCAACACGTTATCGATCATCGACCGCAATGTGGTCGAGAACGGAATCGAAGCTCTAGGAAACTGAAACGCTCGGATCATCGATCGAGAGGATTGCATGAGGCTAATGCCAGAATTCATGAGCCCCGTCATCATGGTCATGAAAATGATGCCGATGAACAGAAAGCCAATGAAGTTCTCAATACCACGAGAAGTCTTCAAAAGCATGCCGAAAAGGAATCCATACAACGCCACATCGAAAAGAGGATTCAAGACAAGCCACAATTGCCACAGGCGGTAGTCACGCGTCGTACGGAGTGCCTTTGCTCCCGCATCTGCAACGATGAAGAAGCGGCGTGCCCACAGCTGTGAAATGTACTCACGCAGCGTCGGTCGTGTGGCAAGTGGATGCAGACCTTCCGGGTTAACAATCTGCACTCGGCCTTGGTGTTTCGCAACTTGTACGTTGAGGTCTTCGACTCCTCTCTGCGAAGTCTTGGAGCTTCGCCATGTATGCCGTGCCAAATGCATCAGCCCTTCCAGATCAGTTGTTGAAGAATCAGCGTCAATACTCGCGGTCTGCAATGTGTAGGCCGAGAATTGCTAACGGGCATTGTACCTAGCCTGCCTGAAAAGTTCGTCGAGAACACTGCGAGCTTGTTCTATGTCACCTGCCGCCGATGAGAATGTAAGCGGAAGCTTCGAGAGTGGCGATTCGTCCACCGTGACACCCCACACTGCTACACCGCTACCGACGTAGTCAGCGTATTTTGAAGGCAAAAAGGGATTAACCGTGAAGGTCGAGCTACTCGTATCAGTATCATTCACTACCAGTGCGTCGAAGTGCGTGGCTACGTTGAGAAACGTGAGGTACGGCATATACCCGTTGATACGGAGCCGGCTGAACACTGGATGGTTCCATAATTCGCGGGTAAGTTGCTCGGGCTTCGAGGTAAAGATGTGAAGAAGAAACTCATCAGCATGAGGATGGTGTTCTAGTGCGGTAAGGACATCACCGATTCCTCGATTTGCGTAAAAGTTTCCGAAGTAGCCGATATTGATGCGTTTTGAGTCAAGCTCGTAGTCCGCTTCCACTAGGTGGTACATCTCTTCCGTGGGTACCGCATGATGGCGAATCGTCGATTTAGAGCGGACAAAGCTCTGTAGGTCCTCTGGATAACGCTCTAACATCACCCGCTGCTGATTCTCGTTGGTGAAAATGACCTCATCAGCGTACAGCAGTGTGACAAGCTCAGTGAGCTCGAAGTGCGTTGAATACGATATTTCGCGCCAATCAGAACGCTCAACCATTTTCTTCATCTGGTAGGTGGTCGCTCCCCGCGTGAGCTCACCTGAGCGGGGCGTACCGTCGACGCCGACACTCAATGGGTCTGAGAATTCTGCTTCCCACCGCGTTCCAGGATGTTTGCCTTTGAAAAGGGCGGCAGCAACGTGGGAACCGGGCCAAAGGGCGCGCGAGTACATTGAGTCATAACCATCTTGGCTCTTTGCCCGTTTAGCGGCCTTTCGTGCGGCTTGGCGCGCGTAGGAGCAGATTGCGCCCCAATGCGCGAAAGACGGCACAACATCGATCTCTTCGGCGTGTACGAGGAACGGATCAACAATTAGCCGCGTCGACTCGTCACGTCCCCGGACGCGCTCCATATCGGCGTAGTAAACGTCCACCAGCTCTGCATCATTTCTGATGACTTTCGCCGTCACATTGGCTGAGGTATCCGCGTACGGGGGGAAGCAATAAGAGAAAACCAGCCGGTTCGCTTTTTCCCGGCGTAGACCTTCCCAGTCCAAACCGGGAACGCCGATAGCCACTGCGGTATCGATAGCGCGCTGGGTATCGTAAGGGTTCGCCTCGAGGTAACTTTTGACGAATCCAAACTGTGCTTCTTCGAGCTTGTGGAGAGCACGGTGCTTCGGGTCAGCTTCATTGATTGTGCGGAGCTGCGCAATGCATTCAAGACGCTGGGTGACGTTAAAGTCGAAGCTTTCGCGCTGGCGCGACACCGAGTCCGCGCGAAGTGTGCGCACATAGGCAGAGCCCTCCCCTGCCTTCGGTGTGCGTAAGAGCAGTCCTGGAATCTCAAGTAAGTGCGCAAAATACGCCACATCTTCGCCTGAACGAAGCAACTCGTCGTAACGGTACTTCTGAGCCATCTTCGTAGGGATGATTTTGCTGGCATTGAAGCCCATAACCCACGGAGCGGAAGCAATCGGAGCAGTGGTACCACGCAATGTCGTAATTCGGGCGTTGAGCGAATTATCCCGGAAAGAGCGACCGACAATGGTGTCGACGATGGGCAAGAGCGTGACCACCCCGTCATCGGCCTCTTTGAGGCCTGATTCGAGGTAGCGTGGTTGAAGAACATCATCATCATCGAGGAACGTGATGAAACGTCGGCGTGCGGATGCTATGCCAAGGTTACGAGCACGACCGGCCCCCGGGGTAAGACTGCGCAGTATTCGTATGTTCAATCCGGGAAACTGGCTAGTGAGCGCTTGGTCAAATTCGTGAGAAGTGCTTGCTTGCGTTGAAGAAACTCCGTCGCCGTTGAGCACAACGAGGACTTCGACGAGATCCTTCCTAATACTCTGCTTTGCAAGCGAAGCAAGAGCAGAATAGAGGTTCATCTCTACAAGATTCGTTCCGTCTGTGCCCACAGCACCAGAGACGAAGGACGGGATGACAACTGAAATACCAGGATCATAGAAACTCATCGAATTCTCTCCAGAACCTTATACATCAGGATTACTACTGAACTCGGCAAGTACTTTTTAAAAGGCTTAGCCAGAGGCGTGACTCGCGAAATGAGCAAGCTTCGCAATGTCACGGCGGTTGCGGCAGGAGTGACCGGCTCTTGAGGAGCCGTGGACGGAGTCGCAGCAACCGTAAGCCCGTCAAGCCAATCCTCACTAGAGCGGTCCCCATTCTTCGCCTGCTCAATACGCACTTGAACCCAGCCATCACTGAGGTTGACCCCGGCAACGGACATGTGCTCGCCGGTGTAATCTGCGACGAGCTGGCGAAGATTCGACGAATCCGTTCGTGGAGACCAATACTCGATGCGGCGGCCCGTATCCACATAGCTCCGAAGGATATCCATAGCCACATCCGGTTGAATGTCTAACAGCACTACTGGAAGAGGATCGACATCTGAAAGTTGCTTCCTAGTGAAACAGAAAGTTACAGAGCCTGAAGCTGGGGGCAGAACGTGGGGAATTTCAGAGGATTCCAACAGCACAGCGTAGTCGGAGTCCACGGGAGGAAAACTCTTAAGAGAGGAAATACGCACTGGTGCTCCTTCTTCCCACGCTATGCCTTAGCCTGCTGTCTGGTCACGGTGGTGACGATTCCCAGAAAGGCTTCGGGTACTACCTCATCACGCTGGGTGGCGACCCACTCGCGCCCAGACGAGGAAACGGTGAGCTTCGAGCGATCGTCGATAAGCGTTGTCCATGCCTCCGCAAGCGCCTCGGGATTCTCTGGTGGCACCACGATTCCTGCACCGAGATCCTCAACGATTCGGGCCGCTTCCCCCTGCACCACTGCAGTGGTGTGGACACCTAAAGACATCAACTCATAGGTCTTGGACGGCACCGTGCGGTTGAGTGGCTCCCAATCGGTCAGGTGGACTAGAGCCGTATCCGCCCATTCGTAGATAGTCTGCAGCTCGTCAGCGGGCACTCGATGCTCGATAGTCGCGCTAATGCCGAGAGCTTCCATCGTCGCTTTTGTAGCATGCCACGTGGCACCGTCGCCGACGATGCGCAGATTGATAGTGTAACCGCGGTCTTGTGCGATCTTCACGGCCTTCACCGCATTATCGATTTTCTGCGCACGACCCACAGTTCCGGCGTACAGGACATTAAGCTCTGAAGAGAAACGCTGCGACTTATCACTAGCGATGAATTCGGTCTTGGGGGGAAATACATTGCGCACCGTCCGGATGTGACGCTTGCCTTCCGCTCCCCTATCCGCATCGTCTTTCTCCATATGCTCAGCAAGATCCTGCGAAGTCGTCATGATGCCATCCGCGCGGTGGAGTGCGCGGTTCATAGCACGCTCAGTCAACGCTGTCAGCAGTTGGAACGGGCCCTTGGTAAGAACGATCTCCCGCACAGAGCGCTTACCGGTACCGGAATTCCAATCACCCTTTTCTTTCAGCAATTCCGGCCAGGCATCACGCAAATCAATGATGTAGGGCGCTCGGAGCGTGGAAGCAACAATATGGGTAACCATAGCAGTGGGAAGCGCTGGGACGGTACCGATGACGAGGTCAGGTTTGAATTCCCGGAAATGCCGGCGTTTGGTCACCAGCATTAAGAGCATTGATACAGCAACAGAGGCTTGGTTAAGGATGCGGTGTGTAAGCGAAGGTCCCGCGGGGAAAAAGCCCGAACGCAAAATCTTCTCCCCTGAATTTCCTTCTTCAAGGTCATTAGCGCCCAGGACGTTTCTGCGGGAGAACCACTGTTTCAAACCGAGGCGGCGTTGATAGTGCGGCGGTGGCGCGATGACGAGGACTTCATGCCCGGCCTGCACCAGAATCTTGGATAACCACGACCAGCGGCGCTGAGGTACTCCATTCTCGGGAGCCCAATATTGAGAGAGAACGAGAATTCTCACGCTGCGTGCTGCCTCCTGGCTTTCAGGGTGATTGTGGGTGGCTAACCTGGCCGCTAAAGCTAGCGCCAAATGCCCTTGGTGTCGATAACTGTCTTGCCGTCGAGCAGAGATTGATCAAGGCCGACGAACTGCCGGTGGTTGACCAAGAGAAGGACGACGTCGGCAGCCGCAATGGCCTCCTCCGTGTCCTGCTTTGTCAGGTTCGAAAGGTTACTCAGAACCGGTGGCAATACCTCCACGTTGGGCTCGACAACGCGGATGTCTAGCTGCGGGTTATCCACGCCGAGGCGTTTGACGATCTCGAGGGACGGCGATTCACGCAGGTCATCGATATCATTCTTGAAGGCGATACCGAGGGCAGCAACAACAGGATTCTCCTTGCCTTCAAGTGCCTTGAGAACCTGGTCAATGACCCACTGCGGCTTTCCATCATTGACGTTACGCGCCGTTTGGATGAGCTTTGCCTCTTCGGGTGCAGCGGAAACGATGAACCAGGGGTCAACGGCGATGCAGTGTCCGCCCACACCCGGCCCAGGCTGCAAGATATTGACGCGAGGGTGGTGGTTGGCAAGCTCAATGAGCTCCCAGACATCAATTCCGAGGCGGTCACAAATAAGGGATAGCTCGTTGGCAAAGGCGATGTTGACATCGCGGAAGGAGTTTTCCGTCAGCTTTGCCATCTCAGCGGTTGTGGCATTAGTGACAAGCAGGTCTGCGGTGCAGAAGGTGGCATAGAGGTCTCGGGCGAGCTGAGCGCCCCTCGGAGTCAGGCCGCCAATGACACGGTCATTGCTTTCCATCTCCTCCATGATCTTGCCCGGAAGAACACGCTCTGGGCAGTGGGCGACAAAGATGGCATTCTCATCCTCGTCATTGAGAGACAGGTCAGGACGCAGCTCAATGAGGTGATTGGCCATATCCTCCGTGGTTCCAGGAGGTGAGGTGGACTCAAGCACTACAAGTGCGCCGGGTTTCAGGTAAGGAGCAAGCGCTTCAGATGCCGCACGAATGTACTTGGTGTCCACGCTGTGATCCTCACGAAATGGAGTGGGAACGCAGACAATGTAGGCATCGGCATCGATCTGGTCTGTCTGGGCCGATAAGGTTCCTTCCTCGACGACTCGGGCGAGCAGCTCCCCAAATCCTGGCTCAAAGAAAGGCACCGTGCCGGAATTGATGCTGTCCACCGCATCTTGATTCACGTCGATACCGACTACTGAGATCCCCTTGGAAGCTATAAAAGCGGCGGTGGGAAGGCCGATGTAACCAAGGCCAACGACGCTGACCCTGCCAAAGGCACGGGAATCGGTGTTGTTCGGAACCATGTCCGCCTTTCTATTAAGTCGCTGCCAATTACGGTAGCACGGTGACAGTTACCGGCTTGCGGTCGAATGGTCCCATGTCGGTGTTTTTCTCAACCCATATTTCATTCCTTCATCCTCTAGGTGAGCATTTCCCAGGTGTGCTGCGTGTGCGACTACAGTAGGCGGCTATGGCACTGAGGAGAAACTACGCGCGCTACGGCGCTTCAACGACTTTTTTCGATTCTGTAGAGGATTTTCTCAACTCATCCGTGCCTGTTAGCTCTTCCGAAGAGACTGAGGCCATTTCGATTCGATACGGCGCTGCATTCATGGATTTGCTCGTTGAGGATCGCGGCGCCGATGTCACTATCGTGCTGTTTCACGCGGCCATCGACCCGACGAAGACCACTCTCCCAGTCTTCATAGGGAGGCAGATGGTCGAAGGCATTGATGCGAACGTGGTGTACATCTCCGATCCATCGCTCGACCGAGGCGCAAGCATTGGATGGTTCACAGGTGACGAGTCACGCCCATTTCAGGAAGACCTCACTGCGTGCCTGACTCATATTTTCGCTAGCTTTCACCCTGATGTGCCGGTCGAGGAGATGGGCCAGAAGACAATCTTTTTCGGGGCATCAGCCGGTGGATTTGCCGCGCTGTACTTTTCGCGCCGCTTCCCCGGTTCATTGGCCGTGGTGTCTAACCCCCAAACCCATATTGGGCGCTACCTTGAGCCGCAGGTGAAGGCGTATCGCAAGAAGTGTTGGAGCAGCCGGAAGCTTTCCGAGACCACCATGACCTTCGACTTGGTTACTGAATACGGCAAGGGTTTCGATAATTACGTGGCTTACCTTCAGAACGAGGATGATGAGCTGCATTACACCCAGCATTACCTTCCATGGTCCCAGGCAGTGGCTGAGCACCCACAGCAGTGGAGGCTTCTCCTCGGGGATTGGGGCGAAGGCCATGCCCCTGCCCCACAAATGCTTCTCACCGGAATTCTCGGCTACGCAGCATCACTAGCTGGCGATTGGGAGCAACTCTTCGAGGACGAGATGTTTGCCAGCTCCGATTAGGGCCGCCCCTAGTTGCGCAGCTTCTTATTTAGCTTGTCCAAGCGCGCGATGACTTTGTTGGCACGGTCCTCCCCGAGAACGCTGCGCACGTTAGCCACGATGCTGGTCCGGTTCTGATAAACGCTGTCGATAGCTTGGTCAACAAGCCCACGCACGCCTTGGCTTCGCGCCGAATTCCAGCTCTCCTGACTGACGAAGCGCACGTTCCCGCCACGCTGCTGTATGACGATCTTTGCGACCCGAACCCCCTCGGCCCGCTCGCTTTGCGCCAGAATTCGGAAGCCTCGAAGGATGTAGCCGTGCTCCAAATGAAGGCTCACCAAGGTCCGAAAGGTTCCGCTCTCCGTGGGAACGTAGGCGAAATGCCCGATGCTTGGGTTATTGGAGGCAGCAAACCCCTCGACTGACTTGTAGGAGGGAACGCGTCGCCCACGGGAATCTTCGATCCACAGGCTCACAAGGAGCTCATTATCGAGCTCATCATCCGACTCGCCGTGGATGACGAAGCTGACATCCCCGCTGGCAGGCTGAAGAAGGTAGTGCTGGCCGCTGCCAACGGTGTCATCAATATTTAGCGATGTGCTCGTGCTCTGCATCTGCTTGGCAACCGAGGGAAAGGCCGACTCAAGGGCAGCTACATCTGTAAACGGAGGGAAAGCCGCCATGTTCTCCATGAGGCGTGCCATGACCACACCTGGCTCATGGCGCATGGCGTTGTCCTGGCCCGCGTGGATCGCGCGCAAGTATCCCACCTGGGAAGCGTCCAGAATCACGGGCGCATAGCGGTCTGATTTATCGTGTGGCCCGCTTTGGGGTTCCACAACGGACCCGTCTTCTTTCACCGAGCAGATAGACATTAAGCCCATCGAGTTCATCGGTGTGTGGGCCTCGCGCAGGTGAAAGAATTGGCCATCCACATAGACTGCTTCAATACCGAGAGGCAAACTAACGAGCATACCTTCAAACTCCGGCTTGATATAGGGCGCGGTGGTCTGGAAAAAATGAGCGGACAAGACATCATCGTCGTCTAGGCGGTAGCGACCGAACGTGCCCTTAAACCCAGTTGCTCGGACGTAGCGACGCACCGCTGTCCACCCGCTATCACCATCAGGAAGCTCATCGAGGTGCAAGACATCGAACTCGTCCGCTGCCTCCTGCAATTGTGCTTTGAACTTCTGAGGCAAAGACTCAGAGAAGGAGACAACGTGCTTCACATCGAAGCCTTCGGTGGCTTTCGCAAGTGTTGGCACGGTGTGGTTGAGAAAAATGTCCGTGCGTAGCGACAGGCGCGCATCGTCGTAGAGGTAGTCGCGGTATTCATCTTCCGAGAACCCGGACTCCTCGTTGCTCGCACGCCACGACGCCGAATCGGGGACGAAGAGACTAAAGCGAGTGTGTCCAACGAACATGAAGAAACCTCTACCTCTTCCCTGCGAGTGATATCTGACGGACAGTGTAGCTTTGCTTGGAGGTGGGCCTGTAAGGCGCCACACTGGACCGCTTGAAAAAGCGGGTTGTTCTGGCGATTTGTAATCATCACTGCAGACCTTATATAGTTACATCTCGTTGCAGCGAGCAAGCCTTTGTTCAAGCAACCCACACATATTCCTCCATAGCTCAGTTGGCAGAGCATTCGACTGTTAATCGAAGGGTCACTGGTTCGAGCCCAGTTGGAGGAGCCAAGAAAATTGACGTGATTGTGCAGGTCAGAGGCCTGCACTCACAACTATAGCACTCGGTTGGATAACGTCCGTGGCCACCAGGAGGCCTCAGGATTTTTGAGAGGTATCCAGTCGGGTGCTCTCTTGTCGTTTTCTGTCAGATGTGACTATACTGACAGGAGTGCTTAGATTTTAGCTCTGCCAGAAATGGATGGCTAAAAATGAAAAATTCTATAGAGATGCCGGTCTTAAGCGCTGATGACTTATTGCGCTGCTACACCGTTGAGCAAGTCTGCGAGAGATTGAATGTCTCAGCTCGCACGGTTGCGCGCATGCTTGATGAAGGCGTGTTAGAAACCGAAGCGGGCAGGAAACGCGGTCGCGGGAGATCGCCTCGCATTACGGCTTTGAGTCTGTATCGCCACATTTACGGTGAGCAAGTAGCTTGAGTAAGTAGAGAGAGTGGGTATCACGTGAGGTGATACCCACTCTCTCTATTTTTTGAGTTGTTTGTGCAGGTCAAAGTGGTTATTTGCGGACAAAGAAGCAAGCGCCGATTGATACCCTATTGTTAACAGGTTAAACTTATAGTAGTTTGTGCGTATACGTATAAAAGAATGTGTTACGTATAATGAAAAAGTTTAATAAGACTCTCGCTATAGCTTTGGCTGTAGGAGTTTCTCTCGGGGGATTTCAAGTACCAGTAGCTGGGGCGGTTGCTGGATATAAGGGTGGATTTTTCATTCCTGACTTCACTTCCGCACTAGAACAGCACCCGAACCTCTACGAACTCCCTCAAAACGAGATGAACGCGATCCTGGCTCAATACCCCAAAGCTAACGAGGAAAACCTTCCGGTATGGGGGTATACAGGAGGTTACTACGCTGATATTCGTATACCCGAGGGAACTGCTGATGGGTTTTCTGGACGTTCTTCCTCAGGTCTTACTGCGCTTGAGGCAAACAATGGGTACGGATCCCTTCAAGACCTGCTGTTGCTAAAAAACAGGTTCTTCAATAATGACCGTGATTTGAGCACCGATTCAAAAAAGGTGCTGTACGTTGCGTACTCAATTGTTCAAGACATCGTGAAAAATAACGGTTTGAGCAAAGAAGTTAAAAACAAGCTCGCAGCTGCGGGATATTCTGGCGACTTCGGTAAAAACAGAATCTCTAATGATGATCCCTCCGATTACATGGTCTTCCATGAAACACCTGTTCAAAAGTCCGACCTGCTGCTTGGCAAGGACGGAAAGTACAGGGAAAGCGTCACTCCAGTCACACCAGCAGACGCAGTGGCCGAGTCCGCAGCCTATGTTGCTGGAATGGCGATAGCTGCTGACACGAATTATGCGGAAGCGACATCATCAAATGGCCTTACCCCCGCCACGATTGATGACATTCAAGAAGCTTTTCTCCTCCAAGACGGTGGTGTGATTTATCTGACCGGAAGCTCAGACCTGGGTATTGCCATCATTAATCTTGCACGCGCTGTGACAGAAAAGGATCTCGCTAACGCAGACCTCAAGTTCCGTTTTGAAGCCTCGGTTGGGGACACTAACGAACTTAGTGAGTCCAACGAAGGTGCCTACTACCCTCTATTCTTCGACATCACCAACCCCATAAACCCGCGCCTGTCGAAGACCTTAAGGTGCCCGTTGACGATCTCCACGTTACTGACGTGACGAAGGACAAGGATGGGAACTACAAGGTCACCCGCAACGATGGCACCGAGTGGATTATCAACCTCAAGGACATTCGCGACAAGATCGCCGAGCTTGAAAAGAATAAGGCAGATAAGACTGAGGTAGCCAAGCTCAAGAAGGAGCTCGATGCTCTGACTAAGCAGGTTGATACAGAGTTTAAGCAGGTCAAGGGTGATATCACGACGTTGAAGACTGATATCAAGAAGCTGACTACTCGCGTAACCAACCTGGAAAAGCGCGTTGGTGATTTAGAAAAGAAGCAGATCACCAAGGTTGTTGGCGATAAGGGTAAGTACACGCTTGTTCGTGAAGACGGCTCTGTTGTCGAGGGTGTTATTGATACTTCCAGCAATGTTGTGAGCATTAAAGACAATGGTGATGGCTCTGTCACTATCACTCGCGTGGATGGCAGTAAAGAGACTGTCACTCTCACTCACACAAAGATTGTTGAGGACAAGAAGAAGAACACCGTTACCATCACAACTCCTGGTGGCAAGCCTGTTGTGATTAATACTTTCGATACCTTCATTTCGGATGTCAAGAAGCAGGCCAATGGCGACTACCTCGTCACCCGCAATGACGGTAAGAGTTGGACGATTTCTACCTCTGAGCTGCAAAAACAGATTGATGATCTAGGCTCCAAGCTTGATCAGACCAACAAGGATCTCGCTGATCTTAAAGAGACTGCAGCGTCCAAGGAAGAAGTTGCCAAGCTCAAAGAAGAGCTTGATAAGCACACTGAGCAGTTAGCTGACCATGAGCAACGACTCAAGGAGTTAGAGGCTAACGGCGCTACCAAGGATGATATTGCAGCTCTAGAGAAGGAGATCGCAGATAACAAGGCTGCAATTGACGGTATCACTGAGCAGATCACCACGATTATTACTCGTGTTGAGACTCTAGAAAAGGGTGTTGCTGACAATGCCGCTGGCATTGAAGGTCTCAAGAAGGATCTCGGAGATGTTGCAAGCCAAGTAGACAAGAACACTGGCGATATTGCTACCAACGGCAAAGACATCGCTGACCTGCGTGACAAGGTAGTCACTAACACCCAAGAGATCATGGATCTCAAGGAAAAGGCTGCGACTAAGGAGCAGCTGCTTGAGGTTATTAAGCAGGTTGAGAACCATGAGAAGCGCATTACTGATTTAGAGAATCAGGGTGCAAGCAAGGAAGAGCTCGCCAAGACGCAAGCAGAGCTTGATGAGCTGAAAAACAAGCTTGTAGAGCTTGAGAATAAGGCTGCTACCAAGGCTGATGTCGACAAGCTTGAGCGTGAGATTGCAGACCACGCTGACAAGATTGCAGCGTTGGAGACAGAAACAGCTGAGCTGAATTCCAAGCTGGTGGAGCTTACTCGCGTGGTTGAAGAGCGCTTTGAGAAGGTCACTGAGCGTATTGAGTCACTGGAGACCCGCGCAGATGAGACTGATAAGGCCCTTGTTGGCCTTGGTAACCGTGTAAGTGCGCTGGAAGTGTCCATTCAGAACATCAAGGTCGATATCACCAAGCTAGGTGACCGAGTAAGTGCGCTGGAAACCAAGGTTGAAGATTTAACCAAGCGGGTTGAGGGTCTAGAAGCTTCTGATAAGCGCCAGAACGACGTTCATGACGCCTGGGCTAAGTGCTATTCCGGCGCTTCAGTTGAGGGTATCGCAGCGCTTCTAGCTGCGCCGTTGTTGATGTTAGCGTCTGGGGCCGGCAACGGTAGCCAGATGAACACGGATATTCAAAAGCAGCTGGGTATCTTCAACCCGGAGATGGCAAAGTGGATGGCTGAGAATCAGTCTGTACTTCAAGCCCTTGGCGCTGTAGCTGGTCTTGCAGCGACAATTGGTTTGCTCAGCTACGCAGCTAATCAGTGCTCTGATTACAACAATACGAAGGAAGTCCAGAAGACTCCGATTGGTCAGCTGTCCTCGAAGGTAGCCATGCTGGGTAATAAACCAGCCGATAAGCCAGCTGAAGCTAAGTAACGCATTCCTACACCTGACGTAACACACTCTTTTAAGCCCCGTTGTACGATTAACGTACAGCGGGGCTTCTTCATGCGCTCATAACAGCGCGAAATACCGGCCTAGCGGCTTGTCTGAGCGCCTAACAGCTCCGCAAAAGGAATAACAGCCACGCGAAGCTTCACGCCCTTAAATCGCAGCCTGTAAAAGAAACCTATCCCCTCTTCCTCGCGCTAACGCGCTCGTCAAGGGGAAGAAATGCATGTGTCCCGGTCGCTCACGCTCCCGGGAAGATCATCATTATCGGATTTCACATGACAAAGGCGAAATAGCCTGAAAGTCACCAACACGAATTTCTTGCCCGTAACACGAAAAAGACCGTGACACCACTACGAGGTTCACGGTCTCGAACTTGAAGCTTGAGGCTCTGTAACACGAATTCGTCTGTCACAAGCAGTCTAACTCAAGCGCTTACAAGGCACTCTAATGCCCGAATTCGAGAAAGTCAAGGCCTTTTAGTCCCTTTTCACGCCTTTTCGACTTTCCTTGTTCAGTGCACTTCTTCACAATGCCTCCGGCAGCGCAAAATACTAGCCCAGCAAGGCGCTAGAGCGCCTAACAGCTCCGCGAAAGGTAAATGTAGCCATGCAAAGCTTCAAGCCCTTAAATCGCTACCTAGCAGCTATCACGCTTCTTTTGCCTGCTTGCCCGCCCACTCGCTCGCTCGTGGGGGATTTGCGAGATGTCGGGCGCGCTCACGCACGCCCGAAAATGATCATCAACGTCCTGACACATGCCAAAAAGGTGAAAATCATTGTCAATACGGCCTGAAAAAATCAAGCCTCCGGCGAATCAAAATTTCAAGTCTACGTCTCTGACCTGCGGTTATATACCTGCTATTTTTAAGGGCTACAATCTAGAATACCGAAGTTTTTACTATCTGACCTGCGGTTTTATCTAAACAGTATTCCTAGTAGACCTATTTTAGACCCCTTGAGGGGAGATATATATAAAAAAGAGAGAGGGCGCTCCGGGTGAAGCGCGAAAAACGGGGGTAGCAAAAGCGAAAAAGGGCTTTATAGCTTGAACCGGGTTTCCAGGAGGGGCCTCTAGAATACATGCCGATTGTTAACCCCCTGTGACCTGTGGGTTTAGAATGTAGTCCTATGTAACCCTTCCGAGCGGGTGCACTGAAAACAGCCGTTATCACTGGCGCGACAGCCCCCAAACGGGTAAAAATTACCCCCGTTACATCCATGCCATGCAGGCCTCTTTTTTCATCTCCGTGTGGAAGAAGACATTTTTTGGGGGATGCGCTGAAAGCGCAGACCCCACATATCCCCGGGCGCGCGTAAGCGTGCCCGGCATGCTTTCCCCGCGCGTGAGCGCGGGTATGACAGGTCAACTACTAGTGCGTACCTATCGTTCCCCAACCATGCTATACAACGCCCAAGTTTCGCGCTAGAATGTTATTAGGCCAACATTAGTTGCCTTTTATAGTTGTAATTAATACGAAAGTAGTCAAACGTGGAAAAGCTATCAGACGTTGCTGTTTTCCAGGAAGAAGCCGCTGAGATCCTAGGCGTATCCGTGCGCACTATGGAGGCATGGCGTCAGTGTAATGAGGGCCCTACCTACATCCATATAGGGCGTCGTGTTCGCTATCGCATTAGCGATTTAGAGGCTTAGGTGGCCGAAAAGACGGTTGTACCTCAGGGAGTCTTTGCATCTGCGAAATCGGTGATGCCTTAGGCCTAGACCACTTCTACTTTCACTTACCCTCGGCCATACGGGCCGAGAGAAGGAGACTGTTATGTCTAATAATGAAAAAGACCTCACTGCGGGTAACAGTGAGGCCCAAGAAAGTTCATTTTTCTACGGTGATGCTATTGATTATAGCATTGATATAGATGAAGCTGCAATAGCAATTGAAGAATGCGAGAGTAATTTACCTCCGGGACTCGTGGAGTATTTTGGCCGTACCACCGACGTAGGCGGTTACGATATAACTGATGAGGTTATTGCCGAGCGGATTCGTATCTTTCTTGAGCTTTCACGCGGTACGAAAGGTGCCGCCAAGAACAAGGTTCGCCTGACATACACGAACTTCATGAAGGTCTTCAGCGAGGATCCGGTCTTAAAGCACCTTGGTATCTCTGAAATGGGTTGCATTTGTTCGTGGGAGTTGGGGTTCGAGCGTCCATGGACAGCCGGTGCCCCAACTGCCGAGGATCCATCTGGGGATACTGACGCTACTGACGATGACGACGATGATATGTTCGTCACGATTTCTGGTAAGAAGCGAAAGAAGACAGAAGCCGAGAAGGCTTTAGGCAATCTCTATGTCACTGAGCGTGACAAAGCCTATATCTACGATATTCTCGCCAAGTACTTCAACAATAAGCTGCATAGAGACCTGTTTAAGTCTCACATGAGTCAGTGGTGTCAGATGAACTACTTCCACCCGTTGCGTGATTACGTCTTGAGTCTCGATGAGTGGGATGGCACACATCGCATTGAGCGCGCTATCCCGACGGTGGATGACACCCCGTATTCGCGTGCTTCTCTGCGCTACTTCTTCCTGTCCTCGATCCAACGGATTTTTAATCCAGGTTGTCAGGTGGACTCGATGATCGTGTTGGTCGGTGCTCAGGGATTGCGCAAAACCTCCTTCTGTCACTCCATTTTGCCGCTTGGTATTCAAGAGATTGGCGAGATTCCTGCTGGTGAGCGGCATAAAGACACTCTGCGCCGCTGTCATGAGGCCGGTATCGTGGTACTTGATGAGATCGATAAGTTCCACACGAAGGTGGAGGTTAGTGAACTCAAGACCTTCATTACTGCGTTGATCGATATCTGGCGTGCATCTTATGCGGAATCAGATACGCGTCTTGCCCGCTCCTTTACCCTCATCGGCACCACCAACGTGGAAAACTTCCTGCAGGATGTGACAGGTAACAGACGTTATTTGCCGCTGGTAGTCAAGGGCGTTATTCCCGATGAGTGTCTTACCCGCGAGTTTATGGATCAGGCTCTGGCTGAAGCGTTGTACTACTACCGCCAAGGCGAGCGTCCACGCTACGACAAGGAATTCCAGGAGATGGCAGCTGAAGCCCAAGCGAAACACCTCGATGACCCGTATGGTGACGAAACTCGTAGTGTGATCGATAGCTATTTCATGGATACGTGGGCAGCTTTTGAGAAGGTCGGGTACACCACTTTTAAGTCGCTTCCGGCACGTGTCAGCACGGCAGCTGTGTGCCAAAGGAGCGGGCAGCTGGGGCGAGTAGATTTATTGCGAGACAAGAAGGCGAATCGCGCTATCATGTACGCTCTTGATAATTGCGTCTACTACCAGCGTATGACAGGGGCTAAGACCTATAGGGTCGATGGCAAACCAGTCAGGATTGCGTGGGAGATAACCCCGCGACCATTTGATCCAGTGGAGTATCTCACACACTCGAAGTTTGAACCATCCGCAGGGATGCGGGGTATCAGTATGTTTGGCATCCCTGGGCAACCAGACTATGCGTATGTTGTCTATGACGTTCCGGAGCGTGTGGTTCCGCATGGTGGGCCGTTAATTAGCGTCCATCCTATGACAGATAAGATCCGACACTTCCTCATTCAGCACGGTGATGCAACAGCCCTTGAGCAGGAGTTGCTGGGTGCCACTGCCGCCGCATAGACCCCTTTGAATCACTCTAACGTCGTTATCTTCTAATACACTCTAACCATTTTTCCAGGGTGGGACTGCCAGTGCAGTTCCACCCTTTTTTACACCCTTCTCACCCTTGATGAGTGTGTAGTTTGTGCACCCCTGACAGGTGCTCTTTTAAGGCCTCAATGACAGCTTCTAGGCCCTTGTCTCCCACCGCCAGCAACCTCGACGTTGCCGCCCTTCATCGCGATCGCGAGCCTTAATACCGTCAAAGTGACGAAATGTGATGGTTACATCATCCTATAACTATACTGTCATTCATGATATAAAAAGCGTCCACTCCACTAGCTGCCGAGTGCTGCTTATATCATCCGATAACCATGTGCTAGCACATGATATAAGAATCATCCACTTCGCTAGCCAACCCCTGCTGTTTATATCATCCTATAACTATGTGTTAGCGCATGATATAAGAATCATCTCCGCCGCTGCTGCTTATATCATGATGTAACTGTGCCTTATATCATTCCGTAACCATGACGGGCCTGACCCCCGGAAAGTAGACACGTCGGGG
>NZ_KV810454.1 GCF_001812805.1 Corynebacterium sp. HMSC078H07 | reverse complement strand
CTCCACAAAAAAGGCCGTGAAAAGCCCAAACCTAACAAAAAGACAAACCACAACAAACAACACCACAAACGCAGCATCGCCTGAACTGGCTATCCAAAAATTACATAAAGAAAATAAACTTCAACCAACCCCCAACCCGACGGGGCACAAAAACAAGGGCTGGCCTAGTCAGAAGAAAATAATCAATACGCCCAAACAACTTAAAATGTTTACAATGACGCCGCTTGAAAAAAGCGCCATCCGGCATACACCAACCGTGCCGTACATACGGCACAACACGGCCAACAATGATTACAATCAACCAACACAAAAAAGTACATTGGCACACTATTGAGTTCTCACACATCATCCGCACGTTCTTCGCAGGTGAAAGATTATATTCACTGCTCTGAGCGGCTGGAGTTCATACTCTAGCCAACAAGTTTATCCTTTGTCAACTAGGAGTTAATCTCCGTGTCATCCGCTTGTCGCGGCGACTGGGATAAATATACGCACGACTTCATCTTTCAACAAATCTCCTGCTCAACATGGATTTTGAGCTTTCACCGTGGAGCCCATTAGCGCCGGCTCCAGCTCACTCTAGACCACAAACGACGGGATATCGTGCTAAAAACTATGAAACCCGCTGCGCTAAGCAGCGGGGATTCGAAATTCGGTAAGCAGACCTTCATATGGTCGGCCGACTATGCGCGCAGTGGTTAACCAAGCTTGGCGCCGGCAAAGTTCTTCTTGCCGCGGCGAAGGACCAGCCAAGCGCCGTGAAGAAGATCATCTTTGCCCGGCTCCCAGTCATCAGCCTCAATGCGCTGGTTGTTGACGTAGGCGCCGCCCTCTTTCACGGTTCGGCGTGCAGCACCCTTGGAATCGGCCAGACCAGCAGCGACCAACAGGTCAATGATGGTACGCGGTTCCCCAGAAGCAATCTCGGCCACGGTGGTTTCCGACAACGCACCGGCCAAAGTCTGTTCATCGAGGTCAGCAAGCTCCGCCTTGCCGAAGAGTGCTTGTGCAGCGAGCTCGACCGACTTCGTAGCCTCCTCGCCGTGAACAAGGGTGGTCATCTCTTGGGCTAGACGGCGCTGAGCTTCACGGCGGAAAGGTTCATCGGCTACCTTCTGCTCGTACTCAGCGATCTCTTCCTGGCTCAGGAAGGTAAACCACCGCAGGTAGTCAATGACAACGGAGTCGCCAGCATTGAGGAAGTACTGGTACCAGGAGTACGGCGAGGTCTTCTCTGGGTCGAGCCATAGCTTGCCGCCACCGGTTGACTTGCCGAACTTCTGGCCCTGCGCATCTGTCACGAGTGGAACAGTGAGACCATGGACCTTGGCACCATTAACGCGACGGTTGAGGTCAACGCCTGAGACGATGTTGCCCCACTGATCACCACCGCCAATCTGCAGGACACACTCAAGCTCATTATGCAGGTGAACGTAGTCGTTGGACTGCAGGAGCATGTAGGAGAATTCGGTGTAGGAAATACCGTCAGACTCCAAGCGGCGCTTTACGGTATCGCGGTCCAGCATCGTGTTGAGCGAGAAGTTCTTGCCTACGTCGCGCAGAAAGTCAATGACGGACATCTGCGAAGTCCAGTCAGCATTGTTGACCATGGTCGCAGCGTTCTCGCCCTCGAAGTTAATGAACTGGCGCAGCTGCTTCTTGATAGCGACCATGTTCTCGTTAATGGTCTCCTGCGAGAGCATGGAACGCTCCCCCACATCACGCGGGTCACCAATCTGCCCCGTTGCACCACCCGCCAAGGCAATGGGATGGTGGCCAGCTTCCTGGAAGCGGCGCAGCATGATCATCGGAACGAGGTGTCCGGCGTGCAGAGAATCGCCGGTGGGGTCAAAGCCACAGTACAGGGTAATCGGCTCTTCACAGGCCTCGCGGAGTGCGTCGAGGTCGGTGGATTGGTTAATGAGTCCGCGCCACTGCAGCTCATCAATAATGTTCATGAAGTCTCCTTTAGATGAAAATTCCGTGCTCTAAGAGCTACTTTTCAGATGGCCACGGAACTGCGTGGTCTACCAGCATGACGGGAATGTCGTTCTCAATGGGATAGGCCACGCCAAGGCGTTCGTTCACCAAGACCTGTTCCTCGGCCAGATAGTTCAGCGGACCTTTATCCTGCGGACACACCAATATGTCAAGCAGCTTCGGATCGAGACTCATAACCGCTAACCCTACACCTCCTTAGATTCGATGGAGGGAAGGGTCCCACCATATTCGAGTTTGAGCGCCATGGAATGGTTGCGTAGGTTACGCACCGAGTTTTGAGAGATGGCGTCGCGAATTTCCTGCATCTCTCGACCAAGGATGTCGAGCGATTCGCTCATCTCTTTCACCGCTGCAGGGTTCTTCAAATCCGTGACCTCAAGGTAGGACTTGACTAGTTCCGTGGAGTGTTCTTCGATCATGTCACGCACCAGCGCTTGCTGGTGCGGCGCATCATTAAGGCGGCGCCAATTATTCAGAACCCACAGCGCCGACTCATCAAAGGAGTCCCAAGCGCGTTGTACGGGGCCAGGTACTTGGCGACGCCCCAAGGCATACCGAACTCCCTCCAAAGTACTGGTGAGTTCCCCCGGGCCCGATTTCGGAGCTTCGATAGCCTTCGGCTGTTTCGGGGGCGTTACCAGTCCTGCTGCTGCACCGGCGCAGACGGCCACAACGGGCCACAGGAAGCCCAGGCCGCCTCCGGTAAGAACGTGCAAGACCACAACGAGTGCGGTTACCACAACACCAACAATGGCTTTGCGTGAGTTCAGGGCATTCATGGGAATGAGATCCTCCTGGGAATAGGCGGAGTGGGTCTACTGGTAGGCGCGAATCTCTTCGAAGGCAGCAGCTAGGTCGCCGTTGAGCGCATCAAAGGTCTTACCGCCGGTGAGTTCTGCCAGTTCTTGCATCTCCTGGATATTGGCTTCACCATACAAGATGACGAAGACAGGGATCTCCTTCTTCTCGGGAGGAAGCTTCTCATAGTCGTTCTTGAACTGGGCGAATGTACGCCCACGCGTTACTTCACCGTCCGTCATGAGGACCACCGTTCCAATATCACCATTGGCGGTATCCACCTCATCCAAGGCATTGAGGACAGCCTCAAAAGTGGCAGTATCACCATCGGCAACAAGGCGGTCAACGCGGTCAGCAAGTTCCTTTGTGGTCGCCGGATTATCCTTGTCCACTCGTGCGCGCGTGGGCTGTTGCGGTTCGGACGAGTACGGGATGAGCTTGATCTGTTCGCGGTTTCGGAAAGCTACTTGGCCTTCACCATCTGGGCTTCCGTCAGCGGAGCCGTCGATAAGCGGGCGCAGGCTGCTCTTCAGCAGGTCAATGCGCTCACCTTCCATCGAACCCGAAGTATCGAGAACCAAGGCAGTATTACCGGGGTTTCGCAGTTCGTGAGCAAACGCGTCACCAAGGGCGTCCACAGTCTTCTCGTTCGCCGGATAGGGCAGCTCAAAGACTGTGCCGGGTAGGTCCGAATCATCGACTCGCAGGTGGTAATCCTTGAGCTTTTCTGGGTGCTCACCAAACCATTCAGCTAGGGCCTGCACCTTGCCTTCGGCATCGCTATCCTGCGAACTATTCAGAGCAGACAACGGGTAGTCCGCAGAAATAACACCGTCAGAGGGAATAACCACTTCGAGGTCTGCGCCTTCGTCTTTCAGCTGATAGAGCACAGACTCATAGTTGAAAATAGCGTCTACCTGCTCTGGGTGCTCCCGGAATCGATCCGCCAGCCAACCGGAGGAGCCCGAGGTCAAGGTCTGGTTAGCAAAAAGCTTTTGCACCTTACCCGTGGCTTGGCGGATGTCCTTTTCTGAAAGAGCACGGCCGGTATCAGCAAACGCGGTTGTCGCCGCAGACAGCGCCGAAAAACCCGAATTCGACGTCGTCGGATCAGTCATACCGAAGGTAATGCCAGAATCCGCAATTTCCTGCCATGTTGGCTGCGTGGTCGTCCAGCCTTTCTCGTTGGCCACAGAGGACTGCACACCAAGAACAACCGGGGAACGTGCGACACTGAATTCCTTGCCAAGCTTACTGTCGGCGCCAACAATGCGCGCATAGCGGTTGGTGGCAAACCAGGTGGCATCGTAGGAACCATCGAACCCGCCCTGCTTCAGCTTGCGGGAATTGGCGAGCGTGCCGTCTTCGGTCGTCATGGAGATATCGAAGCCGAGGTCTCGGGAGGCGTCGTCAAGCACAGGCTCCAATGGTTTTAGCTCCGTAGCCGCCACGATATTGAGGCCTCCACTGAAATTGGAACCGGAGCCTGGGGTTAGTGGTTCGTCGAGCAGGTCGCCCAAACCGCATGCCGTCAAAGCCATCGCGCTCATTACAGCAACCAGAACTTTTAGTGAGCGAAACATGTGCATCAACCTTCCTGATGATTTCACTGCCGGTTCCTAGCCGAATTCCTGCAGGATTTCGTCGTAATAGTCCCACATTTGTGGGCTGTCTTCATTGACCATCACGGGAATGTCATAATCCTGTTTCTCGGCAAATCGTGCAAAGAAGCTAGCAGTCTTCGTCCGTAGACCAAGCTGGGCTGCTGCTTCCTGGGCAGAATCATCCTCCAGTGCCTCGGCTAGCAGTTCCCCTTTGTCCGTGCGGGGTACCACCGTGCTGTTAAGCGACGCCGGCGGCCCCAGCACCAACGGCGTGTACTGCAACATCTCTTTGCCACCACTCACAAGGCGCAGATACTGCTCCTCGGTAGTCAGCACCATAGGCATCTCGCCTTTGCCTACACGCAAGAAAGCATCAAGCATTCCCTGGGACGTGGTCTCACCGTAGCCTTGGTCCGCGATAATACGGTGCATACTCTCCTGAGCCTGCTCGTCTAACTGTGCGAAGTCTCTACTTCCCTGTTCCTGTGCGGCCACTGCCAAACCCGCTTCACGCACGACACTGGCATAGCGCAGCGCAGCATTCGACTCAGTCAACCGTGGAACCGCTACGTCCACCACACGGGGCGAGCCAAAGGAGGGGCTAATATCCCGCCACCGGGTTCCGTTCTGGGACATCTCCACGAGCGTGTACAGGTTCAATGACTTCTGGCCACCGGTCTCTTTCACCAGGTCGTGCGATTTCATATCCTCGATAAGGTCGCTATGCACGAGTGCGATTAGCGGAGTGGAAAAGACCTCCTGGGAACGGCTATCTGGCCCAGTGTTGGCCGAATCTACGCCCCAGGTTTCAAGAGTGTGGGCTGCGCCGTCGAGCTCCGGCATATAAAAGTCATATTCTTTGCCTGAGCCATCCATGAGCTCCATCATCTCCTGTGCCGGATACACATCGAATTCAAGCTCAATATCGTGCTTCTTCAGAGCCTTAATCGTGTCCGGATCCTTGAAAAAGATTTCCTGCTCAGGGCTAATAGCACCCGTAATGTGCTGCACGTCCCCTGAGGTACCAAAACTCGGCATCGAGATTCCCCCACGCCCGATGACAATTGACGCCACAGCAATCACAAGGAAAACCACGGCGGCCATGAAAGACTTGCTGCGTCCTTTCGACGATGGGCTGCTCATGACCTAAATCATAAAGAGTGATAGGCACCACCGCTGAACTTCACACGCACTCACCCCCACAAAAGTCCCCCAATACACGAACCGCATGGCCCTGAGACCATGCGGTTGCAGAAACTGTTGTGCCTAGCGCAGCGGCGTTGTTGCCCACTCACGTGCTTCAGCGGAGAGCTCCTTGACGCGCTCGCGCTGTTCGGCTACACGTACACCGGCGGTGCCGCCCTTGGTAGCGCGCGATGCCACTGCCCCATCAATGGTGAGCACATCGCGGACTTCGGGGAGCAGGCGCTTGTCGACGCCCTGCAGCTCCTCATCCGTGAGATCCACCAAGTCCACGCCGCGGGCTTCCGCGAGCTGAACGCAGGCGCCGGAAGCCTCGTGAGCTTCGCGGAAAGGCACGCCCTGACGCACCATCCACTCAGCCAAGTCGGTAGCCAAGGTAAACCCACGCGGGGCCAGCTCACGCATGCGATCCTCGTGGAACGTCAAGGTTGCGACAAGTCCCGTCATGGCCGGAAGGAGCAGGTTAAGCTGCGCCACGGAATCCACGATGGGTTCCTTGTCTTCTTGCAGGTCGCGGTTGTAAGCCAGCGGCTGCGCCTTGAGTGTGGACAGTAACCCGGTGAGATTGCCAATGAGCCGACCGGTCTTGCCGCGGGTCAGTTCCGGAACATCCGGGTTCTTCTTCTGCGGCATGATCGACGAACCCGTAGACCAGGCATCATCCAGAGTGACGTAGCCGTACTCCGGGGTGCACCAGTAGATAATCTCCTCCGAAAGGCGAGACATGTCTACGGCAATCTGGGCGAGGACAAAAGCGGTCTCCGACGCGAAGTCGCGGGAGGCAGTGCCGTCGAGAGAGTTCTCGGCCGACGCATCGAAGCCTAGTTCCTCCGCAATGGCCTCAGGGTCCAAGTGCAGCGAGGACCCCGCAAGGGCGCCTGAACCGTACGGGGAGACCGCCAAGCGCTTGTCCAGGTCCTGGAGGCGCTCAATATCACGCAGAAGTGGCTGGGCGTGGGCTAGCAGCTCGTGTGCCAGAAGAATCGGCTGTGCTGCCTGGGAGTGTGTCTTTCCCGGCATAATGGCATCCGGATGCGCCTCTGCTTGGCTAACGAGCGCATCGACCAAGTCAGCGACCTGAAGGGCGATGTCTCGTACAGCATCACGGACCCACATACGGAATAGAGTCGCCACTTGATCGTTGCGGGAGCGTCCCGCGCGCAGACGGCCACCGACCTCAGGTCCGACGATGTCGATAAGCCCGCGCTCCATGGCGCCGTGGACGTCCTCGTCAGTAGGCAGCGGACCGAATTCGCCAGAGGCAACCTTCTCCCCTAGCTCGGTGAGGCCGGCGAGCATGGTGTCCAAGTCGGCGTCGGAGAGCAGCCCCGCTTTATGCAGCACCTTGGCATGAGCCTTGGAAGCCAACACGTCGTACGGGGCAAGAACCCAGTCGAAGTGGGTAGATACGGACAGGGCGAACATCGCCTCAGAGGGGCCACCAGAAAAGCGGCCGCCCCACAGGGCACCCTCGTTGGTCTTGTGCATTATTTCCTTACCTTGGATTAGGTGTGGTTACTTGCCGGTGGGGAAACCGCCGTCGCGGTCACGCTGGTTAGAGATCTGGGTGGATAGGCCGTGCAGCTGGACAAAGCCCTTCGCTGCGGTCTGGTCAAAGGTATCGCCCGTGTCATAGGTAGCCAGGTCGAAGGAGTACAGCGACTGGCCGGAACGACGGCCATTGACGGTGGCGGTACCTGCATGGAGGACCATGCGGATATCGCCGGTCACATTCTCCTGGGTGGATTCGGTGAAGGCGTCCAGCGAACGCTTCAGCGGGGAGAACCAAAGGCCGTCGTAGACTTCTTCGGACCAGCGGGCGTCGGTCAAGCGCTTGTAGCGAGCCAGTTCACGCTCAACGGTGACGTCCTCGAGAGCCTCGTGGGCCTTGATGAGCACCATGGCGCCCGGGGCCTCATAGACCTCACGGGATTTAATGCCCACGAGGCGGTCTTCCACCATGTCGAGGCGGCCAATGCCCTGGGCACCGGCACGGCGGTTGAGCTCCTCAATGGCTTCGAGCACGGTTACCGGCTTGCCATCAATGGCGGTCGGCACACCTTTGTCGAAGGTGATGGTGACCTCGTCCGGAGCATTGCCCAGGTCCGGCTGCTCGGTGTAGGCGTAGAGGTCCTTTGTCGGCGGGTTCCAAAGGTCCTCCAGGAAGCCGGTCTCGACCGCGCGACCCCACACATTCTGGTCAATGGAGAACGGAGAGGCAGCGGACTGCTCGATCGGCAGGTTAATTTCCTCGGCGAAGGCGATGGCCTTATCACGGGTCCAGGCGTAGTCACGAGCCGGCGCGATGATCTCCAACGCCGGGTCGAGTGCACGGAAGGACACCTCAAAGCGGACCTGATCGTTGCCCTTACCGGTGCAGCCGTGGGAGACGTGGGTACCGCCGTGTTCCTGCGCAGCCTCAACGAGGTGCTTAACAATGAGGGGGCGAGAGATGGCAGAGACCAGCGGGTACTGCTTCATGTACATACCGTTGGCCTTGATAGTAGGCAGGCAGTACTCTTCGGCGAACTCGTCCTTGGCGTCCACGACGATGGATTCGACAGCACCACAGTCAAGAGCACGCTGGCGCACGGACTCCATGTCCTCGCCGCCCTGGCCCAAGTCGAGGGACACGGCAATGACCTCACCACCGGTCATCTTGGCCAGGTAAGGGATGGCAACGGAAGTATCCAGTCCGCCAGAGTAGGCAAGCACAACACGTGCAGTCATAGTGAGTTACTCCTTAGAGTCATACAGGGTGCGATCACACTGATCGAATTTATATTATACAGACGTTCGTATAAATGTTAAATGCTGCGGTTGGTGAGTTTCTCCGCCAGCTCGCGACCGCCTACGTCCTCACGCGCTAGGATAAAGATGGTGTCATCGCCAGCAATACAGCCCACAACATCGGGCAAACCCACGCGATCAATGAACGAAGCAAGGTACTGCGCCGCACCAGCCGGCGTGCGCAACATTGCAATATTCCCGGAGTAGTCATGGGAGACCACAAGTTCGTCGAGCATGCGACGCAGCTTTTCCCGCGGACCATTGAGCTGGTCTTCGAATTGCTCCAGCTCTCCGCCCACGACATAGAAGGAGCGGCCGCCATCCCGTTTGACCTTCTTGGCGCCCAATTCATCGAGGTCGCGGGACAGGGTGGCTTGGGTAATGTCAATCCCTTCGTCGAGAAGCAGCTCTGAGAGCTGCACCTGACTGGTCACCCGAGTACGGTCCAGGATTTCCAGAATCTTGGCTTGGCGCGCATTGCGAGTCGTGGGCGTGGTGGTCATAGGTTTTAGTTCTCCTCCTGATGGGCCAGAAGCCATACCAACAGCGCCTTCTGGGCATGAAGGCGATTTTCCGCCTCATCGAAGACACGGGACTGAGGGCCGTCAATAACCTCAGCAGTCACTTCGTTTCCGCGATACGCCGGCAGGCAATGCAAGAAGATGGCGTCATCCTTGGCGCGGGCTATAGCCTCAGCGTTAACCTGATACGGCAAGAACGGGGTCCGGCGATCCTTACCGTCATCCTCCTGCCCCATCGATACCCACGTATCCGTAATGACCACGTCAGCGCCTTCCAGCGCCGCGAGGGAATCCGTCACCGTTACGTCACCACGCTGGCGTGCACGGTCAACAAACTTCTGCTGCGGCTGGAAACCTTCAGGAGCAATGATGACCATCTCCATGCCGGCTGTGGCGAAGCCGAGCATGTAGGAATTCGCCATGTTGTTGTTACCATCACCCAGGTACACGGCCTTGCGGCCGGCTAGGTTTCCGAAGTTTTCGCGGCACGTCACCAAGTCCGCCAGAATCTGGCACGGATGCAGGTCATCGGAGAGAGCATTCACGATGGGAACAGTGGCGGTTTCCGCCATGTCAAGCAGATTCTGATGCTCGTAGGTGCGCCACACAATAGCTTCCACGAAACGGGATAGCACCGCACCAGTGTCCTGGTAGGTCTCGCCTTTGCCCATCTGGGTGGACTTGGTTTCGGTGACGATGGCGTGGCCGCCTAATGCGGCAATTCCAGCTTCGAAGGAAAAGCGCGTGCGGGTCGACGTCTTGTCAAACAGCACCGCGACCGACTTTGGCCCTTCAAGCGGGCGCGCGGAAAAGGGGTCCTGCTTCAGTTTTAGGGCCAGGTCAAGAACCTCGGCCTGCTCCTGTGGTGTGAGGTCGTCATCAGCCAAGAAATGGCGTGGACTCATCCAACTTCCTCCAATACCTTATGCAGGCGTTCAACTGCCTGCGCGAGTTCGTCATCGGTAATCACTAGCGGCGGGGTCAAACGCACGACCTCGCTGCTTGGCGCGTTGAGGATGAGTCCGTGCTGTAATCCCACGGCCACAGCCTCCTTCGCTACCGGTTTATTTAATACAACACCTAGCATAAGCCCTCGACCGCGCACAGAGGAGACCACTGGGGAGTTTCCTACCTCGCGGGCCAACCACTGGCCCTTTCGCGTGACCTCAGCGAGGAAGGATTCATCCACGCAGTCCAGTACCGCCGATGCCGCCGCACAGGACACCGGGTTTCCTCCAAAGGTGGTTCCATGACTTCCAGGGCTCAACAGCCCCTGTGCTTGACCACGTGAAATCGTGGCGCCAATCGGCATACCCGCGCCCAGACCTTTGGCCATAGTGATGACGTCGGGGAGGACATCCTCGTGCTGGAAAGCAAAGAAGTCTCCGGTACGCCCCACACCAGTCTGCACTTCATCGACGATCATGAGGATGCCGTGCTGGTCGCACAGCTCTCGCACCGCAGTCAAAAAGCCTTCAGGTGCTGGAATCACACCGGTCTCTCCCTGTACAGGCTCCAGGATGATGGCCGCAGTGTCCTCTGGGTCCTGCTCTACCAAAGTCGTGAGGTAGTCGATGTCACCATAGGTGTAGAACTCCACCCCGCCCGGAAAAGGCTCAAAGGCCTTGCGCTTGCCCGGCTGCCCTGTCATAGCCAGCGATCCCATCGTGCGGCCATGAAAACCGTGGTGTGCCGCGAGAATGCGGCGGCGGCCAGTGAGGCGTGCGAGCTTGAAGGCCGCTTCGTTGGCCTCAGCGCCTGAATTGGAGAAAAACACGCGGGCATCGTTGTCCCCCACCTTTTCAAGGAGTTTGGTGGCAGTTTCAACGACGGGTGGGCTGGCAAAGAGATTGGAGACATGCCCCAGTGTGGCTACCTGTGTGCTTACTGCTTCCACGATGGCAGGGTGGGCATAGCCTAAGGAGCTCACCGCGATACCCGCCAAGAGATCGATATAGTCCTTGCCGTCCTCATCAGTGACTGTGGAGCCGTGACCGGAGACCAGGGCCACCGGCGGAGTTCCATAGGTGTTGCTCAAAACCTCGCCCCACCGTTCGGTGAGTTTCTTGTGCTCCGTCACTGTGTATCGTCCTTCCTGAAGACAGTTCCTTCGGGGTAGTCCTCGCGTTTGTACTCATTCGGCAACACCATCGTTCCGATACCGCCCATGGTGAGCAGCTCCAGAAGAACGGCGTGGGCAATACGGCCGTCAATGACATGGGAGGCATTAACACCACCCTCCACCGCCATCAGGCAGGACTCCATCTTGGGAATCATTCCGGAATCCAGCCCCGGCAGCAGCGCTCTGAGTTTCTCAACCTCAATCTTGGACACCAGTGAATCGCGATTGGGCCAGTCGGTATACAACCCTTCCACGTTGGTGAGGATGACGAGGCGCTCCGCGCCCAAAGCTGTGGCTAGGGCGCCGGCCGCAATATCTGCATTGATGTTGTAGACCTCGCCATCCTGGCCGGGCGCAATAGTGGAGACCACCGGTATCCGCCCAGCTTCAATAATGTCCATGACAGCGTCGGGGTTAACGTCCACGATCTCGCCTACCATTCCGATGTCGGTAGGCACGCCATCGATCTCCACGAGGCGCTTGCGGGCACTAAATAGTCCAGCATCCTCACCAGACGTTCCCACAGCATAGGGGCCATGAGAATTGATGAGGTTGACCAAGCCGCGCCCCACTTGACCAAAGAGAACCATGCGCACCACGTCCATGATTTCTGGCGTGGTTACTCGGAATCCGCCTTTGAATTCACCTTCAATGCCCAGCTTGCCCAGCATCTCGTTGATCTGCGGCCCACCGCCGTGCACAACGACGGGCTTTGCCCCCACGGTGCGCAGGAACACCATGTCAGCGGCAAAAGCCGCCTTCAGCGATACATCCACCATAGCGTTTCCGCCATACTTCACCACGACGATTTTGTCGCGGTAATGCTGCAGCCACGGCAGCGCTTCCGCGAGAACGGTGGCGCGGTCCGCATTGGTTAATCCTTGAATCATCAGTCCTCCTCGTCAGGCCTTTACGAGCTGTACGCGGAGTTGATCTCCACGTAATCATGGGAAAGGTCAGTCGTCCGCACGAAAGCCGAACCTGGTCCGCCAGTGCCGAGATCTACGCGGACATCAATGTCTGCGCCGGAAAGGTCCACATCGCGGGCACCGGGCGCACCGGTGGATCCAATACACACCGCCTGTTCGTTGAAGAACACCGAAATATTGTCTGGGTCCATGTCGGCGTCTGCCATGCCGACTGCCGCAAGTACGCGGCCCCAGTTCGGATCAGAGCCGAACATGGCGCACTTGAAGAGGTTGTCCCGCCCCAAAGTGCGGGCAGCGTTGAGTGCTTGTTCGTCGTTAGTTGTGCCTTCCACCGTGATCTTGACGCGCTTGGTCACGCCTTCGGCATCGGCTTGCAGTTGATCCGCAATATCGGAACACACGGCCAGAACCGCAGCGTCCAATTCCTCTTGACCTGGCGCCACGCCTGAGGCGCCCGAGGCCATGATGATGACCGTGTCATTGGTCGACGTGGAACCATCCACATCCAGCGTATTAAAGGTCAGGTCACATGCCTTGCGCAGCGCTGACTGTAGGGCTTTAGGGCTCGCGACAGCGTCGGTAGTCAGGCACACCAGCATTGTGGCAAGCGACGGCGCCATCATTCCCACGCCTTTGCCCATCGCACCTATGCACCAGCCGTTGCCGGAAAAGGTTGCTTCCTTGACCACCGTATCGGTCGTCATGATGGCCTCCGCGGCCGCGTGCCCATTCGCCTTATCCGCACCGAGGTTGCCCGCTACATCGTCAATACCGGCCAGCGCCTTGTCCATCGGCAGCAGTTCACCAATCAGACCCGTCGAACATGCAGAGATGTCAGTCGCCGGGATGGCAGTTCGTTGGGATACCGCCGCCACCATGGCCGCAGCATCCTTGTCGCCCTGCACGCCGTTGCAGGCATTAGCATTTCCCGAGTTATAGATGACCGCCTGCAGTTGACCATTCGCCACCGCCTCACGGGAAAGCTTCACGGGGGAAGCAACTACTCGGTTTCGGGTAAACACGGCCGCAGCGTCGAACCTGGGGCCTTGATTAATAACGAGCGCCATATCAGGCTTGCCGGAGGGCTTAATTCCAGCAGTTGTGGCTCCAGCAATGAAACCAGCGGGGGCGGTAATCATCAGTGTGTCTCCTTGGTTACGTGAGAGGTAGAACTCGAGGCTTTGGGGAGGGCTTTAAGGTGCCACGGCAGCTTGCGGGAGACCAAGGGTTTCTTCCCAGCCCAGGGTCAGGTTCATGCACTGGACGGCCGCACCCGCGGTGCCTTTGCACAGATTGTCCAGCGCAGCGGTAATAATCAGACGCTGTGCATTCTCATCCACGTGCGCCTGAATATGAACCATGTTGGTGCCGACGACGTTCTGCGTTTCCGGCTGTTTTCCTTCGTCCAAGACGTGACAGAAAGGCTCGTCAACATAGAAGTCACGAAAGGCCTGATGGACGCTGTGCTTATCGACGTCCCCCTTGAACGGCGCAGTGATCGTTGCCAAGATGCCACGAGGCAACGGGGCGAGGACGGGAGTGAAGCTCACCGACACAGTGTCGTCGGTAAAAGGTTGCAGGTTCTGGACCACCTCGGGTGTATGACGGTGGGTACCACCTGGTTTATAGGCTTTGAGGTTGCCCATGGTTTCCGCTCCCAGCTGGGCAACAGATGCCTTCTTACCCGCTCCGGACACACCCGTGATGGCAATGATGGAAAGCTCTGGTTCGATGAGATCCTTCGCCACTGCCGGCAGAGCACCCAGGGTAATCGCGGTGGGGAAACACCCCGGCACGGCAACTCGGTTGCTGCCCTGAAGCTTCTCGCGGTTGCCGGGAACCTCCGGAATTCCATAAGGCCATGAACCGGCATAGTCCCCGCCGTAGTAGGCATCCCAATCTGCTTTATTGCGCAGGCGGAAATCCGCGGCGCAATCAATCACAGTGACAGACTCCCCCAGTTGCCGACCAATCTCCGCTGAGTAACCATGGGGAAGACCGAGAAAAACAATGTCGTGGCCGGCCAGATTCTCCGGTGTGGTGTCCTCAATGACGCGATCCGCCAACTGCGGTAGATGCGGCATAAGTTCAGATACTCGTTGCCCGGCGTTGGAATGTCCAGTGAGTGAGCCGATACGCAGCTCACCAGACACGTAGGCCGGATGGGAAAGCAACAGACGCAGGATTTCGCCGCCTGCGTACCCTGTGGCTCCTGCGATTGCTACTGAAATAGTCATGGAGCTCACCCTAGCAAATAATGCAGCGGACTGTATGCTATTCAGCGAATGAGATTCCTACTTCCCCATCTTAGGATCAGCAAGACCCGGAAATCCCCACTTTGAGCGTGGAGTTTTCCGGGTGTTGATAAAGGAAAGGAAGGGTGTGAAGGAATAGGGAATGAATAAGGGGGCGACTAGAGGGCGCGGGAAGAGATGGAACCCATGCCTTCAGGTCCCGAGACCGCCTTCTTACCGGCGTAACCCAGGTAGCCCTTTGGACCCACAAAGTGCAGACCACCCTGGTTATCGGCTACGACGGTCACCTCGTTGAACTGGTGAATCTGGCCTGGCTGCAGGTGCTTGAACTGTTCAGCCATCATGCCTTGGTTCCAGCAACCGGCATGGGATCGGCCGGCATAGTAGCTGAACTGCGGAACCAACTCGTTCGGCGGGTTGCACTCAGGACGGGTGGCACGTGCACCAGAGGATAGGCAGCTGATGTAGGTACCATCGACGTTTGTGGCATCACAGGTTACCGTGCCATCGGCGTTAGAGAAACCATGTGTGGGGTTGGCTGAGGCCAGAGGCGCCACAGCCAAAGCACTGCCGATTGCGGCAGTCGCAGCAAGACGAGAAATCAATCGCATAGTGAGGATAATCCTTTCAGTGTGGAAACGCTGTGCCACTTAGGTTATGGCGCAGCCCACACCTACGCCACAGGAGGGGGATCGCTCCCCGACCTACCGTGTCCTCAGCGTTGCGTACAGCCGCCTCACTTGAACAGCTAACACAATGCGCTAGGCGCGCATCTCTGCACCCAAGCGCTGCTTGGCCAGCTCCGCAGCGGCAAGACGGTGCTCGTTAACTTCATCGTCCGTCAGCGTGCGGTCACCAGCACGGAAGAGCAGCTGGAACGCCAGGGACTTCTTGCCTTCACCGAGCTGCTCTCCACGGAAGACGTCGAAGAGCTCCACCGATTCCAGCAGCTCGCCCGCACCTTCTTCGACCACAAGGCGAACCTGCTCGGCAGGGGTCTCTTCGTCGACAACCAGAGCAATGTCCTGGTGCAGCGCTGGGAACGAGGACAGAACCGGTGCCGGGAACTTCTCATCCAGAGGCAACGCAGTGACATCAAGCTCCATGGCACAGGTACGTGCCGGAATCTCAAGTGCCTCAAGGACCTGCGGGTGCAATTCACCAGCGTAACCCACGATGGACTCCTCGCCGTCAGTTCCACACACCACGATGGCTGCACAACGGCCCGGGTGCCACGGCAGCTGTTCCGCTGCCTTTACGGTTACATCAATACCAGCGGCACGAGCCACCTGGCGGGCGGACTCGATGGCATCGGCATAGCTGTAGGCACGTCCTGCTCCCCACGGACCTTCGTGCTCGATGTTGCCGGTGGCCACGGTGGCAACGTGGAGCGGTTGCTCCGGCAGGGAATCAAGCAACTCAGTGACAACCTCATCAGACGGGCGCGACTCTACCGACGGCATCGGGGAGGCTTCGGCACGCTTAAAGGCCACTTGCTGGAGACCAAAGAGAGCAAGGTCGTGACGGCCACGGGCGACGTTGCGGGCGATGGCTTCCAGCATGTTGGGAAGCAGAGTTGTGGACAGCACTGCCTTGTCTGCCTCCAGCGGGTTTTGTACCGCAACGGTTTGGCGGCGAGCATCGTCTTTGTCAAGACCCCAGGTATCAAAGGTGTCGTTGGCAATGAACGGTGACGGCAGCACTTCGGCATAGCCAGCATAAGCCAGACCGTGTCCGATGGCGCGGCGGCGCTTCTGCGCTGGGGTTAATCCGCGACCACCTGCCGGGGTAGGCAGCACGGTTGGAATATCCTCCAAGCCTTCGAGACGCAGTACTTCCTCAATGAGGTCCACGTCCATGGAGATATCCGTACGCCACGTCGCCGGGGTAACCTCGAGGGTCTCACCGTTATCGGCGACAGTGCAGCCAACCTCCTCAAGACGCGCCACGACAGTCTCGCGGGAATATTCCACACCGGCGTACTCGCTGGGTTTAGTGACGCGCAGGCTAATGGGCTCGCGCTTGGCGACGTCCCCGACCAACGTACGACCGGCCTCGATAGTGCCACCGGCAATCTGCTGCAGCAGCGCACAGGCCACGTCGAGGGCAATTTCCACGATGGCAGGATCAACACCACGCTCGAAACGACGGGAGGCCTCCGAAGAAAGCTTGTGGCGGCGCGAGGTACGGGCCACAGTAATCGGATCCCAAATAGCGGACTCGAAGTAGACGTCCGTGGTCTCATCAGAGATCTCGGAGGTCGTACCTCCCATAACACCAGCCAAGGACTGGATGCCGTTGTCATCGCAGATGACCACATCACCGGCAGACAGCTTGCGCTCGACGTGGTCCAGCGTTTCGAACTTCTCCCCCTCCTCAGCGTTGCGGACCACAAGATCTCCGCTTACAACGTTGGCGTCGAAAGCATGCATCGGAGCACCCAGGAGCAGCATGACGTAGTTGGTGACGTCGGTGGCAACGTTGACGCTGCGCTGACCGGACAACATAAGCTCGCGCTCCATCCAGAACGGGGTGCGTGCAGTCGGATCGATGCCAGATACCTTGCGCAGGCCGAAACGCTGGGCCTTGGTTTCCTCGCGCAGGTCAACGGCGATAAGCGCGCCCTGCGCCTCCGGAACTGCCGAGGTATCAACACCGGCCACGCTCGGGTCCTGAGCCACGTCAGGGAAGGTGAGATCGAAGGCCGAGGCAATTTCACGTGTAAGTCCACGGGCGGAGAGCGCATAACCGCGGTCTGGGGTGATGTTGACGTCGAAGGCAGTGTCGGCCAAACCGATAATCGGGCGGGCGTCCTCCCCTACCTTGTCTGCGACCTCATCGCTGAGGACGATGATGCCATCAGCTTTAGGTCCGAATCCGAGCTCAGCGGCGGAGCAGAGCATGCCATTCGAGATGTGGTCATAGGTCTCGCGCGCGGCAATCTTGAAGCCGCCGGGCAGCTCCGAACCGGGCAGGGCGACCACCACATAGTCGTTCAGACGGAAGTTGCGGGCGCCACAGATGATGCCCTGCAACTCACCCGTGCCATTGGCATGGCCAACATTGACTTGGCAGTAGCGGATAGGTTTTTTGAACTGGGTAAGTTCTTCAATCTCGACAACTTGGCCAATGACAAGCGGACCGGTCGTCTCCGGGAGCGCCTCGTAGCCTTCGGTTTCAAAGCCCACGCGGACGAAGCCGGAATCAAGATCCTCAGAGGGCACGGTCCAGCCGGAATGTGCGGAGCCCAGGATGCGGGTAACCCAGTCTTGGGAAATAAGCATGGTTTCTTCTCTATCCTTTCTGGGTAACTTATGCCTGCACGCCGAAGGGCAGGGTGAAGCGGACATCGCCTTCGACCATGTCACGCATGTCGGTCAAACCATTGCGGAACTGCAGAGTGCGCTCAAGGCCCATGCCGAAGGCGAAGCCGGTGTACTCCTCCGGATCGATGCCTACGGCGCGCAACACGTTGGGGTTGACCATGCCGCAGCCGCCCCACTCGATCCAGCCGGCGCCACCCTTCTTGTTGGGGAACCACACGTCAACCTCTGCGGAGGGCTCAGTAAATGGGAAGTAATTGACGCGCATGCGCGTGGTGGTGTCCGGTCCGAAAAGGACCTTAGCTAGGTGCTCCAAGGTGCCGCGCAGGTGCGCCATGGTCAGGCCCTTATCCACGGCAAGGCCCTCCACCTGGTGGAAAACCGGAGTGTGGGTAGCATCCAGTTCGTCGGTGCGGAAGACTCGGCCCGGGCACGCGATGTAGAGAGGTACATCGCGGTCCAACATGGTGCGGACCTGCACCGGAGAGGTGTGCGTGCGCAGCACCTGCTTGGAACCTTCCTGGCCAACGTGGAAGGTGTCCTGCAGCGTACGAGCCGGGTGGTCCGGCTTGAAGTTCAGGGCATCGAAATTAAAGTACTCCGCTTCCACCTCGGGGCCGTCAGCAATTTCCCATCCCATACCGACGAAGATGTCGGCGATGCGCTCCGACAACGCAGTAATGGGGTGCAGCGCACCGGTCTGCGCGCGGGTCGTCGGGATGGTGACGTCAACCTTCTCCGCCTTAAGCTGGGCAGCGCGGGCCTCCTGCTCAAGGACTTCACGAATCTGTGCAAAGGATTTCTCTACCTTGCCGCGGGCCATATTTACCGCGCGGCCAGCATCCTTGCGCTGATCCTTGGGCAATTGCCCCAAGGACTGACGGGCTTGCGGAATATAGCCGCTGTCGCCGAGATGCTCGCGGCGCGCGGCAGTGAGCTCTTCAAGATCATGTGCAGCTTCGAAGGCGGCAATGGCCTTCTCCGCGGCTGCCTCGAGGGCCTCTTCGGTCAATTCGATCTGAGGTGTGTCGGACACGTGCCTAAATTACCTTCTTCTCGCACGAAAACTAACGGGAGCTATCTTACCGTGCAGCCTGTCACCTGTGCCCACCAGCCCTCGCGCGCCGACGGGGCTAGTTGGACTGCTGCTTAGCGGATTCGTAGAGGCAGATGCTGGCTGCCGTAGCGAGGTTCAAGGATTCAGCTCGGCCAAGGATGGGAATGCGCACGCGCATATCCGCCTCATCCTTAAGGTCGCCCAAGCCATGCGCTTCGTTGCCGAACAGCCACGCCGTAGGCTGTGACAGGTCTGCATCGGCTAGATCTAGCTCACCATCAGCAGCCGTAGCTAGCACCTGCATTCCTGAAGAACGCAACTTACCCAGCACGTCCTTGATGTTGGGGTCTCGTGCCACTGGAATGTGAAAGAGCGAACCTGCTGAAGCTCGCGCTACCTTGCAACCTAATGGATCTACGGTGTCACCGGCGAAGATAACTCCGTCAGCACCCATGGCATCGGACGTTCTAATCAGAGTTCCCGCGTTGCCGGGCTCAGAGGTCAGCACCGGAACAGACACGAGCTTTGGCTTTCCCGCCAAAATCTTGCCCGAAGTCCACAGTACTGGGCGGCATACAGCAAACAATCCAGTGCTCGTCGCCGTATCCGAGAGATGTTTCGCGGCCTTGTCAGTAATCGGGTGCACATACACGTCCATGTAGCTGCACGTGGTCACGATGTGTGCGAAGCGTTCTGCAGCCTTCTCCGTCACGAAGACATCCGTCGCCGCCCCTGTAGACACGGCTGCGTCCACAGCGTTTTCGCCTTCAATGATGAAGCGATCAGCCTTTCTCCGGTTGGCCGCGCGATGCAATTTGGCGGCGTTGACCACGCGTGGAGTGCGTTCAGTAAACGCCGACGAGAAATCTAGATCCATAGCTTTGACGGTACCCACCGACCTTGCCATTGAAAAGTTCTCCTCCACTCACGTTGACTGCGCGCTAGCTGCGGGTAACAGTGAGGGGGACGGCGCCAAGCACCGTCCCCCTCACTCACTCGTGTGTCTTAACGCAGTCCAACACGCTGTGCAAGGTCAGTCAATGCCTTCACGTTGACGTTAACCAGTCCTGCCTGCTGCGCAGACGCAGCGAGTACAGCTACAACAGCGGCAAGGATGCCCATACCCGTGGCAACACCGGCACCGAAGTTCTTGCTGCTTCCAGCGTCCTTCCCCGGCTTTGGTTCCTTGGAGGGCTCGGAGGGCTTGTCTTCTTCCGACGGTTTGTCTTCAGACGGCGCCGGCTGAGGAGAATTCTCAGTCGTAGAATCCTCGCTCGGTGAGGCGACGTCGTTGGTCCACCACTGATCAAAGACCAGATTGGCCACCGTGGTGTTGTCAATGAAGTCACCACGCACCGGGTCAGTTCCGGCCGCATGCGCCTTGATGTCCTCAGCACCCGCGCCCTTGAAGAAGAACGGGACGAGCTGGTTGGTGTGCTGACCGGAATACCAGCCGTGACGAGCGACTTCGTCTTTAGCACCCGCCATAGCATTGAACTTGTTTTCGGCCTCTGGATTGTTTTCCGTCGGCACCTCATTAGCACCAGAGAGGTAGCCGGTCTCATGGTCAGCGGTCACGATGAGCAAGGTGTCCTCCCAGGAGGAGTTCTTCTCTACCCACTCGATAGCGGCGTCGACAGCCTTGTTGAAGTCTTGCGTCTCTTCAATATCGCGGACCGGGTTGTTGCCGTGGCCGGCCCAGTCAATGGCGCCGCCCTCAATCATTACGGAGAAGCCATCCTCATCTTGGCCAAGGGCATTAAGGGCACCAGTGGTCATAGTTGGCAGATCAACGACATCGTTGAGCTCATCCGAATAGGGTGCCTCTGCCTCGCCAGTTCGGGAATTTTGGAGGGTGGAGCCTACCTGAGCGATGCCCCAGTACTTCTTATCTGGTTCGACGTTACCGTCAGCCATGCTCTTGAAGTCATCATTGGATTCGAAGTAATTCCAGCTCGTCTTGCCTTCGGAAAGCTTGGCGTAATCATCCTCGTAGATGAAGCTGTAGTCCGGAGTATCGACCTTCTCGTGATCGTTGTTGTAGAAAGGGTGGCCGGCCGCCATCACGAGGTCAAGGTCACTGTCCAGCATCTCCTTGGTGATGTCCTGCAACTTGTCGCGGTCCATGTTGTGTGCTGCCCATGCAGCGGGTGTCGCCTCAGAGTAGGCAACCGAGGAGACAACGCCAGCAGACTTCCCCTGCTTCTTAGCGCGCTCAGACATGTTTTCTTCCTTCATGCCGTAGTGCGACATACCAAGGATTCCATTGTTTGTCTTCACGCCAGTAGCCATCGCACTACCGGCCGCGGCTGAATCCGTAATCTTGCCTTCCATGACGTACTCGTGGGTCTTCCACGCCTGCTCCGGGTCATAGGAGCCACCCATCGGGAAGGTTGCCATAGACAAGCGGTTAAATTCCTCGTAGGACTGGACTGTGTCGCCATCCTTTTCCTTCAGATTCTTGTCACCAAAGGCGCCGTCAACGAGGTACTTGGATTGGCCAGTCTCATAGAGGTTGGTGAGTGCCAGGTGGCCGTAGCCCATACCATCACCAATCATGTAGATGATGTTCTTGGGGCCGTTGTGCGCACTTTCCGCAGCACAGGCAGGGCTAACGCCCAAGGAAACGACGGATGCCGTAGAAACAACAGCCACGGCGGTAGTGGCGAGACGCGAGAGTGTCATCAGTGAAAGATTCCTTGTGAAACATAGGAGGACAATGAACACACGACACAGTAGTTTTTATTCATGACCGCCCACCGTCGTGACTGTATATAAGAGATGAATAAATTGAAAACTGCAATCATTCCACAACGACCTTAAGCAGCCCTCTTCTCTTCATAAGACAAAAGCCCGCCGTCTCCCTTTATCTGGGAGACGGCGGGCTCGGTAACGCTTATTCGTCTGGTGCTTAGGCAGCCTTCGGAGCGTTGACGTCCTCCGGCAGTGCAGCCTTAGCAGCCTCACACAAAGCGGAGAATGCCTCGAAGTCGTTGACAGCAAGCTCAGCGAGGATCTTGCGGTCGACCTCGATCTCAGCCAGGCGCAGGCCGTGGATGAGACGGTTGTAGGTGATGTCGTTCATACGAGCAGCAGCATTGATGCGCTGGATCCACAGCTTGCGGAACTCGGACTTACGGGCGCGACGATCGCGGTAAGCGTAAGTCATGGAGTGCAGCCACTGCTCCTTAGCCTTGCGGTAGAGGCGGGAACGCTGGCCACGGTAGCCCTTGGCGGACTTCAGGATCGCGCGGCGCTTCTTCTTGGCGTTAACTGAGCGCTTTACTCGTGCCACAGTAATACTTCCTTATCTTGATTGTGAGTGTGTGGGGATGGGGAGTTCGGCGCTGACTTATGCGCGGCCGAGAAGGCGCTTGACGCGCTTGGTGTCTGCACGAGCGACGTCCTCGTCACCCTTCAGACGGCGGGTACGCTTGGACGGCTTGCCCTCGAGGAGGTGGCGGCGGTTTGCCTGCTCGCGGCGCAGCTTGCCGGAGCCGGTCACCTTGATGCGCTTGGCGGTGCCCTTGTGAGTCTTCTGCTTCATGAGAATTAAATCCTTAAATCCTAAGTGGAGCGTGGTCTACTTTTTGCCTTTGCGGACAGGTCCCAGGACCATGGTCATGTTGCGACCATCCTGCTTGGGGCGCGACTCCACGACGCCAACTTCAGCGACGTCGTCAGCCAAACGCTCCAACAGGCGGAAACCCAGTTCCGGACGCGATTGCTCACGACCGCGGAACATGATGGTCACCTTGACCTTGGAACCCTTCTCCAGGAAGCGCACCACGTTGCCCTTTTTGGTCTCGTAATCGTGATCATCAATCTTCGGACGGAACTTCTGTTCCTTCACCACAGTTTGCTGCTGGTTCTTACGGGACTCGCGGGCCTTCTGGGCCTGCTCGTACTTAAACTTGCCGTAATCCATAATTTTGGCTACGGGCGGCTTCGCATTCGGTGCAACCTCGACCAAGTCAAGGTCGGCTTCGTATGCGAGCTTGCGAGCATCGTCAGTGCGGACGATACCCACCTGTTCACCACCGGGGCCAACAAGACGGACCTCGGGTACTCGGATGCGCTCATTAATGCGAGCTTCAGCGCTGATTGTGGTTCTCCTCGATTGTGGGGGCTAGTAGTGCGCCTACCGTGACCACAAACGAATAAATCCCGGGTGCCACTGGCAACCGGGAGTCTCTAACAAGTACGCACCACTGACGTGGCGCCTACTCTTTTACCTTTATCCTGCGTTCGCGCTGAGCATAATCTCGTGAGCGACGCGGCTTCGGGTGGGAGAAACTCCGCTTGCGGCCCAAGTACCTCCTGGAGGAGGCGCTACGGGCGGTAGTGCCCACAACACTAACACCCACTGAGCTAGGAACCAAATCGCTGTGTCGAGGTGCGTGTCGCCGAGCTAGTAGCGGTGTCCCGTGTAGACGCCGAGCTGCTCACCGTCGCTGTGGCACTCGCCGTAGCGCTCGCGGAAGCCGTAGACTTCGGCTCACACTCCTTCACAGGCGTGAGCGCCCCGGCATCCAGGGCTTCTGTAACGGAACGATCCACCCCAGCAGCCAGCACGTTTAATGCAGGGATAGCCATTTCGGCGCTCTCACCGGGCATGGTGGCCTCGATGGCAAGGCCAATCGAGCCATCACTGCCGGCATCACGCACACCCACCTGGCGGTGTGTATAGCCGTTGTCCTCCTCAGACAGACCCCAACCACCTTTGGCACGAGTGTTGGGCAATTTATCTAAACCGTTGTCCTGCCACTCTACGATCTCATCCATGGCATCGTAGACGTACTCCGCTTCAGGTATGCACGGCAGGTGTGAGCCAAACACCGCTTGGTCCTTGAGCAACCAGCGCGAATACCCAAATGGTTCCTCCAGTTCACCAGTGGAGCCATAATCATCCAGAAGGTCTTTCAGTGCGCTGCTGGCATCGCCTTCGTTCCATTGCACATGGGACCACAAGGCGTAGGCGGCATCATTGTCTGACTCCTTGATGGCCAAGTCCACCAGGTCGGGACTTGCACCGTCGCGAAGCGCCGCGATGGCGATCGGAACCTTGACCGTGGACCACGTCGGCTCCTCTCCCGGCACACCCGCCTGCACGACTCCAGCGCTATCGGCCACAGCGATACCAGCCTTGATGTCGTACTCCTTGTACTCGCTCTCAACTTCGTTGATCACGTTGCGCAAAGCAACTTTCAGATCATAGTTGGAGGCTTGTTCAGATCCCTTAGCGTCTTGCTCGGAGGTCGCTTCAGCGCTTTGAGGGCCCTCGTCCGGCTTTGAGCAACCGCTGACAGTCGCACTAGTGGCAAGGCCCACAGCGAGCAGAACGGTGCCAAGGCGACCGCGTTCTTTTCTACTGAAGGTCACAAAACCTCCTTGAGGAAGCTGCCGGTGTAGGAACCTTCGACCTGGGCCACGTCTTCCGGGGTGCCTTGAGCCACGACGGTTCCGCCGCCGGAGCCACCCTCCGGCCCCATATCCACAATCCAGTCGGCAGCCTTGATGACATCGAGGTTGTGCTCGATGATGATGACCGAGTTGCCTTTATCCACGAGGCTCTGGATAACGAGCATGAGCTTGCGAATATCCTCAAAGTGCAGACCGGTGGTCGGCTCGTCGAGGATATAGACCGTGCGACCCTTCGTGCGCTTTTGCAGCTCGGAGGCCAGTTTCACGCGCTGGGCCTCGCCACCCGACAAGGTCGTAGCAGCCTGCCCCAAACGCACATAGCCCAATCCCACCTCGACCAAGGTATTGAGGTAGCGGTGGATAGATGTGATCGGTTCGAAGAACTCAGCTGCCTCTGTAATGGGCATGTCGAGGACCTCGGCGATGTTCTTGCCTTTATAGAGAACCTCGAGTGTCTCACGGTTGTAGCGCGCACCCTGGCATACCTCACACGGCACGTATACGTCCGGCAAGAAGTTCATCTCAATCTTGATGGTGCCGTCACCCTGGCACGCCTCGCAGCGCCCGCCCTTAACGTTGAAGGAGAAACGTCCCGGTTTATATCCGCGGACCTTCGCTTCTTGGGTCTCGGCGAAGAGGTTACGGATCTTGTCAAAGACACCCGTATACGTTGCCGGGTTGGAGCGCGGTGTGCGGCCAATGGGGCTCTGATCCACCTGCACCAGTTTGTCCAAGTGCTCAGTACCTTCCACGCGCTTGGCGCGGCCTGGTACCTGACGGGCACGGTTGAGCTTATTCGCCAGGGTCTTGGCCAGAATCTGGTTAACCACGGTGGACTTACCCGAACCGGACACACCCGTCACACACACGAGGACGCCCAGAGGGATCTCCACGTCAATCCCCTTCAGGTTATTCTCGCGCGCGCCGACCACCTTGAGCATACGGTCACGGTCAATCGCACGGCGCGAATCCGGCACGGCGAGTTCCTTGTGCCCAGAGAGATACTGTCCGGTGAGGGACTCCTCCACCTTCTCAATTCCGGCAGGTTCGCCTTGGTACACCACTTGGCCGCCGAATTCGCCAGCACGGGGTCCAACATCAACCAGCCAGTCAGCCTCCCGGATGGTGTCCTCATCGTGTTCAACCACGATGAGGGTGTTACCGATATCGCGCAGGCGTTTCAATGTTTTGATGAGACGCTGGTTATCGCGCTGGTGGAGGCCAATGGACGGCTCATCTAGCACATAGAGCACTCCCGCCAGGCCCGAGCCAATCTGAGTGGCGAGGCGAATACGCTGCGCCTCACCACCAGAAAGCGTCGAGGCACCTCGGTCCAAGGTGAGGTAGTTCAGGCCCACGTCGAGCAGGAATCGCAGACGTGCCTGAATCTCCTTGAGCACAGCACCGGCAATGATTTCTTCACGGTGGCCCAGAACCAACGAATCGAGGAACTCCGCGGCGTCCTCGATGGACAGCGAGCTCAAGCCAGCAATGGACTGCTCGCCATGCGCGGTCGAGGCCAAGCGCACGGCGAGAATCTCCGGCTTTAGGCGGGTACCACCACAGGTTGGGCACGGCACTCGGCGCGTGTATTGCAACAGGCGGTCCTTCTGCGATTCGGAATCCGTCTGTTCCAACTTGCGCTCAAGGAAGCCAATGGCACCTTCGAAAGGTGCGGACCAGTTGCGCTGGCGGCCGTAGCGGTTCTTGTAGCGCACCGTCACTTCGACGTCAGATCCGTAGATCAGTGCGTGGCGCTGTTCCTTAGTTAACTCTGAAACTGGAGTCTTCGGATCGAAACCTAGGGTCTTGCCCAGACCTTCCACCAGCTTGACAAAATAGCGTGAATTCGGGCTCGAGGTCCACGGTTGAATAGCCTCCACCGCTGGGGCATCCGGGTCCGGAATGAGCAGGTCCACGTCCACCTCAAGGCGCGTGCCTAGGCCATCACAGGCCGGGCAGGAACCGAAAGGTGCGTTAAAGGAAAAGGCACGCGGCTCGTATTCTTCCACTGTCAGCGTGTGGCCGTTCGGACAGGCGGCCTTCTCCGAGTAAGTGTGGGTCAGCTCTTCACGGTCAACGAAATCGAGGGTCACGAGGCCGTCGGCAAGCCGCAGCGCCGTCTCTACCGAGTCAGTAAGGCGCTGCTTCTGGGAAGCCTTGACTTGCAGACGGTCCACCACAACGTCGATATCGTGCTTGATTTGTTTCTTGAGCTGGGGCGGATCGCTGAGCTGATGCAGCTCACCATCGACGCGCACGCGGGAGTAGCCCTGCGCCGCCAAGTCCTTGAACAAATCCACAAACTCGCCCTTGCGACGCCGCACCACCGGTGCCAGAACCTGGAACTTTAGCTTTTCTTCTTGGCCCAGCACTTCGTCCACGATTTGTTGCGGAGTTTGGCGTTCAATAACCGCGTCACATTCCGGGCAGTGCGGGGTACCTGCACGAGAGAAGAGCAAGCGCAGGTAGTCGTAGATTTCCGTAATCGTACCGACGGTGGAGCGCGGGTTGTGATTGGTGGACTTCTGATCGATGGAGACAGCCGGGGACAGCCCGTCAATAAACTCCACGTCCGGTTTGTCCATCTGGCCCAAGAACATGCGCGCATAGGAGCTCAAGGACTCCACGTAGCGGCGCTGGCCTTCGGCAAAAATGGTGTCGAAGGCTAGGGAGGACTTGCCTGAGCCCGACAAGCCGGTAAACACCACGAGCTTGTCGCGCGGGATATCGATATCCACGCCTTTGAGGTTGTGCTCACGTGCGCCTCGTACGACCAAACGATCAGCCACTGATTGTTGCCTTCCTACGCAAGTAAATATTGGCTATGGGAGTTATGGATCAGAATCTACCCGTAAGGTGGGATACATGAACAACGCGGTTGAACTTCATAAAATTTCCGTTTCCGAGATGGACAACCAGTGTTACCTGCTCTGTGCAGGTAATGAGGCGTTGCTTGTCGACGCCTCAGCGGACGCCCCCGCTCTCCTCTCCCTCGCTGAAGACCATGGGGTCACCATCACCGCTGTGCTCACCACACACCGTCATTGGGACCACGTCCGCGCTCTCGAAGAGGTCTTGGACAAGACCGGGGCGACTCACTACGCATCCTTCCTCGACTCCCCCGCCCTCCCAGCGCCTGTCGACGTAGAACTGGAGCACGGAGATACTCTCCCCTTCGCCGGGCACGAGTTCCCCGTCCTTATCCTCAGGGGCCATACTCCCGGTGGCGCCGCAATAGCCGTCGAGATCGATGGTGTGACGAACCTATTCGTCGGCGATTCGCTCTTCCCTGGAGGCGTGGGAAAAACGACGTCGGAGGGAGACTTCATGCGCCTCTACAAGGATGTCACCCAAAAGATTTTTGATGTCTACCCGGACGAGGCAATCGTTCGCCCCGGACATGGAGACTCCACCACCGTGGGTGCTGAGCGCCCGCACTTGGAAGAGTGGTGGGAGCGCCGGTGGTAGCAGCGATTGTTGTTTAATCCGCGTACTATAGTGTGGCGAACGTCTTTATATATCTAATGAATGGAGCACGTCATGATTCGTAAGCTTGCCCGTCCTATGCTGGCCTCCGTGTTTGTCTGGGATGGTGTGGATACCCTCCGCAACACCTCGGAGCACGTCGCGGACACCGAGTCCGTGCTCAAGCGTCTTCGCAAGGTGCTGCCCCGAGAGTACGCAGGCTACATCCCCAATGATCCAGAGCTCGTTACCCGCGCGCTGGGCGGGGCTAAGACTGCTGCCGGCACCACCCTGGCTCTGGGTAAGGCTCCGCGCACATCGGCTGCTGTGCTGGCTTTGACCCACGTTCCGAACCTCGTGGGCAATGCATTTTGGTCCGCTGATTCCAAGGAGGAGAAGGAATCTCAGCGCACTAATTTCCTCACCAACACTGCTCTGCTGGGTGCCCTTGCCATCGTTACCCAGGACACCGAGGGCAAGCCTTCCTTGCGCTGGCGTACCGCTAAGGCTTCCGAGCGCGCCAATAAGAAGATTCAGGCTGCGCTGCCGGGTAAGTCTGAGCAGCAGAAGTTCGCGGAGGACGTGTCCAACCGCGCCAGCGACATCTCCTCTGAAGTCACTTCTAAGGCCAATGACTGGTTCGAGACCGCCAAGGATTACGTCGAGGACAACCGTGATGACTGGGAGTCCACCGGCCGTGACTTCCTCGATAGCGCCCGCTCCTTCGTCGAAGAAACTGCTGAGACCGCTCGCGAATTCTTCGACGACAACAAGGATGACTGGCTCAATGCTGCTCGTGACAACACCGAAACCGCTCGCAAGGGTCTGGTGAAGGCCGCTGGCAAGGCTCAGGATCGCGCTGATGCTGCCCTGGCGCAGGTCGACAACGTCGACAGCAAGCGTGCCCAGAAGAAGGCCCGCAAGCGTGCCGACAAGCTACAGAAGGAAGCCACCAAGAAGCTGGACAAGGCCTTCGAGAAGTTCGGTGACCGTTTCTAAACGCCACGCCTAAGCTGCGGATAGTCCCCCGCACAATCACTGCACTTCTCAGTGCGGTGGAGAGGACAACGGCTCAGCGAGTATGCTGGGCCGTTGTCTTTTTTCATGTCCCTCTCTGCGCCTCTGTTGCACGAGAAGCCGTCATACGCGTCCAAGGAGCCTTGTGTCTGAATCTTCAACTGCGACTCACACCGAGATTTCCGCCGAGCAGTCATACGTCGATGGCCTCTTTGCACGCCTCGACAACGAGGTGCAGACAGCGAATGAGCGCCTCAATGAGGTGCAGGCAGCCGTGGACCCGCATACGCCGGACGCGGATGCACTCGTGCGCCGTGAAACGGAGTACCACGGTTTGCAGGCGAAGCTTGACCGGCTCAATGTCGCCCAACTCGGCCTCGTCTTCGGCCGCATCGATATCGATGCCCCAGGTGATAACCCAACCCCAGAAGGTCTGGATCGCCGCTACATCGGCCGCATGGGCCTAGATGCCCGCGAAGAGGACTATCGCACGCTTCTTCTGGACTGGCGCGCACCAATGGCCCGCCCCTTCTACCTCGCTACCACCGCGCACCCGGAGGGCGTGCACGTGCGCCGCCATATCCGCACGACCGGCCGGACCGTCACCGGCATTAGTGATGAAGTTTTGGAAGGTGAAGCCAGCATTGAAAGCAGCGATGTGGCCAGCGAATCTGCCCTGCACCACGTCATGCACCGTGCCCGCACCGGGCACATGCCGTCCATCGTGGAGACCATCCAACGCGAACAGGATGAGATCATTCGCGATAGCACCCGTGGTGTCATGGTCGTCGAAGGCGGCCCTGGCACCGGCAAGACGGCGGTGGCGCTGCACCGAGTAGCGTACCTACTCTACGCCTACCGCGAACAGCTCTCCGCTACAGGTGTGCTCATCGTGGGGCCCAACTCCACATTTCTCGAGTACATCTCCCGAGTGCTGCCGGAGCTCGGTGAGACCGGTGTCGTCTTATCCACCATTGCCTCCCTTTTCCCTGGCATCGACGCTACCCACTCGGAGTCTTTACTGGCTCGCGAGATCAAGGGCTCTGACGCCATGGCGGAAATTCTGTCGAATGCTGTTAAGGACTACCAGCGTCTTCCGGACGAACCTCGCACCGTTGATATCGATGGCCTCGAGCTCATCGTCACCGCAGACATGGTCAAGGCGGCTCGTACCCGTGCCCGGCGCTCCCGCAAGCCCCATAACGATGCCCAGGCAGCGTTTGCTGAGCATCTCATCGAATCTTTAGCGCAACACATGGCGCAGCGCATCGGCGCGGATCCGCTGGGTGGGGAGAATCTGCTCTCCCGCGCGGACGTGGACCAGCTCCACGATGACTTGGCTGAAGAGCCACTCGTCACAGAACTCATCGAGGAGTTCTGGCCGCACCTGTCCCCCACGGAGGTGCTTGCGGAGCTGCTCAGCAGCACTGCACGTATCGACTCCGCTGCTAGCGCATATGATGATGAAACCCGTGAGGCCCTTTTCCGTGAGGACGGAACTGCGTGGACGCCGTCGGACGCAGCGCTTCTCGACGAACTCGCTGTACTCATCGGCATGCCGGATCCGGAGGCTGAGCGCGCCGCCGAGGATAAGCAGTGGCGTGAACAGGTGGCCGAGGCCGAGGATGCACTCGATATCTTGAGCTCCTCCGATTCGACAGATAACGATGACGACATGTTCGAGGCGGAAATTCTCTCCGCCCACGACGTTATCGATGCCGAGCATCTTGCGCGCCGTCAGGAGGTGCGTGATTCTCGTACGACTGCTCAGCGAGCCCGCGAGGACTACACGTGGGCCTATGGCCACGTCATTGTGGATGAAGCACAGGAGCTTACTCCGATGGAGTGGCGCATGATTTTCCGCCGCAGCCCATCGCGGTGGATGACGCTTGTGGGTGATACTTCTCAGACCGGCTCCCCAGCCGGCGTCGATGATTGGACAGAAACGCTTGAACCTTTTGTGGGCAATCGCTTCCGGCAGCACGGCCTCACGGTCAATTACCGCACGCCACGCCCCATCACGGAGCTGGCCAATCAACTTTTGGAAGAGATCAACCCGGGGGCCACGCCTAGTATTGCCGTACGCGATGGCGTCGACGTCATGTGGCGTAGCAGCCACATGAGCGAGGATACGGTACGGGACACACCAGGGACATTCACTGATTCTGAAGGCCGCCTACATGCGGTCATTACCGCGGACAATGTGGAGGAAATCAAAGGCCTCGAGTTTGACCACGTCGACGTAGTTCACCCCGATGACATCGTGGCAGCCTCGCCCCAAGGAATGCACAACCTTTATGTGGCCATTACCCGCGCGACGCAGTCATTGACCATCTCCGGCCGCTACTCGGAGGTTTTCCGATAATCTGGTGCGCATGGCACTTTCCGATATCGCCCGCAAGATAGAATTCTCCACCAATTCCTTCACGTTAAAGCGTTCGGCACGTCAAGGATGGCGGCCTTCCGTCACTGGCTATTCTGGGTACGGTAATGCCGACTTTGTGCACGTTTTGGGCCGCGTGCTGATGCACGATCCCGAATCGGAAAACTCTGGAACATGGGCGCAGCGCGGCTACCGCCAGTTCTTCACCATTCAGGTACCGCGCCATGAGGTGGAGGTCACCGTCGGTGGAAAGACAGTGACAGGTACGACCAACCATAACGGCTATATTGACGTCCTCGTCCACAATCACGGCCTCGTGCCCGGTTGGCACGAGGTCACCATCCGTGCGAAAGGCGCAGATGAAGTTACCGCGGATGTGCTCATCGTGGGGGAAGACACCGAGCTTGGTGTGGTGAGCGATATCGATGACACCATCATGGTGACGTGGCTACCGCGTGCCATGATCGCTGCGTGGAACTCGTGGGTCAAGCGCACCGATACGCGCACTCCCGTAGCGGGTATGGCCCGCTTTTATCGGAAGGTCGCTGAAGAGCACCCCGGAGTGCCGTTCATTTACCTCTCTACTGGTGCGTGGAACACGTATGACACCTTGGTGACCTTCATGGAGGAAAATGGCTTCCCGCGTGGCCCGCTCTTGCTTACGGACTGGGGCCCTACCCCTACAGGGCTCTTCCGCAACGGTCAGGAACACAAACGTGTGCAACTGCGCAATCTGTTCATTGCCTACCCGAAATTACGGTGGCTGCTCATTGGCGATGACGGCCAGCACGATCCCTTGACCTACGCCGATGCAGTAGCCGAACACCCAGACCGAGTGGCAGCAGTGGCGATTCGCAATCTTTCGCCGCAAGAGCAACTGCTCTCCCACGGCTCACTCGCACCGCTGGTCAAGGCAAACGAGACGGGGTCTTTTGACATCCCGCTCATTCAAGGTGCCGATGGTCATGTTCTCGCCCGTGCCTTCCGCACCCTCCGTCTGTAGGCTTGCCTTCCACAAAACAAAGTGCGCGGCTCCCCCCTAGCCGAAGGGAGGGGGAACCGCGCGCTCAACAATGCGTCTTAGCTGACGGTGTGGACGATCATCACGTCGCAGTCAGACTGGCGAGCCACATCAGCCGGAACGGAGCCCAGCAGGCGACCGGTCAGAGAGTTGATTCCGCGGTTACCCACGATGAGCAGGTCAGCCTTGTTGTCGTTGACGATGGACATCAGTGCCTGAACCGGGGTGCCCGGGCGAACAGCGGTCTCGACCTTTGTCGCACCGAACTGCTCCGCGTGCTCCTTGCCAGCGGTGAGGTTTGCCTGAGCCTTTTCATCACCAAGGATGGTTACGGAATCCTGACGCAGAGTCTTGGACGCCTGCTCCTGGTTCTCGTAGTATGCACAGCCGATGATGAGGGTGGCATCGAAGGCTGCAGCGATCTTGGCAGCGCGCTCCACTGCAAGCAGGGAGGACTTGGAACCGTCGGTACCGACCACGATCTTGTTGTAATCGCTCATGATGACCTTTCTTCGCGAGCCCTCACGCACACGGGGCTCGGTTGACAATCAAATAAAGTTTTCGCGCACCCGCTAGTCTAACAACGCGAGCGCCACGACGTCGATTAGATCCTAGTCCTCGGTGGTGTTAACCACAACGACGTCTGCATGCGCCTTGCGGGTCAATTCCGTCGCCACTGAACCGAAGACTCGGCCGCGCACCGAATGGATGCCTTTATTACCCACGACGAACAGGTCAACGTTGTAATCGCGGCCCACCTCGATGAGGGCGTTAACAGGGTCGCCCGACTTCGCGATGATGTCGATATGCTTCGCTCCCTCATTGTGCGCAATTTCAGCGGCGTTGTTGAGGTAGCTTTCGGACATCTCCTCGCTGACCACTGGCAAGCGAGCATCCTCCGAGTTCGGGGCGCCCAACATGGAACCGGAGTGGTTGTAGAACGCAGAAACGATGATCAGGGTGGCGTCGTAGGCACGGGCCATCGATGCGGCGGACTGTACCGCACGCAGGGACGTTTTCGAACCATCAGTGCCGACGGCGATAACGTTATAGCTCAGCATAATTCTCCTTATAAGTAGCGTTTAATCTGTTTCTAGTATGACACGCCAGCCCATAATGAGGGCGCTCATTTTCACCTAAATTCCCGCTTCCTTGAGGCCGCGCTGTTCCTTCTTCAAATCCGCGATCTCGTCGCGCAGTCGTCCCGCCAACTCGAACTTGAGCTCGCGTGCGGCGTCCCGCATTTGGGTCGTGAGGTCGTCGATAAGCGCCTGCACCTCATCGGCTGCCATAGTGGACACATCGCGCTTCTCGACGATTGCCGTCGGGTCCGCATCCGCACCATCCTCAGCACCGTCACCGTCCTCGTAGACTTGGTCGAGAATATCCGCGATCTTCTTGCGCAGTGGCTGAGGATCAATGCCGTGCTCGGTGTTATAGGCAATCTGCTTCTCGCGGCGTCGCTCGGTTTCCTCGATAGCCTCCTGCATCGAGTCCGTAATCTTGTCTGCATACATGATGACCTCACCGGAGACATTTCGGGCAGCGCGGCCGATGGTCTGAATGAGGGATGTTGTCGAGCGCAGGAATCCTTCCTTATCGGCATCGAGGATGGCCACGAGGGACACCTCAGGGAGGTCAAGGCCCTCACGCAGCAGGTTGATGCCGACGAGCACATCGAATTCTCCCAAGCGCAACTGCCGCAACAGCTCCACTCGCTGCAAGGTATCGATATCAGAGTGCAGGTAGCGGACCTTGATGCCGTGCTCCAGCAAATAGTCGGTCAAGTCCTCCGCCATGCGTTTGGTCAAGGTAGTAACAAGGACGCGCTCCTGCTTGGCGGTGCGGGCACGGACCTCGTCAATAAGATCGTCGATCTGCCCCTTTGTGGGTTTCACCGTCACCTTCGGATCCACCAGGCCGGTCGGGCGAATGACCTGCTCCACAAACTCGCCGCCGGAGGCCGTCATCTCAAAATCACCAGGCGTCGCCGACATGTAAACGGTTTGTCCCACGCGGTCCTCAAACTCATCGAAGGTCAACGGGCGGTTATCCACCGCCGAGGGCAGGCGGAAGCCAAACTCCACGAGGTTGCGCTTGCGGGCCATGTCGCCCTCAAACATGCCGCCAATCTGCGGCACGGTGACGTGGGACTCGTCGATGATGGTGAGGAAGTCTTCCGGGAAGTAATCCAACAGCGTCGCCGGTGCCGAGCCAGCTGGGCGGCCATCGACGTGGCGGGAGTAGTTCTCAATTCCGGAGCAGAAGCCAACTTGCTCGATCATTTCCAGGTCGTACTCGGTGCGCATGCGGAGGCGCTGTGCCTCAAGCAACTTGCCGCGGTTTTCCAAGTCCGCGAGTCTCTCCGCCAGCTCTTCCTTGATGTCCTCGATGGCGCGGGCCATGCGTTCTGGCCCGGCGACATAGTGCGTCGCTGGGAAGATACGGACTTCGTCGACGCGCTCAAGGACATCACCGGTCAACGGGTGAATGTAGTAGAGCTCATCCACGTCATCGCCGAAGAACTCGATACGCACCGCGCGTTCCTCGTAGGCGGGGATGATATCCACGGTGTCACCTTTGACGCGGAAGGTACCGCGGGTAAAGCCCACATCATTGCGCTCGTACTGAATATCAACGAGGAGGCGCAAGAAGCGGTCGCGGTCAATTTCCTCGCCTTCCTCAAGCACCACGGAACGGTCCAGGTAGGACTGCGGAGTACCGAGACCATAAATGCACGAGACGGAGGACACCACGACGACATCACGGCGCGAGAGCAGCGCCGAGGTGGCGGAGTGGCGCAGGCGCTCCACGTCCTCATTGATCGAGGAATCCTTCTCAATGTAGGTATCGGTTTGCGCGATGTAGGCCTCAGGTTGGTAGTAGTCGTAGTAGGACACGAAATACTCGACGGCATTGTGAGGCAGCAGCTGGCGCAGCTCGTTAGCCAGCTGCGCTGCCAGTGTCTTGTTCGGCGCCATGACCAAGGTGGGACGCTGCTGCTTCTCGATCAGCCACGCGGCAGTAGCGGACTTACCCGTGCCGGTAGCACCCATGAGGACAACGTCCCGCTCGCCGCGCGTGAGACGCTCATCTAGTTCTGCAATAGCTGCTGGCTGGTCACCAGCGGGTTGGTACTCTGATTCGACCTTGAACTCGCCGGAACGGCGCTCGACTTCACCGACGGGGCGGTGTTCAGAAACGGGCAGGATGGGATGTTCAGCAGCGAAAGCCATGCCGACCAGTCTAACGCGTCTTTAGGGCAAGGCGGCACGCGTCGAGCGCAGCCAGTCCTCCAGCTCACCCGTGGTCTCCCAGAGGGCATACACCGGAGAGGAATCAGGTTCCATCGCTCGATTCATTCGCTTGCGCAACCAAGCCTTCGTTTGCGGGGTACGCAGCTGGCGCACATCACCGAGGCACAAGCCGGCGGGAAGTTTATCGGGCGGCGTCGTGGCGAGCGCTCCGAGCGCAATGATGACTTCCGCATCATCAACATCGAGGGGTGTGTCTACACAGCTGCGTTTGAAGTTCTCGAGATCGAAGGAGCCATCACGAATGTCCGCGAGCACTGCGCACGCGGCGTGATTATCGAATGGTCCAACATCCCAGGTTCCCATGGAGGATGAGACTAAGCAGTGAATATGAACGACGCGGGAGCGAAAGGTAAATTTTGTCTACCAAGTCCTTTAAATGTTGCTGCGCTGCTTTAGAATCGGCAGGCATGAAGTTTCGTTCCCTTGCTAGTGCGGTAACCGTCACCGCTCTCCTCCCCGTTGCCCTCATTGCCCAAGCCCCACACGCCCTGGCTGCTCCCTGCACGCCATACTCCAAGTCCGGCAGTTTCACTTCGAAGCCGGCTGGCCCCGCGGGTGGTTCCTCATTGGGCGGACTAAGTGCGCTGTTCAATGGCTCGTCCAAGCCGTCGCAGTCCGAGCGCTCCACTAGTGGCCAGCGCAGCAACTATAACCAGCGTCAAATCACCGGCGGCCCTACCCAAATCATGCAGCTCATCACCGGCGCAGGCTCGCCCAACCGTACCGACCTGGACTTCGACGTCTCCGGTACGGACCTCGGCATTGCCTACGCTGATGGTGATGGGCGTTCCTACTATGTCTTTGGAGACACCATGGATTGTGTCAGCGAAGGCGATGGCTGGCGTTCCAATGTCATTCTGCGGACCACCGACCAGGATTACGGCGACGGGCTGCGTCTCGATGAAGCACTGACCAACAGCGGCTGGTCAGGCTCTGGACGCGCCAAGGAATTCATTCCCTCCCAAAAAGTCGGTGATGCTGACATGAACGGTGAGCGCACGACCATCCCAACTGCTGGCATTGCAGTCGACGGTGTGCACTACATCGACTACATGTCGGTGCGCTCCTGGCATGACCCGAAGACCGGCTGGTCCACCAACTATGCCGCAACGGTGAAGTCCACCGATGGCGGCGTTACCTGGCACGCAGTTCCGGAGGCTACCCGCACCAATGCCAGCCACGGCGCGAACGCGCCTATCCCCGGCGGGGCAAACTACCAGGACGGCTTTGAGAAACTCCAGCAGTCGGCCTACGTCGAACACGGCGACTACGTCTACCGCTTCACCACCGGGCAAGGCCGCCGCGGGCCGGCGTACCTCTCCCGCGCGCTTAAGTCTGAGTTCCCCAACGAAGATGCCTTCGCTTACTACGCTGACGGTTCCTGGGTGGAGGATCCATCCCAGGCGAGCGTCGTGCTGGACGGCAAGGTCTCTGAGCTCTCCGTAGCCTACAACGACTACCTAGGAAAGTTCGTCACGATGTACGGCGTCGAGGGCGAAGGAATTGTGATGCGCACAGCAGATTCCCCTGAGGGCCCGTGGTCCGCACGCCGCAAGCTTGTCGACGAATCCACGGCCAAGGTCATCAGTGGCGAGCCACTGAATGACACGTACGCGCCCTACGTTCTGCCTAACCAAGATGACCAGCACCTCTACTACACGCTGACCTCATGGCGTGATTACAACACCATGCTCATGCGCACCGACCTCGATTTCGTGGGCGAGGACATGGAGAACAACGACCACATTGCCGTCTCTGACGTCGTAGAAACGCGCTAGCTAAAGCGACGCTTCAGCTCCTCAACGGCCTCCGCAACCTGCGCATCCAGCGCTTCGCGGGGGCCGTTGTTGTCGATAAGCAGGTCGGCCGCAGCACGACGAACATCATCGGGAATCTGAGCCGCAATGCGGCGGCGTGCATCTTCCTCCTCAAGCCCCCGAAACTCCACGAGGCGGCGCACGCGTTCTTCCACGTCGACATCCACGACGATGGTGGCGTCCATGTCCTTATGCAATCCGTTGTCCACCAACAGAGGCATGTCGTAGACGACAAACTCCTCACCTGCGCGGCGGGCAGCGTCGAAACGAGCTTGAGTTTCCTCGTGGATACGTGGATGGGTAATGGAATTGAGGAGGTCGGTCTTCTCCCGGCTTGCAAAGGCACGGGAAGCGAGCAGGCCCCTATCGAGCGTGCCGTCTGCACGCAAAATGTCCTCCCCAAAAGCCTCCGCCAGCTCCGCTAGGGCGGGCTGACCAGGTTCGACGATGTCGCGGGCGATCCGGTCGGCGTCGACAAGCACCCAGCCCTGCTCCTCCAACAACTGTGCCACTGTGGATTTGCCGCTTCCGATTCCACCGGTGAGTCCAATGAGTTTCATACCGGCCCACGATACGCCAGTAGATGCACCAAGGCCGCCTCTCCCGCAGTGCGGGGAGAGACGGCCTTGTGAACTCAGACGCTCACGCGCACGAAACGTGGAGCGTCGACGAGTTGGGTTTAGTTGCCTGCGAGCTTGTCGCGCAGAGCAGCGAGCTGCTCGTCGGATGCGAGGGAACCGCCAACCTCTGCCTCAGTCTCGGATGCCGGAGCTGCATCCTGGGACTCGGAGGAGTAGTTGGAGTTGTCCGCAGCGGACTCAGCGGCCTCAGCAGCTGCGGCACGATTGCGCTCGATCTGAGCGGTGTGCAGGTTGAAGCGACGCTCGGACTCGGCGTAGCGAGCCTCCCAAGCCTGGCGCTGCTCGTCGAAGCCTTCCTTCCACTCGTTGGTCTCCGGATCGAAGCCCTCGGGGAAGACGTAGTTGCCCTGCTCATCGTAGGAGTCAGCCATGCCGTACTTGGACGGATCGAACTCGTCGGTGTAGTCCTCATCTGCCTGCTTAACGGACAGGGAGATACGACGACGCTCGAGGTCGATGTCGATGACCTTGACCATGACTTCCTGGCCAACGGTGACAACCTGGTCCGGAACCTCCACGTGGCGCTGAGCCAGCTCGGAGATGTGGACGAGGCCCTCGATGCCCTCCTCGACGCGTACGAAGGCGCCGAACGGTACGAGCTTGGTGACCTTGCCCGGGACGATCTGGCCCACAGCGTGGGTGCGGGCGAAGACGCGCCACGGATCTTCCTGGGTGGCCTTAAGGGACAGGGACACGCGCTCGCGGTCCAGGTCGACGTCGAGAACCTCGACGGTGACCTCGTCGCCCACGGTGACAACCTCGGACGGGTGGTCGATGTGCTTCCAGGACAGCTCGGAAACGTGAACCAGGCCGTCGACACCGCCGAGATCGACGAAGGCGCCGAAGTTGACGATGGAGGAAACAACGCCCTTGCGGACCTGGCCCTTCTGCAGCTGGTGCAGGAACTCGGAGCGGACCTCAGACTGGGTCTGCTCGAGGTAAGCACGGCGGGACAGAACGACGTTATTGCGCTGCTTGTCCAGCTCGATGATCTTGGCCTCGAGCTCCTGGCCGATGTACGGCTCCAGGTCGCGAACGCGGCGCATCTCAACGAGGGAAGCCGGAAGGAAGCCACGGAGGCCGATGTCGAGGATGAGACCACCCTTGACAACCTCGATGACGGTACCGGTAACCGGCTCTTCCTTGGCGTGCAGCTCTTCGACGGCGCCCCAAGCACGCTCGTACTGTGCGCGCTTCTTGGACAGGATCAGACGGCCTTCCTTGTCCTCCTTGGTGAGAACAAGTGCGTCGATCTCGTCGCCGACCTCGACAACCTCATCCGGGTTGACGTCGTGCTTGATGGAAAGCTCGCGGGACGGGATGACGCCCTCGGTCTTGTAACCGATGTCGAGCAGGACCTCGTCGTGGTCAACCTTGACCACGGTGCCCTCGACGATGTCACCATCGTTGAAGTACTTGATGGTGGCGTCGACAGCTGCGAGGAAGTCCTCTGCGGTTCCGATGTCGTTGATCGCAACCTGAGGGGTGTTAGAAGTTGGCATGTAGTTATGCTCCGAAGTGACGTAGGAGATCGTGATTGGACAGTTACGCGTCTCTTGAAAAGCGTCATTAAGCAGCGAAAATACGCAAGGCTTAAGATGGATTTCAATCCCGACTCGCGGTCCGGCTGAACTCTCCTACAGTAGCCCAGTTCGTCCCGAGTCATAGACACGCCCGTCCAACACTACATCCATGCAGCTACAAGGGCAAATGTGCCACGCGAAAGGACCTATGTTTTCTGCCTCAGCGGCCAACCGCGCCTTTTGGGACTCCGATGCTGACTCGTATCACGCTACCCACCCGGAGTATCTTTCATCCTTTTATTGGTGCCCGGAGATGCTGCATGAGGCTGAGGCGCAGTTGCTTGGCGACGTCTCCTCGGCCACCGTCCTCGAACTCGGATGCGGCTCCGCGCCCTGCACGCAGTGGCTGCAAGGACGTGCAGGTTTTGCGACGGGATTCGACCTCTCCGCCGGAATGCTCTCCCATGCCGAACCCGGGCTGCCACTTGTTCAAGCTGATGCCTTGGCACTTCCTTACCGCGAGGAGGCCTTTGACGTCGTCTTTTCGGCTTTCGGGGCGCTACCCTTCATTGCGGATCTGGATGCGGCGCTTGCTGAGGTACACCGCGTCCTTCGTGTCGGCGGCCGTTTCGTCTTCTCCGTGCCACACCCGATGCGCTGGGTCTTCCCCGACGACCCGTCTAGTCTGACGGCAGAGCTGTCCTATTTCGACCGTGCCTACCTCGAACAGAACTCTGACGGGGAGCTCACCTACGCCGAGTTTCACCGCACATTGGGTGATTGGCTGCGCGCTCTCCAGGTCCGTGGAGGCTTTCAGATTCTTAACCTGATAGAACCAGAGTGGCCAGAGGGCCTCGACATCACGTGGGGACAGTGGTCGCCGGAACGCGGCGCACTCTTTCCCGGAACCGCGATTTTCGTCTGCCAGGCCCTCGAAGCCCATCCATAACCCCCGCAGCAAAAGCCCAAGGACTAGGGAACGTAAGCTGGCAGCCATGCTTCTAGAACGACTCGGGATAGTGTTGCGCCGCGTGGTGGCCTGGTGGATCGATGCTTTCCTCGCCGCCGCAATCATCCTCGTCATCAAGTGGCTCACCAACCTCGCCACCGATGGCATACTGACTGGTCGCGCCGGCGAAATCTACGACATCGCGGCCCTTGCTGGAGTTTTCTATATCTACCGCGTGTGGGTCGAAACCACGAAGCAGACTTCGCTGGGCAAGTGGTCCCTCAAACTGGAGGTTATTGCGCAACGTCCCGGCATTGCCAGCGCCGCTATCCGCAACAGCTGGCTGTTGCTCACGCTGCTAGCGCTCACCGGGCTGCCCATGGTCGAGGGCATCATTCTCGCCATTTTGGGCCTTAGCGTGGTGCTGATCGGCCAAACGCCCTTTGATCTGTTGGCGGGCTGCCTCGTGGAGCGCCGCACGCCCACTGAGGATGAACGTGCGGTGGGATTGACCTAAATCCTAGTGTGCAAACCCTAGTGTGCGGCCGCATCCCAGTTCTTGCCCTGGCCAACGGAAACCTCCAACGGCACCGTCAACTCGATAGCCTTGTCCATCTCGCGTTCCAAGATGGTGTGCACCTTTTCTGCCTCATCGGCTGCGACCTCCACGACCAGTTCATCGTGGACCTGGAGCAATACGCGTGACTCCATGCCCTCAAGCGCCTTGTCCACCCGGATCATGGCCACCTTGATGATGTCAGCCGCCGTGCCCTGAATCGGGGCATTGAGTGCAGCGCGCTCGGCATTCTCGCGAGCCACACGGTTGTCGGAGTTGAGCTCCGGCAGGTAGCGACGGCGACCAAAGACTGTTGAGGTATAGCCGTCCTTGCGGGCTTGGACCACCACCTCGTCGAGGTAGCGTTTCACGCCACCAAAGCGCTCGAAGTAGCTCTCCATAATCTGCTTGGCCTCACCAGCCGGAATTCCCAGCTGCTGCGATAGGCCATAGGCCGACAGACCATATACCAAGCCATAGGACATGGCCTTGACGCGGCGGCGCAGCTCTGGCGTGACCTCATCGACTGGCACGTCGAAGACCCTCGAACCTACAAAGTTGTGAAGGTCCTCTCCCTTTCGATAGGCCTCAATGAGCCCCGGATCCGCTGAGAGGTGCGCCATCACACGCATCTCAATTTGGGAATAGTCAGCGGTAATTAGCGTGTCAAAGCCCTCGCCCACCACAAAGGCAGAACGAATCTGGCGGCCAGCTTCCGTACGGACCGGGATGTTCTGCAGATTGGGCTCCGTCGAGGACAAACGGCCGGTGGAAGCCACCGTCTGGTTAAAGGTGGTGTGAATGCGGCCATCCGGCTGAATCGTCTTGATGAGGCCTTCCAGCGTGGTCTTCATCTTCTGGTACTCGCGGTGCGCCAGGAGATGATCCAGGAAAGGATGCGGGTGGCTAGCAGCCAGCTGCTCAATTTCCTTGGCGGCGGTGGAATAGCCGGTCTTGGTCTTCTTCGTCTTCGGCATATCGAAAGTCTCGAAAAGCACTGCCTGCAGCTGCTTCGGCGAGTTCAGGTTGAGGGAGTCATCCCCCGCCAGCTCACGTGCAGCGCGCTCCTGTTCGTTGACCTGCTCAATGAAAGCATCACGCTGGGTTTCCAGGATGTCCTTGTCCACGGCGATGCCGGCAGCCTCCATACGGGCCAGGATGGGCACCAGCGGTAGCTCGAGGTCGGTATACAGCTCGAAGGAATCGATCTCTTGCAGTTGGGTCGTGAGCTCCGCGGCGAGCTCCATAATCGCCCCTGCTTGGTCTACCAGTGGATTGTCATCAAGGATAGAGAGCTGCTCACTCGCCTGCCCCAAAGACTTCTTCAGGTGACGTTGGTAGACGTCACTCAGCTCGTACGTGCGCTGGCCTGGCCGCAAGAGGTATGCAGCGAGGGCAGTGTCATGTGCGATGCCGCGCAGCTCGATGCCACGTCCGGCCAACATGTGGAAGGCTGCCTTGGCCTCATGGAAGTACTTCGGCGCATCCGAGGACAGCCACTCGGCAAGCGCTGCGTCGTCCTCCGCGCTGAGATCAGCAAGTTCGAGCTGGAGGCCTTCAAAGGATTCGTCGACAAGCGCTAGCGCTGCCGCATCACCAGCGCCCGGAGTTCCATCGCCCTGCACAAAGACCGCGACGTGCTTGCGCAAACTGTCGCCGTCCTTGAGCCATTCTGCGAGAGGCTGGTCAGTAATGGACACTGCAACCTCGGGCGATTCTTCTGCCGCTGCGGCCTCAGCATCAGCGTCGTGCGGAATGGCACTCAACACACGCTCGCGCAGATTAGTGCCGAACTCCAACTCATCAAAACGCGCGGCGACTTCACTAGCTACTGCCCCTTTGAAAGCCAGGTCTGCTGGCCCCACCTCAAGGTCCATGTCCGTCACCATCTGTGTGAGCTGTCGGTTGAGCTTGACTTGCTCGATGCGGTCACGGAAGTTCTGTCCGGCCACGCCTTTGATGTCCTCTGCATGGGCAATGAGTTCGTCGAGGGACCCATACTGCGTAATCCACTTCGTAGCGGTCTTCTCCCCCACCTTCGGCACACTAGGCAGGTTGTCAGACGGGTCTCCACGCAGGGCCGCAAAATCCGGGTATTGCTGCGGGGTCAAGCCGTATTTTTCTTCCACCGCTGCCGGAGTAAAGCGATGCAGGGTAGATACGCCGCGCATCGGGTACAGAACCGTCGTGGACTCATCAACCAACTGCAAGTAATCGCGGTCACCCGTCACCAGCAGGGTCGCATAGTCAGATCCTGCCTGCGTAGACAACGTGGCCACGATATCGTCAGCCTCAAAGTTCTCACGCGACAACGTCGTGATGCCTAGCGTGCCCAAGACCTCGCGGATGAGCTCGACTTGGCCGCGAAACTCCTCAGGAGCTGCTTCTCGTTGAGCCTTGTAGTCCGGGAACATCTCGGTGCGGAATGTCTTGCGGCCGACATCAAAAGCCACTGCAACGAAATCGGGCTTCTCCTCGTTGAGAATATTGGCCAGCATGGACAAGAAGCCATACACCGCGTTGGTGTGCTGACCTCCCGAGGTGGAGAAATTCTCCGCTGGTAGTGCATAAAATGCGCGGAAGGCCATGGAGTGGCCGTCGATAAGCAAAAGTCGGGGCTGAGAAGTAGTCACCCAGCCCATCCTAACGTGTTGCGTGGCGCGCCACCGCTCGCCCTCATTCGGCACTCCAAGGCCTACTCATACCGCCCTCAAACCGCGTGCGGGCAGGCAATTAGGTCTGTGTTAGTCGGCTGCGCTAATATCTTTGCCAGTGCGCCCCTGTAGCCCAATTGGCAGAGGCAACGGATTCAAAACCCGTGTAGTGTGAGTTCGAGTCTCACCAGGGGCACCACTCCACCCCACGACAGAGTATGTTGTGGGGTGTTAGCGTTTTCCCTATCGAAAGGTCTCCCTCCCTATGCGTCGCACTATCATCGCTCTCAGCACCGCAGTTGCACTTACCTTTTCTGGCACCGCCGCAGCCACTGCTGCGGAGTCGAGCGTGAAGTCCACTATCTCTTCCAAGGCTGAGGACTCTTCCTACTACCAGAAGCTTCGTGAAACAGCAGCGTCCTCCAACGACCCAGATCTCAACCGCTTCTACGTTGTCCTGTTGGACGGCCTCATCGGCCTTGCCGCCTTCGCTGTCATTGGATCCCTGTACGGCGAGCTGGCCAAGCGCCTGCCCTTCTAAGCCGGGAGCGCATATCCTTCCTTTGAGTGAATAATTTGCATAAGCCTGGCGTTCAGTGAAAGAATAGGGCGTCATCTGCTCACCTCCTCTCCCCACGGCACGGCATTCCCACCGCGGGGGTGGTCAACGATAATTTCGGTTTATGCACTTTATTCTCAACGCCATTCGCGGCGCCCTCATTGGCATGGCCGAGCTGGTTCCCGGGATCTCCGGTGGAACCGTCGCGCTCATCGTCGGTATTTATGAACGCGCCCTGCACAACGCCAATGACCTCATTTCCGGCCGTTTCAAAAAGGTCGAGTGGGGATTCCTTCTGTCCGTCGCCGTCGGCATGTTCGCCGCTGTCTTCGGTTTCTCCACACTGCTCCACAACTTCGTAGAGGGCCAAGTGTCCCTCTCCCACGCTCTGTTTCTCGGCATGGTTGCCGTATCCATCATCGTGCCGCTGAGCATGATGTCGCGCTTTTCGCCGGGATCCATCGTCGCGTTTGTCATCGCCACCGTCGCGATCTTTTTTGTCACAGGTTTTACCTCCACCCCCGTGGAGGATCCCAACCTCATCGTGGTCTTTTTCGCCGCAATGATTGCTGTCTGCGCACTCGTTCTGCCTGGCGTGTCGGGTTCCCTCATCCTTTTAACCATGGGCCTTTACGAGCCGGTCATCGGTGCAGTGTCGGACCGTGACATGGTCACCGTCGGTGTCTTCGCGCTGGGTGCGGTGTGCGGCCTTGCGGCATTTGTCAAGGTTCTCAACTACCTTCTGGATAATCACCGTAATCCCACCCTCGCAGCCATGGCAGGTTTCATGCTTGGCTCCTTGCGCGCGCTGTGGCCGTGGGGTGCTGAGCAAGACGCATCCACGCCAATGATTCTGCTCATGCTCGTCATCGGCGCTGTTATCGTGTCCATTTTCATCGTTGTGGATAGGCGCAAGGCCGCAACTTATCAAGAGAGTTAAACCATGAAGAAGACCGCAGCCATCGTGGGCGCTGCCGGGCTGGCGGTGACAGCCATGCTCTCCGGCTGCGTCACCAATGAGGAACCCGCACTTCCGGAGGGGTGGTCCGCGCCCAACGTCGACGAAGTACCTGAAATCGCTGCCATGTATGAAGACGCCGACGGTGTCCTCACCGTAGGAACAAACCCACCCTTCGCACCTTTTGAGTTCAAAGACTCGGATGGCTCTATCATCGGGCTCGAAATGGATCTGGCGCATGCAGTAGCTCAGGTATTGGGCTTGGAGTTTCAGCCGGTCGAGCAAGACTTTTCCATGATTCTGCCGGCCGTCCAGGCAGGTCAGGTCGACCTCGGTGGCTCTGGTTTTACAGACACTGCCGAGCGCCGAGAAAACTTCGACTTCGTCGATATTCTCTACGCAGGTATCCAGTGGGCCGCCCTCACCGATGGGCCCCGCGATGTCGACCCCTCCAACCCTTGCGGACTCACGGTCGCGGTACAGCGCACCACTGTGTCGGAGACAGATGACCTTCGACCTAAGCAGGAAGCGTGCGACGGTGACCTCACCATTTTGCCGTATGACACGAGCGATAACGCCGCCCTCGCCGTGCTTATGGGCCGCGCCGATGCACTTTCCGCCGACTCCCCTGTTTCTGCATGGTCGGTGAACCGCTCGGATGGCCGCATGGAGATGGTCGGCGAGATGTTTGATGCCGCCCCTTACGGCTTTGCCGTGCCTAAAGACTCCGACTTAGGTCCAGCTGTGGCCGCGGCATTCCAGCACCTCATCGATACCGGCGTTTATGCAGAGATACTTCAACAATGGGGCGTCGACGACGGCCTCGTCGAGCACGCCATGATTAATGAAAGGCCGATCAATGACTAATTCTTCCTCTCCGGCATCCCCTACACCCCCACCTAAAATCGAGGCCCGCCCGCTCCGCCACCCATGGCGCTGGGTTTTCGCTGGTGTTCTTATCCTCTTGGCCGTCTGGTTCATCATTGCCTCGGCCCGCAATGAGGCCTTTGGATGGGGCACGTATGCGCAGTATCTCTTCGATACCCGCATCGCCACTGCGGCCCTGCACACCATCGCCATTACTATCTTGGCCATGATCATTGGCGTTGTGGGTGGCGCCGCCCTCGCCGTTATGCGCATGTCCCCTAACCCGGTGCTGAGGGGCGTGTCCTGGGTCTTCCTGTGGCTCTTCCGTGGCACTCCTATTTATGTCCAGCTGGTGTTCTGGGGCTTGCTGTCTGCCCTTTACCAATCCATCAACTTGGGCTTTACGGAGATTTCTCTTACCGCCGTGCTCACCAACGCTTTCCTGCTCGCGGTGCTGGGTTTAGGCCTCAATGAGGCTGCCTACATGGCTGAGATTGTGCGCTCCGGTATTTCCTCGGTTCCGGAGGGCCAGAAGGAGGCATCCAAGGCGCTGGGAATGGGCTGGTGGATGACCATGCGCCGCACGGTTTTGCCGCAGGCCATGCGCATCATTATTCCGCCGACCGGCAATGAGTTCATTTCCTTGCTCAAGACCTCCTCTTTGGTTGTGGCCATTCCCTACACGGCAGAAATCTTTGGCCGTGCCACGGATATCTCGGCCGCTCTCTTCGAGCCCATTCCGCTCCTCATGGTCGCTGCCACGTGGTACCTCGTCATCACTTCCCTGCTCATGGTGGGCCAATACTTCCTCGAGCACCGCTTTGAGCGCGGAGCCACGCGCGAACTTACTGGCCGCCAGCTCGCCGCGCTTGCCGACGCCGAAGGTACCATCCCCCGCAACGTGTCCGTCATCCCGGAGGTTAAGAAGTAATGACGACTCCCATGATTTCTGCGCAAAACGTATGCAAGTCCTTCGGCCAGCTGGAGGTGCTCAAAGGAATTGACATCACCGTCATGCCCGGTGAGGTTGCCTGTCTGCTGGGCCCGTCTGGTTCGGGTAAGTCCACCTTTTTGCGCTGCTGCAACCACTTGGAAAAGGTGACGGCTGGACGTCTCTACATTGACGGAGAAATTATCGGCTACCGCGAGCGCGATGGCGTGCTTTATGAGATCTCCGAAAAGGAAGCTGCCGCTCAGCGTCAAGACATCGGGATGGTCTTCCAGCAGTTCAACCTGTTTAGTCACCGCACGGTACTGGAAAACATCATTGAAGCGCCCGTCCAGGTCAAGAAGCAGAATCCCCAGCAGGCCAAGGAACGTGCCATGGAGCTGCTGGACAAGGTCGGACTTGCTCACAAGGCAGACGCCTACCCGGTACAGCTGTCCGGTGGCCAGCAACAGCGCGTCGCCATCGCCCGTGCTGTGGCCATGGAGCCCAAGCTCATGCTTTTCGACGAGCCAACCTCCGCCCTTGACCCCGAGCTCGTGGGCGAGGTTCTGCGCGTCATGAAGGAGCTTGCCGCCGATGGCATGACCATGCTCGTGGTTACCCACGAGATGGGCTTCGCACGTGAGGTTGCCGACAAGATCTTCTTCATGGACGGCGGCACCGTCGTCGAGTCTGGCACTCCAGAGCAGGTCTTGGACAACCCGCAACACCAGCGCACTAAGGATTTCCTGTCCTCGCTGCTCTAAGTGGCATACAACGACTAAAGTCCGGCTAGATCCTCATGATCTGGCCGGACTTTTGCTTTTAAGAATCGGAAGAATCTGACGACTCTTCGGCAAGGTCTTCTGTCGGGTCCGCAGGTTCTTCTGCGTCCTCATCCTCGACTTGTTCAGTGTGGGACGTCATCGGGTTATCAGCAGACTGTGCTTGGATAACATCATCCAACACCGCGTGGATATAAGGCGCGGCCTGATTGTTGGAGTACTCCGAAGCAAGCTCCACGCCTTCGACGAGTGCCGTGGCGTTCGGTACGTCCTCGTTGAAGAGGATCTCCCACACGGCTACGCGCATAATCGCACGGTCGACTGCGGGAATACGCTCCAGTGACCACTCATCGGAGAGGTAACGGGCGATGGCCTCGTCGATGGCGTCGAGCTCCTCAGCAGCACCCGTCACAATGATGCGAGTGTAATCAGCGATGGGAGCAACACCGTTTTCTGGGTCGCGGGCTAGGACCACGCGGTCATCGACGATGGCCACTGGGTCAACGTCACGCGACTCGGCTTCGAAGAGGATGTCGGCAGCACGACGGCGCGCACGGTAGCGCGCCGTGTGGCGCTTATAGTTCGGCTCAGGCTGGGTCATCTTAGTTGTTGACGCGGGAGAGGTACTCGCCAGTACGGGTATCGATCTTCAGGATGTTGCCGATTTCAATGAACAACGGAACCTGGATCTCAGCACCAGTCTCCAGAGTGGCCGGCTTGGTGCCGCCGTTGGAACGGTCGCCCTGCAGGCCGGGCTCGGTGTGCTCAACCTTGAGATCAACGGAAATCGGCAGCTCGCCGAAAAGTGCCTCGCCGTCGTGGAAGGACACCTGGACGCGCATGTTCTCCAGCAGGAACTTGCCAGCGTCACCGAACTTGTCAAACGGCAGTTCAAACTGCTCGTAGGTCTTGTCATCCATGACCACGTAGTTCTGGCCATCGTTGTACAGGTAGGTCATGTCGCGGCGGTCGACGTTAGCGGTCTCCACCTTGACACCAGCGTTAAAGGTCTTATCCGTTACCTTGCCGGAGACCACATCCTTGAGCTTGGTACGCACGAAGGCAGGGCCCTTGCCCGGCTTCACGTGCTGGAACTCAACGATCTGCTGCAGCTTGTTGTCGATCTTCAGAACGAGGCCGTTCTTGAAGTCAGTGGTATCTGCCATGAAATGACTCTCCTGAATACATTGAAGTAGAAACTATGAAAACAGTGTCTAAGCATACCGTACGGCATATGAACACTGTAGGTAGGGCCGCTGGAATGTCCCTGCCGCCCCATTGCGGCTGGGACTAGAGGACCTGCAGGTCCTTCGGGTAGGCGGTAATAATCTTCGGCGCACCGGAGGTGATGATGAGGCTGTCTTCGATGCGTACTCCACCTTTACCTGGGACATAGATGCCCGGCTCGATGGTCAGCGTCATCCCCTCGGCCAGTTCGCCCTTACCAGTTTTCGCGGCCGATGGCCCCTCGTGTACATCGAGGCCAATACCGTGGCCAGTAGAGTGAACGAAATACTCGCCATAGCCTGCCTCAGTGATGATGTCGCGGCATGCCGCGTCGACGTCGACAAGCGCGGCTCCCGGTACCGACGCCTTGACGCCCGCCTCCTGGGCGCGCAGGACGATGTCATAGATCTCCTGCGCGAAGTCAGACACCTCGCCGATAACGAAGGTACGGGTGCAATCTGAATTGAAACCACGCAGGTGAGCGCCGAAATCTATGGTGACAAGGTCGCCATTGCGTAGCTCGCGGTCATCAGCACCGTGGTGGGGTTTTGCGGAGTTTTCACCAGAAGCCACGATGGTATCGAAACTAACGCGCTCCGAGCCGAGCATGCGCATGCGGTACTCCAGGTCCGCGGCAACCTGGCGCTCAGTGCGGCCAGCGGCAACCTCGCCTGCCTCGATGAGCTCGGTAAGAGCCTGATTAGCCAAAGCAGCAATTTCTTCGAGCTTTTGCAGCTCAAGGTGGTCCTTAACCAGGCGAATATCTTCGATAACCCCGCTTACCGGCACCAGCGTCACGCCTTCCGGCGCCGCCTCTTCCATGCGCTTGAGCTGTGAGACGCTCACATAATCTGCCTCATAACCCACACGCATCTCACCGTCCAGTTGGCTAAGAAGGTGTGGTCCTACGTCGCGGCCCAGCACTGCCTCGATATCGGGGACCTCATCTGCAATCTGGGTAGTGTAGCGGCCGTCAGTAGCCATCAGGGCGGAGAGATCCTTACGCAGCAGCAGCCCACCATTGGAGCCGGAGAAGCCCGTCAGGTAGCGCACGTGTGTCAAGTGTGTAATCACTACGCCATCAATGCGCTGACCAGCCAGCGTTGAGGCCAGCTTACGGCGGCGGTTGCTAAAGCGAGTATCGGCAAGTGCCATGAGAGAACCACTCCAATCTTCCTAAAGGCGATACTCCATGATAGCTAATCCGCCACGAAGTACCTCAGAGCCGCGATGTAACCATAGGAACCCAGACCGGCGATAACGCCACGGGCGATGGGGCTGAGGTACGAATGCTGGCGGAAGGCTTCACGTGCATGCACATTGGATAGGTGCACCTCAACGAAGCCGGCGCCGTCGGCAACCTCCGCCAATGCGTCCCGCAGTGCAACAGAGGTGTGGGTAAAGCCGCCAGGGTTAATAATGACCGGCCAGCCCTCATCCGCCGCGCGGTGCACGTGGTCGATGAGTTCACCTTCATGGTTGGACTGGAAGAATATAATCTCCTCCTGCCCTGCTGCCTCGCGCATACTCTTCTCGATGTCCTCGAGGGTTTCGCTGCCGTAGATTTCCGGCTGGCGCTTTCCTAGGCGGTTGAGGTTGGGGCCGTTGAGAACGAGGATGGTCATGGCATTCTCCTGCAGGTGCGGTGGGCTAGGTTTTTAACTCGGTTTAGACGTTGAGTTGAGCGTAAGCGGCACGCAACTCATCGTCGGATGTGTCTTCGATGCGGGTAGTCTCCCCGATACCAGTCAAGGCTACAAAGCGAATCTGGCCGCCGCGGTTCTTCTTGTCATGGCTCATTGCTTCTAGCAATTCCTCGAAGTGTCCTTGCTCATAAGACGTGGGCAGACCTACGGAAGTGAGGATATCGCGATGAGTCTGAACCAGCTCAGCGCTCATGAGACCGCGAGCATGCGATAGGTGGGCGATGAACATCATGCCCACTGCGACCGCGCGTCCGTGGCGCCAGATGTATTTCTCGCGCCGCTCTACGGCATGGCCGAAGGTATGGCCGTAATTGAGGGTTTCCCGCAGGCCAGACTCCTTGAGATCTTGGCCCACAACGTGCGCCTTCACAGCGATAGAACGTTCAATAAGTTCCGGCAGGAAACCATCTGGATCAAGACAGGACACTGGATTATCGAGGTACCGCTCGATAATCACGGGATCGTGAATGAAGCCGGTCTTAATGATTTCAGCTGACCCCGCCACGATTTCATCCTCCGGCAGGGTGCGCAGGCGGTCCAGATCCACAAACACAGAGTCCGGCTCGTGGAAGGCACCTACGAGGTTCTTTCCGGCGGAGGTATTAATACCTGTCTTACCACCCACTGCCGCATCCACCATGGCCAAGAGTGTCGTCGGTGCTTGAATGACGGGGATACCGCGCATCCATGTCGCTGCTGCGAAACCGGCGAGGTCTGTCACGGCTCCACCGCCAAGACCAACGACGACATCGCGGCGGCTAAATCCGGCCGTACCCAACTCATCCCAGAGGCGCGCCAAGACGTCGAGTTGTTTAGCTGCCTCAGCGTCAGGTACCTCCACCAGAGTGGCCGCTAGCCCACGCCCGGCTGCAGCAGCAGCTAGTGCTTCGGCTGCAGCAGCGAGTGGCGGCTGATGGATGATAGCTACCTTAGCCGCACCAATGGACGCGGCGCGCTCCACGATGCTCTGGCTCAAATCCGTGCCGATGGTGACCTCGTAGGGCGAGGGTCCGTTGACCGGGATGGTGTGCATGATGGGAACGCTCCTTGGTGAGTGCGGGCGCGGGGAGAAGATTACAGCGATTCGAGGAAGCTCAAAATATCGCCCACCACCTGCTGCGGGGAGCGCACGCCGGTGCGAACCTTGAGGTCAGCGACCTCCGTATAGAGCGGACGGCGGGTTTCGAGCAGCTGGGCATAATGAGCGAGGGGATCTGCGGAGTCGAGAACTGGGCGGTTGCTATCGCCCAAGGTGCGTGCCACGCCTTCTTCCGGCGTGACATCGAGGAAAACCACGTTGAGGTTATCCAGCAACGTGCGTGTGGACTCAGTAAGCACTGCACCGCCGCCGAGGCTGACCACGCCTTTGGTGGTCAATGCCTCACGAACAACCTCAGCTTCTTCCTCCCGAAAAGCAGGTTCACCCAGCTCAGAGAAGACCGCACCGCAAGGCTTGCCGAAGCGAGCTTCAATGAGCTCATCTGAATCCACGAGCTCGCAATTCAACGCCCGGGCAAGGCGGCGGCCGACGGTGGACTTCCCGGAACCCGGTGGGCCAACGAGGACAACCTGCGGAGAACTCATGCTTTACCCCACTCTAGGCGGCGGGCTACATACTCCTGGTATGAAGCGATGTTGCGCTTGGTCTCTTCCAAGGAGTCACCGCCGAATTTCTCCAGCACAGCCCGCGCCAGTACGAGCGCCACCATGGCTTCAGCTACTACACCGGCTGCCGGCACGGCACACACGTCTGAGCGTTGGTGGATAGCTGTCGCGGCGTCGCCCGTAGTCATATCGACAGTTTTGAGGGCACGCGGCACAGTGGAAATCGGCTTCATCGCCGCCCGCAGGCGCAAAGTCTGACCATTGGTCATTCCACCTTCCAGGCCGCCAGCACGGTTGGTTTCGCGCTCCACGCCACCATCCGCGCGCACCATTTCGTCGTGGGCTTCGCTGCCGCGGCGACGGGCTTCTTCAAAACCATCACCAACCTCGACACCTTTGATGGCCTGGATACCCATAAGAGCAGCCGCAAGCTGCGCATCGAGGCGGTCCTCACCGGAAGTGTGGGAACCCAAGCCGATGGGGAGGCCCTCAACGATGACCTCCACGATGCCGCCGAGGGTATCGCCTTGCGTTTTGGCAGATTCAATCTCAGAAATCATGGACTCCTCGGCTGCCTTATCGAAGGCACGAACCGGAGAGGCATCGATATCCTCCAAGGCATCAAAGCTGGGGTGCGGTCCCTCGTATGGTTCAGAGGCGCCAATAGAAATCACATGGGAGAGAACTTCAACGCCGAGGGTCTCGCGCAAGAAACTACGTGCCACGGCCGCAGCCGCCACTCGGGCAGCAGTCTCACGAGCAGAGGAACGCTCCAGGATAGGGCGAGCCTCGTCGTGCCCGAATTTCACCATTCCGGCGAAGTCAGCGTGGCCTGGACGCGGGCGCGTCAAGGGGGCGCCACGGCCCGAGTCCATGGCCTTGACTACCTCCGGATTTTCCATGTCAAGGGCATCCGGAGACATAATGGTGGTCCACTTCGGCCATTCGGTATTACCAATCATGATGGCAATGGGACTGCCCAGGGTACGTCCGTGGCGGATGCCGCTAAGCAGGGTGAGATCGTCAGCCTCAAATTTCATACGGGCGCCACGACCATAGCCAAGGCGACGACGAGAGAGCTGGAGAGCGATGTCATTCTGAGAGACAGGCACCCCCGCCGGCATGTGCTCCATCAAGGCGATGAGCGCTTGGCCGTGGGATTCACCTGCGGTAGTCCAACGAAGCATGCGCAACATTATCGCACGCCAGGTATGTATTTGATGCCACTGGGCTGCGTATCACACCGTGTCGGGGCTAAAAATCATGACAAGCGCTGCGGCGATGAGCATGCCAGGCCCGTGTGCAGGTGCGCGATCCCGCATCACAAGGCCCCACAGCACCGTGCTTATCGACGCCCCCATCATCGCCCCCACAACCCCTATCACTCCCCCAACGTGGGCTGTCGCCATGCCGAGCGGGATCGCCAGCTTCAGATCCCCGCCTCCAATACTGCCGCGTCGTGTGGCCAGCGCCAGCACGAGATAGAGCCCGGGCCATATCAACCCGGCTGGACTAAACCACCACAGCGATACCAACGCTGCAGGAAGTGTGAGGTAATTGGGCAGCCGCTTGAAACGGATGTCATAAATGATTAAGGCGCACCCCCACGCCAGGAATATCAGAACCCCCATGCCAGCGAGCGTACCCGGTGTGGATTCCGCATGCTCGCCAGAAGGCGAGTGCTTGAAAGCTAGAGCCAGAAGACTAGGCCAACGCGGCGTTGAGAGCCGCAAGCATCTCCGTGCGCGGAGCGGTATGGCCAGTAAACTGCTCGAACTGCGAGAAGGCCTGATGCGCCAACATGATGTGCCCGCCTACGGTAGCAAAACCGTCTGCTGCCGCATACACAGTGAGCGGCGTGGGCCAGGGATCATAAATGACGTCAAAGACAGGGGCCTTTGCCAGCTGCGTGAGGTGGCTGTCGAGCGCCGCCGAGGGAACGGTAGACACAATGAGATCGACCGAACGTGCTACGCCCACGAGGTCCTCGGTGAAGGTGACGGCGCGGAGGGTGAGCCCGAGGGCGTCGGCAAGCGGGCGCAACTCCGCGAGGCGATCCGAGCGGTTGAGCACCGTGACGTCCGTGACGCCGCGCTCGGCCAACCCCCACAGGACTGGGCGAGCGGTACCACCAGCGCCAATGAGCAGGGCGTTCGTTGGTTCCGATTCTCCGAGCAGTTCCGCAAGTGCACCAAGCACACCTTCGGTATCTGTGTTGTCCGCACGCCACCCGTCAGCACTACGCACGAGGGTATTTGCTGAGCCAATGAGCTCAGCACGCTCACTCACAATGTCCGCACACTTCAGGGCATCGAATTTGAGCGGCATCGTCACCGAAAAGCCGCGGTATTCCTCCCCCACCGTCTCCAAGAAGGCCGGCAAGTCAGTGACGTCGAATTTCGTGTAGTCCCAGTCCTCAAGCTGCAACGCGGCATAGCCCGCGTTGTGGAGAACCGGGGACAGCGAGTGGGCAATGGGGCTGCCCAGGACTGCGACGCGCGGCATTGGGTGTTACTGGCCTTCTGCTGGGGTGTCGGCAGGTGCCGCACCAGCGCCCTCTGCCTCGCGCTGGCTATCGAGGATGCCGGAGCGTACCGCGTCATCGACGTTAGCTAGGTGCTCATCGTAGTTATCGGTAAACACCGTGGTGCCCTCACTGTCAACGGTGACGAAGAAGAGCCAATTGCCCTCCGCCGGGTTCTCCATTGCCTCAATAGCCTCATTGGAGGGCGAGGCAATCGGAGTATCCGGAAGACCATCCTTAGCGTAGGTATTCCATGGCGTCTCGCGGTGGCGGTCATCATCGGTGGTAGCCAGCTCCACGTCTTCAAGGCCGTAGTTCACCGTGGAGTCCATCTCAAGCCGCATTGGTTCATCCAGGCGGTTGAGGATGACTCGAGCAACCTTGTCGAATTCCCCTGCCGGGGATTCGCGCTCCACCAGGGAAGCAGAGGACAACAACTCATAGGGAGTCAAACCGATGGCCTTAGCGCGCTCGACAATGTTGGTGTCGTTGTACTTCTTAGTCGAGCGAGTAACGAGGTCAGTGAGGATCTCCTGGGCATCCATGTTCGGATCGAGAACGTACTGGCCAGGGGCAATAAGTCCCTCGAGGCGCTTCGGGTCCTCGCCGCGGGCACGAACAGCATCCAAGGCCCACTCCGGGGCTCCTAGCTCTGCCGGATCCACGGTTGCGGCGATCTTCTCCAAATCTTCAGCGGAAACGCATTCGCCCTCCTTGCAGGAAACTTGGGAAATCAGCGAGTAGATACCAAAGCGGACATCGCCGCCGACCACGTTGACGTCGAGAAGCGTGGCTCCTCCTTGGACGTCGAGCAGGTCGACCATGTTGGCATCATCCAACAGCGCTTCCACCGCAGACTTCGCGCTCATCTCTTCCTGAAGGCGGTAAAAGCCCGGCTTGATCTGGCCAGCGCGCGGATTGCTATTGGCAGCTGACGAGAAGGCTTCCGGGGTCTTGACCACGTTTCTTTCCGCGAGTTCTGGGGCAAGCTCGCTCATTGACGATCCTTCCGGAACCTCAACGAGCTGAACCACACCATTGCCTTGGCCTTCATAATCCAAGCTGCTACCTCCTCCTAAAAGGCGGAATCCGATGTAGCCAAGAGCGCCGATAATAAGAACCAGGCTGGCAATGAGCACAGCCATACCGCGTTGACGGCGTTTGACGTGGTGGGGCTCCATCGAGCGTCCGATGCGTGAAGGGTTACGGCTCACGTACTTCGTCTCCTAGATGTGAAGGCTGGTGGCCGTTCAACGCGACGTCGCGCGCATCCAGCCAGGATTGCAAAATTTCCACCGCAGCTGCTTGGTCAATAACCGAGCGGCCACGTTTCTCTGATACACCAGAGGCCCGCAGCGCAGAAGTGGCTACCACCGTGGTGAGGCGTTCATCCACCATGCGCACGGGCGGAGGTGTCTTCATGGTGTCATCTTTTGCCAAGCGGCGGCGGATACGAAACGCGATTTCCTTGGCATGTTTCACACTTTTAGAGCCATGGCCCTTGAGATCGCGCGGCAAGCCAACGGCCACCTCCACAACGTCGTACTCCCGGATGAGCTGAAGGAGGCGATCAATATCGCCTTGATCACGGTCCTTAAAACCGGTTTCGCGCCGCACGGTTTCCACTGGCATGGCCAAGCGGGCTTCGCGGTCTGAGACAGCAACGCCGATACGCACAGTACCGACGTCGAGACCCAGTCGGCGGCCTGGGCCTGGGTCCTCTACTCCAGGTTTGTCCGGCTCAACGGCCATGCAGTTCCTCCTCAGGGCTGGGGCGGCGATTACAGGGCAGACAGCTCGTCGCGCACAGCGTTGAAGGCCGCGTCAAGACCCGCGGCGTCGGCACCGGAGCCCTGGGCCATGTCAGGCTTGCCGCCGCCCTTGCCGTCGACATAGCCAGAGATGGTCTTCACCAGGTCCCCAGCCTTGACACCGCGCTCATTGGCTGCCTTGGTAGCGCCGACGATGAACGGCATCTTGCCACCCTCGTTCTCAGAGGCGAGGACCACGATGCCGGCAGTGTCACCCAGGCGGTTCTTGATATCGGATGCCAAGGTGCGCAAATCGCCACCGTTAACGCCATTGGGAAGCTTGACAGAAATGACGGAGAAACCATTAATGTCCGTAGCTCCTGCAATCATGTCCGCGGTCTGAGACATGAGTTGGGCCTTGTGCAGCTCTGCAATTTGCTTCTCGGCTGCCTTGAGCTTTTCGGTGAGCTGAGCGATACGCTCTGGGAGGTCCTCCGTCTGAACCTTAAGCTCGCGGGATACGCCTTCCACCAAAGCGGTTTCTTTGGAGTAGTACCGGAAAGCATCCAGGCCAGAGTAGGCCTCGATGCGGCGCGCACCAGAGCCCACGGAAGACTCACCCAATACGGAGACTGGGCCGATTTCGGACGTGTTGGTCACGTGGGTACCACCACAGAGTTCGATGGAGAACGGGCCGCCCATCTCCACAACGCGGACCTCGGAGCCATAGTTCTCACCAAAGAGCGCCATCGCGCCCATGTCCTTAGCCTTATCCAAGGTGGTCTCGATGGTGTGGACCGGGAAGTGCTGGTCTACGGCCTGGTTCGTCACTAGGGCAATCTCCTCCAGCTGTTCCGCGGTGAGTTGCTCGGTGTAGTTGAAGTCAAAGCGCAGGTAACCCGGCCGGTTCAAGGAGCCAGCCTGGACTGCGGTGGGGCCCAGCACCTGACGCAGGGCAGCGTGGATGAGGTGCGTTGCGGAGTGCGCTTGGACAGCTCCGTGGCGCCATTGCTCATCCACCTCAGCGGTAACACCGCTACCCAGTTCGAGTCCGCCGGCGGTCACAGTGGCCTTGTGTACCCACAGCTTCTTGCCCACCTTCTGGACGTCGCTGACCTCAAGCAGGGTCTCCCCCGCGAGGATGCGGCCACGGTCAGCGGTCTGACCACCGGCTTCGGCGTAGAGCGGCGACTGATCCAAAATCACCTCAACGGTATCCCCCGCCTGGACTTCGGAGACCTTTTCGCCATCGCGAACGAGACCAATGACCTTGGCATCAGACTCAAGGGTCTCGTAGCCGGTGAAGACAGTCGGATTGTTATCCACCCAGTCGCGGTAGAGCGAGAGGTCTGCGTGGCCGTGCTTCTTAGCTTGGCTGTCGGCCTTAGCGCGGCGGCGCTGCTCTCCCATGGCGGCGTCAAAGCCGTCCATGTCTACGCTGAGGCCGGCTTCCTGGGCCATCTCAAGCGTCAGGTCGATGGGGAAACCATAGGTATCGTGCAGCTCAAAGGCCTTTTCTCCGGACAGCACCTTCGGGGTGGCCGCGCGGGAGGTGTTTTTGAGCTCATCCACGGCTTCGTCGAAAAGCTTGGTGCCGGACTCCAGGGTCTTAAGGAAGGCCTTTTCCTCTGCCACGGCCACGCGCAGGATGCGCTCGCGGTTGTCTGCGATCTCGGGGTAGGACGGAGTCATGGTGTCCATGATGGTGTTCATCAGGCGTTCCATGGTTTCGCCCTGAGCTCCCAGCAACTTGGCGGAACGGATAATACGGCGCAGTAGGCGGCGCAGAATGTAGCCGCGGCCCTCATTGCCTGGGGTCACTCCATCGAGGATCAGCATCATGCCGGTACGCGAATGGTCAGCCACCACGCGGAAGCGGATGAGGTCCTCCTTAGGCGCATCCGGAACGTACTTCGCGCCGGTAAGTTCTTCAGCTACGTCGATGACTGGGCGCAGCAGGTCCGTCTCGTAGACGTTGTCCACGCCTTGGAGGATGCAGGCGACGCGTTCGATTCCCATACCGGTATCGATGTTCTTCTTGGGCAGCTCACCGACGATTTCAAAGTTGCCCTTACCAATGCCCTCGCCGCGCTCGTTCTGCATGAAGACGAGGTTCCAGATCTCCATGTAGCGGTTATCGTCCTCGATAGGGCCGCCGTCCTTGCCGTACTCCGGGCCGCGGTCATAGTAAATCTCCGAACATGGACCGCACGGTCCAGGGATACCCATGGACCAGTAGTTATCTTCCATGCCGAGGCGTTGAATACGCTCGCATGGAACACCAATCTTGTTGTGCCAGATATCGGCTGCCTCATCATCGTCGAGATAGACGGTGACCCACAGACGCTCCGGGTCAAGGCCCAGACCGCCATCTTCGACTGAGTTTGTCAGTAGCGTCCAGGCGTGGGTAATTGCACCTTCCTTGAAGTACTGCCCAAAGGAGAAGTTACCCGCCATCTGGAAGAACGTGTTGTGACGGGTGGTAATACCAACCTCTTCGATGTCCAAGGTGCGCACACACTTCTGAATTGAAGTGGCAGTGCCGTTGGCAAAAGGCGGGTTCTGCTGGCCCAGGAAGTAGGGCTTGAAGGGAACCATGCCGGCGTTGACGAAGAGCAGGTTCGGGTCATCCAGGATCAGCGACGCGCTGGGCACGGCTTCGTGGCCGGCCTTGACGAAGTGCTGGGTAAAACGTTCCCGGATCTCATGAGTCTTCACGAGCAAAAGTCCTTCACTGTTGAGTCGTTTCTAGTCAGCGCTCAACTTTACCCGTCGTGGGGCGTGCTTATCGACGCCGCCCCCGAATGATGTCCCGCAATCTTCCCAAATAGTCATGCACGCGCTTTTCCGCGCCGTGGTCGGTGGGGTGATAATACGTGGCGTCACCAAGCGCATCCGGCAAATACTGCTGCGCGACGACTCCCCGGGGATCATCGTGTGGGTAGATGTAGCCCACCGCATTGCCTAGGCGCTTAGCCCCTTCGTAGTGGCCATCGCGCAGATGGGCTGGTACATGACCAATCTTGCCGGCTTGAACATCGGCCTGCGCCGCATTGATGGCATTGACAACGGAATTAGACTTTGGCGCGGTAGCCAGGTGGATGGTGGCTTGGGCCAGCGGTATGCGGGCCTCTGGCAGGCCGATGAGCGCTGCGGCCTCCGCGGCAGCCACCGCAGTCGGAAGGGCTGTGGGATCCGCCATGCCGATGTCCTCAGAAGCATGGATGATAAGCCTGCGAGCAATAAAACGCGGGTCTTCGCCTGCCTCCACCATCCGGGCAAGGTAGTGCAAAGCTGCATCGACATCTGAGCCGCGGATGGACTTGATGAAGGCGGACAACACGTCATAGTGCTGGTCACCGTCGCGGTCATAACGCACGACTGCGCGATTAACGTTTGCGGTGAGAATCTCGCTGGTAAGCTCCCCGCCATCCGGCACTGCCTCCGCCGCGGCTTCCAAGTAGGTCAACGTGCGGCGTGCGTCTCCCCCAGCCAGCAACACGAGCTGATCTAAAGCTTCGTCGCTTGCGGTAATACGCCCGCCTAATCCCCGTTCGCTGGTAAGTGCGCGCTCGGCGAGGGTACGAAGAGCAGCATCATCAAGCGGCTGCAAATGACAGAGCAAGGAGCGCGACAGCAAGGGTGCTACGACAGAAAAAGACGGGTTCTCCGTGGTAGCAGCCACGAGGAGAACTGTGCGGTTCTCGACGGCAGCAAGAAGCGCATCCTGCTGAGTTTTGGAGAAACGGTGAACCTCGTCGATGAAGAGGACGGTGCGGCGGCCCTCAATTAACTCACGCCGAGCATGGGTAATAACCTCACGGACCTGCTTGACACCAGAATCCAACGCTGAAAGGCCAATGAAGTTATCACCCAGGGATGACGCGATGAGGGACGCCAGGGTGGTTTTACCTGTGCCAGGAGGGCCATAGAGAATAACGGAGGCCTCGCCAGAGCCCTCCACGAGGCGGCGCAAAGGTGTGCCCGGTTCTAGGAGGTGTTCTTGTCCCACTACCTCTTCAAGGCTCTGTGGTCGCATACGGGCGGCGAGGGGTGAGCCGGAGTGCGTAGCAAACATGTCCGCGCCAGCAGCGGCAGGTCGGTGCGTAGCGGCATCATCGCCGAAGAGGGAGCCTTGACCCATTAGGAATCCTGTAAACGCTGAGCAACGCGGCCGCTAAACTCTGCAACGTCGGCACACACGTCATTGGGGCACAGTGCGGCAAAACGTGACAGTGCCTCAAAGGTCTCGTACAGGTCGCGCCGAATAAGGTGTTCATCCTCGGTGAATGGGCCGCGATCTGACGGTCGCAGCAGTGAGCGCTGCGGGTCATGATTGATATCTGCATTGCCTTCCGACAACGCCACCACCCCTTCAATGCCGCCAGCGTACATCGTGGTCACGCTAGAGAAAGCCCAGCCGATAAGGCAGGCAACAAGCAGCTCATGCAGTGTTTGCTCATCCGCCAATTGCGGCCAGACATCGACGATGCGACGTTGCCACGCGTGGATAAAAACCTCTGCCTCGTCGTCGCTAATAGGGCGTGTGAAAAGGAACTGCGGGAAGCCCGCCACCACGCAAGCCACGTCAAAGCCAACGTTGCGGAAACCTGCCCACTCGTAATCCAAGAAGGTCAGAGTTTGCCCGACAATGATGTTGTCCGGGGACAGGTCGAAGGGGGTAAAGGCACGGATTCGTCCCGAGCTAAGGTTCCCGGTAGCCGTGCGGGCCAACTCAAGCACATGTTCCGGGAGTTCTAGACCAGCTTCGGTGAGGATATCGGCGCCGATGAGAATCGAGCTTTGCAAGGAGTCATCACGCAGTGCCTGGTGTTCTGCATACTCCGGGTGCTTGCGCAGTTGACGATTGAGCAGCGCGTCATAATCCTCTTTGCGGCTTGCTGTTCCCGCATGCATCTTGCCAAGCGCGCTGCCGAGCCCGCGGAGCAGATCGCGGCGCTCGTCCTCGCCGCTTCGCGTGAGGGTATCGGCAAGAGTATCGCCATCGCCAGCATCAGACAGCACGAGAATGCGCTTGTCGACGTCATGTGCCAACAGCACCGGCCCCGGGCGCACCTCCTCCGACAGTGAGGTGGTGAACTGATACGCCACTACCTCGCGCAAGAGTGCGGCGTCATCGATGGTGTGGCCGGTCACTGGGTTGTATTTGATGACAACCGAGCGGTGAGGGAAGAAGGCACTCGGCGTGGTTCGTGCGCGCAGCACAACGGCGTTGCCGGAGCCGCTGAGGGTTTCGATATCGCTCAGTTCCGGTTCACCGCCGAAGCGGCGGGACAGCATCTGCGATGCTTCCTCGACCACGCTGCTTTCGACTGATTCCTGCTCCACAGCATTCACTGGCTTGTCTGCCTCCACTCGTCATTGGCCCAACCATGATACTCGCCTTGCAGCCACGAAGCACGGCGAGCACCATCAGCAAGGATGCACCCCTCGCTGCGAACGTGGCCTTAGGACTTCCACGTGATTGTCAGGGAGGGCTGCGCTCACAGCCCTCCCTCGATAGCGGCCTATTCTGCCTTGGTCTCAGCCTGTGCAGCCTTATCAGCCTTGGCGGCCTTCTCCGGCTTGAAATCGACACCGGTTTCCTTGCGCTGCGCAGCCGGGATGGTACCGGGGGCGTCGGTCAGCGGGTCAACGCCACCGCCGGACTTCGGGAAGGCAATGACGTCACGGATAGAGTCAAAGCCGCCCAGCAGGGAGACAATACGGTCCCAGCCGAAGGCAATGCCGCCGTGCGGCGGTGCACCGAACTGGAATGCGTCGAGCAGGAAGCCGAACTTCTCCTGGGCTTCTTCCTCACCAATACCCATCACGTCGAAGACTCGCTTCTGCACGTCCTGGTTATGGATACGGATGGAACCGCCGCCAATCTCGTTGCCGTTGCAGACAATGTCGTAGGCATACGCCAGGGCCTCGCCCGGCTCCTTGTCGAAGGTATCGAGGTACTCCGGCTTCGGGGAGGTGAAGGCGTGGTGAACAGCGGTCCACTTGGAGTGGCCCAGAGCGACATCGCCGGACGCGGTGGCGTCAGCGGAAGGCTCAAAGAGCGGCGCATCAACAACCCAAGTAAAGGCCCAGTCGCCGTCCTTGATGAGATCGAGCTTCTTAGCGATCTCTCCACGTGCCGCTCCCAGCAGCGCACGGGAAGACTTGGTGTCTCCGGCTGCGAAGAAAACTGCGTCACCCGGCTTTGCGCCTACGTGCTCTGCGATGCCCTCGCGCTCGGCATCAGTGATGTTCTTGGCCACCGGACCACCCAAGGTGCCGTCCTCCGCGATGGTGATATAGGCAAGGCCCTTGGCTCCGCGCTGCTTAGCCCATTCTTGCCAGGCATCGAACTGACGGCGCGGCTGAGAGGCACCGCCTTCCATGACGACAGCGCCGACGTACTCGTTCTGGAACACGCGGAAAGTAGTGTCCTTGAAGAAGTCGGTGCACTCCACAATCTTGATGTCAAAACGAAGATCCGGCTTGTCAGAGCCGTAGTATTTCATGGCATCGGCATAGGTCATGCGCGGAATCGGGGTCTTAATCTCATAGCCGATGAGCTTCCACAGAGCGGAAACAATCTCTTCTGCCAAGGCGATGACATCGTCCTGGTCAACGAAGGACATCTCCACATCGAGCTGAGTGAACTCGGGCTGGCGGTCAGCACGGAAGTCCTCATCGCGGTAGCAGCGAGCGATTTGGTAGTAGCGCTCCATGCCGGAGACCATGAGCAGCTGCTTGAACAGCTGCGGGGACTGCGGCAGGGCGTACCAGCTGCCCGGCTTGAGACGCGCCGGAACCAGGAAGTCACGTGCGCCTTCCGGGGTGGAGCGGGTCAGCGTCGGGGTTTCAATCTCGGTGAAGTCGTGGCTATCCAGCACCTGGCGGGCAGCACGGTTGGCTGCAGAACGCAGTCGCAAGGCGTTAGCCTGGCGCTCACGACGCAAATCCAGGTAACGGTACTTCAGGCGGGTTTCCTCGCCGACCTCGCCGGAGGAAGACGGATCATCAATTTGGAACGGAAGCGCTGCAGACTTGTTGAGCACCTCGAGGTCGGTGACGTTAACTTCGATCTCACCAGACGCAAGGTTCGGGTTTGCGGAGCCTTCTGGGCGGGGCTCAACTACACCCGTGACTTTCACGCAGTACTCAGAGCGCAGGTCGTGAGCGCGTTCCGCCACCTCGGTCTCGCGGAAGACGACCTGGGCAACGCCGGAGCGGTCACGCAGGTCGATGAAGATAACACCGCCATGGTCGCGGCGGCGGGCCACCCAACCAGTCAGTGTGACGGTCTCCCCCGCCATCTCCTTGCGCAGTTCGCCTGCCAAATGTGTACGCAACACGTTCGTTCAATCCCTTCTTATTGTTGACGCTCGTGCCCACCCACGCCACGCGTAAACAGCACGCGCCGAGGAGCACAAGAATTTGAACAGCCCAAGTCTACCGCTCCTAGCGGACGGGCTCAGCGCTGGGGGCACAGGCTCCGTTATGACGCAGCTCCCCATGAAGCACAGCCGAGCTCCGTCGCGTGTGGCAAAATCTGTTCCATGACTTTCAAATCTGGCGCAAGTTTCGACGGCAAGCGAGCCAGCTCAGGCGGTGGCGGCCGTGGCGGAATGATTGCTACCGGCGGTGGCGTCGGCTCCCTCCTCCTTATTGGTCTGTACCTCCTGCTTGGCGGCGACCCGGGAGTACTCACCACTGATCAAACACAGCCCGACCAGACACAGGTGGGCCCCGAAGAAGGCGGCGAGGATGACTTCGCACACTGCCAGACCGCAGAGGACGGCAACAAGTACGACGATTGTCGTGTCATGTTTGCGGCACAATCCGTGGATAAGGTCTGGGCACAGCAGCTTCCGGAACAGGCTGGCTTGAAATATTCCGAGCCAGGCCGCGTCATTTTCAACAACACGACGGTCTCTGGATGTGGCCAGGCTTCCGGTGCCACTGGCCCTTTCTACTGCCCTGCCGATGAGTCTGCCTATTTCGACACCGCGTTCTTTGATCAGCTTCGCAACTTCGGAGGCGAGAATGCGCCGCTGGCACAGATGTACATCGTCGCCCACGAATTTGGCCATCACATTCAGAAGCTAGAGGGAACGCTCAGCCTCTCGAACTACAACGACCCCGGTGAGGATTCCAACGCGGTCAAGATCGAGCTGCAGGCAGATTGCTACGCAGGCCTGTGGGCACACTACGCCGACGAGGGTGATGATGCCCTCCTGGAAACCATCACTGAACAACAGGTCACCGATGCTGTTAACACTGCTCGCGCGGTGGGCGATGACAACATTCAGCGTCGTTCCGGCGGCGAGGTACGCCCGGATACGTGGACGCATGGCTCCTCCGAGGACCGTGCCAAGTACTTCCTGGCAGGCTACGAGTCCGGCAAGATGGAGCAGTGCGACACGTTGGAACGTGGAGTATACAAGTCCTAAAAGGTAACGAGCCACACCTCATGTGGCATCGCTGATGGGGCCGCGCGACAGCGCATGCCCACCGCTCCCCACACTGTGCACACCCCTGTTAATGCAGGGCTGTGCACATTTTTGCGTAAAAGAGGCTTCCCAACGCGTACGCTGAGCCGCACGCAGGGGCTTGGTCATTGACTCTATAAGATTTAGGACTGCAGTCATAAGTCGTTCACCTTTCGGCCACCTGGGTTTCTTACGCTATCCAGGTTCCCGCCCGTTCGTGGTGGGTACCGCTCTATCTTTTAATGCTTCATTGAGCCTGCGGATTACCTCGCTAGGCTCTGTTTTTCAGAAAGGACCGACGTTTTGAGCACCGCCACACCGACGATGCCGGACCTCGAGACCGTGAACGGAAAGAACAGAGATTGGATTTGGCACCTGTTCTTCGGCGTTCTCACCGCCGTAACTCTCATCTTCTTTATCATTTGGGGCAACGGCGAGGTTGCCGAAGGCGCCAACCGCATCCTTTTGGTCACTGCCATTATCTTCGCCCTTTTCATGGCCTTCAACATCGGTGGCAATGACGTCGCCAACTCCTTCGGCACCTCCGTGGGTGCCGGCACGTTGTCCATGAAACAGGCCCTTGCTGTTGCGGCCGTCTTCGAGGTCTCCGGCGCCATTCTCGCCGGTGGCGAGGTGACGGATACCGTGCGCTCCGGCATCGTTGACCTGGATGCCATCGACGGTTTGGACCCGATGGAGTTCGTATACATCATGATGTCCTCGCTCCTCGGTGCCGCCATCTGGCTTCTCGTCGCTACCCGCATGGGCTGGCCGGTTTCGACGACCCACTCCATCGTTGGCGGCATCGTCGGCGCTGCACTGACCGTCGGCTTCATCACCGGCAAGGGCGGAATGGACATGGTGCAGTGGGGCGGTATCGGCACCATTGCCTTCTCGTGGGTTCTCTCCCCAGTTCTCGGCGGCATCGCGGCCTACCTGCTGTTCAAGTGGATTAAGAGCTCCATCCTCGTCTACAACGAGGCTGCTGATGGGCGTCTGCGTGAGATTAAGACCCGCCGCGCGGAGCTGCGTAAGGAGCACAAGACCCGCTTCGAGCGCATGAACGAGCTGCAGCAGATTTCCTACACCAACGCCATGGCTCGTGACGCAGCACTGACGTCCGAGGATGATTACGATCCCGAGGCTCTGGAGTCCGAATACTACCGCGACCTGCACGAAATCAACAAGGACTTGGATGACGTTCACGCGCACAAGGCCTTGGAAAACTGGGTGCCACTGCTCGCCGCTCTGGGCGCCATCATCATTTCCGCGATGGTGCTGTTCAAGGGACTTAAGCACACCGGCGTGGACTTCTCCACCCTGCAGAACCTCCTCGTCATGGGCATGGTCGGTGCGGCGGTCTGGATGGCCGTGTTCATTTTCGCTCGTTCCCTGAAGAACAAGTCCCTATCTCGTTCGACCTTCCTTCTCTTCTCTTGGATGCAGGTCTTTACTGCGTCTGCCTTCGCGTTCTCCCACGGTTCGAACGATATCGCTAACGCTATTGGCCCATTTGCCGCAGTCTTTGACGTGATGCAAACCAACCAAATTTCGGACGAGGTGTCCGTGCCGCTACCAGTCATGATTGCCATGGGCATTGCCTTGGTGTCCGGTTTGTGGTTCATTGGCCGCTTCGTTATCCAGACCGTTGGCTCTGGCCTGACCAAGATGCACCCGTCCTCCGGTTTCGCTGCTGAGCTGGCAGCTGCCGCCGTGGTCATGGCCGCGTCTTTGCTGGGTCTGCCGGTCTCCTCCACGCACATCCTCATTGGTGCTGTGTTGGGCGTGGGCATTGTCAACCGTGCCGCCAACTGGAATCTGATGAAGCCCATCGCCCTGGCGTGGGTCATCACCCTGCCGGCCGCCGCGGCTATCGCCGCCGTGACCGTCTCCATCCTGCGCGTAGTCTTCTAAGCTACCGCTCCTTCCTGCACACCGCCGCGAATCCGCACCGGTTCTCGCGGCGGTGTCGCCGTTTTCGGGACATGCCACCTGCACCGCTATCCGTACACTGGGTCTCTATGAGCGAGAACCCCGTGGCGCGCTTCTTCGCCGCCTTCAACGACATTGAACAGTTCCTGCGCCAGGCCATAGGCGCGAAGAATTCAGATTCCTTCTGGTGGATGGTCGATCGTGCCCACGACAAACACCTGCTCAGCAAGCGCCAAGCGGAGCAGCTCAAGGATATTTCCAACCTGCGCAACGCCATCGCGCATGGCCGCTACTACGACGACGAGCCCATCGCTACCCCGCACCCGCAAGTCGTCAACCAATTAGAAAACCTTCAGCGCCTGCTCACAGACCCGCCCAGTGCGCTGTCGCTTTTGCCGCACAACGAGGTGACGATTCTCGAGCCTGACGCAGATATCCTCGACGCCCTCTCCCTCATCAACAAGACCGGATACTCCCAAATCCCCATTTATGACTCCGGCACGTTTACTGCACTGCTGACCACCAATGCCATCGCGCGGTGGGTAGCGGCAGATTTAGGAGATGATGGGGCGATTGGTGAGGCGTCGGTAAGCACAGTGCTCGCCATGACGGAGCGCAAGGACCGCGCTGAATTCCTGCCTCGCAACGCCACGGCGCAGGAGGTCGTCGATGCCCTCACCGAACCGGCCAAGGACGGCACACACCCCAGCGCCGTTCTCCTCACTGAACACGGCAAACCTTCGCAGCGCCCGGTAGCCATCGCTACACCGGCGGATCTTGCCATGCTTGTCGACGCCCTCGAGTGGGAATAATCCCTCACCCCACTCTTGTTGTCATGTCATAGAAAGGAGCTTGGCATGCAATTCGGAATCTTTACCGTGGGTGACGTCACGCAGGACCCCACACAAGGCACCACCCCCACCGAGGCAGAGCGCATCCGCGCCATTACTGAGCTCGCACTCAAGGCGGAAGAAGTAGGTCTCGACGTTTTCGCCACGGGTGAGCACCACAATCCGCCTTTCGTGCCCTCCGCGCCCACGACCCATCTGGCCTACGTCGCGGCCAAGACTACGCGCCTGCAGCTGTCGACGTCCACGACGCTCATCACCACCAACGACCCCGTCCGCCTCGCCGAGGATTACGCCTTCCTCCAGCACCTGGCTGACGGGCGTATCGACCTAATGCTCGGCCGCGGTAATACCGGGCCGGTCTACCCGTGGTTTGGCAAGGACATCCGCGAGGGCATTCCGCTCGCGGTGGAAAACTATCATTTGCTGCGCCGCCTCTGGCGCGAGCACAACGTGTCCTGGGAAGGAAAGTTCCGCACTCCGCTCCAAGGGTTTACCGCCACGCCAGCACCTCTCGACGGCATCCCGCCCTTCGTGTGGCACGGCTCCATCCGCTCCCCGCAGATTGCGGAGCAGGCCGCTTTTTACGGCGACGGCTTTTTCCATAACAACATCTTCTGGAACAAGGAACACACCGCAAAAATGGTGAAACTGTACCGCAACCGCTATGAATCCTATGGCCACGGTCGGGCAGACCAGGCGATCGTGGGCTTGGGCGGGCAGGTCTTCATCGGCTCCACGGAGCAGGAAGCCAAGGACTGTTTCCGCCCTTACTTCGATAACGCCCCGGTCTACGGCCACGGCCCCTCGCTGGAGGAGTTCACCACGCAGACCCCGCTGACGGTGGGAACGGTGGAGCAGGTGGTGGAGCGTACACTGCAGTTTGCTGACTGGGTCGGCGATTATCAGCGCCAGCTCTTCCTCATCGATCATGCTGGATTGCCCCAGGAGGTGGTGCTGAAACAGATTGAGATTCTGGGGACGCAGGTGGTACCCGAGATTCGCCGCCGCTTTGAGCTGCGCCGCCCGGATCATGTACCTTCTGACCCGCCGACGCACGCTACGCTCGCCGCATACGCCCCGCATGCATTGGTCAACCCAGGAGAGGAGAAATAATTGCGTTCACTTGTGGTCGTCACGGCAGGTCTATCCTCACCTTCCACGACGCGTGCGCTTGCCGACGCCCTCTCCGCCGCCACCTCCTCCCAGATCACCGCCCGGGGCGAAGACGTGGATGTGACGGTGGTGGAGCTGCGTGAGCTCGCCGGAGAGCTAGCTGACGCGATGACCAGCTGGGCCTCGCCCACCCCACACCTTGAGGAGGCGAAATCCGCCGTGATGCAGGCAGATGGCCTCATCGCCGTGAGTCCAGTCTTCCAGGGCAGCTATTCAGGCCTGTTCAAGATGTTCTTCGATACTCTGGAGCCACACGCTCTCAACGGTCTGCCTACCCTCATCGCCGCGACCGGCGGCTCCAGCCGGCACGCGTTGGTGTTGGACTATGCGCTGCGCCCGCTCCTTAATTATCTGCATGCCACCGTGGTGCCGACTGGGGTTTTCCACGCAACGGAAGACTATGGCGCTGCGGAAGGCGCGCGCAATGAACAACGCATCGAGCGCGCCGCGCGCGAGTTAGCTGACTTGATGGTTCGTCCCCTCGACCGCGTCGCCGGTCTGGCAGGTCCACTGGACAAGAAATCCCCGGCAGAAACAGGCATCGACGCAGCGTCCGACACTGGTTCCGACCCCACGGGATTCCGTGCGCTCCTTGCTGACCACAACGGCCAACCGGGCTAAGCAGCCGGCAATGGTACTCGGTACTATCGTGAATCGATACTTATTGAATGCCACCTAAGGAGGTCTTAATGACTATTAGCGTGACCGATATTTTCTCCATTGGAATCGGCCCGTCCTCCTCACACACTGTGGGCCCTATGCGCGCCGCGAAAGCCTTTATCGAAACGCTCGACCAGCACCCGACAAAGGTCCACACCGAGCTGCGTGGTTCCCTATCCGCTACCGGCCGTGGCCACGCCACCGACCGTGCCGTCATCCTCGGCCTAGCTGGATGGGATCCGCTCAGCGTACCGCTCGACGCCGAACCGCGCGCCGACGCCTTCATCCCCTCGGAAGGCACCATCTCTGGCCCCGCAGGTGAGGTAAAGTACGGCATCGAATTCAATAACGAGCCGGTACCGGAGCACCCGAATTGCCTGATCTTTACAGCGTGGGACGAGAACGGCTCTCTTCTCGCCGAGAATGCGGAGTACTTTTCGGTCGGCGGTGGCTTTATCCTGTCCCGCGCGGAATTCGATGCCGAACTCCAGACCGACACCGGTGTTCCAGCAGGCGTCGCTGCGGCGACCGCCGAGGATACGGTTCCTTATGAGTTCCAATCCGGCGAACACCTGCTGCATCTGTGCGAAGCCCATGACAAGGCCATTTGGGAAATCGTTGCTGCCAACGAGGCTGTTCTCCACCGCGACGAAGGCGGGCTGGACTACGTGTACAAGCACCTCGACCTCGTCTGGGACATCATGCGTGAATGCGTGACTGAGGGAATTTCCACTAAGGGAATCTTGCCTGGCGGCCTGCGTGTGAACCGCCGTGCGCCCGGTATGTATCAGCAACTTTTGGCCAAACAAGACGATGAGTCCTGCGGTTTTTCCGCAATGGAATGGGTTAACCTCTACGCACTAGCTGTCAACGAGCAAAACGCCGCCGGCGGCCGCGTCATCACCGCTCCCACCAACGGCGCATGCGGCATTATCCCCGCCGTGTTGCACTACGCCCGCGACTTCCAATGTGACTTTACCCGCGCTGATGCCCGCCGCTACCTGCTCACCGCAGGTGCTATCGGCATCATCATTAAGTCCAATGCCTCTATCTCAGGCGCAGAAGTCGGCTGTCAGGGCGAGGTCGGTTCCGCGTCCTCCATGGCGGCGGCCGGCATGGCCGAGCTCCTCGGTGCGACCCCCGCACAGGTGGAAAATGCCGCCGAAATCGCGCTCGAGCATAACCTCGGCTTGACCTGCGACCCAGTCGGCGGCCTCGTGCAGATTCCCTGTATCGAGCGCAACGCCATCGGCGCGGTCAAGGCCATCAACGCCGCGCGCCTAGCCCGCATGGGCGAGGGCACGCACCACGTCACCCTCGACAACGCCGTACAAACAATGGCCGAGACCGGACGCGATATGCTCTCCAAGTACAAGGAGACTTCACTCGGCGGCCTGGCCAAGACGATGGGCTTCAGCGTCTCCCAGGTGGAGTGCTAAACCAGTTCGCGCAGTTGCTTGACGACGTCCCCAACCGGGACGTCGTGCTGCTCATGCGCGGCCAGGTCCTTGAGGGCCACGGTGCCGGCCTCGAGCTCCTGATCACCGAGGACTAGGGCGAAGCGCGCATTGGCGCGGTCCGCCCCCTTCATCGCACCCTTGAGGCCGCGATCACCGAAGGACATGTCCGCAGAGATGCCAGCCTTGCGCAGTTCATTGATGATAACTGCCATCTTCTTTTTAGCAGCCGCACCCATGGCCACGCCGAAGACTGCGACGCGCTCGTCGACACCGTCGAGGGACACACCCTCTGCCTCAAGCGCGAGCACCGTGCGGTCCACGCCCAGGCCATAGCCAATGCCGGACAGCTCCTGACCGCCCAACTGGGCCATGAGCCCGTCGTAACGGCCACCGCCGCCGATGCCAGACTGCGCACCCAAACCATCGTGTACGAACTCGAAGCACGTCTTGGTGTAGTAATCCAGGCCGCGCACCATCCGCGGATTAATGGTGTAGGCAACGCCCATATCATCGAGCAGGCCCGTCACCGTCTCAAAGTGCTCACGGCACTCGGAATTGAGGTGGTCGAGCATGAGGGGGGCGTCGACAAGCTGCTCTTGGACCTCGGGCCGCTTGTCATCGAGCACGCGCAGCGGGTTGAGCTCCGCCCGCGCCTTGGTTTCTTCATCTAGGTCCAGCTTGAACAGGAAGTCCTGCAGTTTCTCGCGGTAAGCCGGGCGGCACTCGTGGTCACCCAAGCTGGTCAGCTCCAAGCGGAACTGGCTCAAGCCCAAGCTGCGGTAGGACCGATCCGCCAGCGCAATAATTTCCGCGTCCAAGGTGGGATCATCCACGCCGATAGCCTCCACACCCACCTGCTGTAGCTGGCGGTAGCGGCCGGCCTGCGGACGCTCATAGCGAAAGAAGGGACCAAAGTAATTGAGCTTCACCGGCAGCTGGCCACGGTCCAGGTTGTGCTCAATGACCGCGCGCATGACACCTGCCGTACCTTCTGGGCGCAGGGTGACGGAACGGTCTCCGCGGTCAGCAAAGGTGTACATCTCCTTCGAGACCACGTCCGTGGATTCGCCCACGCCACGGGCAAACAACGACGTGTCCTCGAAGACGGGGAGCTCGATGTGCTGGAAGCCGGACAGGTGTGCCTGATGCACGAAAGTCTCACGCACCTTGGCAAACGTGGCCGATTGCGGCGGGACGTAGTCCGGCACGCCCTTGGGCGCGGACAGGGCTTTGAACTGCTTCTTATCACTCACGCCCTTTAGAGTACATCCCCCGCTGCGATGAGAAACGGATTGGTCGCTCGCTCGCGACGCATCGTCGATGTCGGACCATGGCCAGGCAGAATCGCCACCGAATCATCAAGTTCCCACACCGGCCCGCGCAGCGAACGTTGCATCGCGGCGTGATCTGAATGCGGCAAATCCGTGCGGCCAATGGAACCTTTGAACAACACATCACCCGTCAGCGCAACCTCGTCGCTCACCAGCATGACGCAGCCAGGCGAATGTCCCGGTGCATGGACAAGGTTGAAATCTAGGCCGGCCAAGGACAGTGTCTCACCGCCGATGAGGTCGCGGCGCTCGGCGACCTGCTTCATCGAGGCGCAATCGAACAGTACTTGGGACTGGGGGGATACCCCGGAGCCGTCGACAAGCATGAAGGCGTCATCCGGGTGGATATACACCGGCAGATCGAATTCTGCCGCATCCCTCGTGTGGTCGATGTGACCATGCGTGAGCACGACCGCTTCATACTCCAGATCCTTCTCCCCTGCGAGCTGCACGAGGCGCTCGTGGGTATGCATCCCGGGGTCCACGATAAAGGCCCGAGCGCCGTGAGACACAACGTACGTGTTGGTCTTGTATGGGCCCGCGGCGAAGCCGAAAATCTCCGGAGTGGTCATTTACTTCAGAGCAGCCAGCGCAGCGTCATAGTCCGGTTCGGTGGTGACCTCCGGAACGAGCTCGGTGTAGACCACGTTGTGGTCCTCATCGGTCACGATGACCGCGCGAGCAAACAAGCCCTTGAGCGGGGAGCCTTCCAAAACCAGACCAAGCTTGTCAGCAAAGTCCGAACGGAAATCCGAAGCGCTCACCACGTTCTCGATTCCCTCTGCCGCGCAGAAACGCTCCTGAGCGAAGGGCAGGTCGCGAGAGACCGACAGGACGACGGTGTTGTCCAAACCGGCAGCCTTCTCGTTGAAGGTACGCAGCTGCGCCGCGCACACACCCGTGTCCAGGGACGGGAAGCACGAGACCACCAAGCGTTTGCCAGCGAAGTCGGCCTTGGAGACCTCTTCCAGGTCAGTGCCAACGAGGGTGAAACCTGGGAGGGCCTCTCCGACCTTCGGCAACTCTCCATTGGTCTGAGTAGGTTCGTTCTTAAAATTAACAGTAGCCATGTCACCCAAGGGTACTGACGGGCGGGGCGGCGCGCCATGAAGAACCCTCGTGCGGTTAAGATGATTAAGTCGAAAAATCAGACCCCTGTGGAGGAAACAAAGGTGCCTACCAACAGTCAGCGCATGGACGATGCGCTCAACCAGCTCGATCGCGAGCTGAAGTCCCGCGACCGCAAGCAGAAGACCCGTCCGCTGGGCGTTGTATTTGCTGCAGCCGTTGTCATTATTGCTCTCGTCGGCGGAATCTGGTTCCTCGCCACGCGTTCAGGTGATGAGGAAGAGATTCAAGCGCAGGAGACCTCAGCAGCTGAAACCACGTCTGAGGCCCCGACCGCTGAGGCGCTAAGCGGCAAGCGTGAAAAGCCCCTCGGCAAAACCGTGACCTGTGAATACACAGAGACCGGTGACGCCGCCCGTGACGTCGCCACCCCTAAAGGCAAGGACATTCCGGCCGAAGGTGAAGTAACCGTTAACTTCGCTACCAAGCAGGGCGACATCGAGATGACCCTCGATCGTTCCCTGGCTCCCTGCACGGTCAACGCTATTACGGACATGATTTCGGCTGAATACTACGACGACACCGTGTGCCACCGCATGACCGATGGCGGAATCTTTGTCCTGCAGTGTGGCGACCCGACCGGCCAGGGTGCTGGCGGTCCGGGTTTCCAGTTCGCCAACGAGTACCCAACTGATGAGGCTGACGACGCTGCTCTCAGCCAGAATGTCCTTTACCCGAAGGGCTCCCTCGCCATGGCTAACGCTGGGCCAGATACCAACGGCTCCCAGTTCTTCATCAATTACAAGGACTCTGAGCTGCCACCGGCCTACACGTACTTCGGAAACCTCACCGACAAGGGCCAGAAGTCTATCGACGCCATTGCTGAAAAGGGTGTCAAGGATGGCGCCGGGGATGGCGAACCCGCTGAAGAGGTTCGCATCACCAAGGCCACCATCGAAAGCTAGCGTTTACCCCCAATACGGTGGTTAACCCCCGCTCCCAAGTGTGAGCGGGGGTTCTTCTTTGTTAAAGCCAGTATCATTTCTCTTCTGAGAATTTCTTAGCCTTGAGCTGTTCCTTTACCTCGCATTAACCTAAGCTGTTCCGAGCTCAATTGGAAAGCCCAGCTCACATCATGCGGGCAGTTGATTCACAGAGTGAAGAACTTTTTGACAAATCTCTTGCATATCAACTCTAGTCTCAGTAGCATCTGTGAGGTCTTTGAAATTCCCGAGATATAAAAGGAACGAGAATGAAGTTCTTCTCCCGTAAGGCACTCGTAGCCGCTGCAACTGCAGCAACCGTTTCCCTGACCGGCGTGTCCGTTGCTTCCGCTGAGACCACCACCAAGGAGACCAACTCCACCGCTACCGAGAACACCACCACCTCCGAGGACGACACGATCACCATCTCCGACAAGGAGACCAACGAGTCCAACAACAAGAAGAAGGACGAGTCCGAGTCCAACGAGAACGATTCAAACAACAAGAAGAAGGACGAGTCCTCCTCTTCCTCCGAGGATGAAGGTTCCTCCATCACCGATATGGAGCCGAAGGAAATCCGCGACTGGATCGCCGTCTTCACCGCCATCATCGGCGCCCTCGGCACCGTCTTCGCCTTCTACACCAAGTACTTCGGCCCGAAGGCCAAGTAGTTTCTTCCTCCCGCTCGATAAAGATAGGACACTCCATCATGAAGTTCTTCTCCCGTAAGTCCATCGTTGCTGCTGCTACCGCTGCAACCATCGCTTTCTCCGGCACCGCTGTTGCCACCGCTGCTCCGGCTGAGCAGGACGGTTCCTCCGCAGCTTTCTTCGCTCTTTCCTCCGACGACGAGGGCAACGTAAGCCCGAAGGAGATCCGCGAGTGGATCAAGGTCCTCACCTCCATCATTGGCGCCATGGATGATGCAATGCGTCTCGGCGACAAGCTGGCTGGCAAGTAAGGCCTTAAGCCTTTTAATCCCCCGCTGCGCGCGGGGGATTTTTTCGTTTTCGAGTTGCGGGGTTGGTGGGTCTGTTTTAAGCTTCGTGGCCATGGGGGTATTAAAAACCTACTTCCACTACCGCAACTCGGGGATCGCGCTAGTGGAACAAGCATCCAGCTCACCCGATGAGCTTCGCACGCTCGGCGCCGACCCAGCCGATGCCACAGAACTTGCCCACCTTCACCGCACCTACTTCGGGCAAACCCGCTTCACCGGCAAACAACGCAAAGCCCGTGCTGCCGCGGTGGCACAACAACATAGCCTTAGCATTCTCACCCTGATTGAGTCCTACACCGCCAAAGTC
>NZ_KV810453.1 GCF_001812805.1 Corynebacterium sp. HMSC078H07 | reverse complement strand
CTGGTTGCCCTTCGCCTTTGTCAAAGCCCTCAAGGGAAGCCAGTTCATTTCCATGCTGGGGTTCACAATGCCAGTAGGCGTAATGACCGTTTTGGTGGTCTATACCTTATTTGGTGCATCCCGTGACTTGGGAAGCTTCATCGCTCCCCTTGCCGCTGCTGCTTTTACCGCGGGTCTTCACCTGTGGCGCCGAAACTCCGGTCTTTCCATTTTCGGTGGTACCGCGTTCTACATGCTCCTTGTGAACGTGGTCTTCTAAACCTCGCCGTAGAGGGCGGTAGCTTCCGTCCACAAGGAATGGAATTGGAGAGCACTGACAAACTCCGCTTCAATATCCGGAAACTCATCGTAGGTGTTGGGGTGTGGAACTACCTGCTGCGGAACATCGGCATTGCCTACCGACGCATGCGGGGTCGCTGCTCCCACGATGGAGTCATCCGGCGCGAGCGCTATGATGCGCTGCATGGAACAGGCGGAGTCACTAATTTCCTGCATTTCCGCAATGTGGATGGCTGTTCCGACCTCCGGGAGGGTCATGGTCGTTCTAACGTAGAGAGTTTTCATGGTGCCTCACTCTACCCGCGCATAGCGCGACGCCACAGACGCGCAGATCATGAGCTGAACCTGGTGGTAAATCATGAGCGGGAGGATGAGCAGTCCCAGCGACGTGCTGCCGGAGGCAAAAATAACCGAGGCCATCGGCAGGCCCGTGGCAAGAGACTTCTTCGATCCACAGAACTGGATGGCAATAGTGTCTTCCCGGCTAAACCCGAGTTTTGTGCTTATGGCCTTGGTGAGCCAAAGCATGAAGAACACGAAGACTGTAGAGAAGAGAATCTGGAAGAGGATTTGCCAGACGCTAATCTGCGACCAAATGCCATCTACCATTCCTTTTGAAAAGGCTGCGTAGACGACCATGGCGATGGAACCTCGGTCCACCACTTTTGTGGCCTTACTTGCGGCGAGCGTGCCGACCCACCTGCGCGTGATCTGGCCCAGTGCGAAAGGCAGGAGCAAGAGTACTGAGATCTCGAGGAAGACCGAGCTGTCGATGTGGATTCCATTTCCCGCACCCATGAGTGCCATAACGAGGAGCGGGGTGAGGATGACGCCCGCCAAGTTCGACGCCGATGCTGACACGATTGCGCCAGCGACGTTACCCTTTGCAACGGACGTGAATGCCACGGAGGACTGCACGGTTGATGGCACAAGCGTGAGGTACAGGATGCCCAAATAGAGGTCGTTGGGTATGAAGACCGTGAGAGGTCTCAGGGCGAGACCGATAAGGGGATATACAGCAAAGGTAAACGCGAGGATGGTGAGATGCAGTTTCCAGTGCTTGATGCCATTAATCGCCTCGCGCGTAGAGAGTCGCGCTCCGTACAGAAAGAAGAGGAGCGCGATGCCGATATTAGTAAGGACGTCGAAGGCGTCTGCGAATTCACCACGGGCTGGGAACACGATCGCAATGGCGACGGCGCAGAGGATGAGAAGTATGAGGGGGTCGAGGTTTTTGAGGCGCTCAAGCATATATCAGAGTGTAGACGTCCCTCATATGTTTCACGTGAAACGCTGTCACGACGTTAGCTGCTGACGTTCCTTACCGTTCCGCCGTCGTTTTCAACGCCGTACTCCGTGAGTGGCTTGGGGCTTGGGCCGCCAGTGACTTCACCGGTAGCCAGGTCAAAGCTTGAATAGTGGCTCGTGCACGTCGCCGTCAGTCCCTCAATCTTGGTAATGAGGGATTGCTGGTGTGGGCAGGTCTGGGAATAGGCCTTAAACTCGCCTTCGGTCGGCTGAGCGAAGATCACCTTGTCGACGATAATGGCAGAACCAACTGGAATCTCTGTGGCGGCGATTTCAGCCGAAGGCTCCTTGCCGCAGGCTGCGAGGTATGCGCCTGCAAAGGTGGTGGCGGTGCCAAGGAGGAACAGGCGACGAGAACACGTAGTCATGGGCCCTACTCTATCCGATCTCACCCTCCCACACAGGAAGCTCGCGTTCGGTGCTACCGCTAAAGTCATAAGAGCCGTATGAGGTTCCCACATCGCTGTAGATTGTTCCGGCTTGCGCTACCGTCTTTGTGCCGCGTGTATCGGCGGCCATAGCGTAGGAGGCACCGGCGCCCAAGGCGGTGAGGCTCAATGCCGCTGCGGCGACAATCTGAAGGGTCTTGTTTCGCTTAGTGTTAGTCATGAAGACCATCGTCCTCTGCAACCCTACCACTGTCACGTACTAGGCCCAGTCTCCCACTCACTTGTGGCTAAGTTGACAGCTAACGCCCAGATGTAAGAAAACGGACCCTCATCAATGATGGATTGTACCTACCATCAGGAGGGTCCAACTATGATTTCGTTATGACGTAAAATGGCCTATTGGCATGGGTGGACACATTACGTCACAGTGTTGTAATTATTTGCCTGCGCCATCGGAGTGTTTGGCAGCTGCGCGGACCGCGGAGACGTCGACAGCCGGCGGTGTGTCATCCCCACATCCGTCATCGCCACAGTTGCAGGAATCCCCGCAGCCTTCGTCTTCCTTGTGCGCTTGGTCCCACAGGTAGGCCGCGCGGGCGCCCATGTTAGAGCCGATGGACAACAGTAATACCGCAACGATGAATGTTGCGGCTGGGATAAGCCACATCCAGCCTTCTGCCCGCAGAGCTACGAAGCCTCCAAAGATAAGCGCGACACCACCCAGTGCCCAGAAAGGACCGGCAACCGCGTGCGCGTTATCCCATGCCTCCCTACTCTTTCGGATTTCTGCCAGGCGAAGACCGACGACACTATTGCCTGGAAGCTTGCGCAATGAAGCGAGACCGCCCACGATCACAAAAACTGCGGCGAGGATGAAGAAGAGGATTCCGACTACGAGCATGTGCACTAGTCTATCTCTCCCGCTGCCCGGCGAGAAAGCCGGTTCAAATTATGAGATTGCTCCTGTAATATACATTTCGTGTCGCTCGGTAGATAATAAAGCTTTTATTACCCAGCGATGGAAATCCACGTGGTTCCAACCATAGAAAAGAATCAATCATGTCATTCAAGAGTGTTCTCAACTCTCTGTTGTTCAAGATCATTGTCGCGATTATCTTGGGCATCATTGCAAGCCAGTTTGCTCCCGAATGGTTCGGTAGAACCTTCGCGACGTTCAACGGGCTGTTTTCAAATTTCTTGGGCTTCTTTATCCCAGTTTTGATTTTTGCCCTCGTGGCACCAGCCATTGCCGGTCTTGGCCGCGGCGCAGGTAAGTGGCTGGGCATCACCGCAGGCATTTCCTACGGTTCCACCATTGTTTCCGGCTTGGTGGCCTATGGGCTTACCCAGGTCCTGTACCCAGTCATGCTCAAGGGCCAAACGCTCAATACCGATGTTGCCGATATTGATGAGGGTGCCCTCAAACCATACTTTGAGGTATTAATGCCGGCACCTTTTGAGGTGATGACGGCGTTACTTCTCTCCTTCTGCGTCGGCGTGGCCATGACAACGGTCAAGTCCGACAACCTCTACGCCCTTTCGAAGGAGTTTGAAGGAGTCGTTATCAAGGTTATCTGGGGTTTCGTTATTCCGCTCTTGCCGATCTACATCTTCGGTATCTTCCTGACACTCGGTATGAACGGCAACATTGGCACGGTAATGGCTGCTTTCGCCAAGGTTCTCCTCCTTTCAGTGGTCATGACTCTGGTCTACTTGGTTTTTCAGTATCTGGTTGCCGGTGCTATTGCCGGAAAGAATCCGTTTACAGCAATGAAGAATATGGCGCCCGCCTACTTCACTGCGTTGGGCACTTCGTCTTCCGCCGCGACCATTCCGGTTTCTCTTGATTCCGCTCTGAAGAACGGCATTTCCAAGCCAGTCGCCGGTTTCGTCATTCCGCTCTGTGCCACGATCCACTTGTCTGGCTCCATGATGAAATTGACTTTGTATGCCTTCGCTATTGTCTTCATGTCTCCAGATATGGAGGGAGATCTCGGAAAGGCTTTGAGCTTCATTCTGCTGCTGGGGATCATGATGATTGCCGCTCCGGGCGTTCCTGGCGGTGCTGTGATGGTGGCGGTTGGCCTCTTGCAGTCCAATATGGGCTTCGACGATTCCATGGTGGCGCTGATGATTGCTGCATACATCGCCATCGATTCCGTTGGTACCGCGGCAAACGTCACCGGCGATGGCGCTATTGCCATGATTGTCGACCGTTTCGCTCGCGACAAGATCGACGGCATCGACTCTGATTCGGAGCCTAAGGCCGCCGACGGAGAGGTCGCAACTTCTTAAGTTTCACGTGAAACTTCCACCCCCTTCCCTGCCGGGTTGGGGGTTCACTCGTTTTCCCGCCTAACCGTGAAGCTCCGTCGAGAATTCTGGGTTTGCTCGATGGTGCAGTCAACGCAGTGCTTAGCGACGCCTTCTCTGACCTCGTTTCTGGCCGTTATTGTGTGGTGTTTGTCACATTGTGATGTGGGGTGTTTGATAATTCGCCGTCTATATGTGGTGTTGGCAAGAGTGTGTTCGAATGGGTGTGTTGTTTTGGTCTAGTTGTGGTGGTGTGTTATGGGGTCTGGTGTGGTGTTGGGGTGTTTGGGTAGTGTGGTGGCTAGAAAGCATGTTCGTATTTTCTAGTGTTTAAGGGGGGTGTCACCATGGTGGCAACCACAACTACTTCTTCTTCTGTTCCGTTGGCGTATTTTTCTCA
>NZ_KV810452.1 GCF_001812805.1 Corynebacterium sp. HMSC078H07 | reverse complement strand
AAAAAGGCCGTGAAAAGCCCAAACCTAGACAAACAGACAAACCAAACCATGCATCGCACCCGCGCTGCACAAACAACACGAACGCCACACGGACTGGCTATCCAAAAATTACATAAAGAAAATAAACTTCAACCAACCCCCAACCCGACGGGGCACAAAAACAAGGGCTGGCCTAGTCAGAAGAAAATAATCAATACGCCCAAACAACTTAAAATGTTTACAATGACGCCGCTTGAAAAAAGCGCCATCCGGCATACACCAACCGCAACACACATACAATGCATCACGGCCAACAATGATTACAATCAACCAACACAAAAAAGTACATTGGCACACTATTGAGTTCTCACACATCATC
>NZ_KV810451.1 GCF_001812805.1 Corynebacterium sp. HMSC078H07 | reverse complement strand
AGCCAGCGTTGGGTTCCTGCCGCGGTTTTGCCGTTCTTAACGAGTCCATGGCCGCACATGTCACACGACGGCCGATTCCTATTAGCCATAGGAATTGGCCTTACCGCACCAGCAGCAGTCCTCCTATCACAGACCTAGGACTATCCGGTGTTGATTTCATCGATCGGGCTGTTGGAACCGATTCAAAATCAAGATCACGGCATTATCCCAGGCTGCTCCGGGAATCCGTATCGATTTATCCACACGAAATGTCCCTTAA
>NZ_KV810450.1 GCF_001812805.1 Corynebacterium sp. HMSC078H07 | reverse complement strand
TGGGAGAGTAAGAAACCGCCGACACCAAACAACAACAAACAACTCAATACAACAAAAAAAGGGGAGACCGTTGAAACACCACCAGTTTCAACGGTCTCCTCTTTTTCGGTTTTCCACCACCCCTGCACCCCGCAAGCCCTAACAGGCCGAAAGGACCCGAGCCTAACAGTCCAGACCTGAAAGCCGACACAGTAGTATCATGCGGCATCGCCAATCAGGCAGCCACAACCGCGAGTATGGAAGCGCAGAACCGGTTTCCTGCCGCCACATCACTCCACAATGGAAAGGGCGATGCTTTTCGGCACTGCTCGTGGAATGCTCTGATGACGATGAGAATCGGTGCAGATACAGCTGAACGCATTGCTACTAACCACGAAAGTGTCGCTCAGGGGCCAGCGGATGAGACCAGCATGGACCTGTATAACAATGCCCAAGGTCGATTTCTTGGATTTGCTTTCGCAAGTAGTGGCGACGAAGCTTCTGCTCTGAACCAGTGCGCCCTCTGGGCTAGCATTGGACTGCTATCT